>NZ_JADNAX010000002.1:384031-517811 GCF_015550495.1 Romboutsia sp. 1001713B170207_170306_H8
GAATAATGGTAATCCTAATTCTTCAGCAGCAGCTCTTGCTACAGCCATAGAAACTCCAAGTATAGCATTAGCTCCTAATTTACCCTTGTTGTGAGTTCCGTCTAATTCTATCATAACTGCATCTATTCCTGGTTGGTCAAAGCAGTCCATTCCTTCTAATTCTGGTGCTATTATTTCATTTACATTGTTAACAGCTTTTTCTACACCTTTACCGATGTATCTTCCTTTATCTCCATCTCTTAATTCTACCGCTTCGAAAGCTCCTGTAGATGCTCCTGATGGTACTATTGCTCTCCCCATAGTTCCGCTTTGTAATGTTACTTCAACCTCAACAGTTGGATTCCCTCTTGAATCTAATACTTCTCTAGCGTATACAGCTTCTATAACTGACATATTTCTATCTCCCTTCAATTTTCATAATATAATAATTAATATCTACACAATATATTAATTTAATTCCTTCTTTATATAAAAATATAAATTTGTTGATGGGCAAATTTTATTTAAATTTTTAAATTTGGTAATAAAATAATATATCGTGTATTTTATAATTTTCAAATATAATAAATTTATCTCAAATAATCATTTTTATAATCATTTTTTTATTAATGAATGACCAGTCATCTCTTCTGGTTGTTCTAAATGCATCATATCTAATACTGTTGGTGCTATATCAGATAATCTACCATCATCTAGTAATGTGGAATTTTTAAATTCTTCACCTGCAACTATAAATGGTACTGGATTAGTAGAGTGAGCTGTTATTGTTTTTCCAGTTTCTATATCTTCCATTAATTCTGCATTTCCGTGGTCAGCAGTTATTATTGCACTACCACCTTTTTCAATTATTTTATCAATTAGTTTTCCTACACAGCTATCAACTGTTTCAACTGCTTTTATTGCAGCTTCAATATTTCCTGTATGACCAACCATATCAGGATTTGCAAAGTTAACAACTATAAAATCAAATTTATCTTCATCTATTCTAGCTTCAACTTTTTCTAATAACTCATTAGCAGACATTTCTGGTTGTAAGTCATAAGTTGCAACTTTTGGAGATGGTATTAATAATCTTTCTTCACCTTGGTTTGGTTCTTCAACCCCACCATTAAAGAAGAATGTAACGTGAGCATACTTCTCTGTTTCAGCAGCTCTTAATTGAGTTTTGTTATTTTTAGCTAAAAATTCTCCTAAAGTATTGCTTAATGATTGAGGTCCAAATGCTATATGAACATTTTTAATAGTTATATCATATTCAGTTAAGCATACAAAGAAAGTCTTCATACAAGGTCTTTCAAAACCTACAAATTCATCACAAACTAAACTTCTTGTTATTTGTCTAGCTCTATCTGGTCTAAAGTTGAAGAATACTATAGAATCTCCTTCTTTTATAGTTCCAACAGGAGTATTATCCTTAACTATAACTGTTGGTAAGACGAATTCATCATTTTTACCATCATCATAAGAATTTTGTATAGCTTCAGTAGCAGAATTTGCAGTTTCACCTTTACCTTCTACCATTGCATTATATGCAAGCTCAACTCTTTCCCATCTTTTATCTCTATCCATTGCATAGTATCTACCACTTACAGAAGCAAATTCACCTACACCTACTTCATCCATAACATCTTGTATTTCTTTTACATATGTTATTGCACTTTGAGGATCTGTGTCTCTACCATCTGTAAATGCATGAACATATACTTTTTCTACACCATTTTTCTTAGCCATTTTTATTAAAGCTTTTAGATGATCTATATGTGAATGTACTCCACCATCAGATAATAATCCCATTAAGTGAAGTGCTTTATCTTTAGCATTTTCCATAGCTTGGCATAATACTTCATTTTCAAAGAATTCGCCATCTTCTATTGCTTTCGTTATTCTAGTTAAGTCTTGGTATACTATTCTTCCTGCACCTATGTTTGTGTGTCCAACTTCTGAATTACCCATTTGTCCATTAGGTAAACCAACATCTAGTCCACTAGCATTTATTGTTGTGCTTGAATATTCATTAGATATTCTATCTAAGTTAGGAGTCTTAGCAGCAGCTACAGCGTTCCCTTTAGTTTCACTAGTATATCCGTAACCATCCATTATGATTAAAGCAACTGGTTTTTTCATAATTATTTCACTCCTTAGAAATTTACAAGCTTTACATAATCGTCAGCAGCTAAGCTAGCACCACCAACTAAAGCTCCATCTATATCACTTTGTGCCATTATTTCTGCAACGTTTGCAGGTTTAACACTTCCACCATATTGTATTCTAACTTCATTAGCTAAATCACCATATAAACCTTTTACTACTTCTCTTATATAAGATATAACATCGTTAGCATCTTCAGCAGTAGCTGTTTTACCAGTTCCTATTGCCCATATTGGTTCATACGCTATAACAACTTTAGATAAGTCTTCTTTAGCTACATTTTCTAAAGCTTTTTCAACTTGAACTTTACAAACTGCTTTAGTTTCACCAGCTTCTCTTTGTTCTAGAGTTTCTCCACAACAAAGTATTGGAAGTATACCATGCTCTAAAGCTTTTAAAACTTTTTTATTTACAGTTTCATCAGTTTCATTGAAGTATTCTCTTCTTTCTGAGTGCCCTATAACTACATAGTCTACACCTATCTCTTTTAGCATTGATGGTGCAACTTCACCTGTAAAAGCTCCACTTTCTTCAAAGTGCATATTTTGAGCTCCAACTTTTATATTAGTTCCTTTAGTAACTTCTTTTAAATCTTTTAAAGCTAAGAAAGGTGCACATATTACTGCTTCTACATTTCCATTGTTTACTCTATCTTTAACATCATTAACAAAAGCAACAGCTTCTGCTATTGTTTTATTCATCTTCCAGTTTCCTGCTATTATAGGCTTTCTCATTTTCAATTCCTCCACATTTGACTAAACTTTAAGGAAAATCCATTCCCTAATTGGATTTTCCTTAAGTTTAATCTTGATAATATTTAAGGTAGTTTTATTTTCATAAAACTGCTGTGGTAACTTATTTATATTTTAAAATTGAGTACTATACTCTATTGTTAATTTCTATATTATTTGTTATCTAAAGCTACTATCCCTGGTAATTCTTTACCTTCTAAGAACTCTAATGATGCTCCTCCACCAGTAGAAACGTGAGTCATTTTATCTCCGAATCCTAATTGGTTAACAGCTGCAGCAGAATCTCCACCACCGATTACTGTAGTAGCATCAGTTAAGGCTGCCATAGCTTTAGCTACTGCTAATGTACCTTTGTTGAAGTTTTCAAACTCAAATACTCCCATTGGTCCATTCCATACTATTGTCTTAGATTCATTTACAGTATTTACATATAATTCTATTGTTTTTGGTCCTATATCAAGTCCCATGAATCCTTCTGGTATGTCAGCTCCTTCAGTTATAACTGGCTCAACATCAGCAAACTTATCAGCTACTGCATTATCTATTGGTAGTAAGAATTTAACACCTTTAGCTTCAGCCTTAGCCATCATTTCTTTAGCATATTCAACTCTATCTTCTTCGACTAAAGAAGTTCCTATTTCATATCCTAAAGCTTTTAAGAATGTATAAGACATTCCTCCACCTATTATTATGTTATCAACTTTTTCTAATAATTGTTCTATAACAGCTATCTTATCAGAAACTTTAGCTCCACCTAATATTGCAGTGAAAGGTCTAACAGGGTTTGCAACAGCTTCACCTAAGAATTTTAATTCTTTTTGGATTAAATATCCACAAACTCTTTCTTCTAAGAATTCTCCAGCACCTACTGTTGAGCAGTGAGCTCTATGAGCAGTACCAAATGCATCATTTACAAATATTTCAGCTAAAGAAGCTAATTCTTTAGAGTAATTTTCTTCATTTTTAGTTTCTTCTTTTCTGTATCTAGTGTTTTCAAGTAATACTACATCACCATTTTGCATTTTTTCTACATCAGCTTTAGCATTTTCTCCTACAACATTAGCATCAGCAGCAAATACTACTTCTTTACCTAACATTTCAGATAATCTTTTTGCAACTGGTGCTAAAGATAATTCTGGCTTAGCTTCACCTTTTGGTTTTCCTAAGTGAGAGCAAAGTATTACTTTAGCTCCATTTTCTATTAAATACTTTATAGTTGGTAATGCTCCGTTTAATCTATTTTCATCAGTTATAACTCCATCCTTTAAAGGTACGTTGAAGTCACATCTTACTAATACTCTTTTTCCGTTCACGTTTATATCTTCTATACTTTTTTTATTAAGCATTGACATTATGTATTCTCCTTCTAACACCGAATTATATATATATTCCCTTTATATCGTATACAATAAATTCATACTCTTAGGTACAATTTTTTAGAAAAAAAGTCCAGAGCCCGTAGTATAAAACTACAAACCCGGACCTTGTTTAAAATTACTTAGCTAAGTTAGCAAAGTATCCTAATGTTCTTATTAATTGAGAAGTATAAGACATTTCATTGTCATACCAAGAAACAACTTTAACTAATTGTTCTCCGTTTACTTCCATAACTTTTGTTTGAGTAGCATCGAATAATGATCCGTAGCTTATTCCAACTATATCAGAAGATACTAATGGCTCTTCAGTGTATCCGAAAGATTCATTTGAAGCAGCTTTCATAGCAGCATTTATTTCTTCTACAGTTACATTTTTATCTAATGTACATATTAACTCTGTTATTGATCCAGTTACAACTGGAACTCTTTGAGCAGCTCCGTCTAATTTACCTTTTAATTCTGGTATAACTAAACCTATAGCTTTTGCAGCTCCTGTAGTGTTAGGAACTATGTTAGCAGCAGCAGCTCTAGCTCTTCTTAAATCACCTTTAGCGTGAGGACCATCTAAAGTATTTTGGTCATTAGTGTAAGCATGTATAGTTGTCATGAAACCTTTTTGTAATCCAAAAGCATCATTTAAAGTTTTAGCCATTGGTGCTAAACAGTTAGTTGTACAAGAAGCTCCTGATATAACAGTTTCGCTTCCATCTAATATATCGTGGTTTACATTGTAAACTACAGTTTTTATATCCCCTGTTGCTGGTGCAGAAACAACAACTTTCTTAGCTCCAGCTTCTAAGTGAAGACCAGCCTTCTCTTGAGAAGTGAAGAATCCAGTACACTCTAATACTATATCAACATTTAATTCTTTCCATGGTAAGTCTGCAGGATTTCTTTCAGCAGTTACTTTTATTTCTTTTCCGTTAACAACGAAAGCTCCGTCTTTAACTTCTATTTCACCATTGAATCTACCTTGAGCAGTATCATACTTGAATAAGTGTGCTAAAGTTTTAGCATCTGTTAAGTCGTTTATTGCAACAACATCAAACTTATCAGTTTGTTCCATTAATTTTCTTAATGCAAGTCTTCCTATTCTCCCAAATCCATTTATAGCTACTTTAACCATCGTGCTACCTCCTAAGTGTATGTATATTTATAATATATTTTTACTAGCTTAGCTAGTGGTTAACTAATTTGTATCTAGAATCTTATATGCACTGTCTTCATCTGTTACAAGGACGATATTTTTATCTACCTTTGATATTGCTATACAAGCTTCTACTTTTCTTGAACCTCCAAATATGGCAATTGTTTCTCTTACATTATTTACAGTATTTAAGTCTATACCCACAGTATTCAACTTATATACTATATCACCATCTTTATTGAAGTAATAACCAAAGGCTTCACATACAGCTCCTTTTGATATAATTTCTTCAACTTGTTCATCTGGTATTTTTCTTCTTCTTGCCATCTCATCAGCTCTACCAATACCAAAAACTAATATATTAGTTTTTTCTATATAATCTAATGTTGTTTTTATTTCTGGCTCTTGTGTTAAGCTTTTCTTCGCTTCTTCACTTAATTCATCTGGTATATTTAATAATTTATAATGTGAATCTAACTTCTTACTTATGTTTGAAACTATATTACTTGTTTGAGTTTCTACGATTTTTCCCATACTACCTCTAGCTGGTACTACCGTAACATCAGTATATTTCTTTTCTGTTTTTAAAGCTTTAGAAAACTCTAACATTGTACTTCCACCAGTTATAGAAACTACATCTTCTGGTTTTAATACTTGAAGAAAATACTCAGCTCCACATTTTACTATGTCATGTAAAATACTTTCGTTGTTATCAAAGCTACCTGGTACTAATAAAACCTTTTTTATACCTAGCTTTTCTTTTACCTTATCTTGTAATCTTGAAAGTCCCATTATATCATTCATAGCATCTTTTAGATCTTCTAGAAGTTCTTCACCTTCTAAAGTAATATTCATGCCTGAACCTGCAACACTTATAAGTCCTTGTTCCTTTAATGACTCTGTTTCAGATCTTATAATTCTTTCACTTATATCTAATATATTCGATAAGGTTCTTCTTCCTACTGGTTGACTTAAGGAAATCTGTCTAAGAATAGAGTATCTTCTTTCCATAAGCTCCACTACTTGGGGAATTATTTTTTTTTGAAGTTTAATTAAGTCTTTCATTTTATGACTCCTTGGTGTAATTTAACGGGACATTAATTGTCCCTACATTCAATTTTAGTCCCACAAGATAATTTAATTTTAAATCATATCCCAATTTATTTCAATAGTTTTAGTATAATTTTTTTTATTTTTTCTAATTATAACCTTTTTCGTTTACTTGAGGATAATATACCTAGCTCTTCTCTATATTTGGCTACAGTTCTTCGAGCTATATTTATACCTTCTTCATTTAATATTTTTGCCAATTTATCATCACTTAAAGGCTTGTCCTTATTTTCTTCGCTTATTTTATCCCTTATTATCTTTTTTATGCTTATACTAGACATAGACTCACTTCCATCTATATTTATAGAACTGCTAAAAAAGTATCTTAATTCAAAAGTTCCATATGGAGTTAATATATATTTTCCATTTACACCCCTACTTATTGTAGACTCATTAATATCTAATTCGTTTGCTATAAATTTCATAGTCATAGGTTTTATAAATTCAATACCTTTATTTAAAAAGTCTTTTTGATTGTTTACTATACATTCTGCAATTTTAAGTATAGTATTTTTTCTATTCTCAATATTATTAATTAGACTTAAAGCTGAATTTAATTTTTCTTTAATATATTTTTGGGTTTCCTTATCAGAGTTAGAATTTTTAAGTATATCTTTATAAAAGTTATTTATATTCAATTGATATGAACTACTTTGATTTAAATAGACTAAAAACTCATTTTCTATTTTTTCTACTACAACATCAGGCTTTATATATAATATTTCATCACCTTTATTAGAGTAATTATCATATGGCTTTACACTCAAACCTTTTATTATATTAAATATTTCTTTAAATTCTCCTTTCGATATATCATATTTTTTACATAATTCTTTGTACTTACTAGAAGCAATCAGTTCTAAATCATTTAGTATGATATTTTTTAATAGTGAATTAAGTATTCCCATATTTTTTAATTGAATTATTAGACACTCTTTCACAGATCTTGCTCCTACTCCACTTGGATCAAATCCTTGTATTATTTCTAAACATTTATTATATACTTCATTGTTTATATTAAATTCACTTATTATTTCTTCATCACTAATATTTAAATATCCATCTTTATCTAAACTATCAATTATATATTCACAAATTTTTTTTTCTAAATGACTTACTTTATGTAAATTAAGCTGAAGATGTAGATCATCATAAATATTATTGGGACTTTTAATAACATTTTCTAAATTTAGCTCATTATCATTAAATTCCCTTTCTTTATGATTAATTATATTATTTCTTTCATTACTCTTAATATATTCTTCCCAATTTATATCATTATTTTTTTCAGCTTCTAATAAAGGGTTATCTTCAAGCTCTCTTTCTATTTCTTTATCTAAATCTATATTATTCATATGCAATATATTTAGAGATTGAATTAATTGAGAGTTTATTACTAGATTTTGAGATTGAGTTATTTCTAAGTTGTTTTTAATGTACATATTTTAACCCCCTATCAACTTTTATTAACTCTTATTTTTTTGTATAAAAATAAACCCTTATACTAAGGTCTACCAACAAGTTTAGTATACCATAGCACAAGGGTTTAAAATAAGTTATTTAATTACATATTGTGTAAAACTTCTATAAGTTCTTCTTCTGTGTAATTGTATTTTCTATTACAGAATTGACATCCAACTTCTGCTTTTTTGTCTTCTTCTATTATCTCAGTTAAAGCAGTTTTACCTATAGCAACTAGTGCATCTTTAACTTTTTCTTTTGAACACTCACATTCAAATTTAACTTCACATTTATCTAATATTTTTGGATCTAATCCATTTAATACTATATTTAATATATCTTCTGGAGTTTTACCTTCTTTAAGCATATTTGTTATAGATGGTAAATTTGATATATTTTTCTCTAATATAGATATATTTTCTTCCTCCGCATCAGGCATTAATTGAACTATAAATCCACCTGCATATTCAACTTCATCACTTCTTGTAAGAACACCTAAAGAAACTACTGATGGAGTTTGCTCAGATAATGCAAAGTAATGAGTAAAGTCATCAGCTATTTCTCCACTTACTAGCGGATAAGAACCATTATAAGGTTCTCTAAGGCCTATATCTTTTATTACCTTAACATGTCCATTAGTTCCTACTGCTCCTGCTACATTTAATTTCCCATTAGGATAATTTTCAAATTCTACATAAGGATTTGAAACGTATCCTTTTACATTCCCTTTTGAATCAGATGTAACAAGTATTGTTCCTATTGGACCTCCACCTTTTATTATAACTGTTACTTTATCTCTTTCATTTTTCATCATTAAGCCCATCATTGATGTTGCTGTTAGCGTTCTTCCTAATGCTGCAGTTGCAACCTTAGTTGTATCATGTAAACTTCTTGCTTCTTCAACTAAGTCTCTAGTAGTTGCTACGAAGGCTCTAATTTGTCCGTTTCCTGCAGTTGCTCTTATTACATAATCTTTCATTTCGTATTCCTCCGATAAATCCTAATTATTTCTTACATACAAAGAATATTCTTTCACTGTCATCTTTAGGACTTTCAAAAGTAAAGTCTCCATATGTTTTTATTTTATTAAATCCTACTTTTTTTAGTAGGCTTATTATTTCTTCTTCCTTGTATGCTCTTTGTAAATGAGTTTCTTCAAATCTATCAAATCTCTCATCTTCTTCATCTCTTATAAAGAATGCTAACTCCATTTCAACTAAGTTCTCTTCTTCATCAAAATAATTTTGCCACATATAGGCTATATCTTCTCTATTTTCACCGTACATATTATTTCCTAATACAGTTGATAGTTTATAAAATGAACTTATATCAAATATAAATAATCCATTTTCTTTTAATAGTTCATATGACTTAGAAAATACATTTTCTAAGTCTTCATCATAAGTTATATAATTAAATCCATCACAAGCACATAGAATACAGTCAAGGTTTGGTATATCAAAATCTAATTCAGCAATATCTTGTTGAAGTAGTACTAATTCAACGCCTTCATCTTCACCTTTTTCTCTAGCTACACTAAGCATTTCTTCTGATATATCTATACCCGCAATATCATAATTCTTCTTAGTTAAAGGTATTGTTAAGTTACCTGTTCCACATGCTAATTCTAATATATTTTTAACCTGTGCATCTTCATTCTTTATTATATTCTCTATATAGTCAACCCATCCGTCATAATCAACTTCATTCATAAGTTCATCGTATACGAATGCAAAATCTTTATACTGATTCATCCTCTTTATTTTTGTCCTCCATCATCTTTTTCTTTTGTTTTTTTCGTGATGTAAGTATTCCACCAATTCTGCCTGCTTCTTTTGCAGTAAGACCTGCCCATCCACGTTCACTAACCTTATCTAATAAGCCTAGTTCTGATGCTATCTCATATTTCATTATATCATTATCTGTCAATGGCTTTAGCTTCTTTTTATTAGCTCCTTTTTTAGTTCTTTCACATTTTTCTATAAGTTCTTTATTTAATTCATTTTTTTCCATAAAAACACCCCTTCTTTTCTGTATTTTTATCATCTAGACAAAATTTATACAAAAAACAAAGGGGTTAATTTTTAATTTAGTGATTTTTTAGCTTTTAATAATTTAATATATATTTCTAAGGCATTTAAGAAAATTTTTTCATCAAAATTGAAATTAATATTATGAAGTCCATTTATATATCCTTTTTCTTCATTTCTAGAACCTAACATAAAAAATAATCCTGGAACTTCTTTTTGATAGTATGAAAAGTCCTCCGATATCATTAAAGGGTCTAACTTTATTATTTTATCTTCACCTATTATATTTATAAATTCATCATACAACTTTTTATCATTATTTACAGCAGGATAAAAATCTCTTATCTCTGCATCAATTTTACAATTATACATAACTTCACACCCAGATACAACTTCCTTAATTCTCTTTTTCATATGTGCGTAAGTTTCTGGACTAAATGTTCTCATAGTTCCTTCTAAATATGCATTTTCAGCAACTATATTTCTTACAGATCCTGCATTTAGTTTTCCTATTGTAATTACTCCATTATCTATAGGACTTAAGTTTCTAGAAACTATACTTTGTAAATTGCTTATTAAGCTAGAAGCAACTACAGTAGCATCTATTCCATTTTGAGGCATAGCTCCATGGGCACTTTTAGCAGTTATATTTATATCTATTTCTGCTCCTTGTGCTAAGAAATAACCATCTCTTAAACCAATATATCCTTCTGGTATTTCAGGATATATGTGTAATCCATATATTTCATCTACATTATAATATTTGAGAACACCTTGTTTTATCATTTCTTCAGCTCCACCAGGCGCTTCTTCTGCTGGTTGAAATATAAATACAATATTATCATTTAAATTATGCCTATTATTATTTAGATATTCTATTAATCCAAGTAAAATACTCATATGCCCATCATGTCCACATAAATGCTTAACTCCATTTTCAGTACTTAATGCGTCAATATCTGATCTAAATGCTATAGTTTTTATAGGATTTTTTCCTTTTATAATACCTACCGTACCAGTTTCTATATAAACACTATATTCTATTCCTAATTTATCTAAATAACTTCTTATATATTTTGATGTATTATATTCTTTTCTACCTATTTCACCAATATTATGTAATTTATTTCTATGATTTTTCAGTTTTTCAAACAATGCCTCTATGTCATTCATATTTTTCTTCCCCCTTGAGTGAATTATTTAAACTATGTTTTTGTTAACATGAGAAAAAGTGCTTAGCTAAACCACCTTTAGCAGTTTCTTTATATTTATCCATCATATCTATACCTGTTTCCTTCATAGTTTGAATTACTTGATCTAATGTTATAAAATGTGTTCCATCTGTCAATAAAGCATAGTTAGCTGAGTCTAAAGCTCTTTCTGCTCCGATAGCATTTCTTTCTATACATGGAATCTGAACATACCCATATACCGGGTCACATGTCATTCCTAAGTGATGCTCTAATGCTATTTCAGCTGCATACTCTATTTGCTCAGTAGTTCCACCTTTAAGATATGCAATAGCTGCAGCAGCCATAGAACATGCAGCACCGATTTCACCTTGACATCCTACTTCAGCACCTGAAATTGATGCATTGTATTTTATAATATTTCCAATCAATCCTCCTACTAATAATGCCTCATTTATTTGATTATCAGTATATTCACCATGGTCTTGTAAACTTAAAAGTACCCCTGGTATAACTCCTGCTGAACCACATGTTGGAGCTGTAACTATCATATTTCCAGAAGCATTTTGCTCTGAAGCAGCTAATGCATAAGAAAATAACATAGTTGTAAATTTATTACTTTCTAAATATTTATTATAAAAGTCTTTAGCACGCCTTTTTAATTGTAACTTGCCAGGTATAAATTCGGTTGATTCTAATCCTTCTTTTATAGATCGTCTCATCGCTATTCTTATATTATCTATATATTCAAAAGCATCGTCATCTTCATTTTCTAAAACATAATCCAATAAGGTTTTATTATTTTCATTACACCAATTCATAATATCTGTCATTGTAGTCAAAGGGTATTGTTTACTAATATTTGATGTATTTTCATTTTCTTCTTTTAAACTTCCTCCGCCTATTGAAAACACTGTATACTCATCTATCACATTATTATCTTTATCTAGAGCCCTAAATGTCATTCCATTTGGATGGAAATCTCTTATTTCATCTGGTTCCCATATTATTTCAACACTTTTAGGTTCTAATGTTTTTTTTATAATATAATCTGTCAAGTGACCTTCCCCTGTTGCCGCTAAACTACCATATAAATTTACTCTAAAACTATCTGCATTATGATTCTTATCTCTAAACTTTTTAGCTGCTCTTTGCGGACCCATTGTATGAGAGCTTGACGGACCACAACCAATTTTAAATAATTCTTTTAAAGTATCCACTAAATTTCCCCCTTATATTGTGATAATTAGTATATTCCTTCAATTTTAATTATATCTTTTTGTCATATTATTAGATACAAATTATTCATTAAAATTTAGAATTTTTTCAACCTAATTTCATTATTTGCATTAAAATTTAGAATTTTCTAAAATTTAAATTGATTTTTAGAGATTTATACATTAAAATTATACTAAATTATTTATAGTCTCTTAACCTATCGTAGAGGCGCTGTAATTATTAGTAACTAATTGTAGCTGGCAAGCGTTAATAATTAGAGAAAGGAATTATAGCCGAAGATATATCTTGGCAAAGGTATTTTCTGGGATTGTATAGAATATATACAATACTGTCACTTATCTTAAGTGTTGAGCTACAAGGTTTACTTTTATGTATTTTAAAACGTACAAAGTATACCTTTGTACGTTTTTTTAATTGTATGTATTTTATATAACTTTGGTAAATATATATTAAATTGGGGTGATTAAAATGAAAAAGATAAATGTGGCAATAGTTGGTGCTACTGGTATGGTTGGTAGAACATTTTTAAAAGTGTTAGAAGAAAGGCATTTTCCAATAAAAAATCTTTATTTATTTTCATCTGCTAAATCAGCAGGTTCTGTAGTTAAATTTGCAGGAAAAGAGTATATAGTTGAAGAATTAACTAAAAACTCTTTTGATAGAGATATACAAATAGCATTATTCTCTGCAGGTGGATCTATAAGTGAAAAATTTGCACCTATTGCAGCATCTAAAGGAGCTATTGTAGTAGATAATTCCAGTCAGTGGAGAATGGACCCTAATGTTCCATTAGTGGTTCCTGAAGTTAATCCTGATGCAGTTAAAGATCATAAAGGGATTATAGCTAATCCAAATTGCTCTACTATACAAGCTGTAGTTCCATTAAAACCACTTCAAGAAAAATATAAAATAAAAAGAGTTATTTACTCTACATACCAAGCTGTATCTGGTTCTGGTGTGAGAGGAGTTAAAGATTTAGAAAATGGTGTAAACGGAGAAGCTAATAGCTTTTATCCTCATCAAATAGCCTTTAACTGTCTTCCTCATATAGATGTATTTACTGAAAATGGCTATACAAAAGAAGAGATGAAAATGGTAAACGAAACTATGAAAATATTTAATAACTATAACTTAAAAGTCACTGCTACTACAGTTAGAGTTCCTGTTAAAAACTGTCATAGTGAATCTATAAATATTGAGCTTGAAAATCCATTTGAACTTAATGATGTAATAAATGATTTAAAAAATGCAGATGGTGTTGTTGTAATAGATAATCCAGAAAAATTAGAATATCCTACAACAATTGATGCAAACGGTAATGATGAAGTTTTTGTTGGAAGAATAAGAAGAGACTTTAGTATCGATAACGGATTAAACTTCTGGTGTGTAGCTGATAACATCAGAAAAGGTGCTGCTACTAATGCAGTTCAAATAGCTGAGTTGCTATTAAAATATAATTTAGTTTAAATTTATTAAAAATTATTTTTAATTTTTATATTTTAAGGGGGATATCGTTATGATATTTAAAGGATCTGCAGTTGCTTTAATTACTCCATTTGATGAGAATGGTAGAGTTAACTATGAAAAACTTGATGAATTAGTTGAATTTCATATAGAAAATAATACAGATGCTATAGTTGCTTGTGGTACTACAGGTGAAGCTAGTACTCTTGATGATGAAGAGCATCTTGCTGTTATAAAATATGTTATAGATAAGGCTAATAAAAGAATACCTATCATAGCTGGCACTGGTGGAAATGATACTATTCACTCTATTTATATGTGTCAACAAGCTGAGAAATTTGGAGCAGATGCTCTTTTAGTTATAACACCTTATTATAATAAAGGAAATAAATCTGGAATAAAAAAACACTTTGAAACTATAGCCTCTAGCGTTAATATACCTATAATAATGTATAACGTTCCTAGCAGAACTGGTGTCAATCTTGCTCCTAGTATGGTTTCTGAACTTGCTCAGGTTAAAAACATAGTTGGTATAAAGGAAGCTAGCGGAAACTTAGCTCAAGTTGCTGAAGTTTGTAGATTAGTTCCAAAAGATTTCGCTGTTTACTCTGGTAATGATGATACTATATTACCATTATTATCTCTTGGAGGCCATGGTGTAATATCAGTACTGGCTAATATTTGTCCTCAAGAAACTCATGATTTAGTTTATAAATTCTTTGAAGGAGATATAAATGGTTCTAGAGAACTTCAACTTGGAATGAAACCTCTTATAGATGCTTTATTTATAGAGGTAAATCCTGTTCCAGTAAAAACAGCTGCTAATTTACTTGGATTCGAGGTTGGTGGTTTAAGACTGCCTCTTGCTGAAATGGATCCTAAAAATGTAGAAGTTCTAAAGCAACAATTAGTCAATTGTGGACTAAAATTACAGGAGGGAACATGCTAAAAGTAATAATAAATGGATGTAGTGGAAAAATGGGAAGAGTTTTGGCTAACTGTGTTAATGAGGACTCTAATTTAGAATTAGTTTGTGGGGTTTCTCCTCAAAATAACAATGATTTAGGATTTAAAGCATACTCTTCTTTTGACTATGTTAGTGAAAATGCTGATGTTATAATAGATTTCTCACATCACTTAGCTTTAGATGAAGTTTTAAGTTATGCATTAAAAACTAAAACTCCACTAGTTATAGCTACTACAGGTTATAATGATGAAGAGTTGGATAAGATTTATAATGCATCTAAAGCTATACCTATATTTCACTCTTATAACATGTCTTTAGGAGTTAATGTATTACTAAGATTAGTAAAACAGGCTGCTAAAGCACTAAGTGATTTTGATATAGAAGTAATCGAAAAACACCATAATAAAAAGGTAGATGCTCCAAGCGGTACCGCTGTAATGATAGCTAACTCTATTAAAGAGGTTTTACCAATGTCAGAAAATAAATATGGGCGATATGGGCGTGAAGCTAAAAGAAAAGAAAATGAAATAGGTATACACGCTATTAGAGGTGGAACTATTGTTGGTGAACATGACGTAATATTTGCTGGTCATGATGAAGTTCTTGAAATAAAGCATACGGCCCAATCTAAGGACATATTTGCAAAAGGATCTATTACTGCTGCTAAATTTTTAGCTAATCAAGATCCTGGATACTATAACATGGATAATATATTTTAATTAAGACATAATCAAGGGGGAATTCAACTTATGATAAATTTAAATGATGCTTATGAAATTGCAAGATTTATAAAGGACTCAGAAAAGCAAACACCTGTAAAAATATATATTACTGGTAAGCTTTTACGTTTAAAAAGAAACGATAAATTTAAAGTTTTTGGAGGTAATGGTTCTTATACTTTAATCGGAGATTATAATGTTATAATGAATGAGCTTGAAAGTGTAAAAAACCATATTGACGATATTCATATAGAATATGATAGAAGAAACTCTGCTATCCCTATGTATAACTATTTACATGAAGAAGCAAGAATTGAACCAGGTGCACTTATAAGGGATATGGTTACTATCGGTAAAAATGCAGTTATTATGATGGGAGCTGTTGTTAATATAGGAGCTGTTATAGGTGAAGGTTCTATGGTAGATATGAATGCAGTAATCGGAGCAAGAGGCATAATAGGTAAAAATGTTCATCTAGGAGCTTGTTCTGTTGTAGCAGGTGTTTTAGAACCACCTTCTGCTACTCCAGTAGTAATAGAGGATGATGTTGTTATTGGTGCTAACTGTGTTATTTTAGAGGGTGTAAGAGTAGGTAAAGGTGCTGTTGTAGCTGCGGGTTCTGTTGTTACAAAAGATGTCGAACCTAATACAGTAGTTGCTGGTTCACCTGCTAAATTATTAAAATTTAAGGATGAAAAAACTTCATCTAAAACACAAATATTAAGTGATTTAAGGAAATTAGATTAATATATCATTTACCAGCCTAAATGATAAAAGCTATAAACAATTAGACTCATATCTATTGTTTATAGCTTTTTATATTGTTTTAATTCATAAATGTAGCTCCATCTAAAGATTGGATTACTTCCGCATTTGGTAAATTTCCTACAGCATAGAACGTATATATCCTTCCAGCATTTAATATTACCTTATTTTTTAATATTATTTTTCCCTCTTCAGATTCTTCTATATTAACTACATATTCACCTGCCAAAACAGTTACATAAGGAGTTACTTCTCTAAATTCCACATTACTATATAAATTTTGTCCATTTACTTCAATATTAACTGATGGTCCATTTGGAACTAAGTGTACAACTCTAATTTTAGCATTATTCCCCTCTACAACCTCAGCCTCTTCTACCACAGGAATTAATATTACATCATTTTCACTACCACTAATAGCAATTGTTGCTAATTCCCCTACTTTTACATCTATTTTTTCATTTATTATAGGGTTCTCTTGAGTATCAATAGGATACACAGTTACAGTATAATTGCCTTCCGGTACATATACATACGGACTAAATTCAGTAAAAGCTAAGTTTTTATAAAAAGGCATATTATTTATATATATATCTACTCTATCCCCTTCTGGCACAGCATGAAGCATTCTAATCAATGAATACTTTAAATTCCAATCTCTCACAATATCAACCCCCTATTAAATATAGTACTACTATTATCATATTTAGTTTATAATGTTTTTGATACAATTAAAGCCTCCACATATAACTAAGGTATACTTCTTAATTTATATAAGAGGCGTTTTTATTTTTATTATATATTTGTATCTCTAATTTCTATTTCTGTACCTTCTGGTGCTTTAATTTTGAACAATTTACAACCTTCTACATTATAAATAATCTCTCCATTTTTAACCTTAAAATTATCATAACCCATATCTATAATTCTATTATATTCTTCATCAATATTATCCACTAAAAAACACATATGAACGATTCCCTCATTTTTAGAACTCCACTTATTAAGAGACTCACCATTCTTAGCAGTTTGAAGTTCTATCATGAATTCTCCAAATTTAAGCCAAGTATTAAAATCTCTACCATGAAAACCTTCACTAACCTGAACAACTTCAAACTCCATAACATCTCTATAAAACGCCAAAGATTTCTCATAATCCTCAGTCTGAATACAAACATGATGCATAACTCTTTTGCTCATCATAATATCTCCTTTATTTTAAACATTTCAACCAAAAAGAGGTTTTGTGTTCGTTAATCCCAGCGAACACAAAACCTCCAGACATACCTATCTATCTTCGTTTGTTACGTTAAATACATATGGTACATTTCTATAGTAATCACCATAGTTTAGTCCATAACCAACAACAAACTTATCTTCTATTTCAAATCCACAATAATCAGGTACTAATTCTACTTTTCTTCTACTTGGCTTATCTAATAATACACAAGATTTTATACTAGCAGGATTTTTTCCACTTAAATGCTTTATAACAAAGTCCATAGTAAGAGCACTATCTGTTATATCATCTACAACTAAAACATCGTATCCAGATAAATCTGCCTTTACATCTGATACTACATTTACAGTTCCTGAACTCTCTTCACCATGTCCATAACTTGCTGTTGTCATAAACTCTATTCTAACTGGAACACTTATTTGTCTAACTAGATCCGCACAGAATATAAAACTTCCCTTTAATAGTGATACTACTAATAAGTTTTTATCCTTATAATCTTCTGATATTTGAGCTCCAAGCTCTTTTAATCTTTCGTTTATTTGTTCTTCAGAACATAAAACTTCCCATTTCTTAGTTGCTATATCCATAATGTAACCTCCACTTGTAATAATGATAAATCCATTTTATAGGAGATTAGCTTCTTTTGCAAGGAGGATTTAATTTAACTTATTCATCTCATCCATTACCTTTATTATAACTTTATCAGTAGTTGACATACCCTTATCACTTACTTTACCTAAGTTCTTTATACTTTGTTCAACTCTAGAACCTACAATTCCATTCATAGGTGGTACATAACACCCTTGTTTCGCTATTATTGCACTTTGAACAGCTGCAGATGCTGCTGATGCTAGTTTTAATGCACAACCAGCTTTTGCTCCATCACAAATCATTCCACTTAAATTTGCCACCATATTTTCTATAGCACCTTCAATTTGACTTATATCTTTACTCATTAACCATGATATTGCTGCTGTTGCTCCTGTTGATGCAGCTACTCCACAACCACAAACTGCAGATAATCTACCTGTAAAGTTTTTAACATATGCTGTTACTAAATGAGATATTGCTAAAGCCTTAGCTAACTCTTCTTCAGACTTTGGAAACTTTCTATTATACGCTACGATTGGAAGTATTGCTGTTAATCCATGATTTCCACTTCCATTAGAACTCATAACTGGCATTTTTACACCAGCCATTCTTGCATCTGATGCAGCTGCCGTTATCATCATAGCTTGGTTCATTAAATCATCACCTAGAATACCTTCCTCCATGGATTTTTTCATACCATAACCTACACCAATTCCAACTTTTCCCTCTAATCCAACTTTCGCTATCTCCTCATTCATAGATATACCATCTAATAAAAACTTTATATCTTCAAAATTAAGCTTTTCAATATTTTCAACCAATTCTTTTATAGTTATACTATCCATTATGTTTTCTTGTTTATCGATTGTTATCGATTCTTCTTTTACTTCTTCTGTTAGTTCTTCTTTATTTAATATAATTTGCCCGTCTTTTTCTAAATATATAAAATTATCATGTTTATTTCTTATTACAACTTTTACACTATGATTTTTTCCTTTTAAAATAACCTCTATATAAACTTTCTCATCTGTATCTAATGGTGATATATCTATTGGATTATTATCCATATAATCTTCTGCAGCCTTTACTTGAGTGCTATCTAAAGTTTCTAGAACTTGAAGACCATTTTCTGAATGTCCACCTAATAACCCCATAGCTGCTGATATCTTTAATCCTAATCTATCTGTACCTGGTATTCCAACACACATACCATTTTTATAAACATTTGGACTTAATAATATTTTATTGCTAACAATTTCTTCTCCTAGTAATTCTTTTGCTTTTGCACAAGCTAAAGCTACTGCTACTGGTTCAGTACATCCTAGCGCCGGCTTAACTTCTTCCATTAATATATTTATTAAATTATTTCTTATATCTCTCATAATAATATAACCTCCTAATAAATTTTATTATACATTTATATACAGCATTTTTCATGCCAACTTTTAAAATTTTATTAATTTTTTATAATTAAGGTATATACTTGATTTTGTACTTAGAAATTTTATTAGTTTTTATATATATAATATTTTTCAACAAATATAGTCTCAAAATAAAAAAATATAGTCTCAAAATGAGAATTTGTATCATTTTGAGACTATATTATATTTTTCTAACTTTCTATATAAAGTGGCTCTAGATATACCCAAAGATTTAGCGACTAATTCTTTATCTTTTTTATAATCTTTATATTTATTTAAAGCTTTAATAATTTCATTTTTTTCTAGCATTTCTAATGTATTTATTGTAGTATTCTCTTTTATAAATTTATCTATACGTCTTGCTTTTATTTTCTGAGGAATCACATCTAAAGTTATAATGGAAGATGTCGACATATTAATACTGTATTCTATTATATTTTGTAGCTCTCTTATATTTCCAGGCCACTTGTAATCAATCATTACTTGTAATGCATTATTGTCAATTGACTCTACATCCTTACCTAGCTTTTTTGCATATTCTTTAATTGTATAATTTATAAGTAAAGGAATATCTTCCTTTCGTTCTCTAAGACTTGGTAAATGTATTGGTATAACATTTAATCTATAGTATAAGTCTTCTCTGAAGCTTCCCTTAGATACCATTTTTTCTAAGTCTTTATTAGTTGCAGCTATAATTCTTACATCTATAGATACATTTGATTTTCCACCTATCTTATCAAGCTCTTTTTCTTGTAACACTCTCAGTAATTTTGCTTGAAGATGTAAGCTCATATCTCCTATTTCATCTAAAAAAATTGTTCCATTATGAGCCAATTCAAACTTACCTAATTTTCCACCTTTTTTAGCTCCTGTAAATGCACCTTCTTCATATCCAAATAGCTCACTCTCTAAAAGGTTATCTGGTATAGCTGCGCAATTAACTGCTATAAAAGGATTTTCACATCTATAACTATGATTATGTATAGCTCTAGCAAATAACTCTTTTCCTGTACCACTTTCTCCAGTTATTAAAACTGTAGAATTAGATTTAGATGCTACTAAAGCTTCTTTTTTAATATTACTTATTATATCGCTATCTCCAATAATATTATCTAACATTATCTTATAGTCATTGTTTATCTTATTATAGTTTTTTATAGCTTCTCTTTTGTCTATAAAATCAATTACATAACCTTTTAAATTTTCTTTTACTATAATCTTATTTATGTTATATATCCCCTTTAAATTACGTCTATTTTTATGGTAAAAAAACATGCCTGACTTATATGCCCTAAAATCTTTATTAAGAGAGTTATTTACAAAATTTAATATTTCATCAATATTTTTATTTTCTATATCATAACTATCAAGTTCAAAAAATTCCTTGAATTTAGAATTATACTTATCTATTTTACCATTTACATCTATAGAAACGATAGCCTTGTCCATACTATCAATTAATATTTCAAGTTTTTTCTTTTCTAATTCTAGCTCTTCAGTTTTAATTTGAGCTTTTAATTTGTTAGAAATTAAATCTGCCATCTTTCCTAGAAAATTTAAAAGACCTTCGATATTATGCATTATTCTTTCTTTTTGCTCTTCATTAAATGCTATAAGACCAATAACTCCATATGAATGCCCATCTAATGTGATAGGACAACAAACCTCTGCATACTCCTTACAAAATTGATTATTATCACATACTATGCATACCTTACTAATATGAGGATCATCTATAACAATTGATACTTGTTCTTGTAAAGATTTTTTAAATGCAGAGTATCCATCAATTCGTTCTCCTATCTTGTTTAAGTATCTTCCTGTTCCAGCTATCCTAATTAAACTTTCATCTACTATAGTCACCTCTATATTCAGAACTGAAAGTATAGCTTCTGCTATGTTTTGAATTTCATCCTTTATATACTCTAAGCTATTCATTTTTATCATTCCTTATTTTTCTTTAGACGTATCAATTCCTTTATTTCCTTTAATGTCACATATATCTTATTTAGCGTAAATTGAATTGACATAAGTATTACAAACAACATGACTACTACTATTAGTGTAAAATTTATATTCATACCTATTATTCTCTCCTATAATAAAAGACCAGGATAACCTAGTCTTTAGTATTTTTATTCACAATTATATTTTAATTCATTTATTTCATTTTTCCTATATAAATGTATCTTTCATCCTTTATTTCCTTGAGAGCACCTTCAAAATTTAATTTTGAAAATAAATTAAGTATTTCTTGTGGATAATTATAGTGTACATTTTCTCCTAGAAGCCTATGCTTAAAATATTTTAACTTTACTTTCAAGTTTTTTAAGTTGTGGTCTTCTAGAATAAGCTCGCCCTTCTTCTTTAAAACTCTACGTATCTCATGTGATGCCTTTTTACAGTTGCTGGTATGGTTAAAGTGATCTAACACTATAACTTTATCAAAGAAACTATCATTAAAAGGCATATATTCTAGTGCACCTCTTACAACAGTACAGTTCTCATTATTCACTAAAGATGGACATACATCTTGATAGTTACTATGTTCTAATATCGTTACGTTAACACCCAGCATCCTAAGTTTTTTGCCTAAGTTGCCTACATCTCCAACAAGCAGTATCTTGTCTCCTATATCATATTTAATCGTATCCAAAAAACATGTTATGTCGTCTGATTCTTCAATTCGGTCTGAGTTTGGCTCATAGTCATGATATAATGCGCTCTTCACAGTGCTCCCCCTCTTATCTTTTCTCAAAATTTATCATAAAATAGATTATAATAAATCATGAGCAACTATTCAATACATAAATAGAAGTATTTATTCTTGAGCATTATTTTCAGATAATTTTTTAATTTTAGATATAGATACTTCATAAGCTACTTTTTTGATAGGATCTCCATTTTCAACCTTTTTCTCATATTCTCTACTTTGAACTCGTCCCCACATCTGTACCCTATCACCAACTTTTAGGGTCTTGGCAAATTTCGCATTTCTACCCCATACAATAGATGGAATATAATCAGATTTATTATATGGTCTATTTATTGCAACTAACAGATCTGTAATTTCTCTTCCTAAAGGTGTTTTTCTATATATAGGTTCTTTGCATATATACCCATCTAAGAATATACTATTTGGATCCTTATTTTCTTCTTCAGATTGCTTTAATTCTCTAACAAACACAGTCAAAACCAATCTGTTTTTATTATCAATATTTTTATTATAAGATCTAAGTTGACCTATAACATTTACTAAATTATTATTTTTTATATCAACATCTTGTAATAATCTTTCTGATATAGTTAATGGTAGTATGTCATAAGATTCGCTTAATCTATTTATTTTTATTTTTGTATTATAAAACTTTTCCCCAAAGATTTCATGACTAAAGTCTAAATTATCGTCCATTTCTCCTCTTAGGTATACTACATTAGTGTCATCCTTTATATCTATCATATTATTTATCCTCCCACAATTGTTAATTCTATTATTTTATCTCAATCTTATATAATAAATATATTTATAACTACTTAAATTTATTACATTAATTCTCTTTTGACTTTTGGACTCCCGAAGAGTTTATAGTATAGTTATCTTTATAAATTAAATCTGATACTTTACAAATACCGTATCCGTTTTTTTCAAGTTGAGTAATAGCAGTATCTAGATATTCCTTTACGTTACTAGAACTCGCATGAAATAAAACTATTGATCCAGGTTGAACACTTTTGTATACTCTCTCTGTTATCTGATCTGCGCTTATTCCCTTCCAATCTAGTGAATCTACATCCCATTTTATAACTGTATAATCTAAAGATTTACAAACTTCCATCACTTCATCAGTAACCTCTCCAAATGGTGGTCTAAATAATGTTACTCTTTGTCCTGTTATATTAGATATTTTTTCTGATGTGATTTCTATCTCATTCATAATATCTTCATCAGGTGTTTCTTTCATATTAGGATGAGTATTTGAATGATTTCCTATTTCATGACCCTTTTCACTTATTAGCTTAACTGTATTCTTATTATCATCTATCCAGCTTCCAACTAAAAAGAATGTCGCCTTTATATTGTGCTTATCTAATACCTCTAATATTTCATCTATATTTTCACTTCCCCATGCAACATCAAAAGTTATAGCTATTTTTTTTTCATCTGTGTCAACACTATATATAGGCATATTTGCATCATCACTTATATTACATATGTACTTAATTCCAAAAACTAAGGCAAATACTGATAATAATGCTAATAAAAAAAAAGTTATACTTAAAAAGAAGGCCTTAGTTCTTTTCCATCTTAAACCCATATCACACCTCCTTTATATATATAATCCTATATTTAAAACTTATTTTCTTTTATTTCAAAAAATTACTACAAAGATAAATTTATTATTTGGGCAATTTAGAATTAAGAAATAAAATAAATAATTAAGGTGGTGTAATTATGGCAGACATAAAAAATTCTTTAAAAAACATTCAAGCAAAAGAAAGCCTAAAAGCAACTGTTAACACTGTCACTAGTAATATTAATAATAGTTATACTAGGGAACCTCATGGACTTTATGAAGGTATTAGAAAAGATAAAAAAATAAAAATGAACCATAAAATATATGAATAAGCCTAAATACATTAATATATAAATTAACTTATTTTTACAGTATATAAAATTTCAATCTGGTCAAAATACTAGTAACAACACAATTAAATGTGTTGTAAATGACAACTAAGGAGGAAATTTACTATGTCAAATACTAATAACAAAACAGTCGTACCTGAAGCGAAAGCTGCTTTAAATCAAATGAAATTAGAAATAGCTAACGAAATAGGTTTATCTAACTACGAAAACATAGATAAAGGTAACTTAACTGCTAGACAAAATGGTTACGTAGGTGGATATATGACTAAGAAATTAGTTGAAATGGCTGAGCAACAAATGGCAGGCAAATAAGCCTATAGTAAATTTTTATAGTTAGTTAAAAGTAAGGCTACCAAATTTTTCGGTAGCCTTTTTGTTTGTTTTATACGAAATTAAATATTAAGTAAATTGTACTTTTAATTTTATATATTTTGGTTTAATATAATATATAGAAATAGTTTTACGGAGGATGATATTATGTTTGAAAACTCATCTGAAGAGTTAGCTTATCATAAGCTATTAATTTTATATATTTTAGATAGGATTAATATGGATTTAACTAATTCTCAAATAACCCAAGTTGTTTTAGAAACTGAAATGATGAATTATTTTTCATTACAACAACTTCTATCTCAACTTATGGAATCTAAGTTTTTAATTACATATAAAGACTCTGATAGAGAATATTACTCTCTCACACAAAAAGGGATTGAAACATTGGAATATTTTTTATCTAGGATACCTGAGAATTCTACTAGAAAAGTTGATGAATACTTATTATCTAACAAAGAAAGTTTGCTAGCTGATACTCAAGTTAAGTCTAGTTTTGTTAAACAAAGCGATAATGAATTTATAGTTAATTTAAGAGTAATTGAAAATCAATGTAATTTAATAGATTTAAATTTAAATGTTTCTTCTGAAAAACAAGCTCAGCTTATTTGTAATAATTGGAAGAATAATGCATCAGATATGTATGCAGAAGTTATAGACTTACTAATACGAAACAATCATTAAGCCTACATACACACTATGCTTGTAGGCTCTTTTCCAACTTTAATTTCTTTTATTAACTGATTCGTAATACAATTATAAACCTTAATCATGTTATTTTGACTATCTGATACAAATAAAAAATTACCATCATTTGAAATTTCTAATCCTTGTGGTGTTCCATCTACACTTATATTAGCAATATATTTACCTGTATAAAAATCTAATATTTTTATATTTTTATATGCTAAATCTGCTATATATACTCTTTTATTTTTATAATTAAATCTAATTTCAAGAGGCAATAAAAAATCATTTAGTACTTTTCTTATTTCCATGCTTTTTAAATCTATTATCATAACCTTTCCATCTAAAGTAGATATATATATATGATTGCTTTCTTTATTAATTTTAAGATGCCATGCTTTAGAACTTATATTCATTTGCTTATCTATTTGCTTTCTATCTACATCTATACATACAATTGAATTTATACAGGATACATATATTTTTTTTGAAACTTCATCAAAATCTAATCCATGAGGTGTGTGTTCTAAATTTATAACCCCAACAGGAGTCAATGTCTCTCGATCTAAAAAGTATATACTATCTGAATCTTCATTAGATATAAATACTTCTTTATTACATAGTATTACTTGACTTAAATTTCCGCCGACAGAAACTGTATCTAAAATATTATCATTATTTAAGTCATAAATATAAATTATTCCATTACTTGAACTAGGTATATAAATTAAATTTTTTTCTTTATCTATACAAAAATGATGTGGATAAATACTCTCTTCTAAATTTATTACCTTCTCTACTTCAAGGGTGTAATAATCTATTATACTTATACTCTTAGATAGATAATTAGATATATATATCTTCAAAAAATCCCCCCTTCCATAACCTACGTATTATATAATAATATATTATTCATTTGTTAGGATTATTCATTGCTTTATTTAACTTATATTGGTATTATTATTTTTATAATAATTATATTTATTAAGGAGATAGTGTTATGAGATTTTCTTTTAATCCAAGTGGTGTATGCTGCAAAGAAATGATATTTGAGTTAGATGATAATAATAAAATAGTTGATGTTGATTTTATAGGTGGCTGTCCAGGAAACCTAATCGGAATAAAGCAATTAGTAATGAATCAAGATGCTAGTGATGTTGCTAAAAGATTAGAGAACATAACTTGTGGTGGTAAATCAACTTCTTGTCCAGATCAGCTATCTAAAGCTTTAAAAGAGGCACTTAAGTAAGTAGATAGATAATAATTTAAATATTTACACGTATATGTATATAATATCGAAAAAGTTTGTTATCACTTAAACTATTCTTAAATGATAACAAACTTTTTGTTGATTAGAATAAAACTATATTTTGGGTTTTAATTTCTACCTTTATAATATCACCTTCTTTATAGAAGTTATTATCACTTGATGATTTTAAAATTGTTTCATTTACTTTTACATCATAATATGTTTTTTCTCCTGCATACTTTCGTTTTATTATCTTCCCTTCTATTCCTTCTTTTGAATCTCTGTTTAACAATTTTATACTTTCTTGAGGTATCATTAATTCTACATTATTTATATCTTTTACATCTTTTAAGTTTAATTCTACTGAATTACTTATAAATTTATTATTTTTTATTTTTCCTTGTAAGTAATTTCTATCTCCAAATATATTTGCAACTTCTTTACTATTTGGATTTTCATAAAGATTACTTGGTGTATCATACTGCTTTATTTCTCCATCTAACATTACTGCTACTTTATCACTCATCATTAAAGCTTCTTCTTTGTCATGAGTTACTAAGATTGTCGTTATTTCTAATTTTTTTTGTAAGTTTAATACAAAATCCCTCATTTCATTTCTTAAACTTATATCTAAATTAGAAAATGGTTCATCTAATAACAATACCTTAGGACTTATAGCAAGCGTTCTAGCTATAGCTACTCTTTGCTGTTGTCCTCCAGATAACTCTGATGGGTATTTACTTTTATAATCGTTTAGCTTTACTAATTCTACTAATTCTTGTACTTTCTTAACTCTTGCTTCCTTTTTTACTTTTTTCATTTTTAATCCAAACTCTATGTTTTCAAAAACATTCATATGAGGAAATAATAAGTAATCTTGGAATACTATTGCTGCATCTCTTTTGCCAGTCGGTATATTTTTTACACTAGCCCCATCAAATAAAATATCGCCTTCATCTAGTTCTAAGATTCCAGCTATTATTTTTAGTGTTGTACTCTTTCCACATCCTGATGGACCTAATAAAGATATTATTTCTCCTTCATTTATTTCTAAGTTTATATTTTTAAGTACATTCACTTTATCAAAACTTTTATTCAAATTTATTAGATTAACATGTGACATATCTTTCTCCTTAGGTTTTATCTATATTAAATATGTAGTTTCTTCATTATTCATGTAATACTTCTTTATTCGCTTTTCTATTAATATAAGTAGCATTATACTTACAATTAAAAACACTATACTGTATAAGGCTGATATATTCCTATCTCCACTTTGTATATACGGAAACATTATCATTGGATAAGTTATTATATTACCTCCACCTATAAGCATAGTTAAAAAATATTGACTAAATGATATTATAAAGCACATACTACTTGCGCCTATTATTCCAGGCATTATTAATGGTAATGTAATATATCTAAATACATTGAACTTATTTGCTCCTAGTAATTGTCCTTGAATTTCAAGTTTATTACCTACTAATTTATAAACATCACCTATAATTCTCACAGCATATGGTATACAAGGAATTATATTTATTATTATTACACCAACTAATGTATTTGCTATTTTCATTCTTATAAATGTAATATGTATTCCCATTGCCACAGATACCATTGGTATTATAATAGGTGATAATATTAATAGCTCGAATAATCTTTTTCCTTTAAAATTATATATAGCTATTGCCTTTGCAGATGGTATACTTATTATAATTGTAATAAATACAATAACTAGTGATATTAATATGCTATTAACTAGAATCTTTAAATTTGATTTATTTAGTATATATTCAAATCCCCTAATTGAATAAGTTTTTGGTAGCAAATCTGGATAAGTCCAACTATTTGTAAAGCACCATACTCCTAATATAAATATTGGAGTTATAATTGATATTAAGAGAATATCTATAATTAATTTTCTTATATTTCTTTTCATCATTTCACCTATAATTTGTATCTATATATTTTATAAAATATTTTATTATATATTATTAACAAAACAAAACTTATTAAGGATAAAATCGTATTTATAGCCATAGCTAAAGATCTTTTTCTTAAATCTGAGCTTATATAATTAACATATGAATATACTGATAGAGCTTTAGGTGTACTTGGTCCTATTAAGAATGGAACTTCATATGATCCAAAAGAAAATGCAAATAATATTATAAATGATGAAACTATAGTTGGCATTGATAGAGGCAAAATTATATATATAAAACTTTGAAACTTACTTGCACCTAGATTTAATGCTACTAATTCTAATTTTCCACTTATATTTTTTAGTATATTATAAGTTGTAAGAATAACATAAGGCGTTCCCTTCCATAAGTAAACCAATATTACTCCTATTCCATTTTTATCTGATATTAAATTCAAAAACTGAGATGAATCATTTATTATTCCTAAGTTAAAAAGTATTCTAGATATTATACCAGTCTTAGAGAATATGAATATTATCAATATAACTACGATTATATGAGGTACTATAACTGGTATATTTAATATATATGTTCTGAAATTTGAATATTTATCTTGGCATAATAAATACGCTAGTATAACTCCTATTAAAACTGATAATAAAGCTGAAATTAATGAAGTTTTCATACTAAAGAGAAGAGATTTTAAGAAAGTTGCCTCTCCTAAAATCTCTTTATAATAATCTAAAGTTATACTATTCATACCTATCTGTGGAAAATATCCTAAGCTCTGTACTATACAATTATATATTCCAACAATCATAATAGACGCTAATATGATTCCAGAAGGTGCTATGAGTAAATATGGCTTTAGATTTTTATTCACTTTCTAACACCTCTTCAGTCCATATTTCTTCTATTATAGGTACCATACCTGCACTTAGTTCTGGGACTGAATTACTTATTGTTATACTATCTTCACTAAACTCTGACTTTTCACTATCTGAAACTTTATTCATGTCTAAAACGGTTGTATCTCCCCAGTTTTCAGTGAAAGTCTTTGAAGCTTGAGCATCTACACTCATTAAAAAGTTTATTAATACCATCGCTCCAGCTTGATTAGGAGAATTAAATGGTATACTTAAAAAGTGGGTATTACTTAAATTTCCATTTTTAAACTCTATTATTTCTGTAGTACTGCTAAGTTCACCTGTTTCCATTCTTCCCTTTAATGAATTTGGAGAATATGTCATAGTAAAGTAGACTTCATTATCTGAATACATATTATCTAATTGAGATGTAGTTGATGGATATGTTTTTCCTTCATTCCATAAATAAGGCTTTATCTCATTTAAATAATCTATAGCAGGTTGTATAGCTTCTTTTACTTTTTCTTTATCTTCTGGTAAGTTTGCAACATTTTCATAACCTACTATGTCGTATATTACATTTCTAACAAAAGCACTCGCTGTAAAATCAGGTAATGCTGGATATGTAAATTTACCTGGGTTAGCTGTTATAGCTTCTTTTAAAGATTGTGTATCTGTTATAGTTTGAGTTATTTTATCAGAATTAACAGCTATTGCAAATTGAGATTTCCCCCATGGTGCTTCCATTCCACCTACTTCTGTACCAAAATCTGTAGTAACATCTTCTGATGCAGTATCTACATAGTCATTAAAGTTTGGAAGCTTTCCTACAAATGAACCTAATAATAAATTACTTTCCTTAGCTGTCTTAAAGTTTTCTCCATTTATCCAAACTACATCTATTGAACCATCATTATTATTAGCTTGTTTATCTGATAGTAATTGATTTAGTATTTCATCTATATTCATACCTACTCTTTTTACTGTTATATCGTATTGTTCCTTCATTTGGTCTACTACATAACTATCAAACCATTTATTCATTACTTCATTTCCACCATATCCATAGAAAGTAACAGTAGTACCCTTAGCTTTTTCTAAAATCTCATCATAATTACTATCTAAAATACTTATATTCTTGTCTGTAGATGTTTTACTTGTACATCCTACTAAACTAACAGCTATTGCTAGCACTACACATAATAAACTTAATAATTTCCTTTTCATATTAATTCTCCTAATCTAATATTTTTTTGGCTTCGAAAAATCTTTGCCCAGCTGTAAATAATACTAATACAGAAAATATATTAGTAATTATCCCCAAGTACTGTGGTAGTAATATCATAAGTGAAAATAATATAAATCCTTCAGTTCTTTCTGCTACCCCAGCTTGGTAATAAAATGACTTCATTCCTTTCTTCTCTGAGCAAGCTCCAACAGTTAAGAATATAGTCATTGACATTAATATTGATGCTGTTAATATAAGTAAGTTAAATCTTACGTCTATAAACTTAATGCCAAATACAATTATCATACTTACTTCAACAATTCTATCAGATACTATATCAAGCACTGTTCCAAATGATGAACTAGAGTTACTTTTTCTAGCCATTGCACCATCTACTGCATCTAAATACCCCGATATCCAAAGTATTACTAATCCTAATAAGGGCCTATCAAAATATATAAATATAGATGTTGATATACCTAATAAAAGAGCTAACATTGTAATTTGATTTGGTCTCATTTTTAAATTCAAAAATAATTTTGCACCCATTTCAATAAATGGATTAACATATTTTCTAGCATGTGTATCTAACATTTATTCCTCCTAGCTTTACTTTGTATTATTCTTTAACTCTTTTGATATAAATTTATTTTTTAAGAATATAGAAACCACAAATAAAAGTATTAATAAAGCTATTGATATATAAAAGCTTGTACTACCCATATTCACAGCTTCTGATCCTAGGTTTGTAAATACTAATATCCCTGGAATCGTTCCAACGAACGTAGCTAATATAAAATCTTTATACTTAACAGAAGTAAGACCTGCTCCATAACTTATAACATCAAATGGAAATAGTGGTATTAATCTTAATAAAAATATAATTGTAAATCCTTTATTATTTATCATAACTTCTATATTATCTAATTTTTCTTTGGTAAGTTTTTTAATTATTTCTCTACCCCAATATCTAGATATATAAAAAGATATAGTTCCTCCAATTAATGCTCCTATAGCCGTATATATATATCCTTTAAATAATCCAAAAATTAACCCTCCAGCTATTGCTAGTACAGAATCTGGAAAGAATGTAAGTGGTACTAATGCAAACATTATAATATACACAATTGGTCCAATTTTACCAAAACTTTGTACGTAGTTTTTTATATCTTCTACACCTAAATTTAAACTACATATCTTATAAATAACTATCCCTATTATAGTTAAAAATAATACTCCTAATGTTATCTTTAATATCCTTTTATCATATTTCACTTTAATTTCTCCATACTTATAATTTTTTACTTTTTCCATTTTGTATAGTTTTATATCTCATCTTCCATTTATGAATTACTGATGTTTTATCTTGAGTAAATGACCTTTTATTTATTACATCTTTATTAAAAATAAAATCTAATAAGTGAAGTGAATTCTTTCCAACAGACATCATAGATTCACAACAGGATTCACAATATGAAATTACTGTATCAGTTTTTGCTTGATTAGCTCTTCTTTTAGTTTGTTTTATTGATATATCTGGGTTAGTTACTCTAACCATAGCTCCTGATCCACAACATTCACTATTTTCTCTATTTTTATCAAATTCAATTATCTTCACACCTAAATCATTTAATATCTCTCTTACTGCTTCATGTATTTTAGGTTCTTTTCTTATTGGACAAGGATCGTGAAGGGAGAATTCAAGATCTATGTCTTTATAATAATATTTAAGTTCTTTTGGTACTTTATATTCTTTAATCACACTCCATAAAGTAGTTACTTTTATATTCTTACTACTGTTTCTTATTGTATCAAAACAATTGGGACATGCAACTATAACTTCATCTATATCATTACTTTCAAACAACTTGTCTAATTTAGAGTAATATTTTTTAAACTTATCAGTATCCCCCATTGCTAGTGTTGGTTTACCACAACATTCTACTGCTAAAGATATATTATCTATTCTATCTTTTAGATACTCAAAAGTCTTAATAACTATTTCTGGACTATAGCTAGATAAACTGCATCCTGGTAAAAATATTTTTTTAGTATCTTTAGTTACAAAATTTCTTGAAAACAATGGTGAAAAGCTATTTATCTGATGAAATTTTACTGTATTATACCCTAAAGATTTTAGTTCCTTATTATTGTTACTAGTTATATCTTTTCTAATTCCTAAGTACATTTCTTTCAAATCTATATCCTTTGGACATTTCTCTTTACAAAGATTACAGAACATACAAGAGTAAGGTATATCCTTATTTACTGATTCTTCATTTAATATATCTTTCATTATGTTTTTGGGAGATGATCCATATTCCTTCATCATAGGACAATTATTGTAACATAGTTTACAATTAATACAATCATCATATTTACCTTTTACTAATTCTAAAGTTTTTTTATTTAGGTTTATTTTTTTCATTATAAACACCTCTTATATATAAAATAGGATGACAGTATAAAACATAGATTTATGCTTTAATACTCCATCCATAAGAAATTAATTATTATGCTTTTCACTCCATACCTTTTTAGCTACATATATTAGTATACTTAATGCAAATAAAGTAAGAAGCCCAGTCATCATTAACTTAGCACCACCTGTAAGCATTCCTCCTACATATGAGTAAACTATAGTTGCTGGAAGCTGACCTATTCCAGTGGCTACAAAAAATGATATAAAGCTCATTGATGTTAAACCTGCTGCATAGCTTACTAAGTCAAAAGACATAAACGGAAGTAATCTTGATATTAATATAGTGTGCTTTCCATATTTATCAAAAAACTTATCTATGCTTTCAAGTGCAAACTTACTAGTTAAGCTTTCTACCACACCTCTACCAAGAAACTTTGCTATATAAAAACATAATGTTGCTCCAGCCATAGCACTAGACCAAGAAAGTATAGCTCCATACACCCATCCAAATAGCGCAGCATTAGCAAAAGTTATTACGAATGCTGGAAGAGGAGCTGCAACTGACTGAAGTATCATTAATAAAAATGATATTACCGGAGCCCACATTCCAAAGGATAATATATATTCCTTTAAACCATCCATATCAAGAGATATTAAATATGATGTCATTTTATTAATAACTTTATTTACTGATGGATTAAATATGTAAATTAATAATGATACTAAAATTATTCCTAATGTAATCCAAAATGTTTTATTTAAACTCTTTTTTCTATTTTCTTTCATATTGATAAACTTATATATCCTTTCTACTTAATTAGCTTTTAAATTAAATTAGGGAATATAAAAATAAGTATTTTATACCCCCATTTTACTTTAATATATTATTTAACTAAATTAAAATCGTATTCTTTAACACCATCAACTGAGTTGACTACGTTTTTAAAACCTTTATCTTTTAATAATTCAGCTACTTGAGCACTTCTTCTACCTATAGAGCAATATATTAATATATCTTCATCTTTATGATCATCAATTTCATTTAATCTTGATTCAACTTCATCAATAGGTATATTAACTGCATTTTTTATACTACCTTTATCATAATCTTTTGCATCTCTAACATCTAATATAAAAGCATCTTTATTTTCTTCAACTAACTTCTCAAATTCATTTCCAGTTACATTAGTATAATCAACTGTTTTATAATCAAATTCATCCATACCATCTTCTGCATTATATACTTTAGTAAACCCATTATCTATTAACATCTTAGCTGCCTTACCACTTTTATTACCTGTATGACATATTAATAGTATTTTTTGATCTTTATATATTTCTAACTCAGATATTTTTCCTTCAAACTCATCAAATGGTATATTTATAGCATTTGCTAAATGACCTTTTATATAATTTTCTTCATCTCTAACATCTATTACTAGTACATTTTCATTTTCATCAGCTAACTTTTCAGTCTTAGTAGAATCTATTTTGTTATAGCCTACTTCCCCTTTATTTGAAGAGCACCCCACTAAGCCACCTATTGCTAATACTAATAGCATTCCAACTGATAGTGATTTTACTATTTTCTTTACATTCATTTTTTAATCTCCCTCTAAATATATAATTTTATATTATAATTACAAGCTTTTGACCATGTTCAATTATACCAAATGATATTTTTAAGTAAACTTATATAGAAAACTTCTATACTATAATATTTTTGTATAGAAGTTTTCTATATAAAAATTACCCTTGAATAAATCCAAGGGTAACTTTGTTTAGTATTATTTTTGAATTAAAAGCTCTTTTTCTTTTACTAAAGTTCTAACTGCTCCTATCATATATAATGATCCAGCACTTATTATTACATCATCTTCTTTAGAATTATTTAAAGTATAATTAACTGCATCATCTATATTCTCTATTGAAATTACATTATCTACATACTTAGATATTTTATTTTTTAATTCTTCACTATTTATAGCTCTATCATTATCTGGAGTTGTAGTTACCACTTTATCAAACTTAGGCATCAGTATTTTTAATACACTATCTATATCTTTATCTGCCAACATCCCTATTAGCATTGTTAATTTCTTATTTGGGAAGTTTTTATCTAAAGCCTTTGATAATGACTTTGCTCCATCTTCATTATGAGCTCCATCTATTATAAACATAGGATTTTCTTTTATCTTTTCTATTCTTCCAGGCCACTTAGTAGTTAAAAGACCTTTTCTTATAGATTCATTACTTACTTTAACATCTTTATTATCTCTTAAATACTTAATTACATTTAATGCAACTATTGAATTATTTATTTGATGATCTCCTATTAATTTTATTTCTATGTCATCAAATTTTTCTAACATAATATCACAATCATATACTTGAGAGTATATATCTGATTTTTTAATATATATATTATCAAAGTTTACTTCTATATAGTTTGCATTTTTATCTTTACAAACTTCTTTTATAACGTCTTCTGCTTCCTTAACTTGCTTATATACTATAGCGGTTCCATTTTCCTTTATTATTCCAGCTTTTTCATAAGCTATTTTTCCTATAGTATCCCCAAGAACACCAATATGATCTAAACTTATAGATACTAATACACTTACTAATGGATTCTTAATTACATTAGTAGAATCATATCGTCCACCTAGTCCAACTTCTAGAACCACATAATCTATTTCTTGTTCATTATAATAATAAAATGCCATAGCAGTTACTATTTCAAATTCTGTAGGTGCAGAATAACCTTCGCTAACCATTATATCTATTTTATCTTTTATTAAAGTTATTATTCTTGCAACATCATCCTCTGGTATATTTTCTCCATTTACTCTTATTCTTTCTGTAAAAGTTTCTAAGTACGGAGATGTATAAAGTCCTACTTTATATCCTTCTTCTTTTAAAATATTTGCTACAAAAGAGCAAACTGATCCTTTTCCATTTGTACCTGCTACATGAACCACTTTTAAATTTTCTTGAGGATTACCTAAAAGCTCCAATAATTTTCCAGTACAATCTAATCCTAATCTTATACCAAACTTATGAGTATCTGCTATATATTTTAATGATTCTTGGTAATTCATCCTTCTTCCCCCTTGTCATTTTTTATAAATTATCTATATAATATCTATGATTCATTTTGACTTAACTTATAAAATTTCTATATTTTATAAGTTAATTATAGTATATTTATATATCTATAACAAAGAATTTATTGTATATATAAATTAAAAATATCCATTAGAGTACTCTAATGGATATTTTTAATTACTTCATTATAGATGTCTTTATTTATTTTATAAATTACATTTTCATCACTACTTGTATATCTTACATACTCTTGATTATTGTAAAATTCTAAACTAATATCTGTATCATCATTTATAGTTAATATAATATCACCTTGAAGATTAAAATCATCATTTTGCTCTTCCCAACTTATAAATTCAAAAGAATCTAATAAGCTACATATCTTTTCATAATCATCTTCAATACTTAAAATTTCTTCTTTATTATCTCTTAAGTCTTTAACTTTTAAATATGATATATTATCATCTATAAGTTCTTGATTTTTCCTTGGATATAACACATAGGCATCAGTATATACACTTTCTGTACCATATGTATCTTCTGTATTATTTGACATTTCCTTCATAAGGCTAAACCAAATAATTCCACCACTCATTGGTAATTCTCTTCTTTGAGCCTTTTTATATGTATATTTCTCATAGTCTTCTATATAGTATATAGTATCACCATTATCTACTTGTTCACTTCCTGTTGAATAGTTATTTTCATCATAAGTTAAATAGTAAGATACTATTTCTTTATCAGTTTTACTTGTATCAAATTTAATATTAGATATAGCTTTTAAAAGCTCTTTTATTTCAATTGTATTTGTTCCTATTTCATTATAATTATAAAATGCATTCCAGTATGAGTCTACTTTATCACTATACTTATTTATCATTATATTATAGCCTTCATCCTCTTTGTTTTTAGATATATTATAATATTTATCATCACTTATAAATGAATAACTTATATTCTCTATATTATCATCATAATAGCTTAATCTAAAGTCTTTAGGTATAATGTAATCATTTAATTTCAGATTTTCTTCTATTAACTTATAATCATCTTCTATACCTTTAACACTATTATTTTCTATTCTTACAAATCTATCTCGGTATTCTAGTCCATTATAAATAAAGCCACATACAATTCCAATTCCTAATACTATTATTCCTAGATTGGCTGATTTGTGTTTAATTACTTTATTTTTTCTATCTTTATCTTTCATCCATAAAGCATAGATTCCATATCCTACTGGAATTATGAATTTGATATAAATATCTATATTAAAGGTAAAACATCCTAGAAGATAAAATCCTATTAATTTTAAAACTAAGTAATCTTCATTCTCTTCTCTCTCTTTATAAAATTTTATTAATATAAATATTACATCTAATATAATTACCCAGCTTGAATATTCAAATATAGTCGTTGCTATGTCTAATATATAGTCCACCTTTTCCCCCTAAAAATAATATACTTTTCATTATTATATATCATATAAAACCCTATTTCCATATTATTCTATTTTATTAAACACCTATAATTTTATATTAATACATATTAGTACATAAATTTATAACATAGTAAAAATGACCTACTCAAAGGTCACTTTATGGTTTATATATAATATTTTTTATTTTATAAATAATTTTTTTATAATATTAAGTTAATCTCAGTAATATTAACACTTTATATGTATTACTATTTCTTTAATGGTTGTTCAAAAGAAGGTGGATTAACATTATTTAATACAGTGTCATGATTTGGTCCAGGAGTTGATAAATCAAAGTATAATTTAGAATCTTTAGTAACTCCAAAATCTCTATTTGAACCAGTATTTTGTACTTTATTTAAAGCATCTCTAAATAAAGCATTATGTGCTTCCTCTCTATTAAGTAAAAAGTCTATTGTTTCTCTTACATATTTATCTTCTATTTGTCTATATAAATATTCATATACAACTTTAGCTCTTTGCTCAGATGCTATATTAGATAATAAATCTGCCACTAAGTCGCCTGTCACACTTACATAATTTGCTGTCCAAGGCTCACCTGATGAGTTTATTAAAAATGGAGCTAATCCAGGTAATACATGTGTCTCTATTTCACCTTGTCCAACTTTATTATAGTCAACTTCATGTCCATTTAATAAATTAATAGTTTGAGCCACCATTTCCATATGGCTAAGTTCTTCTGCTGCTATATCTAAAAATAAATCTTTTAGTTGTGGATCTTTTACCCTAAAACTTTGAGATAAATATTGCATTGCAGCCTTTAACTCACCATTTGCTCCTCCTAATTGTTCTTGCATAAGAACAGCATATTGAGGATTAGGTTTTTCTACTTTTACTTCACGTAATAAAGCTTTATCATGTTTAAACAAATCAATATACCTCCTTTATGTTGTATAAAAATATTATTAACATAAAAATAAAATATATTAATGATTTATATCATAATAAAAATAAAACATAATTTTATAAAATAAAAAATGTACGTTACTATTTTCTCAAAGTCATCTATAGTTAAATTTTATCATAAATATTTATATGGCTTATTTATACACATATTGGAGATAATAAATTTTAAGAGGTGATGTTTAATGAATAACGAAAATATTTTAAGTAACAATTTACCGACAGACTTAAAAGTTCAATTAGATATTTTAGCTACAGAAAATCGTACCACAACAGATAATTTAATACTAACAATTCTAAATAACTACGTAAAAAATGAATTCGAAGACTCTGACAATATTATAGAATAATATATTTCTTATATACTAAATCCTCAAAATAAATTGACTATAACTTTATATCTAATATAATAAAAAATAGTTAGTACATTGCAAATTCTCTTAATCTGCTTGTACTAACTATTTTCATCTTTAAGTCAACTAAATTATCATTGATTTAAGTTATCTATTTCATTTTTAATTCTAAATTTTCAAGTCTTTCTACTACAGACTTCATCATTTCTTCGAATTTTTCTTTTTTAGCTTTTTCAGCATTTATTAATGCCTCTGGAGCTTTTGCAACAAATCCCTCATTAGAAAGTTTTCCGTTAACTCTCTTTATTTCACTTTCTAATTTAGCTTTTTCTTTGCTTAATCTTTCTATTTCTTTTGCAAAGTCAACTAATTCATCAAGAGGTATAAATATTTTAACTCCATCTATAACAACACTTACAGCATCTTCTGGTATATTATCTTCATTAGCCACTATTTCAACTTCAGATGCAGATGCTAATGTTACAAAGTAATCACAACCTGCAACCATCGCTTCTTTCTTTTCTTCAGTTGGAACTATTATTACCTTAGCTTTCTTTGATGGTGGAACATTCATTTCAGCTCTTACATTTCTTATATTTCTTATTCCATCCATTGTTAAGCTCATCATTTCCTCTTCTTTAGCCATATTATCAGCTTCAGTGTAGTGAGGGAATGAAGATATAACTATACTTCCTTCTACTGTTGGTAAATGAGTATATATTTCTTCTGTTATAAATGGCATATATGGGTGTAATAATTTTAATATTTTTTCTAATACATAAGTTAATGTATATAAAGCAGCTTGTTTAGCTTCTTTATCTTCACTGTATAATCTTGGTTTAACTATTTCTATATACCAGTCACAGTATTCTGACCATGCGAAGTCATATATCTTTTGAGCTGCTATACCAAGGTCAAACTTATCCATATTGTCAGTAACTTCTTTAACAACATTGTTTGCTCTTGAGATTATCCACTTATCAGCTAAAGTTAAATTAGCTTCAACAGACTCTCTATTTACACCTTCCATTATTTCTGTATCTATATTCATGAATACGAATCTTGACGCATTCCATAACTTATTAGCAAAGTTTCTTGCAGCTTCTACTCTTTCCATGTAGAATCTCATATCATTTCCTGGGGAATTTCCTGTTGCTAACATGAATCTTAACGCATCAGCACCATATTGGTCGATTACTTCTAATGGATCTATACCATTACCTAAAGATTTACTCATTTTTCTACCTTGAGAGTCTCTTACAAGTCCATGTATTAATACATGCTCAAATGGCTTTTCATTCATACAGAACATTCCTGCAAATGCCATTCTTACTACCCAGAAGAATATTATATCGTATCCAGTAACTAATACACTAGTTGGGTAGTAGTAGTTTAATTCTTCTGTATTATTTGGCCAACCTAATGTTGAGAATGGCCATAATGCTGAAGAGAACCAAGTATCAAGTACATCTTCATCTTGCTTTAAGTTAGTGCATCCACACTTACATGCTTGTGGCTTAGATTTAGCAACTATTACTTCACCACAATCTTGGCAGTAATAAGCTGGTATTTGATGACCCCACCATAACTGTCTTGATATACACCAGTCTCTTATATTTTCTAACCATTGTAAGTAAGTTTTATCAAACTTATCTGGAACAAATTTTAATTCTTGCTTTTTAAGTATCTCTATTGCAGGTTTTGCAAGCTCGTCCATTTTAACAAACCATTGATCTGATAGTCTTGGTTCTATTACTGTATGACATCTATAGCAAGAACCTACATTATGGTTATGATCTTTTATAGCTATTAAGTATCCAGCTTCGTCTAAATCAGCTATAAGTTGTTTTCTACACTCATATCTGTCCATACCTTCGTACTTACCAGCTAAACTATTCATTGTTCCATCTTCGTTCATTACATTTATTTGCTCTAAATTATGTCTTTTTCCTACCTCATAGTCATTAGGGTCATGAGCTGGAGTCATTTTAACAGCACCTGTACCGAACTCTGCATCAACATAATCATCAGCAACTATTATAAGCTCTCTTCCTACTAATGGAAGTATTGCATGCTTTCCTACTAAATGAGTATATCTTTCATCTTCTGGATTTACAGCTATACCTGTATCTCCTAATAATGTTTCTGGTCTAGTTGTAGCTATTTCTAAAAATTCATCACTACCTGCTATTGGGTATTTTATGTGATAGAATTTACCTTCATGCTCTTCATGTTCAACTTCAGCATCAGATAAAGTAGTTTTACAATCTGGACACCAGTTTATTATTCTGTTTCCTCTATATATTTGACCTTTTTCATAAAGTTTCACAAAGAACTCAGTAACAGCTTCATTACATCCTTCATCCATTGTAAATCTTTCTCTGTCCCAGTCACAAGAATCTCCTAATTGTTTCATTTGGTCTACTATTTTTCTACCAAATTCATTTCTCCAATCCATAGCTCTCTTTAAGAATTCTTCTCTTCCTAATTCGTACTTAGATTTTCCTTCTTGTTCTCTTATTCTTTCAACAACTTTAACTTCTGTTGCTATAGAAGCATGGTCAGTTCCTGGTTGCCATAAAGCTTCGTATCCGTCCATACGCTTCCATCTTATAAGTATATCTTGTAATGTATGGTCAAGTGCATGTCCCATATGTAATTGCCCAGTTATGTTAGGCGGTGGAAGCATTATTGTAAATGGCTTTTTATTTGGATTTGGGCTAGATTTAAAGTATCCTTTTTCTACCCACTCTGAATATAATCTTGATTCAAAGTCTTTAGGATTATACGTTTTTGATAAATTAGTATTTTCCATTGATATTTCCTCCTGCTTATTAATTATTCTAATTTGTATAATAAAAAAGAGCTTTTAGTCCTTATAATAAGGACGAAAAGCTCGCGTTACCACCTTAATTCTAAGATTTAAATTCAAAATTGTATCGTTGCATCATTCAAATACAAAAAATTTTCCTCTTAGCTCTCAATAAATTTTAACGATTTTCACCGTCTAAGTCTACTATTAATTCAACCTAGAAACTCCGAAGCTACCTTCTGTAAACCTATACTTAGAAAACCTTCCAGCCTATGAGTTTTCTTCTCTATTAGCAGTATTTACATACTCCTCTTCTTCACTGTATTTTTTTATATTATTTTATTTATTAATTATATCTAATTATCATTATTATTGTCAATTACTTATAATAATATAAGTAATTTTAGCTATTAGTATTCCCTACCCAAAAGTTTTTAGGCTCTATATTTTCAGTTATAGGAAGTAAAGTATACCCCCTCTCTTTTAAAATCTTAATCGTATCACTTAATGCTTTTACACTTTCTTCTTTTTCATGCATTAAAACTACTATTTCTTCTCTTTCTCTTCCATAATACAATATATTACTTACAATTTGATCTTTACTTGATTTCCAATCTAATGTATCAAGAGTCCAATCCCAAACTAAATATCCATTATCAATTAGATTATTGTAATTTACTTCTGGTGTATATGGTTTACTTCCATATGGAAGTCTTATTAATTTTGATGTTTCTCCTGTAATATCATAAAGTGTTTTATTACAAGTTTCAAACTCTTCTAAAGAAGATGTTGCAGTTTTATATAATTCTTCTACATCATGACTAACACCATGAAATCCTACTCCATGTCCTTCATCTACCATTCTTTTTATTTCATCCTCATATTTTTTCATATTATCATTTAACATAAAAAATGTACCTTTTACATTATTTTCATCTAATATATCTAATATCTGACTAGTATACTTTGATGGCCCATCATCTATTGTTATATATGCTATTTTATCTTGTGTTGCTCCAGGACCTTTACTTATTTCATTTGCACTATTATCTATGATTTCAGTTACACTTTTATTTGAATTTAAGCTATCATCAATATTGCTATATTTATCTTTAATATTATAGCTATATTTAAAAGAAATACCTATACTTATCAAAATTGCACTTACAAATACCCCCATTAATATTTTTAATACTTTTCTATTATCCCCCATATTCTAATCCCCTTTAAATAAAGATTAAGTTAAATTATCATTTAGTACTTCTCTCAAAAATTTTTTGAATTTTTTCATGATCTTTAACATTTAAATTCTCTACTTTTAAAATACCTATTTGTATTAAAAATTGAGCTACATTTAAATTATCAAGTGGCGTTTTCATATCCGCTTCATTTGAATATTTGTCCACATTTGCACTACCCTTATCTACTGATAAAAGTTTCTTAGGTCCTCCTATGCAACCCCCGATACATCCCATTCCTTCTATAAAATTAACATCTAGTTCTTTATTTATAACTTTGTTTAAACCTTCAATACATTCTTTAGCACCTTGAAATGCTATAGGTTTAAACTTAATACTTGAGTCAATTTCTTTTAATGTAGCTTCTATAGATTTGCTAACACCCCCTGATTTTGCATATATTCGTCCACAGTAAGAAGATTCTTCTCTAGCATCTTCTTCAATATCTAATAAGTTTACATTTAAAGCTTTAAAAATTTGCTCTATCTCCTCAAAAGTAAGTACAAAATCTATTGCATCATTTAAAGCATCTTCCTTAGCTTCTTCCTTTTTAGCTATACATGGTCCAATAAAAACTACTTTTGCACTAGGATTCAAAATTTTAATTATTCTTCCACAAGCAATCATTGGCGATACAGATGTAGATATTTTATCAGCCACTATAGGAAATTTATTTTTTACTAAGTTAACCCATACAGGACAACAGCAACTTGTTATAAAAAATTCCTTATTATTATTATTCATATTTTCATAAAAGCTATATGCTTCTTTAGCTGTAAGTATATCAGCTGCAAACGCAACTTCTATCATATCTTCAAATCCTATACTTTTAAGGGCACTTCTTAAAATTCCAGCAGTTACATTTTCTCCAAATTGTCCAATAAAAGCTGGCGCTACTGCTGCATATACTGGATACTCTTTACTCTTAAGCATATTTATCATCGGTATAAACTCAATTTTATCCGATATAGCACCTAGCTTACATTTATACATACATTGTCCACATGAACTACATGTACTTTCCTTATTACAATGTATATGCTTACTCTTAGTTAAACATTCACCTTTACTACTTTCACAATACTTGCAAGCATCATCTATTATAGAAATTACAGGCATTTGAATTTGTTTTAGATTAGTAGCTTCATTAATTAAACCTTTTAAATTTACATCATCGATTCTATCAATAGGATCAAGACCCATTATTATTCTTATTAAGTTGATAACTGTTCCTTCATCTATTTCCTTATTTATATCATTTCGCAAATCTTTTAGCACTTTTTGAGGAATCTCATTTATATCATTTAGATTTTCATACCATATAATTCTTATTAATTCTTGAAAAATTTTTGATTTATAATTACTTAAAATTTGATTTTCTATATAGATAGGTTTCATATAGCACCTCCCAAATAGGCTTATATATCTAATATTTGTAGAGGAGCTATATTTTATTAATGAATTGTTATTTGAAATCATTTATATAACTTAATTTATCTATCTTTTCTATTATTTTTTCTAAATGAAAGTTAAATACAGGAGATTTATGATCATCTATATCCCAGTTAAACTCCTCTCCTTTATAAAACTTCTTTAATATTTTATAGTTTTTTTTACTTAGATAAAGCTTTTCTTCTAATAATTCTATAGATTTCATATGAAAATATATTTGTTCGCATATACCAATTGCTTCTTCTAGTTCATCTGTATTTACATTATTTTTACTAAAATCTAACTCATCTAGAAATTTAGAGTACACACATTCTAATTTATTAAATGATTCTCTATATTTGCTTATATCAAAGTGTTCATTATTTATAATTCTTAATTTTATAAATTCTTTAGATAATATTTCCATATTTATAAATTCGCTTACTGTATTTTTTAGGTAATCTGGTCTAGCAAACATGTAATTTACAAGTACTCCAAAGATTACACCCATTGATGTATCTATAACTCTATGAATTGCATAATACCCTGGTTCAGCACTTATATTTCCTAAGTATATTGCTGAAAAAGTTACTACTGATACGATTCCCCCACCTGTATTTAATATAGTACATCCATATATAACTGCCATTACACCTATTCCACATAAAATTGGATCTTCAGGTTTAATAATAGCCATTAAGTATCCAATCAATCCTCCAAGCATTGTCCCTCTTACTCTGCCTAGCCCCTCTTTTAATGATCCACGTACTGTATCTTGGACTGATAATGCACACGCTGCAACTGCAAAAAACATTTTTTGTATAACAAACTGCCCAAATATGCAACAAAGCATAACCGCTATACCAGTCTTAATTGTCCTCATACCTAGCTTAATTTTCAACTGTTAAACCTCCCGATGTGATTATACCGATATATTTACTTATATAGTATAATCTAAAAAAAAATATATTGGTAGACTGTATACAATATTCCCTATTAATTCTAGATATTTTTATAAAAAAAGATGTATTTAATAATTATAATTTTAAAAATAAAATATGTAATCATTAAATACATCATATATTAATTTCCGATAAAATTTATTATATTATCCCTTGACTCATCATAGCATCTGCTACTTTAATAAATCCAGCTATATTAGCTCCTACAACATAGTTGCCATCTTTACCATATTCTTTAGCAGCTTCTTTAGATGAATTAAATATGTTTATCATTATTTCTTTTAATTTGTTATCTACTTCTTCAAATGACCATGAAAGCCTCATACTATTTTGCGCCATTTCTAAAGCTGATGTTGCAACTCCTCCTGCATTTGCAGCCTTTGCTGGAGCTACTAAAATATTATTTTTTAGTAAATAATTTAAAGCTTCATTTGTACAAGGCATGTTTGCACCTTCTCCAATTGCTTTTACTCCATTATTAACTAATACTTTAGCTTCCTCTATAGTTATATCATTTTGAGTTGCACAAGGTAAAGCTATATCACACTTTACTGACCAAATGCCTTTTTGTCCTTCAAAATAATGAGCATTATGTTTTCTTTCTGCATATTCTTTAATTCTCTTTCTTTCAACTTCTTTGATTTGTTTAATTAAGTCTATATCAATCCCATTTTCATCAACTATGTATCCATTAGAATCACACATTGCAATTACAGTTGCCCCTAATTGTTGTATCTTTTGTGCCGCATATATAGCAACATTTCCCGCTCCTGATATAACAATCTTTTTCCCTTGAATACTTTCTCCATGAGCCTTTAACATTTCATCTACAAAGTATATAAGACCATACCCTGTTGCTTCAGTTCTTACTAATGATCCACCATAATTTAATCCTTTTCCAGTTAGGACTCCAGGCTCATTAGCATTTCTTATCCTTTTATATTGTCCAAATAAGTATCCTATTTCTCTTCCTCCAACTCCTATATCTCCAGCTGGAACATCTACATCTGGACCTATATGTCTATATAACTCTGTCATAAAACTTTGACAGAATCTCATTATCTCTCTATCTGATTTTCCTTTAGGGTCGAAATCTGCTCCTCCTTTTCCTCCCCCTATAGGTAATCCAGTTAATGAATTTTTAAATATCTGCTCAAATCCTAAAAATTTTATTATACTTCCATTTACCGAAGGGTGAAATCTTAATCCACCTTTATAAGGTCCTATTGAGCTATTAAATTGTACTCTAAAACCTCTATTAACTTGAACTTGACCTCTATCATCAATCCAAGGAACTCTGAAAATAATTTGTCTTTCTGGCTCTACAATTCTTTCTAAGATACTTTCCTCCATATATTCTGGATGTTTAACTAATACAGGCTCTAAAGATTTTATAACCTCTTCAACAGCTTGATGAAATTCTTCGTCCCCCTTATTTCTTTCTTTAACTTGATTTATAACATTTTTTACATATTGAGTTGCTTTAATCTCAACTACAGTCTCCTCAAGTAATCCACTTACTGATTCAATAACTTTCGAACTCATTTTAATCCCCCTAATTAATTGAATTGTTAAATCTCTCTTATATAATTTTATACTTTAAACAAAATTTTTCCAATAGTACAACTATAATTCTTTAAAAATTTCTGAATTTTCAGTAATATACTATTATATATTTATCTAAAATATAAAACTACTTAATTTTATTATATGAAAATAACTTTCATTATATAAAAATAATTTGCACAATATTGTAGTGTTTATCTACTTATATTATGCAAATTATTTTTAATCAATCTCTATCATTTTACCATTAGCTACGTATATAATTTTTTCACATATATTAGTTATATGGTCCCCTATTCTTTCAAGATATCTAGCTACAAATAAAATTCTTGTTCCTTGTTCTACATTTTTAGCTTTTTCGCTCATTATACTTATAATATCTGGCTTAGAAATTTTATATATTTCATCAATTTTATCATCTCTAGATGCTATATCATATGCTAACTTTTCGTCACAGTCAGATAATGATTTTTTTATATCACTAAGCATACTTAAACATACACTTCCCATTTCTTCTATTCGATTTAATTTCATAATATGATCTTCATTTTCTATAGCTAGTGCCTCTTCAGCTATATTTTCAGCATAATCACCTATTCTTTCTAATTCTATAGCTATATTACTTAAAGCATATATAAACCTTAAATCTTTTGCCATTGGTTGCTTTAGTACAATTAATTCTATACTTCTATCCCTTATATATTCTCTTAACGTATCTATATCTTCATCTAACTTAATAACTTTTCTTGCACTATCTAAATCCTTATTTACTAGGCTATTTATTGATAAAGAAACTGCATCTTCACACTTTTCAACCATCCTGATTGCATATTCTCTTAAAGTATTTATGTTAAATTCTAACCTTGTAACCATCATGATTTTACTCCTTTTATATTATATAAATTCTAACCAAATCTACCTGTAATATAATCTTCTGTACGCTTATCAAAAGGATTAGTAAATATAGTTTTAGTTTCGTTAAATTCTACCAATTCCCCATTTAAGAAAAATCCTGTCTCATCAGAGATACGTGCTGCTTGTTGCATATTATGAGTAACTATTATAATAGTGTAATGTTTCTTAAGTGTTTCTATAAGTTCCTCAACTTTTAAAGTTGATATTGGGTCTAGAGCTGATGTTGGTTCATCCATAAGTATTACTTCTGGCTTCATAGCAATTGCTCTAGCTATACATATACGTTGTTGTTGACCACCTGATAAACCAAGAGCAGAAGACTTAAGTCTATCTTTAACCTCATCCCAAATTGCTGCACCTTTTAAACTTTCCTCTACGATTTTATCTAATTCTTTTTTATCTTTTATACCATGTATTCTTGGACCGTAAGCTACATTATCATATATACTCATTGGGAACGGATTTGGTTTTTGAAATACCATACCTACTTTTGTTCTTAATTTTATTACATCGTCAGATTTATATATATCTTCACCATCAACTTCTATTTTTCCTTTTATTGTTACATTATCTATTAAGTCATTCATTCTATTTAGTGTTCTTAGGAATGTAGATTTACCACATCCAGAAGGACCTATTAATGCAGTTACTTTATTTGACTTTATATTCATATTTATTTTTTTTAAAGCTTGATTGTTTCCATAAAATAAATCTAAGTTATTTACATTTAGTTTTGTTTTATTTATCATACTCATAATCCTTACCTCTCAGATATATTTTCTATATTTATATAAACTTTAGTAATTTGCTTTATTTAATTTATTTGCTATTATTTTAGCTATAGTATTTAAAGTTAATACTATGACTATTAATACTATACCTAGCGCTGCAGCCGTTTCAATATCTCCAGTTTCTTTAGTTAAAAGATATGCATGAACAGTCAATGTTCTTGCACTGCTAAATATTCCGGTTGGCATTTGAGCAACAGTACCTGCAGTTAAAAATATCGCTGCTGATTCACCTATAACACGACCTACAGATAATATTATTCCCGAAAGTATCCCTGGTACTGCACTTGGAAGAACTACCTTATATAAAGTTTGGAATTTTGTTGATCCAAGAGCTAAAGAAGCTTCTCTATAAGCTTTAGGTACAGTTTTTAAAGCTTCTTCTGTAGTCCTTATTATTAAAGGTAATATTATTATTGCAACTGTTAACGCTCCTGATAAAATTGAAAAACTTAATTTTAAAACAGTTACAAAGAAAATCCCTCCAAATAGACCATATATTATAGATGGTATTCCTGCTAAGCTCTCTGTTGCAAATCTTATTGCTTTTACTAATTTACCTTGCTTAGCATATTCTTGCATATAAATAGCTGATAATATACCAATCGGTGTTGCTATAACTATAGAAAGTACAACCATATAAATTGTTGTTATTATCATAGGAAGTATTCCACCATCTCCAGACGATGAGTAATCACTTATTAAAAATTGTAAGTTAAGTTTTCCTATACCTTTAGTAAATATATATCCTACTATTATAGCTAATGTTCCTACTGTAAATACTGCTGATAGATAGATTAAAAACTTTAATATATTATCTTTTAATTTCCTCACCTTAATCTACCCCCTTAGATAATTTATTTAAAACTAGATTTAAAATTAATATAAATGAGAATAATACTACTCCTGTAGCAAATAGCATTTCTTGATGAGTTCCAAATGCATATCCCATTTCAAGAGCTATATTTGTTGTAAGTGGTCTTACGCTTTCCATCAAAGATCCTGGCATCACTGGAGAGTTACCTGCAACTAATATTACAGCCATTGTTTCTCCTAATGCTCTACCTATACCTAGTACTACAGCTGCTAATATTCCTGATTTAGCTGCTGGTAAAATCACTTTGAATATAGTTTCTATTTTCGAAGCACCTAGGGCTAAAGAACCTTCTTTATAAGCTTTTGGTACTGCTCTTATTGCGGTTTCAGATACTGATATTATTGTAGGTAACATCATTATAGATAAAACTATTATTACTGCTAATAGACTTTGACCTTTTGGTAAATTAAAGGCTTTTTGTATACCAGGTACTATAAATGATAGTCCAAATATACCGTATAAAACTGATGGTATACCCGCTAATAGTTCTACTGCAGGTGACATTAGTTTAGCAACTTTTTTAGGTGCTATTTCTGCAATAAATACAGCTGTTAATATACCTACTGGAACACCTATTATTAAAGACCCACCTGTTGCTAATAATGAAGCCACTATCATTGGTAAAATACCAAATTTATCAGACGAAGGTAACCAGTCAACTCCTGTTATAAATTTAGTAAATGAGTATCCCTTTGCTATGAATGGCGTTAATCCTTTATAAAATACAAATCCTATTATAAGAAGTAAACTTACTACTGCAACTAATGCACTAATAAAAAATATATTTTTAGCTACATTCTCTGCTATATATTTACCTTTATTATTTTTACATTTATACTTCTCACTTATCTCTACAGATTGAGATTCAATTGACATTAAAATTCCCTCCTATTTTTACTATTCTATTTAAAATAAGCTTTTTATGTTTAATTTGTATTCGCTTTCTTTAATTAGATAATATAATAGAAAAGTTAAATCTAAATTATATCCAAGTTAAGTAAAGGTAAAAATATTACATACTCTTAACGTTTTTTTTACATTATAAAAAACAGCTATTTTAAGAAAAACTCTTAAAATAGCTGTTTTTTATTTAGTGGAAATCTATACTAGTTTACTCTTATGAATCCTTTTTCTTCTAATATACTTTGACCCTCATCACTTAATATGAAGTCTATTAAAGATTGTGCATTATCAGATATTCCATCTTTGTTTACTAGTATAAATGGTCTTGCTATTACATATTCATTATTTGCAACGGTTTCATGATTTATTTCTACACCATCTATTTTAACTGAATTTACTTTTTCATCAACATATCCAAAAGATATGTATCCTATTGCATTTTCATTTCCTTCTACAGTTGACTTTATATTACCTGAACCGTCACTTATAGTTGCATCTGATACTAGTTCTTCAGACTCAAATCCTACTTTTTCTTGGAATCCATCTCTAGTTCCTGATCCATCTTCTCTTGATACAACTACTATTGGAGCATCATTTCCTCCAACATCTTTCCAGTTAGTTATTTTTCCTGTGTATATATCTCTAACTTGATCTAAAGTTAAATCAGTTACATTATTTGCTGAGTTAGTTATGACAGCTATACCATCTGTTGCTATTATTGTTTCTTTTAATCCAGAACTCTTTTCTTCATCTTTTAAATCTCTAGATGACATTCCTATTTCAGATACTCCTTCTATAGCATTTTTTATACCTGCTGAAGAACCTAATTGTTGAACTTCAACTTTTATTCCTTCATTTTTTTCTTCAAATGCTTCTGCTAATTTTTCCATTGGAGATCCTACTGAAGTTGAGCCTGATACTGTTACCTTAGAGCTTGATGAACTTCCTGCATCTGATCCAGAGCCAGCTCCACATCCTACAGCTAATCCTGCAACTAATATTGTACTTGATAATAATGCTAATACTCTTTTTTTGAACATTTCATTACCCCCGATATATTTTCAAATTTAGTTTAACTTATTTGTTTACTTTTCTTTACAACTAAATAATACATATTTTTTGTTAACTAAATATTATAAATCAGTTAAATGAAAGTAAATAATGTTAAGAGTATGTAAACACTATAACTTCAATACAATTCCTGCAATAGCTCCAATTAATAGAAATAAAGCAGGGTGTTTTTTAGATTTTCTAGTAATAAAAAATATTATTATAAATAAAATTAAAGATTTATAATCGAATAAGTTTATTATATTTTTTGAATCTACAAATCTACTCCATGTCAATATTGATATATTTACAACTTGAAACCATGCTACAGCTATAAGACCTGTTACAGCAGGTCTTAATCCACAAAATACAGCTTCAACCTGTTTACTTTCTCTAAATTTACTTAAAAAATGTGCAACTATTATAATAATTATAAATGCTGGCATCACTAATGCTGTAGTCGCTACTAAAGATCCAATTACTCCGCTTGCTTGAAAACCTGCAAATGTAGCCATATTTATACCTATTGGACCTGGAGTTGATTGAGATACTGCAACCATATCCGCTAAAGTAGACTCATCAAACCAAGTATAATTTCTAGCTATATCATATAAAAAAGGTAATGTTGCTAGCCCTCCTCCTATAGCAAATAAACCAGTTTTAAAAAATTCATAAAATAATTGTATATAAGTAATCATTATTTCTTTCTCCCATATGTAATTATAAATCCAACTATTGCGGCTGCAATAACTATATATATAGATGAAACCTTTAATATTGCCCCCAATATAAATGTTAGTGCAAATACAACAACACCAATTTTATCAACTATAGAATTCTTCCATAACTTTATAATAGCATTTAATATAAGAACAGCTACCACAACCCTGATTCCCGAGAATGCATTTTGAACAATCTCGAATTGTGAGAAGTTTTTTAAACAAGTTGCTATTATCATTATTATTACTAAAGATGGAAATACAACTCCCATTGTTGCAAAAAGCGCTCCTAAAATCCCCTTTACCTTATATCCAACAAACGTTGCTGTATTTACAGCTATTATTCCTGGAGTTGTCTGGCCTACTGCATAGTAATCTAATAATTCTTCACTAGTAGCCCACTTTCTACTTTCTACAACTTCTTTTTCTAACATAGGAAGCATTGCATATCCACCACCAAATGTTAGTCCTCCAATCCTAAAAAAGGTTTTAAATAAGTCAATCAATTCACTCATAATATGTATTCCTCCCTATTATCTCTCGGTTAAAAATATAAAATGGGCTAATCAAATTATAAATTATAATTTAATTGCCCTTTGTTTTTATAATTCTTTTTCTAATTTATCTACTAAATTACTAAATACACTTAATGCTTTATCTACAGATTCTTTTTTCTCCATATCTACACCTGCAGCTCTTAACTGATTAAGTGGATAGTCTGAACCACCACTTTTTAAAAACTCTATATATCTTTTAACTGCATCTTTTCCTTCATTTAATATTTGTTGGCTTAATGCACTTGCTGCAGAAAATCCAGTAGCATATTTATAAACATAGAAGTTTGAATAGAAATGAGGTATTCTAGCCCACTCTAAGCCAATTTGCTTATCTACATTACAAGATTTCCCATAGTACTTTTCATTCAGCCCATAATATATATCTGTAAATTCTTTAGCTGTTAAAGGCTCTTTTCTTTCAACCTTTTCATGAGTTATTTTTTCGAACTCAGCAAACATAGTTTGTCTGTATACAGTAGTTCTAAACTGCTCTAGATAGTAATTTAATAAATATATAGTTTCTTCTTTAGAGCTTGAGTTTTCTAGTAAGTAATTTATCAGTAGCAATTCATTTAAAGTTGATGCTACTTCTGCTACAAATATTTTATAATCTGAATATAAATATTCTTGTGTACTTCTAGAATAATAACTGTGCACTGAGTGACCTAATTCATGTATTAGTGTGAATAAGGAATTTAAATCATCATGATAATTCATAAGAATATAAGGATGAGAATCATAACTTCCCCAAGAGTAAGCTCCACCTTGTTTGCCTTCATTCTCATAAACATCTATCCAACGCTCTGAAAATGCTCTTCTTATAATACTTAAATAATCTTCCCCCAAAGGCTTTAATGCTTTAAGTATTATATCTTGAGCTTTTTCATAAGGTATATTCATATCAAAGTTTTCAGTTAATGGTACATATAGATCATACATATGTATTTCATCTAGCTTTAAGAATTTTTTCTTTAGCTCTATATATTTATTAAGTGAATCTAAGTTTTCATCCATAGCTAGTATAAGATTATTATATACATCTACGTTTACATCATCATTAAATAATGAGCCTTCTAATGCTGAGTTATATTTTCTCATCTTAGCATAAAATATTTCAGATTTTATTCCTCCATAAAGAGTTGATGCAAATGTATTCTTATATTTTTCATATGTAGAATAGACTGCTTCAAAAGCATCTTTTCTAATTTTTCTATTTTTACTTTTTAATAGTACTGAAAAATTAGAATTAGTTAACTTTATTTTATTACCATCTTCTCCATCTATTTCAGGAAATTCTAAATCAGCAAATGAAAGCATGTCATATACATTTTCCGCTACACCTGATATATCTGATACTGCTGCTAATATTTCCTCTTCTTTTTCACTTAATGTATGTGGTTTTTGTCTTATAATATCATCTATATATTTTTTATAAAATCTAAGTTCTTCTGATTGTAAAAATTCTTTTAGTTTATTATCATCAATTGATATTATTTCTGGGATCATATATGAAGTTGACATTGATAGTTCTGTTGAAATCATTTCTATCTTAGTTGCTATAGCTTGATTTTCATTAATTCTAGTATCTTCATGTAACTTCATATGTGTGTATACATATAAGTTCGAAACAATTCTAGAAGCATCTATTGATAGTATAAGAGCTTCACATAAATTATCTTTACTATCTCCTAGCTTTCCTTTATATAATTTAACTTTATTAATTAAATCTTCTACCTTCTTTATATCTAAATCTATATCCTCTTCATTCGGATACATTTCCTCTATATTCCATTTATATTCTTCTTCAATTAAATTTCTATCTTTGTTCATATGATTCTCTCCTTTATAATTTAATATATAAAATCTATAAATAATACATTTTCAATTTTATTTAATTCATTTTTTAATTCACTCATAATTATTCTTCTATCATATACTATATAAAAATTTATTCTCCAAATACTATTTCCTCCTGTATCTATATCCATATTTTTTACAGTAATTTGAGATTTAATCAATATATCATATGTTATAGATACTATATTTATATTATTTACAGTTATACTTAATATAGCTTCTTTCTTTTTAAAAATAACTCTATCTATCCTTTTTAAGATGTATAAAGTTATCATAACAAAAAGCCATGCTAATATCCCTAGTATATATTGACCATATCCTATCGTTATTCCTATACATGCAGTTGCCCATATTCCCGCAGCTGTAGTTAGTCCCTTTATTCCATTAGATGTTTTTAAAATTGCTCCTGCACCTAAAAAACCTATCCCCGATAATACTTGAGCAGGTAACCTACCTGGATCCATGTTTGCATAAATATAATATTCTTGAAATAACATTAAGGCAGTTATTGATGTTATACACGATCCTACTGAAACTAATATATGAGTCCTAAAACCTGCAAATTGATGAGATTTTTCTCTTTCTAATCCTGTGAGCCCTCCCATAAATAACGCTAATAATAATTTTATTATAATTTGTTTTGTGTCTATAAAAATCCCCCCAATCTTTTATAGACTCATTTAATCTAAAGAATTCATATCTTTATTTTCATGACTTATAATATTTATATGTCTAGGATAAGCTATCTTAATATTATTTTTGTTAAAAACTATTAAAATTTGTAATTTTGATTCTTTAAGCGCAGAAAAATACCTATACGACTTTACCATTCCCGTGATTGTATATTGAGCTCCAATAGAACTTTTATCTATATCTGTTACTCCATATACACAAAATCCCTTATTTTTATTTGAATTTATATCTTTATATAAATAATCACTATATTGATTATTCATTATCTCACAAACTTCTTGCAGTGAACTAATTACTTTATTAGGGTCTTCTTCATAAGATACCTTTACATGAACCACTACTCTCATTTTATCTTTACTATAATTTTTTATACTATTTATACTTCCATTTGGTAAGGTTATCCTTCTAAGGTCCCAATCTCTCAAACTAGTACTCCTGATTCCTATCTCTTCTACCGTTCCTCTAAATTCTTCATTTATAATAACAAAATCACCAACTTGTAATTGTTTTTCAAATAAAATAAAAAAACCATTAAATATATCCTTTAGTATACTTTGAGATGCAAATCCTGCTATTAATCCTACTATACTTGCTCCAGTAACTAATGATCCAAATTTTGTTGCATCAACTATCCCAAATTCTCTTAATACCAAAATTACACATATAACAAATACGATATAATATGTTATAGAAGATAAAACACTAGAAAGAGTATTCTCATACCTAACATCAAAATTTGTAAATTCAAATAATCTATGCAAAAGATATTGTATAAGCTTAATCAATATGTATGAAATTAAAACTATTATAACTGAATTTATAATTTTCCCTATAATCATACTAAATCATCCTTTATATTAAATAATTTTCCATCTTAATTATTTAATATTCGCCATTTACATTTTATTATACTTCACATAATGATATTAAGATTACTAATTTTAGATATAAAAAAACCCACTTTCGTGGGGCTATTTACTTAAAAATATATACTTATTTATTAAAGAATCTATTTTTTTACTTGATTCAACTAATTCATCTTTAAATATTTCAGGATACTGTATATAAGTATTTATTTCTTGTCTCAATTCTTCTATTTCAGTTTTTAGTGTTTCCAATTCGCTATTCGCCATAATAATCACCACTATTATAAATTTGTATTCTTATAACAATTTTATCAAATATTGATATTCTTTGTCAATGAATTTTTACATATATTGCCAATCTTAGGTAAACAACATTTAGCTACAATACCTACAAAACAACCTGTAACTAACGATGTTATAAGCATGAACGGAAGATATCCTATCATAAAAATATTTTTTACAATTACACTTGCTACTATAAGTTGACCTATATTATGTCCAATTGCTCCAATCATACTTATGCCTATCAATGAAAAACCCCCTATTTTTAAAAGCATATACATAGATATTAAACTTAAATACGCCCCTCCTATACTAAATAATAAATAAGATAATGGCCCCGAAAAAATAGATGATAGTATAACCCTTATTGTTATAATTATTAAAGTATCCTTTACACCTAATATTATTAAAGAAATAAGAGTTATAATATTTGTTAATCCTAATTTAGCCCCTGGAAATAAAGCTATTAGCGGATTTGGAATATATATCTCTATTATATATAAGATTAAACTATATCCTATCATTAGACTTAAAAATGTCATCTTCTTTACTTTCATACATTTCATCCCCAAATATCATATTATACTTACATATTAATTATAGTTCATATATAACTAAAAAACTCTTTATATAAGTAAAAATTTTTTATTTATATAAAATTGCTTAAATATAGTAATAACCCCTATTACTTGACTTCTCCTATTTATATTGATACAATTTTTATGATAATGAATTTCATTAGGAGGTATAAATAATGACTGTTTGCGATTTAAAAGTTGGTCAAAAAGGTATAATCAGCAATATAGATGGAAACGACAAGTTAGTCAAAAGACTACTTGCTTTAGGTTGTATAGATAATACAGAAATAGAAGTAACAAAAATCGCTCCATTTGGAGACCCTATTGTAATAAAATTTAGAGGAGTTAATTTTGCACTTAGAAAATATGATGCCCAAAGTATATCTTTAAAATAATATCAAAAGAGGTGATTACGTATGATTAATGTGGCATTACTTGGTAATCCTAATGTTGGTAAGACAACAATATTTAATGCTCTTACAGGATCTAATCAGTATGTTGGAAACTGGCCTGGGGTTACAATCGAGAAAAAAGAAGGTTTTTTATGTGATGATATAAAAATAGTAGACCTACCTGGTATATATGCAATGGATACCTTCTCAAATGAGGAAAAAGTAGCTAAATCATTTCTAGAAAATGATAATGTTGATGTTATCGTTAATGTTGTTGATGCATCTAACTTAACTAGAAATCTGTACTTAACTACTCAACTTATGGAATTTAATAAACCCATAATAGTTTTATTAAATATGATGGACGTTGCTGAATCAAAAGGTATTGATATTGATACTAAAAAGTTAAGCGAAGAGCTTAACATAACTATAATTACAACAATAGCTAAAAAGAAAGATAATCTTTCTTCTATTGAAGAATCTATTAGAAGTGTATCTGGCAAAACAATAAATTATAGTAATAACTTCGGGAATGAAATTGAAACATATAAAAAATTAGATAATATACTTGATAAGTGTAGTAAATCATCTACATTTAGAAAAAAAAGTATAAGTGATATAATCGATGATATAGTTTTAAATCCTATACTTGCTTATCCAATTTTTATAGGACTATTATTACTCCTATTCAAATTTACATTTGATTGGGTTGGGGGTCCTCTTCAAGAGGGATTAGCTGGAATTATAGAGACCTATGTAATGGCTCCTTTAGATATCACACTATCTAACTCAAGCCCATGGTTTAAGTCTTTAATTATAGACGGTATATTAGGTGGTATAAGTGGAACATTACCATTTTTCCCATTAATATTCACTTTATTCTTAGGAATATCTTTATTCGAAGATAGTGGTTATATGTCTAGAACTGCATTTTTAATGGATAAGATAATGAGTAAGGTTGGATTATCTGGTAAAGCTTTTATACCAATGGTTATGGGATTTGGTTGTTCATCTCCTGCTATAATGGCTACAAGAACATTAGAAAGTGAAAAAGATAGAAAAATAACAGCTTTAATAGCACCCCTTATGACTTGTGGTGCAAGACTTCCTATTTACGCTTTATTTGCTGCCTTATTCTTCCCTGGTAAAGAAGCTATTATTACTATGTCTTTATATTTAACTGGTATAATAGTAGCTATTTTAGTAGCATTAGTTTTAAATAAAACAGCTTATAAAACAGAAATAGAACCATTTATATTAGAACTTCCAGAATATAAAGTTCCAACATTAAGCGGATTATTGAAAAATACTTGGAATAAATCAAAAGGCTTCTTAATAAGAGTTGTTACAGTAATGTTTGCCATGTCTGTAGTTATATGGGCACTTTCATCATTTAACTTCTCTGGATTTACTGAAAATATAAATGATAGTTTCTTAGCTTCAATAGGAAAACTAATTGCTCCAATATTCGTTCCTTTAGGATTTAGAGATTGGAGAATATCAGTTTCAATTTTAACAGGATTAGGGGCTAAGGAAATAGTTGTAAATACCCTAAGCGTTCTTTTTGGAAACTTAAACGAAGTTTTACCTACTGTTTTTACAGGAGTTAGTGCATATTCATTCTTAATATTCTCAGCGCTTTATACTCCTTGTATAGCAGCCCTTGCTACTATGAGAAAAGAATATGGAAATAAAATGATGATGATATCTTTATCTTATCAATTTATTCTTGCATGGGTAGGAGCTTTTATTGTAAATATTATAGGAAGTTCTATAGTTGGTAATTCTAACAGTTCAATGATAGAACTTTTAATTGGTGGGGCTATAATATGTTTAGCAATAGTTATACTATTTAAAATGATGAGAAAAGAATCTAATGGTTGTTCTTCATGTTCTAGCTGTTCATCTTGTCCATCAAACTCTAGCTGTTGTTCTGATGAAAAAATAGAATCGAATGAAGCGAAAAAAGACGCTGTAAAAAAATCAGTTTAATATAAAAGGTGAGATTAAATTTTTAATCTCACCTTTTTACTTATAGCTTTTATATTTTAAAATTTAACATTTAAAGTTATTTCTTTACCACCTCTATATACAACTACCTTTGTGCTATCCCCTGATGAATAAGTATATAAAGATTTAGTTAAATCTGACATACCAGTTAAATTTGTATCTCCTAATTTCACTATTACATCTCCAACTTGTACCCCTGCTGTTTTTGCAGCACTATCATCTATAACTTCTGCAACATAAACACCTGCATCAACACCAAGACTTTGATTAGTAGCTGATTCATATGTTGATACATCTGCTCCTTTTATTCCTAAAGTAACTTTATCATAAGTTCCACTATTTATAATTGACTCAACTATAGGTTTTGCTGTGTTTATAGGTATTGCAAATCCTAAACCTTCACCTTGAGAGGCTTTAGCTGTATTTATACCTATTACTTGACCATTTTGGTTTAATAAAGGCCCTCCACTATTACCTGAGTTTATACTTGCATCAGTTTGTATAAGACCAGTCATTGTCCCTTGTTCTGTTTCTATAGTTCTATCTAGTCCACTTATTATACCTTGAGTAACACTTCTCTGTAAATCTAGTCCTAATGGGTTACCTATTGCTACTGATATATCACCGGTTCTAACTTCATCGCTATCTCCAAATTCAGCTGGAGTTAATCCAGTCTTATCCACTTTAACTATAGCTAAATCTAATTGAGCATCATACCAGGCAACCTTACCTTCTGATGTAGTTCCATCATTAAATAATACATTAACAGTATTTGCTTCTCCATCAGATACAACATGTGAGTTAGTTAATATATATCCATTTGCATCAACTACTACTCCTGTACCAACACCTTCTGATTGAGTTGGTATTGCAAATCTATTATTTGTACTAATAGTTGTAGTTGTTATCCCAACCACTGAAGGCATTGCTTTTTCCGTTACTGCATGATATACATTTTGAGTTTTTCCACTATCATTAACTACAATTTCTGAGTTCGTTGTCCCTGAATTACTAACCCCTATACTATTTCTTACTATAGCTATAGTTAATAAAGAGCTTAAAGCTGAGCAAATTATTGCTACTATTACAACTAATCCTATGCCTCTTTTTCTCGACATAATATCTCTCCTCCAAATTTCAATTATTTAAGTTTAAAAATATTCTAACTTTTATTATTTTCACTTTTTTATTTTTAATACGAAACTAACCTATGTAAAATAAAAAAGAAATCACCATAAGATATTATATTTATCTTTTGATGATTTCATTATATAATTTGTAACTTAATTAAACCTTAATTATTAAGTCTTTTTTCTAATTCTTCTCTTTCTTTTTCAAATCCAGGTTTTCCTAATAATGCAAACATATTTCTCTTATATGCTTCAACACCTGGTTGATTAAATGGATTAACCCCTAATAAATATCCACTTATAGCACACGCTTTCTCGAAGAAGTAAACTAGATATCCAAAGTTATATTCATTTAATTCTTCCATACTTACTAATAAATTAGGAACTTGTCCATCTGTGTGAGCAAGTAAAGTACCTTGGAATGCTTTCTCATTTACAAAGTCTACACTTTTTCCAGCTAAATAATTTAACCCATCTAAATCTACATCTTCCTTTTCTATAGCAACAGTTCTTCTTGATTTTTCAACATTTATAACTGTTTCAAATAATATTCTCTTACCTTCTTGAATATATTGTCCCATAGAATGTAAATCAGTTGAGAAATCTACAGATGCTGGGAATATGCCCTTATTATCTTTCCCTTCACTTTCACCGTATAGCTGTTTCCACCATTCACTTACATAATGTAATTGTGGCTCATAATTTACTAATAATTCTATGTCTTTACCTTTTCTATGTAATATATTTCTAACTACAGCATATTGGTAACTTTGATTTTCTTTTAAATTTGATGTTCTATATTCTTCACAAGCTTCTTTAGCACCAGCCATCATTGCATCTATATCAAGTCCTGCTGCTGCTATTGGTAATAGTCCTACAGGAGTTAAAACTGAGAATCTACCTCCAACATCATCTGGTATAACAAAAGTTTGATAACCTTCTTCATCCGCTAATTGCTTAAGAGCTCCTTTTTTAGAGTCTGTAGTTGCATATATTCTTTTTCCTGCTTCTTCCTTACCATATTTCTTTTCTAAGAAGTCTTTAAATATTCTAAACGCTATTGCAGGCTCTGTTGTAGTTCCAGATTTTGATATAACGTTTATAGAAACATCTTTATCTTTTATAATATCTAATAAATCCATCATATATGTAGAACTTATGTTATTTCCTACAAAGTATATTTCTGGAGCATTTCTATCTTCTTTACTTAAATTATTTCTGAAAGAGTGGCTGCACATCTCTATAGCAGCTCTTGCCCCTAAGTAAGATCCACCGATTCCTATTACTAATAGAACATCTGAATCTGATTTTATTTTTTCTGCAGCTTCTTTTATTCTATCAAATTCTGCTTTATCGTAATTATTAGGTAATTCAACCCACCCTAAAAAATCATTTCCTAAACCAGTCTTTTCATGAACCATATCATGAGCTAAATCTACGTATGGTTGCATAGATAACACTTCTTCTTCATTGAAAAAATTAACTGCTTTACTATAGTCAAATTTTATTTTTCCCATAACTTTACCTCTTTCTTAAAAAATAGTCTAACCAAATTATAACATATTTTATACTACTTTTTACTAAAAAAATCAATTTCCCGCTTATCCACTCTACGTATTATATATATTAATAAGGTATAATTTCTTTATAAAAAAAGAGTATGGTAATATATCATTTATAAGTTAGATACAAAACCATATTCTTTATATATTAAAAATTATAAATTAATTCTGTGTTACTTGATGTGATATAACTTGTTGAGCTATATTAACAGCATGATCCGAAACTCTCTCTAAGTTCATTATCATATCTAAGTATATCACTCCACTATCTATACTACATGAGCTTTCATTAAGTCTTCTCATATGGCTAATTCTACATGATCTTTCCATAACATCAACTTGTTCTTCCATTTTTATAACCTTACAAGCTAAATCTATATCTGAAGTTCTCATAGATTCTAATGCATATGTATAAGCTGAAATAACTTTATTATACATTTCATTTAACTCATCTTTACCTTCTTTAGAAAACTCAGCTCCACAATTCTTAGCAGCTTCTGCTAATTCAGATATATTATCTGCATGGTCTCCGATTCTTTCTATATCATTTACTGTATTAAATAAAGCATCTACAACTTCTCTAGAATCTTCGTTTAATGGTGCCTTAGAAAGTTTTAATAAATAATCTAATATTGTTTTTTGTAGTATATTAACTTGCTTCTCATTTTTTCTACAAGCATCTATATTTTCAGTTACATCTTCTAAAATTGCACTCATAGCTAGGTTTAAAGATTCTTTAGCCTTTTCACCCATTCTTAAAGTTTCTTTAACTGTATTTGCTAATGCAATTGAAGGTGTTTCTATCATTCTTTCATCTATATATTTTATTACTTTACTTTCATCATTTTCATGTTCATTACTTTTGTCTGGAACTAATGTAACTGCAAGCTTTATTATAAACTTATTAAATGGTATTAATAGTAATACTGATATTATATTAAATAATGTATGAGTATTAGCTATTTGTCTTGCAACATTTCCAGGGTCTGCTGATGTTACCATACTTACCACTGGCTTGTTTAAGAATATTAAGAATACTATTGTTCCCAGTATATTAAATATTAAGTGTATCATAGCTGCTCGTTTTGCATTTTTACTAGCACCTATACTTGATATTAATGATGTAACACAAGTACCTATATTTTGACCATATAATATCGGTAATGCTGATGATAATGGTATTAATCCTTGAGATGCTAAAGCAACTAGCATACCCATTGAAGCACTTGAACTTTGTACTATTGCTGTTATACCAAATCCTAATAAAAGACCTAGTAAAGGATATGTACCAAATGTTAATAATAAATCCGTAAACCCTTTATACTCTGCTAGAGGTTTTACTGCATCCTTCATAAAATCCATACCAGTAAATAGTATCCCAAATCCTATTAATATTTCTGCTATATGCTTTACTTTCTGTTTACTACTAAATAAGTACATTACTATACCTATACCTAACGCTACTGGTGCAAGACCATTTAAGTCGAAAGATACTAACTGCGCAGTTATTGTAGTACCTATATTGGCACCCATTATAACTCCTGCTGCCTGAGGTAAAGTCATTATTCCTGCATTTACGAAACCAACTACCATAACAGTTGTAGCACTAGAACTTTGTATTACAGCTGTAACTAAAGCTCCAACTATAACTCCCATTATAATATTACTAGTTAACAGCTCTATGATTTTCTTTAATCTAGATCCAGCTGATTTTTCTAGAGCTTCTCCCATAAGGTTCATTCCGTATAAGAATAGCCCTAAACCTCCCATAAGACTTACTGCAATCTCCACTTGTTTTCCTCCTTAAGGATAATTATCTTGTCTAAAAATTTAATGTCCTATTGTATTCTACCAAATACAACAGAACATTAGTGTTAAATATATGTTAAATATTAAATTTGTATTAAGTTTTTGTTTATTTTAAGTTAAATTTTTCATAATGTATTTTAAAATTAATCTTATTTCATACTTGCATACTGACTAATTATTTTTTCAGCACATTTAATTCCATCAACAGCAGCAGTAACTATTCCACCTGCATATCCAGCTCCTTCTCCACAAGGATATAGTTTTTTAGTATTTGTAGACTCTAATGTTTCTTCATCTCTAACTATTCTTATAGGTGCTGATGATCTTGTTTCAACTGCTGTTAAAACTGCATCATCCATCGCAAAACCTTTTATTTTTCTATCAAATCCAACTAAAGCCTCTTTCATAGTTTCTATAACAAAGCCTGGTAAGCACTTTCTCAAATCTACGAATGTATACCCAGGCTCATAAGAAGGCTTTACACTTCCAATATTTGTAGATATTCTATCATTTAAGAAATCTCCTACTAATTGAACAGGTGCATTGTAATTTTTACCACCTAATTCATATGCTAATCGCTCATATTTTTCTTGGAAATACATTCCTGCCAATGGGTGCTCACTTCCAAAGTCATCTGGAGTTACATTTACTAAGAATGCGCTATTTGCATTGTCTTTATCTCTAGCATGCTCACTCATACCATTAGTAACCACTTGTCCATCATTCGATGCAGATGCTATAACACTCCCCCCTGGACACATACAAAATGTATATGCTGTTCTTCCATTTGAAGTATGCTCAATAAGTCTATAATCTGCTGCACCTAGTCTCGGGTGATTATGATACTCTTTATATTGAGATTTATTTATTAACTCTTGAGGATGTTCTATCCTAGCTCCAATTGCAAAAGGTTTTTGAGTGATTTTTACACCTCTATCATGTAACATTTCATAAGTATCTCTTGCACTATGTCCTATAGCCAAAATTACTATATTAGTTTCTATTACTTCTTCATTATTTATTGTTATAGACTCTATTTCATTATTTACCCTACATATATCAGTTACTTTAGAATCAAATCTTACTTCTCCTCCAAGTCGAATTATCTCGTTACGTATATTTTTAACTACATCTTTTAATATATCTGTACCAACATGAGGTTTATGAGAATATAATATTTCTTCTGGAGATCCGAAATTAACAAGCTCTTCTAATACTTTTCTACATCTTATATCCTTTATTCTTGTTGTTAACTTACCATCAGAAAAAGTACCTGCTCCCCCTTCTCCAAATTGCACATTAGAGCTGTTTTTAAACTTTCTTTCCTTCCAAAATTCCTCTATATCTTTAGTTCTATTGTCAACATCTAAACCTCTTTCTAATAAAAGTGGATTATATCCTCTTTGAGCTAATAATAAAGCTGCAAATAAACCTGCTGGACCACTACCTATGATTACTGGCATTTTGTCTAGTTTTTTAGTTCCTGATTGTACATCTTCATACCTTAATTCTTTTATTTTTACTATATCTTTTAAATTCTTTTCTAATACTTTATTTTCATTTTTAACTTCCGCATCAACAGTGTAGACAAAGTTTATCTTCCCTTTTCTAGCATCTATTGATTCTTTATAAATATAATATTTAACTAAGTCACTTGATTTTATTTTTAACTTCTTGATTACAAGACTTTCTATTATAGATGGACTTTCATCTATAGTCATTTTTATATTAGATATTCTTAACATAATTTCACCTTTCTTTTACTATATAGCATAAAAGGGAATGTCTCAAAATTATTTATTTTGAGACAGCCCCTTTTATAAACATAACATCTATATCATTATTCTCTAGATCATCTATCAAAATTTCATCTAAAATGAATTCTTTTATATCATCTACGGAGATATCTTTATTATTTAGATTTTTTACTAAAGCGATAACATTAAAACTCCTATTAAACTTCTTAATATAAATGTCATCGATTTTTTCCACAATTACTTTTAAATCACATATAAATGAGTTTTCATTTCCTAACTCAATTTTATCATCATACTTAAAAAGTTTAAATTCAAATGAATCTTTATATGGTGTTATTTCTTCAATTCCCACTAAATTCATATTATCTAGTCCTTTTTAGTTATAAGACCTCTTATAACCTTCATATTATTAAATACTTTTTCTAAAAAGTTTTCAGCTTCTTCATTATCTAATAATGCTATTTCTAAGTTATGATCCTCTGGTATACTTCTAGAAGAACAATATTCTTTTGCTACCTCTATTAGTTTATTTTTTGACTCTGCTGATAAATCAAACTCTTTATAATCTATTATTATGTATTGTTTAACTTCTTGAGTAGTACCTTGATTATACCCTATTTCTATATGATAGATAACTGCATATAAATTTTCTGGAGTTTGTTCTCCACTATATACAGGTACCGCTGGATTAGATTTTATAAAATTTGTTGATACTGCGATTGCATTTCCTAAACTAAGATTCATATTTATACCTCTTTCTGTATATTATATAATTCTATTTTATACATTATTTCTATATATTAAAACCTTTTTTTCATAATTTAAATGTAAATTTATATATAATTTAATATACCCTCAAAATTTTTAAGTAAACTTATATGTAAAATTTAGTCAAACATAAAAAATTAGAGGAACTATTACTATATAATCCCTCTAATTTTTTATATATTACTACTCAGCCTTAAGATCTTTATATCTTTTACCTAAAGTACTTGGGCTTATTTCATATTTTTTAGCTATTTGAGCTTGAGTTATTGATTGACCAGCTTCTTTTTTAACATAGTATTCAACTCCAGCTGCCCATCCGTTCTCAGCACCTTTTACTTCGCCATTTGCAGCCTTATATCCGTTCCAGAAGTCTATACCTGATTGTAATAAGTCTTCTTCTATATTTTGATTTAACATAGTAATTACTTTATCATCACTTTCGCATACTTCAACTGCTTCAGCTTTACTAGCTTTTTCCGCTCTTTGATTCTTTAAATATTCAGCTATACTTGGCTCTAATAATTGTTGTATGTATTTGTATAGTATATGAGTATGATGTATTAAGAATGTCTTCATATCTTTGTATATATCTTCATATTGAGCAAATAAAGCTTTTATATCATTAACGATTGTATCTTTAATTGCTTCTGATATACTTATAGTTATATCTATTAGTATATTTATATCTCCTACCTTTACAACTCTCGCTATCATTGGGCTTCCAACTTTAAAATCTTTTAATAAGTTGATATCTTCAGTATATAACTCGACATCATTTAAGCAGTCTTTTAATAATATTTTTTCATCTTGAATTTCTTTTACTTCATACACACTTACATAAGATTCAAATAAGCTTCTTAGTATATCTCTTTCAACCATATCTAAGTTATCTCTGTTCGCTTCAAAAAATTCAACTGTCATAACCTTTTTATTTTCCATTATATGGTCTTGTATGAAATAAGTATTAAAGAATCTTTCAAACTTAGAGTTTATTTCTTCATCTTCCATTATGAAGAATGTTTCTCTAGCTTTATCGTATTCTGCTTTGAATTTCTCATCTCTAGAGAATTCAGATATCTTTGAATATAGTTCGTAATATTGCTTTTGTGAAAGACCTACTTTTCTACTTGATCTTTCTGAAGCCATATCTTTATTTAAACAACATTTTTTATATTTTTTACCACTTCCGCATGGACATAAATCATTTCTTCCTAGCAAGGTGACGTTCACTCCTTTATTTCTAAATTAAAGTACAATATCATATTATACCATTTTTTTCTCGAGTATTCTACAATTCTTTGGTATTTTATTTAAGATACTTAATGTTAAGTTTTGGAATTAATTTGTACTTTAATAACTATTATGACATATTTGTTTATATCCCTTTAATTTGTATTATACAATTAACATAATCTTTGATTATTTCATTTTCATCATTTAAATTTGAGGTATTTTTAATAATTTCAAATTTACTAATTTTATTTTCTAGACCTATATTTTTAAGTCCACCTTCTATATAAAATATATTATCTATCCTTCCACTTACTTGTATTTCTATTATATATTTATAATTATTATTTTCATCTGAATATGAATTTTTATTTATATAATTTATATTTACTATGTTTTTTATCTCATTTTCAATTTTTAATATTATATCTTTTTCATAATTATCATTAATTTTATTAATAGTGTTAGCTTTCTTATCTAAACTTTCTAGTTCTATTTGTATATTATTTTTCTTATTATTTTGTATTAGATTAACACATCCATATATATAAACTATTACAAAAATTATTATTAATATTTTTTCTCTTTTACTTAGTTTTCTACTCAAATCTATACTCCTACATTATACTTTAGTTTAAACATATAATGTTCCTCTTCTTTTACTATGCTTTCTATAGAAAAATCTTTAGCACCTGACTGAGTTTTTAATTTTTCTAGCATATTTAAATCTTCACATATACCTTCAATTTCTACATTATTATTTTCTATTAGTAGCCTTTTTATATTTTCTTTGCCTATTACTTTATAGGCTAATTTTATATCTTTAACTTTTACATATATCTCTTTATATGTACTATCTTCAATATCTAGGTTTAAATTTCGTTCTATATCTTGATTTATTTGTACTTCTTTATTTTCTTTATCTTTTTGTTTAATATTTACCATAAGAAAAATGCTTAATATTGTAAATAAACAAATTATTATTTTTGATAACTTTATTAAATTAAAATCTTCTTTTAAAAAATTAATCATTGTATATTTCTTCATATTACTATACCTATTGCATTTATATATCTATTTACGTCTTTATTTAAATCTTTTGATATATCTAAAGTTACTTTTCCCATGTTTAGTATTATTGAATTTAAATTTAGATTAAGTTCTTTTATATCTTCTTTTATTTCACTATCTCCATAATAGTAAATATTATTATAATTTTCACTTATAAGTCTTATATGCTGTAAGGTTGCTATATTTCTAGGCAGAATATATGATTCATATACGATACTATTGATTACTTTATTTAATAAAAATTCTTTATCTCTTAATTCTATAAATAAATTAGTTGAGTCCAAGTTAGTTATAGTACCTAAGTTAATTAATTTTTGAAGTATATCAAAATTAACATTTAATATTTTAGCTTTCATATCTAGTATTTGAGCTATATCATTACATAGTTTAATTATGTGTATAGGACACAGTACAATTTGTACTGTGCCCGTATTATGATTTTTTTCTAAAATTTTATATCTAATTTTATAATCTTCTAAGTTTATCGGCATATATTGATTTATATTATATTTTATAATACCTAGTATATCTCTCTTTTTGCTAATATTTATATCCTCAATATTCCTAATAATTATATCTTCTGTTTGTATATTGAATAATAGCTTACAGTCTCGTTTATATGTATTTTCAATACTATGTATATTTAATTTAATATTTTCACATAGCTGTTTCATATTGTTTATACTTATATTTTCAATAAAATCATGCTCAATAGTTATTCTTTTATTGTTCTTTTTTAAAAGTATAATTCTAGTATAATTATTATTAATATTTATATTTATTATATATTTAATATAATCACATCCTATCATACTTTAATTAATTTTCAGGCTGATTATTAGGTTTACTTGGCAATTCTAGCTTAGGATAAAACTGTATAGTTCCATCATCACCAATTGAGCTAATTGTTATAGAGTCTCCCTTTATTAATATATCAAAATCCTTATTTGTCGAATTAGATTGTACTTTAGATTGTAAGTATCCATTTTTAACCAAATCATCTATTACTCCTGATGATTCACTTGAACTAATCTTTCCATCATTTTTAGCTATAGTTATTGCAGTTGCTAAAGTAGATGCAGTTGCACAATCCGATTTTATCTTAGCATTTTTTTGAACTTCGCCATATTTCATCATAGCCATACTTGACAATATACCTAAAATTACTACAACCATAACCATTTCAATTAATGTAAATCCCTTTTTCTTCTTACTTCTAAACTTTTTTAAATTTACCATAATAAAATCTCCTTTTATTTTTTAATTTTTATATTGATGCTATTGCATCAAACATCGGCAATAGCATTGATATAACTACAATTCCAATAATTACTGCTACAATCCCAATAATTACTGGTTCTATTAGCTTCATACTGTACTCGATTTTATTGTCTAATTCTTGCTCATAAAACTTATTTATACTAAGTAAGGTTTTGTCTAAACATCCACTTTCTTCACCAATTTCTATCATACCTAAAAATAAAGTAGGAAATGCTTTTACCCTTTTAAATGATTGCCCAATAGCATTACCTCTTATAATACTATCCTTACAACTTAATATTTCTTTATATAAAATGTGATTATCTACGACTTGCGAGGATATCTCTATTGCTTCTGTAATTTCTATTCCACTTTTATTGAGTATATAAAAAGCTCTAGAAAATTTAGTTGTTATAATTATTTTTATGAGATTTTTTATGATTGGAATTTTTAACTGCATTTTTTCTATATAAATTTTGATTTTTGGACTTGTTTTTATTTTATAAAGTAAGTATGTTATTATAAGAATATTAAGCACTATCAATATTAAATAATTATTTTTTAAAAATGCAGATAAATTTATTAAGAGATTTGTAATAAACGGTGGTTCAGTACCATTATTTTCAAATATCATTTGGAAGTTTGGTATTATTTCTATAAGCATAAATATAGATGCTATTATAGATAAAATAATTAATATTACTGGATATATCAAAACTGATTTTATTTTAGATTTTAATTTATACTCTTTATCATAGTATTCTGATAGTCGACTCATTACAGCATCTAGATTTCCACTTATTTCACCTGCTTTAACCATGCTTACAAAAAATTTAGAGAACTTATTCGTTTTTTGAAATGACTGGTTGATAGAATTTCCATTATGTATGTTATTCAATACTTGATTCAATACTTTAACTAACTTCTTGTTTGAATTAGATTTTAACATTTCAAATAATTTAGTTATTTCACATCCTGATTCCAAAAGAATACCTATTTCATTGCATAGAATTCTTAATTCTTTATAATTTATCTTATCTTTATCCCAAATCTGTAGATCATATTTCTGTATAGATGCTACCATAAAGTTATTTTTATTTGCATATTCAAGAACCTCTTTCTCTGATACACAATCTATTTTTTTAATTACTCTATCATTATTTTTATCATATAGTACACATTTATATATGCTCACTGAACACCACCTTATATATCAATATAATTTGAACATAAATACTCTTCTAATGTGATAATCTTTTCCTTGACTAGTCTTTTATATGTATCATCAAAAGTTATCATTCCATTTTTTATAGCTGTAGTTTTAATATTTTGAGCATCTTTCATCTGACTTATAGATAATTTTATATCATCATTAATTTCTAGTATTTCATAAATTGAAGTTCTTCCAATATATCCATCTTTACATTTATTACACCCTATTGCAACTTTAGTCTCTATATTTTTACCATTATCATCCGATATAGTTATATCATGGCTACAATTATTACATAATTTTCTTACTAGTTTTTGTGATATAACACCTATTAATGATGCACTTATTAAATAGGGTGGTATTTGCATATCTATAAGCCTAGCAATAGATGATACTGAGTCATTTGTATGCATTGTACTAATTACTAAGTGTCCTGTTATTGCTGCTCTTACAGCAATTTTAGCTGTTTCAATATCTCTAATTTCACCTATCATAATTATATCTGGATCTTGCCTTAAAATAGCTCTTAATCCTTCTTCAAATGTTAAACCAATTTTAGAGTTTACTTGTATCTGATTAACTCCTTCCATCTTATATTCAACAGGATTTTCTATAGTCATAATATTTTTGCTCTTACTTTGTAGTTCGTTTAATATTGAATAAACTGTAGTTGTCTTTCCACTGCCAGTAGGACCAGTTACAAGTAAAATACCTGATTTTTTATTAATTATTTTATTAATAATATTTATTGCATTTTTCGAGAATCCTAATTCTTCTTTACTTTTCAAAAATGAATTTCTATTTAAAATTCTTAATACTATTTTTTCTTTATATATAGTTGGTATAGTTGAAACTCTAATATCTACTAAATTATTTTTAACTTTCAAGTCAACTCTACCATCTTGAGGTAACCTCTTTTCTGTAATATCCATATGAGCTTTTAATTTAATTACTGTAGCTAGTGCCGGATATAACTCTATCATAAGTCTAAAAACTTCTCTCAATTCACCATCCACTCTATTCCTAATTATTATATAATCATTGAATGGTTCTATATGAACATCACTAGCTCTATCATAAACTGCTTTTTCCAATATGTTATTAAATAATTTTTTTGCATAATCTTCATCTGAATTTCTATTTTCTCCATAGTACTTATCTATTTTTAATTTTACTAAATTTGACTCGACTTTTTTCAATACAATATCCATTCCTGTAGCTAATTTTAAGTCTTGCATAGCATGTATATTTTCTTTTTCTATACCTACCACTAAAGTATCACTTTCAATTTTTATAGGAAATAAGTTATATTTTCTAGCTAATTTTTCTGGAATAATATTATCTAATATATCTACTTTATTTATATACTACCCCTCCCTTAAGTACTTAAGTTTATTTGGTACTTCTATTTTTAACATATTTATATTTTCTTCAATTTTATAATCTACTTTCATCGGATAATTAACTATAATACGTTCTAAGTAATTATTACTTTTATTAACATATGTAGATAGCTTATTGATATTTCCAATAGCTTTAATTTCATAAGGTTGTGCTATAGGAGTTGAATTTATATTTATATGATTTCCTGCCAATGTAATTTCTGAATATTGGTTTATTCTCTGATTGTTTATACTTATAAATATTGCTCCATTTTTTTTAAGCTCATTTACTAAATTAATTAGTATTTTGTTATAATCTACACTATTAGCAATATTACCTGTCTCTTCATTTAAAGCATCAATTTTTATTGTTATTCCCCTACCTTTTATGTCTGTGTAAGATAATAATTGTTTTAATTTTTCAATCTTATCAATATCACTTTTATCTGTATATGTATCTTTTAAATCTTGTAATTCTTTATCAATATTTTCTTTCTCTTTTTTTAAGCTTTTTATATTTTTTTTAGTTATTTTAATTTCTTTTTTTACTATATCATCCTTACTCACATATAATTCAGCTTTAGATTTAAAATCTTTTATCATACTACCTATTAATACCCCTAAAACTGTACTTGCTAGTATTATCAACACATATCTTTTTTTCATACAGCATAACCACCTATAAATTATTTTTTATATTTAATTTTATTTTTATTTATTTTATTTCTCAATTTCTATTTTATTTGAATTTAAATAAAATATCTATTAATCTTTAATATTCTTTTTTATTATAAAATAAGGGCATATAAATTTATACGCCCTTTTCCTAACTAATTCAAATCATATTCTGTTTCATATTTTAAAGATCTTTCAATTAATTTATCTTTTAATTTATCAATTCCTTCAAAATCCATATTGTCAATATAATATGCTTCTATTATGTCATGTTTAGATTTTGCTTTTTTCAAATTTGAAATTGCATAATTTATTAGCTCATCAAAAACATGTTTATCAGAAATTATCACGTCTTCATATTTATCTAATTTACTTTTATCTAAATATTGAGTTAAATCTATTGTTTCTCTGTCACTAAATAAATTACTTACTGTGATTCCTATATTTAAATCAATTATCCATATAGTTTCTATTTTTTCTGGTATCAATGGAAAATGATATATTTCCACTTTCATTCCTTTTTCAACTGCTTTTTCATACACTTTTTTTAAGAAAGTAGTTCTACCACATCCAATTTCTCCTTTTAAATAATATATTTTTTTAGCTTCACTTAGTAAGCTATCAGAATAATCTATATGACCTATTGGAGTTATAGCCGTTCCAAATAAATGTCTAGGCTTTTTGTACACTCCTTTATTTATAGTATCTTTAAATACATAATTAATAAAGCTTTCAGTAAGTTCATTTACTTTACCAAAATCCATAGCATATGTGTATCGTTCTTCAATATCATAATATATAGGTTCTGCTGCTTTTAAATATTTATAACATCTTCTAAAATAACTACTTATTTCTTTCCCACATTCTATAATTTCAACTTTATTTTTTTCTAATTCAACCGAATCCCAATAATCTCCTAAATTAACTATTTCATCTACTGCACCTGGATTTTTAGGATCTACAATATGTGGAGATGTACCATCTAAAAATACTACACCTAATTTTTTTATTACGAGTGCATCTAGTGAACTTGGATCTGATGGACAATGATGAAGCTCTACATCATAATCTTTGTCTATAAATTCTTTAGCTATCTTCTTCATCATTGATGATTTCCCTACTCCTGGACCACCTTTTAAACAAAAAATTCTATTTACATTTTCAGGTATTATATACTCAAATAGTGGTTTTGATCCATTTGATGTATTTCCTCCTGGAAATATTTTTCTAACTTTCCCTGACATATAAATACCCCCTAAGACTTTACTCCTTATAAGATATTATTTTTATATAACTTTTGTTACTCAATAAAAATATCTTAGTAAAATCTTAAGGGGATATATAATTAAAATTAAGCAGTTTTGTTAGATAGTTCTCCATTTTTTGCTTTAATCATCTTTGTAATCGAGTATACTGGTAAACCAAGTAATGTTATAAATATTCCTAATACAGCGTTTTGTGTCTGACTCATAAGTGTACTTATAACTATAAATGCCCCTCCTATAATTGCGATTATCGGTACTACTGGATATAAAGGCACCTTATATGGTCTTTTCATATCAGGCCTAGTTTTTCTAAGTTTTATTACTCCAGCAAACAGCATTGTATAGAATATCCAAATTGTAAACATAGCTAAATCAGATAGTAAATTAAATTGTCCTGTTAAAGAATATAATACTGCTAATCCAACTATCATCCATATTCCATTTATAGGAACACCATTTTTATTTAGTTTAGAAAATAAATTTGAAAAAGGTATTTTACCTTCACATGCCATTGTATAAGGTATTCTACCTCCTGTTAATATAAATCCATTTAGTGTACCAAATACAGATATAAGTATTCCTATACTTATTACCTTAGCTCCAACACTTCCAAATAGTTTACTTGCAACTAGTGTTGCAGGTGCAGCTGACATAGATAATTCTGCTGCTGGAACAACATATAAGTAAGCTACATTAATCAGTAAATACACTGCCATAACAGCAGATATACCGCCTACTATTGCTGTTGGTAAATGTTTAGATGGATTTTTCATTTCTCCAGCCAAAGCTCCAACAAATATCCATCCATCATATGCAAATAATGTTGCTAAAAGAACTTGAGATATAGCTGATACTATATTAATTCCTTCACCTACCATAGGTGTCATTATTGATGATGTTGAATCACCTTTAATAAACCCAAATATTATTATAATAGCTAACGGAACTAATTTACATAAAGTTAATACAGTTTGTATACCTCCACCAAATTTTGCTCCTAATGAATTTAAAAATGCTATAAACACTATTGTAGCTATTGCTATAATTATTACGTATAAATTATTATCTAATCCTAACAATGAAACTACTTCTTGTGCAAATATTATACCTAAAGCCGCAGCTATTGCTGGTATAAATAATATTCCTTGTACCCATCCAGTTAAAAATCCAATTCTTTCTCCATAAATTTCTTCCATATATACTGTCATTCCACCTGGTTTTGTTATACTTGCAGATATTTCTGAAGCTGTAAGCCCAGCTGCTATTGTCATTATACCTCCAATTATCCAAGCCAGTATACCTAGTCCAGGACCTCCATTAGTAGCTGTATATATAGCTTGAGGTTTAAAAAATACCCCAGATCCTATTAATATTCCAACTACAGTAGAAAGAGCTGCACTAAGTCCTATACTTTTTCTTAATGTCTGATTATTACTCATATTATTCTCCTCATTTATAATTCCACAGATTCTTTCTATGTTTAGACATTTTACCACATTTTTCTGTTTTTTGAAATAATCCTCCGTTACTTTTTTTAATTTTCTGATATTTCTAAAAGATCATTTTATATTATTATTATAAAATAGCTATATACTCAAATAAAATTTTATATTTTATAAAATTTATTCAAATATATAGCCATAAGTTATTTATAATTAATCTACTGTTATTTCATATCCAGCTTGATTATATTGATTTATCATCTCATTCCAAACTTCTTCAACACCTGTCTTTTTTAAAGAAGATAGTGGTATTATTTTTTCATCTTTTTCTAATTGTAATTTTTTTCTTATTATACTAAGATGTTTTTGATATTGTCCCCTGGATATTTTATCTGCTTTAGTTGCTATTACAACACAGTTATATCCAAAGTGCTTTATCCATTCATACATCATAACATCATCATTTGTAGGTTCATGTCTTATATCTACAAGTAAGAATATAGCGCAAAGTTCTTCTCTATCTTGTAAATACCTTTCCATTATAACGCCCCATTTTTCTTTTTCAGATTTTGCAATCTTAGCATAACCGTATCCTGGAAGATCTACAAAATAAAATTCATTATTTATAAGAAAGAAGTTAATAGTTCTTGTCTTACCTGGAGTTTGACTTGTTCTAGCAAAATTTCTTCTATTTAATAATGTATTTATAGTAGATGATTTACCTACATTAGATCTACCAACTAACGCAATTTCAGGTATCCCCTCAGTCGGATATTGATTTCTATTTACTGCACTTACAACCATTTCTGTGCTTCTTATTTTCATTATTTGTCACCATTCCTTACTAATGCTTCTTCTAGCACTTGGTCCATATTTTCAACAAGAACAAACTCCATTTGTCCTTTTACATTTTCAGGTATTTCATCTAAATCAGCTTCACATTCTTTAGGTAATAATACCTTTTTTATACCAGCTCTGTGAGCAGCTAGTAATTTTTCTCTTACTCCTCCAACAGCTAAAACTCTACCTCTTAAAGTTATCTCACCTGTCATAGCAACATCATTTCTAACTGGTATGCTAGTTAATGCAGATATTACAGCAAGTGCCATAGTTATACCAGCTGATGGTCCATCTTTTGGAGTAGCTCCTTCTGGTAAGTGAATATGTATGTCTTTATTCTTATAGAACTCTGGATCTATATCAAATCTATCCGCTATAGATCTAATATAAGATATAGCTGCTTGCGCAGATTCCTTCATTACATCACCTAGTTTACCAGTTAATACAACTTGTCCTCTTCCTGGAAGTACATTTACCTCTACAGTAAGAGTTACTCCTCCAACAGAAGTCCATGCTAAACCTGTAACAAGACCAACCTCTGGCTTTGTTCCTGCAATATCATATCTATATTTATCTTTTCCTAAATAATCTTCTAAATTATTTTGATTTACTTCTATACCTTCTAATTCTGGATTTTCTACATATTGTTTAGCTACTTTTCTACAAATCTTACCTAGTGTTCTTTCTAAAGTTCTAACCCCAGCTTCTCTAGTGTAATAGTTTATTACATCTCTAATAGTAGCTTCATCCATCTTTACAAAATCTTCTTTTAATGCATGCTCTTTTATTTGCTTTGGAAGTAAGTATTTTTCAGCAATATTTACTTTTTCTTCTTCTATATATCCTGATACTTCTATTATTTCCATTCTGTCTAATAAAGGACCTGGTATAGAGCTTAAACTATTTGCTGTTGTTACAAATAATATTTTTGATAAATCAAAAGGTACTTCTAAGTAATGATCTACAAATGTTTTATTTTGTTCTGGGTCTAGTACTTCAAGCATTGCAGCTGCCGGATCACCTTTATAATCAGATGCCATTTTATCTATCTCATCTAATAAGAATACCGGATTTTTAGTTTGAGCTTCCTTTAATCCATTTATAATTCTTCCTGGTATTGCACCTACATAAGTTCTTCTATGTCCTCTTATTTCAGCTTCGTCTCTAACTCCACCTAAAGAAATTCTAACAAAGTTTCTACCTAAAGCTTCTGATATTGACTTTGCTATTGATGTTTTACCAACACCTGGAGGTCCTACTAAACATATTATAGGCCCTTTCATAGATTTAGATAATTTTCTAATTGCTAAATACTCTAATATTCTTTCTTTAACTTTCTCTAAACCATAATGATCCTTATCTAATATTTCTTTAGCTTTATTAATGTCTAATTTATCTCTAGTTTCTTTATTCCAAGGTAATGAGAATATTGTATCTAGATAAGCCCTACTTACAGATAAATCTGGAGACATTGGAGATATCTTTGAAAATTTATCTATTTCCTTAGCTATTTTTTCTTTTGCTTCTTTTGGAGCTTTTATCTTCTTTAACTTTTCTCTATATTCATCTGATTCAGAATTTATATCTTCTTCTTCACCTAATTCTTTTTGTATTGCTCTTAATTGCTCTCTAAGATAATATTCTTTTTGAACTTTGTTCATTTGCTTCTTTACTCTTAAAGTTATCTTCTTTTCAATCTTTAATATCTCTATTTCTTCTAATAATATAGTATAAATTAGTTCTAATCTTCTCTTAGCATCAAACTCTTCTAGTACTAACTGCTTTTGGCTATTTTTTAAGAATATATTTGCTGCTACTGTATCTACAAATCTATCTATGTTTTCTGTTTCAGCTAAAGATATAAGTATTTCTGGCGATACCCTATTTCCTATATTTATGTACTCTTCAAATGCATCAAATACATTTCTTACAAAAGCATCTACTTCTATGTCTTGTTCTAATTCTTCTTGGTCACAAACAATTTCTTCTATCTTTGCTTTGAAGAATCCATCATCTTGATTTAATTCTTTTATTTTACCTCTAGACAATCCTTCAACTAGTACACGAACTGTATCTCCAGGTAATTTAATCATTTGTTTTACTTTACATATTGTTCCAACATGATAAAAATCTTCTTCTGTAGGCTCATCTGTTTCAGCTTCTTTTTGAGATGTTAAAAATACTAACTCATCCCCTAACATTGCTTCATCTAATGCTTTTAAAGATATTTCTCTACCCACATCAAAATTTAATATCATATATGGAAATATTGCTAATCCCCTTAGTGGTATTAACGGTAATTCACGATCTATCTTAGTATAATTCTCTTCCACTGTTATCACTCCTTAAAGTGCTGTATTTTATTGCTTTTTATATTATATATTTACAAAAAAGAATTTTCAATATTAATACTTTGTCTAATGAATATTTTAACTTTATTTTAGTATGTTTTAATAACCTAATATTAATTCAATTTTATATGAATATAATTAAAAATATATTTAATTTAATTATATCATATTAATATACTATATTATTTTACCTAAAAGCAAATTTTTAAAACATTATTTATACTAATTAAATTTATACAATTTAAAAAGGAGCTTTTCTTAGCTCCTTTTATATCTATGCACTTTCTTCTTGATCTTTAAGTATCATAATTGGATTTTCTTTTCCTTCAACAGATTCTTTAGTTACTACAACCTTTTTGATATCTGTTCTTGATGGAACTTCATACATGCTTTCCATCATAACATTTTCAACTATACTTCTAAGACCCCTAGCTCCAGTGTTTCTTTCTATAGCTTTTTTAGCTATAGCACGAAGAGCATCATCTTCAAATTCTAGTTCTACATCATCTAACTCTAATAATTTCTTATATTGCTTTACAAGAGCATTTTTAGGCTGTTGTAGTATTTGCATTAAAGCATCTTCATCTAGTAAATCAAGAGTTGCTACAACAGGTATTCTACCTATAAATTCTGGTATTATACCGAATTTTAATAAGTCTTCTGGGAGAACTTTAGCATATACTTTGCCTAAATCAACTTCCTTTTTACTTTCAATTTTAGCTCCAAATCCTAGAGTTTTATCTCCTCCACGTCTTTGGATTATTTTTTCTATACCATCAAATGCTCCACCTAATATAAATAGTACATTTGTAGTATCGATTTTTAAGAACTCTTGATGTGGATGTTTTCTTCCACCTTGTGGTGGAACATTTGCAACAGTCCCCTCTAATATTTTTAGAAGTGCTTGTTGAACTCCTTCTCCACTAACATCTCTTGTTATAGATGGATTTTCAGATTTTCTTGCTATCTTATCTATCTCATCTATATATATAATACCTCTTTCAGCCTTTTCCATATCAAAGTCAGCTGCTTGAATAAGTTTTAAAAGTATATTTTCAACATCTTCTCCAACATATCCAGCTTCTGTTAAAGAAGTTGCATCTGCCATAGCAAATGGAACATTTAAAGTTTTAGCTAATGTTTGAGCTAATAAAGTTTTACCTGAACCAGTTGGTCCTAATAAAAGTATATTACTTTTTTGTATTTCTACATCTTTACTATTAGCTTTTTTACTGTATATTCTTTTGTAATGGTTGTATACAGCAACTGATAAAGCCTTCTTTGCTCTCTCTTGACCTATTACATAGTCATTTAAGATTTCCATCATTTCTTTTGGTTTTGGTAAAGATGTTGTATCCTCATCAATAGTTTCTTCTATTTCTTCTTGGATTATTTCGTCACAAAGCTCAACGCATTCATCACAAATGTAAACATTTGGTCCTGCAATTAATCTTCTTACTTGATCTTGGCTTTTGCCACAGAATGAACATTTTAACTGTCTTTTATCTTCGTATTTAGACATATTAAGCACCTCTTTTCATCTACGGTCTATTTGCTTTTGTAATTACTTCATCAATTAGACCATATTCTTTAGCTTCGTCTGCACTCATAAAGTTATCACGCTCAGTATCCATTTGAATTTTTTCTAATGGCTGACCTGTTCTTTCTGCAAGTATTTTATTTAGTCTTTCTCTGATCTTTAATATCCACTTCGCATGAATTTCTATATCAGTTGCTTGACCTTTTGCTCCACCTAATGGTTGATGTATCATTATTTCACTATTTGGTAGGGCAAATCTTTTTCCTTTTGCACCTGCATTTAATAAGAATGCACCCATAGAAGCTGCTAATCCTATACATATTGTGCTTACATCTGGTTTTATATATTGCATAGTGTCATAAATAGCCATACCAGCTGTAACACTACCTCCTGGTGAGTTTATATATAAATATATATCTTTATCTGGGTCTTCGGCTTCTAAAAATAACAACTGGGCAACTACAAGCCCTGCTGTAGTATCATTTACTTCATCTCCTAAGAATATTATTCTGTCCTTTAGTAATCTAGAATAAATATCGTAGGCTCTTTCTCCTCTACCTGTTTGTTCTACGACTGTAGGTACTAACGCCATAAACTATACCCCCTCAATTTCCTCTATATTCTTATATATATAATTTACAGTAGCCTAATGGCTACTGTAAATTTTAAGCTATATAAAATTAAGCTATTTTAGCATTTTCAACTAAGAAATCTATCGTTTTTCTTATTTTTAATTGTCCTTTTATATCTTCTAAGTCAGTATCTCTTAATGAAGATTTTAATTTTTCAACTTCCATATTGTACATAGAAGCCATTTTTTCTAATTCTTCAGTTAGCTCTTCTTCAGAAGCATCTATACCTTCAGATTTAGCTATTGCTTCTAATACTAGTGATGATTTAACTAATTTCTCAGCATCAGCTCTTCTCTCATTTCTTAACTCTTCTATACTTCTACCAGTCATTTGTAATAATTGTTGTAAGTTTAATCCTTGGTATTGTAATTGGTAGTTAAGTTCCATTATCATATTATCTATTTGATGTTCAACCATAGCAGCTGGCACTTCAACTTCTGTGTTATCTGCTACTTTTTCAACTATAGAATTTCTCATTTCAGCTTCAGCTTTGTTTTTAGTTTCTTCTTCTGCCTTAGCTCTAACATCAGCTCTTAACTCAGCTAATGTTTCAAATTCAGTTGTATCTTTAGCAAATTCATCATCTAAAGCTGGTAATTCTTTAACTTTTACATCATTTACTTTTACTTTGAATACTACTGGCTTTCCAGCTAAGTTTTCTGCATGATATTGTTCTGGGAAAGTAACGTTAACTTCAACTTCTTCTCCAGCTTTTTTACCTATTAATTGATCTTCAAATCCTGGTATGAAAGAGTTTGACCCTATAACTAAGTTATGATTTTCACCTTTTCCACCTTCGAAAGCTAAACCGTTGTCAAATCCTTCAAAGTCTATAACAGCAGTATCTCCGCTTTCTATAGCTTTATCTTCAACACTTACTAATCTAGCGTTTCTGTTTACCATTTCTTGAAGTCTTAATTCTACCTCATCTTCACTTACATTATTATCAACTTTAGATATTTCTATACCTTTGTAAGTTCCTAATTCAAATTCAGGTTTAACTTCTACTTCAACAACCATTACTAAACCATTATCTTGACTTATTTCTTGAATATCTAATGATGGTCTATCTATTGGATCTATGTTTAAAGTATCTATAGCTTGTGGGTAAACTTCTGGTAATACTAAATCTATAGCATCATTGTAGAATACTTCTTTACCATATTGAGCTTCTATTAACTTTCTTGGAGCTTTCCCTTTTCTGAACCCTTGTACGTTGAATTTCCCTTTATTTTTATTGTAAGCTTTATTTACTGCAGCTTCAAATTTATCATGATCTACAGTTAAGTTAAAAGTTACTTTATTACCTTCTTTTTTTATTAATTCTGCTTTCATTAACTTTTTCCTCCTAAAATTTATGTAATGATTTGTAATTTAATTATACTTATTATTTAACTATTTAATTATATCACATAAGTTTTTTTATTTACAAGTATTTACAAGCCTTCCCTATTATTTGAAGGTTTATTTATACTATTATATATTTATTTCTTCTAAGTTAATTTTTCCTTCATCAATATTCATTATGACAAATTGTCTTGAGGATCCACCTCTGGGTATTGATGTACTTCCTGGATTTATATATATGATATTGTCTTTTTTAATAGATAACGGTATATGAGTATGCCCAAATATAACTATATTTGCTTCATAATTAATTGCTGCTCTCTCTATTTCATTAAGTCCATATTTAACACCATAATTATCTCCATGACATAGAAATATAGTTTTATCCTCTATATAAAATATAATTTCATCTTCTATATGTTCAAAGTCACAGTTTCCCTTTACTGCTATAATATCTATCCCTGTCATTTTATGTATGTACTTAGAATCTATAAAATTATCACCTGCATGTATTATTAAATCACATTCCTTTAGATATGGTATTGCTTTATTAATAAAATTCTCCATTCTGTGTGTATCGCTAACTATACCAATTCTCATTATCTTGATACCCTTTTTGTAAACTCCTTTTTCATTATTTCTAGTGCATTCGCTCTATGACTTATTGCATTTTTTATTGATGCAGGCATTTCTGCAAATGTTTTATTATATTTATTAACTATAAATAAATTATCATATCCAAAACCATTGTTTCCTTTTTCCTCAAATGCTATAGTACCTTCACAAGTACCTCTTACTACAAATTCTTTACCATCAGGGAATACAACTGCTATTGCTGATACAAATCTTGCATTTCTTTGACTAGAAGGTATGTTTTTCATCATTTTTAATAATTTTTCTCTGTTTTCTTCATCCGTAGCATTTTCACCTGCAAATCTTGCAGAGTAAACACCTGGCTTTTTGCCAATTGCATCTACTTCTAATCCTGAATCATCAGATATTGTTATCATTTTAGTTTTCTTTGCTATTAGCCTTGCTTTTATAAGTGCATTATGTTCAAATGTCTTTCCATCTTCTATGATTTCAATTCCATCTAAGTTAACATCTTTTAATGAATGTATATTATAATCAAAATCCTCAAGTATCGAACCTATTTCTTCTAATTTATGAGCATTATTAGTAGCAATTACAACATCATTTCCATACTCCATACCAAGTATTTCATCAGCTATTTCTCCTAGAGCTTCTCTTTGTTTCTTTATTAATTCTTTATTACCTTTTTCTCCTAATTCTAATAACGCATTTAAATCTTTTCTTGAGAAAGGTCTTTCTTCTCCAGTTCCTTGTACTTCTACAAACTCACCATTATCAGTCATTATTATGTTCATATCAACTTGAGCCGTTGAATCTTCCTCATAACATAAATCTATCATGTACTGCTTATCAACAATACCTACACTTATAGCAGATACAAAGTTTCTTATTGGAATTTCTTTTATTGCCTTAGATTTATATAATTTATATATAGCATCTACCACTGCCACAAAAGCCCCTGTTATAGATGCCGTTCTAGTTCCTCCATCGGCTTGTATAACATCACAATCTATCCAGATAGTTCTTTCTCCTATTTTACTTAAATCTATTACTGATCTTATTGCTCTACCTATTAATCTTTGAATTTCTTGAGTTCTACCATCTATCTTTCCTCTAGATGCATCTCTTATCTTTCTTTGTTGAGTAGATCTTGGTAACATAGAATACTCAGCATTTATCCATCCTGTGCCCGAATTTCTTAAAAATGGAGGTACTTTTTCTTCTACTGATGCAGTACATATAACTTTAGTTTCTCCCATTTCTATAAGTACAGATCCCTCTGCATATCTCGTATAGTTTCTAGTTATTTTAACCTCTCTTATTTGGTCATACTTTCTATTATCAATTCTAGTCATTTTTTACCTCTCTTAAATCTACCTTCTTGTATATTTCTAAAAGACAGCATATACTTTTCTGTCTAAGATTCAAATTAAGATTATTTACACTTTATTAAATAATTCTAGCACTATTTATATTAATTTACTACACATAATACAGTATATAAATTAACTTTATTAATATACTATATCATTCATTTATTATTTTCTAAGTTTGTAATGATTATACAATTCATAATATATTATGCTAATATCTAACTTTAAATTATATTACATCTAACTTATTCATTTTTCTAAATAAAAAGTCCTTATTAATAAGACTATATTTATGCTTATTTAATAAAGACCTCTTAATTTTTTTATTTATTTTATCATTTCCTTGAATTGCTCTTCGTCAATAATTGTTATACCTAATGTTTGAGCTTTAGTTAATTTGCTTCCAGCCTCTTCTCCTGCTAACACATAACTAGTTTTTTTTGACACACTTCCTGAAACTTTACCTCCAAATGACTGAATTAGTGCAGAAGCTTCATCTCTTTTCATAGTTGGTAGTGTTCCTGTTATTACAAAAGTCATTCCTTCAAATCTACTATCTTCAGCTTTTGTTTCAGATGATTTCGAAACTACATTAACACCATACTCTTTAAACTTAGATATTATTGTATGATACTTTTCACTTTTAAAGTATTTAATTATATCATTTACCATCGTATCCCCAAAATCAGGTAGATTTATTAATTGATCATAGTCTGCCTTAGCTACTTCATCCATATTAGCAAAGTTTTCAGCTAAAACTTTAGCTGATTGTTTTCCTACATTTTTTATTCCAAGACCTGTAATTAACTTATCAATATTATTAGTTTTTGATTCTTCTATTGCATTAAGAAGATTATTTACAGACTTATCTCTTCCTATAACATTCTTCTCCAGTATTTCATCCTTATAATTTTTAAGTTGATATATATCACCTATATCTTTTATATACCCTGCTGCCATCAATGCTTCTACCTTACTTTTACCAAACCCAACTATATTCATTGCATCTTTAGAAACAAAGTACGATATACTTCTAGTTGCTTGTGCATCGCACGCTGGGTTTACACAACGTGTATCTGCTCCATTTGCATCTCTAACTGTTGATTCTCCACATATTGGACATATATTAGGTATCACATATGGTTTAGAATCTGACAATCTTTTTTCTGGAATACTTTTTATAACTTCTGGAATTATATCACCAGCTTTTTGAACTATTACAGTATCTCCTATCCTTACATCTTTTTCATTTATAACATCTTGATTATGTAAGGTAGCTTTTGAAACAGTAGTTCCTGCTAGTCTAACAGGTTCAAGTACTGCTAAAGGAGTTAACCTTCCTGTACGGCCAACTTGTATTATTATATCTTTTACTATAGTTTCTTTTTGCTCTGGTGGATATTTGTATGCAACTGCCCATCTAGGTACCTTGATAGTCATTCCTAATTTTTTTCTATCAGCTAAATCATCAACTTTTACAACAGCTCCATCTATTGCATACTCTAAACTCCATCTTTGATCACCTACATTAGATATATAATCCCATACTTCTTCTACAGTTTCACATACCTTAAAATCAGGACTTACTTTAAATCCTTGTTCTTTAAGCCATTCTAAAGTTTCTGAATGAGAATTAAATTCCATCCCCTCAGATATTTCAAGATTGAATACAAATATATCTAAATTTCTATCTCTAACTATTGATGGGTCTAATTGTCTTAAAGTTCCTGCTGCTAAGTTTCTTGGATTTTGATATTTCTTAGCTCCTACTTCTTCCTGTCTTTTATTAACTTCTTCAAATTCTCTGTTAGATATATAAACCTCTCCACGAACCTCTAAGTACGGTAGTTTCGTAGGTATCGTTTTAGGAACATTCTTTATTTGTAATAAGTTTTCATAAACTGACTCTCCAATAACACCATCACCTCTAGTTATACCTTCTGTTAACTCTCCATTATGATATCTTAATACAACTGAAAGTCCGTCTATCTTTTTCTCAACTACAAATCTAGGTTCTTTAAGTTCAGCTATCATTTTATTTACGTATTCATATACATCCTCTTTACTAAAGACATCTTGTAAACTAATTACTGGCACGTCATGCTCCACTTTTCTTAATTCTCTCTTTACAGTACCTCCTACTTTTTTAGTAGGTGAATTTTCTATATTAAATTCAGGATGTTCCTCTTCTAATTTTCTTAATTCAACTGTTAATTTATCATATTCATAATCTGATATTTCCGGTGAATCTTCGTTATAGTATTTGTTGTTATGATATTCTATTTCTTTTCTTAATTCATCTATCCTAGATTTTACATCCATAAAATTATCCTCCTACTTAAATCTGCTTATTTCCTCTTTTAGTATGTATTATCTCCAAATATTCGTATGTAAATTTTATATTTTTTAGTATAACATTAAACCATCTATTAAAAGTAAATTAATTTTTTATACAAAAAAATCCCCTAAAAATTAGAGGACTTCTTGATACATTTTATTTTTTTATTTATGAGAAAAGTCTTTTCCAGTAGACAAAGCTTTTCTTTCTTCTATCAAGTTATAAAGTAAGTTATTTAATGTCCAGTCTATACTTGTTTCTGTAACCATAGCTGTCAAAGGTCTATTTATTCTCATCTTCTTTAAACTTTCTAAGAATGAATTTATCTTTTTATTATGTATATTATTAAATATAACAGCTTTATTTACAAAACCATCTTCACAATCTGATGATATGTCGTTATCTAATATATTTTTAATTATTGCATTTCCGTTTGTTTTATCTAAAAATATACAATCTCTAACACCAATAAACCCACATATATTTTTTATTAAAGTAGATTCTTTTTTATTAAAATTAACTATCATTATACAATCTCTGTTATGAGTATTGTTATCCACATCATTTATTTTTGTAAATGTCATATATCTCACTCCTTATTAATCCTCATACCTTATATTACCACAATAGAGATATTTTAAAACTATATTTTAATTTATATAGTTTTATGAACTTACTTATATTAATATTGATGATTTTCTCTTATTTTTTACATTTACTTTTATATCATTTTCTTTAATAATTCTAAATGCTTTGGTTGGGCACACTCTAACACATGCGGGACCATCTTCAGAGTTCATACATAAATCACATTTATTAGCAATCATTTTTTCTTTAAAATATAATTTATCATCAGATACTTCTTTTAAAGTAAATAAGTCTATTGCTCCAAAAGGACATACTACCATACAAGTCTTACACCCTATACAATTTTTTTCATCTATTTTTATACCATTTTTGACCTTTTTAATAGCATTATTAGCGCATACTTTTGCACATAGTGCATCTTCGCAGTGTCTACATTGAACTGGTACACTTACCTTTTCAGTTTTTATTACATCTAACTTAGGATTAAAATTTATATATTCATACTTTTCATGAAATATTTCTTCATCACTATGCTCTACTACGCATGCTATCATACAAGTTCTACACCCTATACATTTATTAGGATCAGCTATAACAAAACAATTCATTTATTTAGCCACTTCCTTTCCTATACAATATTCAGTGTGTAGTAAATGATGAGATATACTACCTAAAGGCTCTTTTAAAAATTCTTCATAAATTTTTTTTATTTCTGGATTTTCATGAGATTTTCTAAATTGCAAACTTCTATCATGATCATATATTGACTCTGCTCTTTTTTTATAAGCAACATTTCTATATTCTTCTAATAATAATTTTGGTTGGCCTCCTCCACTTACACATCCTAAAGGACATGTCATTACTTCTATAAAATCTAAGTCCAAATTACCCTTCTTTAAACTTTCTAATATATGAACTACATTTTTTAATCCACTTACTACTCCTACCTTTAGATTTAAGTTTCCAACAGTTATGTCTAATCTTCTAAAACCTTCACTTCCTCTAACTTCATTTACATCTATGCTTGGTATACTTTCCTTAGTTATTAGCTCATATCCAGTTCTTAATGCCGCTTCCATAACACCGCCAGTTACCCCAAATATAGTTCCAGCACCAGTATATGTTCCTAATGGAGACTCGAACTTCTCATCATCTAAATTGTTAAAATCTATCCCCATATCTTTTATCAAATAAGCAAGCTCTCTTGTAGTTAAAACTACATCAACATCTTTATATCCACTTGAATTCATCTCATCTCTACCTGCTTCATATTTCTTACATGTACAAGGCATTATAGATACACTATATATTTTTGATGGATCTACATTGTTTATTTGTGCTCCATATGTTTTAAAAACTGCTCCCCCCATTTGTTGAGGTGATTTACATGAAGAAAGGTGGTCTGTTAATTCTGGATAATTATCTTCTAAAAATTTTACCCCTGCAGGACAACATGATGTAAACATAGGTAGTGTCCCACCGTTTGTAACTCTAGTTATTAGTTCGCTCCCTTCTTCCATTATAGTCAAATCCGCTGGAAAATTTGTATCATATACCCTATCAAAATTCAAATTCTTAAGCGCTGCAGCCATTTTACCAGGAGTTAAAGACCCTAAACTTAATCCAAATTCTTCCCCTATAGCTACTCTAACTGCTGGTGCACATTGTACTATTGTAAATTTATTAGGATCATCTAAGGCTTCTTTTACTTTCTCTACATCACATACATTATGAGCTGCAAATATTGGCTCTTTTATTGATTTAGGTAGATTTCTTTCTTTTCTTTTTTCATCTATAAATTCATAACCATTATCAATTAAGGATGCATATGATTTACAGACTTGAACACACTGTCCACACATTACACATTTTTGTGAATTAATTTCTTGTGGCTCTCCTTTATTTCCTTCAATTGCAGATGTAGGACAGACTTTTACACATTCTTGACATCCTGTACATAAATCTTTATCTATATTTATTATCATTATTGCTCCCCCTTTCACATTTATTTATTAGTTAATAATAAACTAAGTGCAGCTTTTATATTTTTAGATTTTTTATCTTCTATAGGTGATATAAGCTTTAGAGCTTCATTAGGACAAGCATTAATACATGCAATTGTGATATCTTCTTTACATAAATCACATTTGTATGCTACTTTATTACTTTCATCTATTCCCCTTTGCTCAACCTCTTTTCCATTTTTATATTGAGTCTGTAAATCTATGGCGCCAAATGGGCATGCTAATAAACAAGTTTTACATCCGATACATTTATCATTATCTACTACCATAACTCCATCTTCTCTTGATATAGCTTTTACTGGACAGGTATTTAAGCATGGTGCATCTTCACAATGTCTACATTGAATAGGCATACATACATCTTCATCTTTAACTAAATATAATCTAGGTATTACTGGAACTTCAACAGTCCCTACAGTATAACCAACATTATTATCTTTGTTATGTTTTGTAAAACAAGCAAGTTCACAAGCTCTACATCCTGTACATTTGCTTGAATCTGCAATTACAAAAGATCCTAAATTATTACTCATATTCCTCCACCTTTATAATTTTATTTGTATATTTTATATCTTTACTCTATAAGAATGAGTATAAATATTCATTCTTTTTCCCCTAACAAATCCTATAAGCGTTATATTTGATTTTTTTGCTAATTCCACAGATAAATTGGTTGGAGCTGATTTAGAAATAACTATCGGTATTTTAGCTTTAGCTACTTTTAAAAGCATTTCATATGATATTCTTCCACTTACTGCAATAGCTTTATTATCAAAATTAATATTGTGTAATATACAGTGTCCTATTGCTTTATCCATAGCATTATGTCTAGCAACATCTTCGTAACTTATAGTTTCTTTATTCCCTTCAAAAATAGCTACACTGTGTACTCCTCCAGTATCTTTAAATAATTTTGAATGATTTAGGCTTGACTCCATGATTTCATAAACATGATCTACATATATATGTGATTTAGAATTTATTGAATTATAATCTAAGTTTATATTTTCAATATCTTTTATATTTACATCCACAACTTTATTTTCTTTATCTATTACCATACTAATTAAATCTTCTTTACTTGTAATACAACCTTTAGTTAATAAATAACCTATTATCAATTCTTTTAAATTAGTTGGAGTACATAAAAATGTATTTTCAAATTTACCATTTAAAACAAGACTAAGAGGATATTCTGCTATTATTGTATCCTCGGTGTGTCTATAACTAAACTCATCTAATTTTATTATAGGAACCTTAAATGTATTTCTATATGCTTTCATTTCATCATTATGATCTAAAGTATTCATATGAGAATATCCCCTTTTAATATTTATATATTTTTTAATAACATCTTTTCTTTTATATCTTGGTATTCTTTTTTTAATTGTTTTTCTGCAAGTTCTTGGTTTTCAATTTTTTCAATCTTAATAGCACAGTATTTATATTCTGGTGTTTTAGATATAGGATCTAGATTAGCAATCGTAAGTTCATTACATGCTCCTACCCACCATTGATACGTCATATAAGTTGCTCCTGGTTTTACTCTATCTGTAACCAACGCTCTAGTAAGCACACTTCCTCTTCTTGAACTTACCTTAATTAATTCTTTATCTTTTATACCTAAATTTTGTGCATCTTCTTCATTTACTTGAAGATATCCTGGTTCGTCTTCAAGTTTAGCAAGAGTTCTACAGTTACCTGTCATAGTTCTAACAGAGTAATGCCCCACTTCTCTTACTGTACATAAACTAAATGGATATTCATCATCTTCTAATTCCATAGGGGGTCTCCACTCTGTAGCAAATAGATTACCCTTTCCCGTTGGAGTTGAAAATATACCACCTTTATGAAGATACATTGTTCCTTTATCTTCAGCAGATTCACTTTTACAAGGCCATTGAACGCAACCTTGTTTTTCTATTTTTTCATAAGTTGCTCCAGCAAAATTTGGAGTTAAACTTCTCATTTCATCCCATATCTCTTTTGTATTTTTATATTCCATAGGATAACCCATAGCAGTTGATATTTCGCTTATTATTTGCCAATCAGTTTTAACATCACCTTTTGGTTCTACTGCTTTTCTCATTATTTGGAATCCTCTATCCGCACTACTATAAATACCATCATGTTCTCCCCATGAAGTTGCTGGTAAAATTACATCTGCATGAAGTGCTGTTTTATTCATAAATATATCTTGAACAATTACAAAATCTAATTCATCTAAAGCTTCTCTTACCTCAGTTGCATCCGGATCACTTTGTACAGGGTCTTCTCCAAATATGTAATATGCTTTAAGTTTCTTATCCTTTAAAACTAAATGTGGTACCTCTGTTAAGCTATATCCATTATGATCTGATAATTTAACTCCCCATGCTCTTTCAAATTTTTCCTTCATTTTAGGATCTGTAACACTTTGATATCCTGGGAATACATTAGGAAGTGCTCCCATATCGCATGCTCCTTGAACATTATTTTGACCACGAACTGGGCCTATCCCTACATTAGGTCTACCAAAGTTTCCTGTTAGTAATGCTAGTGACGCTAACCCTTTAACAACATCAACAGCTTGACCAAATTGACAGACTCCCATTCCATAAAGTATCATCGCATCTTTTGCTTTTGCATATTCTCTCATTGATTTTCTTATCATATTAGCTTGCACACCTGTATATTTTTCTGCATACTCGGGTGTATATATTTTTACTATTTCTTTGTATTCTTTAAATCCTTGGGTATGCTCTCTTACAAACTCTTCATCATATAATTTTTCTTCTATTAAAACGTTTCCAAAAGCATTAACTAATATCATATTAGTTCCACCCTTTAACGCTAAGTGCATATCAGATATTCTAGCAGTTTCAGTAATCCTAGGATCTATAGTTATTATTTTAGCTCCTTTTTCTTTTGCTCTGACTATTCTTCTTGCAACTATCGGATGTGAATCTGCTCCATTGTATCCAAATACAAATAATAAACTTGCATTCTCTATCTCTGGTATAGAGTTAGACATTGCCCCACTACCTAGTGAGTAAGCCAAACCGGCTACAGATGGTGCATGTCAAACGCGGGCACAATGATCTACATTATTAGTTCCAATTGTTGCTCTCATAAATTTTTGCATAACATAGTTAGCTTCATTTCCAGGTCCTCTTGCTGATCCAGTCCCCATAATAGAATCTGGTCCATATTTTGCTTTTATATCACTTAACCTTGAAGCTGTATATTCAATAGCTTCATTCCATTCTACTTCTTCTAACTTCCCATTTTTTCTTATCATTGGTTTTCTTAATCTTGGTGTTAATATCTTTGGATCATTAAAAAATCCCATCCATAATGACCTTTTAAACATAAGTTACCCTCATTTGTTCTGCCTTGTGCTGGTTCTGCTCTTAAAATCTTATTATTATCAACTACAAGATTTAACTGACATCCAGCTCCACAGTAAGGGCACACCGTTAATACTTTTTTTTCCATATTCATCTCCCCTTAAAATTTTCTTCCATGGTAAATATTAAAAAGTGCCTACTAAATAAATATTATGAGTTTTATGATTTATTCTTATAAGATATAAAATTTATATTTGATTTAAATTATGAGTACTATATAAGTTATTTTGATATGTTCTTTTGAAATGATTATTTATATACTTTAATTCAATACTATATTAAGTTTCCCTTGTTTTATTTTGTTAAATTAATAAATAAAGCTTATTTAAACTTAAATATATATAAATTATAAGTTTAAATAAGCCTTTTTGCTATTATTCATTTGTAACTAAATTTATTTTATTTACACTACTATCTTTCATTCTATGATGAGTGATTATAGTAAATATACCGCTTCCAATTAAAATTAAATAATACATAAATCCACCATATAAAAATACTGCATACCCCATTAAATATGATGGAAATACACCTTTAAATATTGTAAAGAATGCTAATTCATTAGCTCCAACATTACCAGGAGTAGGAATTGGAGATATTGCCATATATAAAAGAACTTGTAAAGTTAATATATTTAAATAAGTATGACCTTGTAAATTAAATGCTTTATATATCCAGAACGATATACTAAAATAAAAACTAATTTGAACAATCGTAAGCATAATTGTCGTTATCATTAACTTTTTATTTTTAATAAAAAATTGTATAGATTCACTATAGTCATCTATAAATCTATCAATACTATCTATTTTTCCATCAATAAATTTAAAAACTTTAAATCTACAAAGGTAATTTATAATTATTCTAATGTACTGTTTTACTTTAATAGGATTTAATATTACTAATAAAGCCATAAATATAGTGAATAAATTCATAGCTATACCAATAGAAACTAAAGGTAAGAGTGTACTCATTTGATTTTTTATTACTTTAAAATTTAAAATCATTAATATTAAACAATACATAGTTACCACAAACTGATAAAGTATTGATTTATTAGTTATAATCGCTCCCGCTTTACTTAATGGCATTTTATATTTAGTTAACACATATATTTGCATTGGTTGGCTTCCAGATGCAAATGGTGTAACTAAATTATAATAAAATCCTATAGTAGCTAATTTTAATCCTCTAAATTTTACTTTAACCTTATGCGTTCCATCAATTAATATCCTAATTACTAATCCCTCTAATCCTATATTTATAAATATAGCTAAAGCTCCTATGACTAAATACTTTTCATCTACCATATTTAAAACACTGGATAGTAATTTTATATCTAAAGTCTTAAAAACTATACTAGTTGTTATTCCTATTAGTAAAATTAAAAATACATATTGTAATAAGGTCTTAGTTTTATTATTCTTCATTTTAATCCCCTAACCTATTTTTTATAATTTATTACGTCTATTATAGATTAAGTATACACTATAAATCTTAAATTTATCTTACAAATATCCTTACAATTTCGTTATATTTTCAATATATATTTTATTTATATTTATTTCTAATAATTTATTTAACTAAGTAAAAAAGCTATCTAAATATGTTTAGATAGCTTTTTATAAATTTATTTTTTTATTAATTTTGCTACACTTTCAACATGCATTGTATGAGGGAACATATCTACAGGTTGTACTTCTACACACTTATACCCTCTTTCATCTAAATAGGCTAAATCCCTAGCTAAAGTTGATGGGTTACACGAAACATAAACCACTCTGTCAGGCTCCATTGATACTATAGTATCAAGAACTTTCTCATCGCATCCTTTTCTTGGGGGGTCTACTACTACTACATTAGCAGTCTTTCCATCTTTGTACATTTTAGGAACAACCTCTTCAGCTTTTCCAACATAGAATTCAACATTATCTAATTTATTTAAATTAGCATTTATTTTCGCATCTTTAATAGCATCTTCTACTATTTCTATACCATATACTTTCTTAGCTTTTTGAGCTAAGAATAAAGATATAGTTCCTATTCCACAATATATATCAAATACCGTATCATTTTCTTTTAAGTCCGCATACTCTAATGCTTTATTATATAAAACTTCCGTTTGAATAGGATTCACTTGGAAAAATGATAATGGTGATATTTCGAAAACTAAATCACCGATGTAATCATTTATTTTTCCATCTCCATAAATTACTATGTTTTCTTTTCCTAATATAACATTAGTTTTCTCTCTATTTACATTTACAACTAATGTTTTAAAACCAGGAACATTCTCTAATAATACTGATGCTAATTCTTTTAAATATGGTAACTTTCTTCCATTTGCAACTAACACCACCATAACTTCATTTGTTGTAAATCCTACTTTAGTTACTAAATGTCTTAAAACTCCAGTATGAGTTTTTTCATCATAAACACTAACATTGTAAGCATTTATATATGTTTTTATTATTTTCATAATCTTATCATTTATTTCATGCTGTATTATACATTTATCCGTAGGTATTATATCATGACTCTTTTTTTTGTAAAAACCTATTAATGGATTCGAGTCCACCTTCTGAATAGGAAATTGAGCTTTATTTCTATACCTTATTGGATTTTCCATACCTAAAGTGTTATGAATTTCTACATTTTCTAATTTTCCGATTCTACTTATAACTTGTTTTACTTCATTTGTTTTTATATCAAGTTGCTTTTGATAATCTAACTCTTGAATTTGGCATCCTCCACATTCTTTTAAATTATCATTGCATCTTCTTTTTACTCTGTATGGAGATGCTTCTATTATCTCAACTATATCTCCAACTGCATAATTTTTCTTTGATTTGTTGATTTTTACCCTTACTTTATCTTTTACTAGCCCGCCATCTACAAATACTGTAAATCCATCGTATTTACCTATTCCAACGCCGCCTTGACCTATATCTACTATATCTACTACATACTCTTTATTTTTTGCCAACATAGGTTAATCCTCCGTACATATTATTTAAGAAACTACAAGAATTTATTTTACCAAAAAAACAAAGGCTTATAAAGCCCTTATATAAATAAATCTTTACTTTTAATACCTTTGTATATATAAATACAATCAAATCATTATATATAAATTAATTTATATATATAAAAGTCACTAAAATTTATTTTAGTGACTTTTGATTTATCCCTAACCTAAAAACATTGTAATATCTTATATAAATAAATTTTTAGCTTTAAATCCTCTATACATCTGTAATAAAGAAAATCCTAATAATAAAACTCCTAATACAGGACCTATCCAAACTAAATTTCTTGCTAATTCTATAGATACACCATCATTAACTATTAGTTGTACAAATTCATCATAATTTGATTTTGCATTTATTCCATACCTTATCCATGTCACAGCCGTCATTATACCCATTGGTACAACACTCATTGTCATATAAAATCCAGTCATAGATCTTTGCTTTACACCCTTTAATCCCATATATATAGGTAAGAAGAATAATACCGGAAGAATAAATCCATAAAACTGCGGTGATAATGCTAAAAATAGTATTGAGCAAAATAAAAAACTTGTTATATATTTCCTTAAATATAAAGTTTTTTCTTGGAAATCATATAATGATGCATTTAAATATCTTATGTATACCTCTAAATTTTTCTCTATATCATTTACTTTATTTTTAGAATTTGTCATTTCTTTTAATAATTCAATACCCTTTGAATTCATTTTATTATACTGAGTTTTATGCTTTTCATCTATCTCTAAAACCTCATATTTTGATTTTACTTTTATTAAGTCTTTAGTATACTTTTTGATACTTTTTGATTTTAATATGTTTGTTTTATTTATCTCTTCTAGTAATTGATTTATTGTGCTTAAAATTAAATTTGTCTTCAATAAACCCACCTCCTAAATATCATTTGATAATTAAAAGGAGTGTATTATAAATACACCCCTAACTATTTTATTGATTTTTTATTATCCTTCTCATTGATATTCCTATTGATGTAAATACAGCAGCCCATATACATCCCATAAATAGCCATGCTGAACTAGTCATATCTATCATCTCCTTATAAATTAGTTGCTTTATTACTTTCTATTTCTTTAGTGTATTTGCTTTTTATTGATTTATATGATTGAATAAAACCTATTACTAAAACAACAAATACAACTACACGCCCTAAGTTTACCCAAGGAATAAACTCTGGTGTTGACGCAACATATGATGGTATCACATTAAAATTACCAGCTTTTGCATAATCAACTGTAAAGAAGAATAAGAATGCTATTATTGTTAGTGGTGTTAAGAACTGATGGAATAACCTAAAGAACCACTTTGGTACCTTCCATAATCCACCTCTATTCATTTCTTCTAATGCAGTATCTTTTACACACCATCCGATAATTATAATCTCTATTAAACCTAAAACTATTAATAAATAGTTTCCTATCCAGTTATCAACTTCTGTAAAGTACATTAGATTTGCACTCTTAGTTAAAACCGATTCTAAAGCTATTGGTGTTCCAACTATTAAGTATCCAATGAAAACTATCCAAGCACCTTTTTTTCTATTTATACCTGCATCTTCTTCTAATAATGCAACTAAATAATTATACATTGCTATTGCAGATGTTATTCCAGCGAAGAATAACAGTAAGAACCATAATGCTCCAAATATTCCTCCACCAGTCATTGTACTAAATACATTCGGTAATGCCATAAATGCTAAACCTATACTCCCCTTTATTCCTTCTGGACCTAAAAATGCATATGCTATAGGAATAACTGCTGTACCACCTAATACAACTTCTGCAAACTCATTTAATGATACTGTTGCTACAGATGCTGTTATTATATCTTCATCTGGTTTTAAATATGATGCATAATTTTGTATAATACCCATTCCTAATGATAATGTAAAGAATATCTGACCTGCAGCAGCTATTGCTGAGCTCCATGATAGTTGGCTAAAATCAGGATTCCAAACGAAGTTTAGACCTTTTAAAGAACTCCAGTCAGGGTTAACTGGTGATCCTAATGTTAAAGCTCTTATCCCCAATATAATACCAAATATATAAAGAACTGGCATCATTATTTTTGCCCATGATTCTATACCATCTTGTATTCCTTTCATTACTGCTATTGCTAGTATTGATAATGAAATTACCCAAAATACTAACATCTTTGGATCTTGTACATATGCCCCAAAGAATGCTCCCGGGTCTGATTTATATGTACCAAGTAATGAATGTACTGCAAATCCTAGTGACCAACCTATTATATGATTATAATAAGAGTTAACTAATATTGTTACTGCAAATGCTATCATTCCACATAAAGAACCAACTATAATTGCCTTCTTAGGTGACATTGCTTGTTTTGCTTGTATATACATCATTGGCCCCAATGTACCATGGCCATGTTTACCTCCATAGCGACCTATACTCCACTCTACTAACATTACAGGTATTCCTATAACTATTAATGCGAAAAAATATGGTATCATAAATGCTCCGCCACCATTTGAAGCAGCTACATACGGAAATCTCCAGAAATTCCCTAACCCAACAGCATTACCTGCCATTGCTAATATAAGACCTATTTTTGAACCCCAGTTCTCTCTACTTTCGGTCATTATATATCCCTCCTTTTTAAACTATTTGTATACAATAAAATTGTTTTTATTTTTCTAAATTTTCTGTAAATTACTTGTATAAAATAGCCACTAAGTTAACTATCAACCTAGTGGCTTAAACAACTTAAATATATATTACCATTATTTACTATTTATTTCAAGTATTTTCTGACAATTCCGTTAACTCTATAAAACTCTTGTAGAACCTCTGTATATAACTCCTCTTGAAGCATCTACAGTAACAACCTCACCATTTTCAACTAATTTAAGTATATTAAATGCAGATACAACTACAGCTTTATTTAGGTTTAATCCAACTATAGCTGCATGAGATGTCATTCCACCCTCTTCAGTAACTATTGCTCCAGCTTTTTCTATATAAGGATTCATTTCTATATCAGTCATAGTTGTTACTAATATATCACCTTCATTAAACTCTTCACAAGCTTCACCTGATTTTACTATACGAACATTACCTTCAATAGTTTTGTTACCTACACCGATTCCTTGAACTATTTCTTCACTCATTACATGAACTTTAATTAAATTAGTAGTTCCACTTACACCAACTGGTACACCAGCAGTTACTACAACTAATTCACCATCATTTACATACTTAGCATCTTTAGCTGCAGCTATAGAGTTTTCTATAACCTCATCTGTATTTGATGCTAATTCTGATTTAACTGGGTATACTCCCCAACTAAGATTTAATTGTCTCATAACTCTATCATCTGCAGTTGCAGCTATTATTGGAGATTGAGGTCTAAATTTAGATACCATTCTTGCTGTATATCCAGAAGATGTAGCTGTAACTATTGCTGATGCATTTAATGAAACTGCTGTAGAACAAGTTGCATAACTTATTGCATCTGTAACTGTTTCATGATTAGTTGCATTTTCTTTTAATAACTTTGAATATTCTAAAGTTTGTTCTGTTCTTTTAGCTATTGTAGCCATAGTTTTTACTGCTTCTATTGGATATTTACCTGCAGCAGTTTCCCCTGATAACATTATAGCATCAGTTCCATCATATATTGCATTTGCAACATCAGTTACTTCTGCTCTTGTTGGTCTTGGATTTCTTATCATAGAATCAAGCATTTGAGTAGCAGTTATAACTGGCTTAGCTAATTCTTTACATTTCTTTATCATCATTTTTTGAACTATAGGCATTTCTTCAGTTGGTATTTCAACTCCAAGGTCTCCTCTAGCTACCATTATACCATCAGACACTTTTAATATTTCATCTAAGTTGTCTACCCCCTCTTGATTTTCTATCTTAGATATTATTTGTATATATGTAGCGTTATTTTTTTCTAATATTTCTCTTATAGCTAATACGTCAGATGCTTTTCTTACAAAAGATGCAGCTATAAAATCTATACCTTGACTTATACCAAATTCTATATCACTTATATCTTTTGGAGTTATCGCTGGTAAGTTTATTTTTACACCTGGTACATTTACCCCTTTATGATTTTTAACTATTCCAGAGTTCTCAACTAAACAAACTATATCATCTCCGTTTATTTCTTGAACCCTAAGCCCAACAAGGCCATCATCTATTAATATCATATCACCTACAGTAACATCTTTAACAAGGTCCTTGTAGCTTACTGTACACATTTCCTTAGTTCCTACAACATCTTTCATTGTTATAGTAAACTTATCTCCTTCTTCTAATAAAACCTCTGGATCTGCAAATTGACCTGTTCTTATTTCAGGACCCTTTGTATCTAATAATAAAGCAACTGGCTTATTTAGCTTTTCCCTAACTTTTTTAGCTACATCTAGTCTTGCTTTATGTTCTTCATGTGAACCATGAGAAAAGTTAAATCTACAAACGTTTAACCCATTCTCTACAAGCTGTGTTAATGTTTCCTCAGAATCTGAAGCTGGTCCTAGTGTACAAACTATTTTAGTTCTTTTTACATCCTTAAGCATATATATTCCTCCTATTATTATATAGACAGTATTTTAGCCATCTCATAAGTATCTTTATCAAATTCTCTACTCATTGAAAGCGCTTCATTTATGTCCATATCTATAATTTTATTATCTCTTATACCTACAACTCTAGCTGATTTTCCATCTAATAGTAATTCAACTGCTCTTACTCCCATTCTACTTGCAAGAATTCTATCGAATACAGATGGACATCCTCCTCTTTGTACGTGTCCTAAAACAGTTACTCTTAAATCTGCACCTGTCTCTTTTATTATTTCTTTACCTAAGTCATTAGCATTTCCTACACCTTCAGCTAAAACTATTATACTATGTCTTTTGCCTCTTTTTTGTGTAGTTCTTAATCTATTACATATATCTTCTACTTTAAAATCTACTTCTGGAACTATTATAGTTTCTGCTCCACCTGCAAGCCCAGAGTATAAAGCTAAGTCTCCACAATGTCTACCCATTACTTCAACTATGTTAACCCTTTCATGAGAAGAAGATGTATCTCTTATTTTACTTATAGCATCTGCTATTGTATTCATAGCAGTATCAAACCCTATAGTATAGTCTGTATAAGCTAAATCATTGTCTATTGTTCCAGGTATACCTATTGCAGGGAATCCTAAATCACTTACTTTTTGAGCTCCATTAAATGATCCATCTCCACCTATTACAACTAAACAATCTATTTTATATTTTTTAAGTACTTTAACACCTTTTAATCTTCCTTCTTCTGTTCTAAATTCTTCACATCTAGAAGATTTTAGGATAGTACCTCCTCTATGTATGATATCACCAACAGAAGATAAATTCATTTCAAATAAGTCTTCTTCTAATAATCCTTTATATCCTCTGTTTATACCATATACCTTACAACCATAATATATAGCTGATCTTACTACAGCTCTTATAGCTGCATTCATTCCTGGAGCATCTCCTCCACTTGTTAAAATCCCTATAGTTTTCATAGTATTTCCTCCCGATTACTTTTTACAGGGACATTACATGTCCCTATTTTCTTTTTTTATCCCATCATGAGTAAAAAAATTAAAAATCTCCAAAAAATATCTATTTTTTGATATTATACCATATCTTTATTATTTTTTTATACTATTGTAAGCATTTATTTTTTTTTATTTTTTTACTTACATTTTTACCTTTACATTTTCTTTCGATAGTAAGTTTTCTAACTTATCTATTACATTTTTATTTATATTTACAAATACGCCATTCCACTTATATAGTTGCTTTGTATCTTCTGCATATAGGTATACGGATTCATTGCCTTTATAATTATCCACTACAGATAATATATTATCTACTAATATTTTATTGTTAAAACTATCAACTTTCAAATATAATCCTGTTTTTGTTGATTTTTTTGCTCTATAATTTCCATCTTCTGCAAAGTTACTTTTATCATTTATATCTTTAAAGTCTTTAGCAATAATTTTCGCATTTTCCCCTTCTTTTATACTTAATCGTCCTTTGACATATATTATATTATCTTCATTTAGCATAGTATTATATTTTTGTAAAATCTGAGGAAATACTATTATTTCTATTGTTCCATATAAATCTTCCAATTCTATAAATGCCATAATATCGTTACGTTTAGTAGTTTTAATAGTTTTGTTCACTACCATTCCACCCATTATAACTTCTCTTTCGTCTAAGCTAAAATAAGTTTCTTCATCTTCTTTTAAAGAATTTAATTTTCCATTGTCCATTGATGTATTTCTTTCTAATTCTTTTTTATATTGAGATAAAGGATGTCCACTTACATACATACCTAAAACTTCTTTTTCTAAGCTTAACTTCTCTCTTTCTTCATATTCATCATACTTTGGCATAGTATATATTTCCTGAAATTGTTCAGTCTCTTCACTTGATCCAAATGCATCAAATAAAGATATTTGACCTTGAACGTTTTTCTTTCTATCCATAGAAATACTATCTAATAAACTTTCATACCCCGCCATTAAACTCGCTCTATTTTGACTTATATTATCAAAAGCTCCACATTTAATTAAACTTTCTAGTACTCTTTTATTTGTATCTTTTGAGTCTAACCTTTTTACTAAATCTACAAAGTCTCCGAATATACCATTTATTTCTCTTTCATTTATTATGTTATTTATTACGTTAACCCCAACATTTTTTACTGCTGCTAATCCAAATCTAATATTATTACCTTCAACTGAAAATTTTCCAAAACTTTTATTTATATCAGGCTTTAAAACTTCTATTCCTAAAGCATTACACTCTCTTATATATTCAACAACTTTATCAGTATTTCCCATAACACTTGTTATTAATGCAGCCATAAACTCTACTGGATAATGAGCTTTTAGATATGCGGTTTCATAAGATAATACGCCATAAGCAGCAGCATGAGACTTATTAAATGCATATTTTGCAAAATCTATCATATCATCAAATATTTTATTAGCTACATCTTCTGGAATACCATTTGCTATACATCCAGTTATCTCAGTTTCTCCATTATCATCTTTCTTTCCGTAAATAAAATATTGTCTTTCCTCTTCCATTACATCCATTTTCTTTTTACCCATGGCTCTTCTAACCAAGTCACTACGACCATAAGTATAACCACCTAAATCTCTAACAACCTGCATTACTTGCTCTTGATAAACTAAACATCCATAAGTTACCTCCATTATAGGCCTTAATGATTCATGAATATACGTTACTTTATCTGGATTATTTTTATTTTCTATATATGTTGGTATAGAATCCATAGGACCTGGTCTATATAATGAAATTCCGGCAACTATATCTTCAAAGTTATCTGGCTTAAGTTGTTTCATGAAACTTCTCATACCAGCACTTTCTAACTGGAATACTCCTAATGTATTACCTGATGATAAAAGCTCATAAACTTTAGGGTCATCATAATCCATTTTTGAAAAATCAATTTTTCTTCCATAGTTTTTTTCTATTAAATCTAATGCATCTCTTATAACTGTTAAAGTTCTAAGCCCAAGAAAGTCCATCTTTAATAGACCTAATTCTTCTAATGTAGTCATTGTAAATTGTGTAGTTATTGCATCTTGATGTTTGTATAGTGGAACATATTCATCAACTGGTTTTTTAGATATAACAACTCCTGCTGCATGTGTAGATGCATGTCTTAGCATTCCTTCTATTGATTTTGAAATATCAATTATTTCTTTTGTTTCTGCATCACCTTCATACATTTCCCTTAAATTTGGATTTGTATCCAATGCCTTATCTATAGTCATACCTAGTGCAAAAGGTATTTCTTTTGCAATCCTATCAACCTTATTATAAGGTATATCTAATACTCTACCAACATCCCTTATAGCTGCTTTTGCACCCATTGTTCCAAATGTAATTATCTGTGCAACATGATCTTCTCCATATTTTCTTTTAACATAATCTATAACTTCTTCTCTTCTTTCATAACAGAAGTCTATATCTATATCTGGCATAGATACACGCTCTGGGTTTAAGAAGCGTTCAAAAAGTAATGAGTATTTAATTGGATCTATATCTGTTATTTTCAAAGTATATGCAACAATGGAACCAGCCGCACTACCACGACCTGGACCAACCATTATGTTATTTTCTTTTGCATAATTTATAAAATCCCAAGTTATTAAGAAATATTCAACATATCCCATTTTTTCTATAACACCAAGTTCATAATTTAATCTTTCAATTACTTCTTCATTTGGGTTATCATATCTTTCTTTTAGACCTTTAAAGCAAAGCTCTCTTAAATAACTGTGTGTTGTATAACCTTCTGGTACATCATAATTAGGAAGGTGTATAGTATTAAAGTCAAACTCTACATTACACCTTTGTGCTATTTTAACTGTATTATCCAGTGCATCTATTGCATATGGGAATATTTCCTCCATCTCTTCTCTAGACTTAAGATAAAATTCATCGCTACCAAATCTCATTCTGGTTGGATCATCTACAGTTTTCCCCATTTGAATACACATAAGTATATCGTGTATTTTAGAGTCTTCTTTATTTACATAATGTAAATCATTAGTTGCAACTAATGGTATATCTAATTCTCTAGATAATTTTATAATTCCAGCATTTACTTCTTTCTGCTCTGGTAAGTTATGATCCTGTATTTCTAAAAAATAATTATCTTTTCCAAATATATCTCTATATTCAAGTGTAAGCTTTTTAGCTTTTTCATAGTTTCTATCCATAAGAGCTTGAGAAACATCTCCTGCTAAACATGCTGATAATGCTATAATTCCTTCACTGTGTTGTCTAAGCTCCTCCATGTCTACTCTTGGTTTATAATAAAATCCTTCTACATATGACTTTGAAACCATCTTTATTAAATTTTGATAACCTGTCATATTCTCAGCTAATAAAACTAGATGTCCTTGTGACTTATCATAATTTGGATCTTTATCATTTAAGCTACGAGCGGCTGTATAAACCTCACAACCTATTATAGGTTTTATACCTTCCTTTTTTGCAGCTTTATAAAAATCTATAGCCCCAAACATACATCCATGGTCTGTTATTGCTATTGCATCCATATTAAGTTCTTTACATCTTTTTATAAGTTTCTTTAGTCTTGAAAAACCATCAAGTAAGCTATATTCTGTATGAACATGAAGATGAACAAATTTATTGCTCATTATATCACCTCCCGCTGATAATTTTAATTTTACCATAAATCCTTATTATTAAAACAAAAAGAGGCTATATAAAATATAACCCCTTATTTATAAGTGTTTTCTCTTAACTTATTTGCTATCTCTTCAATTTTTCTAAGTCTATGATTGACTCCTGACTTTCCTATAGGTGGATTTAACATTTCCCCTAATTCTTTCAATGTCATATCCTCATATTCTTCTCTGATTCTTGCTATTTCTTGTAAATTTTCTGGTAAACTATTTATTCCTATAGTTTCCTGTATAAATCTAATATTCTCCACTTGTCTGACTGCTGCATTAACTGTTTTTGATAAATTTGCTGTTTCACAATTAACAATTCTATTTACATTATTTCTCATTTCTTTTACTATTTTTGTATTTTGTAAACTTAAAAGTGCATTATGAGCTCCTATTACACTTAATAAATCAGATATTTGCTCACTTTCTTTAAGATATACCACGTAGTTATTTTTTCTTGATACTATTTTCGAGTTAAAACCTAGAGAGTTTATAATATCTTTTAAAGAACTTGCAAATTCTTCACTATTAGTTACAAACTCCATATGATAATTTTTTTCAGGATCACTTATAGATCCTCCTCCTAAAAATGCTCCTCTTAAAAATGCTCTTATGCATTCATCATTCTTTAGAAGATGTTCTGGAACCTTATCTGTTGGATAAAAGGCATCTTCTAATGGCAAAATACCTAATTCTCTTAATAGCTTCTCAGATCCCATTTCATTTTTTACAACAAGAACATAACTATTATTTCTTTTTAGCATTTGATTTTTATTAACACTTATAGTGGTATTAATAGCAAAATTTTGTTTTAATAATTTAAATACTTTTCTTGCTATAGAATTTAGTTCTGTGATCACTTTTATATTTAACTTTTTATAGCCAACAATCTGTATGGTACCTGCTAATTTAACTATAGCTGATAATTCACATAAGCTACATTCTTTATTCTCAGGCATTATTCTCGCTAATTCATTTTTTGTTTCAGTTGAAAATGACATATCATCACCTATAAATTATCCATTCTTTAACCTTTTTTTTATTTCTTGTAAGGCTACCTTTATTATTTCTTTTTCATCATCATATCTAGCTAAATCAACAACTCTATCTAAATGAATAAATTTAGCATCAATAAATCCTTCTTCTTTTTGTGGTATAGTATCCATATTTCTAGCTTTCATTAAGTACCAGAAAACTGTTTTGTGAACCGCTCTATTCTCATCCCAATTTTCTTTAAAAGTGTAATGTATTTCACCCAAATATTTTAATATATCTGCCTTAACGCCTGTTTCTTCTAAAACTTCTCTTAGTGCTGCCTCTTGTTTATTTTCGCCTTCTTCTACTTTTCCTTTAGGTAAAACCCAATCTCCATTAAACTTCCTCAGTAAAAGAATGGCATTTCCAAACAATACTACTCCACCGGCACTAACCTCTTCTCTCATAGATGTTCACTCCTTAAAACTAACATAATAATAAGGATTTCTACATAAACGTTTAAAATCCTTTTTTACTTATCATTGTCATAATTATGACTTAGTGCCAAGTCAACAATTATATTAGCAATATGATGTGCATCATGTCTAATATAATTTTTCTTAACTTCAACCAAATTATCTTCTATAATTTTTATACTCATTTCATCTAATTGCTTTATCTGATTTTCATCTAATAAAACTTGTTCTGCCCCATCTTTTTTATATTTTTTAAAAATATCATCTGGAAGTATTTCATTATTAACAATTACATAATCTATTAGATTTTTACCTGTATGCTTAACTATAGCATTGATATGATCTAACACATTATAACCTTCAGTTTCACCAGGTTGTGTCATGACATTTGATATATAAATTTTGGGTGCACTAGATTTTTTTATAGCTTTAACTACATCTTTCACGAGCAAATTTGGAATTATACTTGTGTATAAACTGCCTGGCCCCATAACAATTATGTCCGCATTATTTATAGATGTTATTACCTCTTCTAAAGGAGTCACATCCAGTGGATCTAGGGTTATCTTTTCTATACCAGATTTTTGAGATTTAACCTCTATCGGTATTCTAGACTCTCCTTTTACTACACTTCCATTTTTTAATTTAGCTGTCAAATTTACATCTTGCAAGGTAACAGGAAGAACACGTCCTGTTATAGCAAATATCTCACTCATTTTGTATACGGCTGTTTCAAAATTTCCATATAACCCATTCATCGCTGCAATAAATAAATTTCCAAAGCTTTGTCCCTTTAAGTTACCTTCAGTGAATCTATATTGCATAACCTCATTCATTGTTGGCTCTATATTTGCAAGTGCTAGTAGGCAGTTTCTTATATCCCCAGGAGGCAACATGCCTAAATCCTCTCTTAAAACACCTGAACCTCCACCATCATCTGCAACAGTTACTATTGCAGTAATATTTTGAGTATATTGTTTTAGGCCTCTCAAAAAAATAGATTGGCCTGTTCCACCTCCAATAACAACTACTTTAGGTCCTTTACTTTCTTCAACAGACGATTTTAATAATTTATATTTTTCTTTTTTTAACTTTTTATATAGATATAGAGACACAAATAGACAAATCCATCCGATAATACCTATTATCATTATTATGGTTTCCATAAACTCCTCCAAATTATCTAAGCATAGAATCTCTATGTTTTTTAATTACTCTATATCCTTTGTTCAATAAATCATCATATATTAAATTTGATATAGTTACTGATCTGTGTCTTCCTCCTGTACAACCAATACCTATTACTAAGTGATGCTTTCCTTCTTCTACATATTGAGGAACTAAGAAGTTTATCATGTCTAAAAGTTTAGTGTAGAATTCTTCACTAACCTTAGAATTCATTACATAATCTCTTACGTCTTGATCATCACCAGTTTTCGGTCTTAGTTCTTCTATATAATATGGATTTGGTAGGAATCTAACATCAAATACCAAATCACAATCAGCAGGAATTCCATGTTTAAATCCAAATGAAACTACAGATATAGTTAAATTTTGATTGTTATCACCATCGCAATATATCTTACCTATTTCTTCTTTTAAATCCTTTGGCTTCATATTAGATGTATCTATTATACAATCTGAAATTTCCTTTAATGGCTCCATTATAGTTCTTTCCATTTTTATTCCATCTGGAATTTGAGTATTTTTAGCTAATGGATGATTTCTCCTAGTCATCTTATATCTTCTTAATAAAACACTATCAGAACAATCTAAATACATCATTTCATATTTATAATTTGCGCTGCGTAAATAATTTAAACTTTCATGAAGAGCTTCAAAAAACTTTCTTCCCCTTATATCAATTCCTAAGGCTACCTTATCGATGCTTGAGTTTGGCTGATAACATAATTCTGCAAATTTAGTTATTAATGCAGGAGGTAAATTATCTACACAATAAAATCCCATATCTTCTAATGCTCTCATTGCTTCACTTTTTCCAGATCCAGAAAGACCTGTTACTATTACAAATTTCATGCTGATTCTTCCCCCTATCACAATCTAATATTTTCCACTAATGACATATCTATTTCTGCTTTCTCTAGAATATCAATTGCTAATTTAAAATTACCTACATTATTAGACACATGAGCATCAGATCCAATTATCAGTTTATTTTTTAAATGTTTTATTAACTTTAACTGCTCTACATTTAAATAACCATGACTACTATTAACCTCTAATCTAGTATTAGTCTGATTTGCTGCCTTTGCAATTTCTTCTATATAAACATCCCCTTTATCTCCAGGATGAGTAATTATAAAAATATTGTTATTTCTCATAGCTTCTATAATTGATTTCGTATTATGTTCTTTAGCTTTTTCACTTTTTATTATATAGTTATCACAATGATTAATCATACCTCTTAAATCTCTAGGTGTTGATCCAAAATGATATCCAGCCATTACATAATCCAATTTATTCTCAAACTTATCGCTAAGATCTATATTTCCTTTATCATCTAGTATATTACATTCCATTCCTAAAAGAATATTTATATCTTTATACTTTTCATTCAATTTATCTATCTCATCTCTCATTTTAGCTATATCATTTAATTTAACGCCATAAGCTAAATGCTTATATCCATGATCAGATATACCTATAGTTTTAATTCCCTTTGATATAGCTACCTTAACATTATCTTCTATAGTTCCTTTCCCATGACTATAAATTGTATGAGTATGGTAATCTGCTAGTATTTGCATTTTTAATCCTCTCCAAGTATTTTGACTTCTTCCTCTAACATTACCCCATATTTTGAATTTACTGTACTCTTAACAACATACATTAAGTCTAAAATATCTTTTGCTGTTGCATTTCCTAGATTGACAACAAATCCACAATGCTTTTCAGATACCTGAGCACCCCTTAACGTAAGCCCTCTCAGTCCACTATCTTCTATTAATTTTCCTGCAAAATATCCAGTTGGTCTTTTAAAAGTACTTCCTGCGCTAGGTAAGCTTAGTGGTTGTTTTGTTACTCTTCTTTGCGTAAAATCAGCCATTGTATTCTTTATATCATCATAATTACCTTTTTCTAATTCTATTATTGCTGATAAAACTATATAGCTTTCTCTTGATAAAATACTTTTTCTATATTCGAATTCCATATCTTCATTTGAAAACTCATGTATATTTCCATCCATATCCATAAGTCTAACAGACTTAACTATATTCTTCATCTCTCCACCATAAGCTCCAGCATTCATTGCTAATGCTCCACCTAAAGTCCCTGGTATACCTGCTGCAAATTCAAATCCTTTTAATTCTTCCCTTAAAACAGCTTTACCTACTATTGAAAGTAATGCACCAGACTGAATATTAACTAAGTTACCATTTATTTCAAAATCATTAAAGTTGTCAGATAATTCTATAACTATACCTCTTATTCCACCATCTTTAACTAAAAGATTTGAACCATTTCCAATTATTAGGTATGGTATATTCTCTTCTTTTATTAATTTAACTACAGCACTTAATTCTTCTTCAGATTGTGGTTTAACTAATATATCAGCTGGGCCACCTACTCTAAATGATATGTGTTTTTTCATAGGTTCATCGACCTTTATATTATTTTTATCTATTATATTTAATAAACTTTCGTATATATGCTGCTTATTCATTATATTTCCTCCTAGTTTACACTATTTATTCATCTTTTCTATATTTAACTATATTAAATTTATATATTTAATATAATAATGTATTAAAAAAAAAATAACAATATATATTAAAGAAGTAAAAATAATAAAAAAGGGCATATATCCAAGGATATTGCCCAAACTTTCTATATTTTATTTTATAAAATTGCCTACTGCTTTTTGGTCATTATTTTTTATATAACAGTTATAGTATGTTAATGGAATTATTAAGGCACCTCCAACGATATTACCCAAAGTTACAATAATTAAAGTTATAATAAAACTTTGTATACTTATATTTGCCCCCAAAACCATTCCCATCGGTACAAAAAACATATTTGCTACACTATGCTCAAATCCACATAAAACAAATAGCATTATAGGAAACCAACATGCAAATATTTTTGATATTATGTCTTGACCTGCTGTAGCAAACCATACTGCTAATACAACAACTATATTACATAATATCCCTCTTAAAAATGCATCTATCAACGGTAAATTTGCTTTTGTTTCACTAATAGCTATTGCTTTAGTTGCTGCATCTCCAGTTAATGTATTAGAATAATAAACCAGTACTACTAAAACTAACGATCCTATAAGGTTCGCACACCATACAAGTCCCCAATTTCTAAACATTCTTCCTAATGTTATTTTTTTGTCCATAACAGCTAATGTCATTAAGTTATTTCCTGTAAATAGTTCTGCACCACAAATCACAACAAGCATAAGTCCAACAGGGAACACAGCAGCGCCTAGAAATTTCGCTATTCCTATATCTGTTATAGATTGACTTATTATTATATTCGCTAAACCTCCTAGGCCTATAAAAAAACCTGCTAACATACCTAAAAGAATCGTTGACTTAGTTGAAAGATTTGCCTTTTTTACCCCTGCATTAATTGTTGCTTTAGCTACTTCCCCGGGTGTTAAGAATTTTTTGTCCATAAAATTCCCCCCTTTTATTTAGCTTAGGCATATTTTTAATACATTTTAATTATATCATTAGTTTTTATATTATATTAAAATTCAAATCATGTATACATTATTTTCATTTTACATATATAATCATTTTCCTACTTCTTTATTTGAAAAAGTTTCCTTATCTATAAACACAAATAATGCATTGTTTAATGTATACAAAATATATCTTTTATTGTATAATAATTAAAGTTGTGTAAAATTAAATATATTCAAGTAGAAATTTATAAAAATTTATAAAAAATAAAATATTTAGGAGGAATTATAATGTCAAAAATGATGTTAGCTCCAGCAGAAATAGCTCAATATACTATTGAAGCTGGTGTAAAAAAAGCAACTACACCTACTAAAAAAGTTTTAGCATCTGCTTTCATGGCAGGAGCATATATAGCTTTTGGTGCTTTAGGTTCAGTAGCTGCAGCTTACAATTTATTAGCAAACCCTGCAACTTACGGATTAGGGAAAGCTTTAGCAGGTCTTATGTTCCCAGCAGGTCTTATATTTGTTTTAATAGCTGGTGCGGATTTATTTACAGGTAACATACTTATAACTTTAGCTGCTCTAAAGAAAAGAGTTACTTGGGGACAAGCATTCAAGAACTGGGCTTTAGTTTGGATAGGTAACTTAATTGGTGGAGCACTAGTTGCTTGGTTAGTAAGTCTATCTGGTGTATTTGATTGGAGTGCTGGTTTATACGGTGGTGTTATAGTTAAAAATGCTATCGGTAAATTAGGATTCAGCTGGGGTGCTGCTATAGCTTCTGGTATATTATGTAACTGGATAGTATGTGCTACTGTTTGGATGACTTATGGTGCTAAAGATGTTACTGGAAAAGTTTTAACTGGATTCTTCGGTATATTCTTATTCGTATGTACTGGATTTGAACACTGTGTTGCAAACATGGCTTACTTCTTTGCTGGGTTATTTGCTAAATCTAACCCTGTATACTTAGAAGCTGCTCATAAAACTGCAGAAGAAGCTGCTAAGTTAAATATACCTAGTATGTTCATGAACAACTTAATACCTGTTACTATAGGTAATATATTAGGTGGAGCTATATTTGTAGCTGGTGTATACTACTTCTTATATATAAAAGAAGATAAAAATGTAGCTTCTGAAAATAAAGCTGCTTAATTGAAATATATAATAAAGAGATTGTTCTATACAAGATAGTTCAATCTCTTTTTGTTTATTGTTTATTCTATGATTATAAATTATTCTTTTTTATTGTCCACTTATTTTATATAATGGTAATAAATGTATTTTTAGGAGGTGCTTTATTGTTATCATTTTTACAAAATTCAGCTTATGAAATAATTGCAACATCCATATATATAATCAATTTCTTAATTATTTTAAACTTAATATTTAGAGAAAAACGTAGTATCGAAACAATAGTAGCTTGGACAGCAGTACTTACCACACTCCCTGCTGTAGGTATTGTAATGTACATACTAGTAGGTAGAGGTGTACGTAAAGATAATATGTTTAAAATTAAGGAACAAGAAGATAAAATCATCAAAAAAAATATAGCAGAAACTAAAGCTAGGTTAAAATGTAGTTCTATGTTAGACGAAAATCTAAGAGATAATATAGATATGATAGATGCTCTTACTAATTCAAATAATGCTCATTATACTAATAATAATAGTGTCGATATATTCGACAAATCACGAGATTTCTTTGATTCTCTTTTATATGAATTAAAAAATGCTAAAAATTATATTAATATACAATTTTATATTTTTAAAGATGACGTTATTGGAAGCGAGATAATTGATATTCTTTGTGAAAAAGCAAAAAGTGGCGTAGAGGTTAGGCTTATATATGATGCTGTTGGTAGTAGATTACTATCTGAAAAAACATTACTTAAACTAAAAAAAAGCGGAGTTAAAACAGGGGCTTTCTTCCCATCTTTAATGAAAATTGTAAACTTTAATTTAAATTATAGAAATCACCGTAAAATAGTAGTTATTGACGGTAATATTGCTTATGTTGGTGGAAATAACATTGGTGATGAATATTTGGGTAAAGACCCTAAATTTGGTGAATGGAGAGATACACATTTAAAGCTTACTGGAGATTGCATAGTAGATTTAAATACTAGGTTCATACTAGATTGGAGATATACAACGCAAGAAAATCTAGATTTATCTAAGTATTTTACTAAATCCCAAGGTTCTAATATATACTATAATAAATCATCGAATAACGTTGGTATACAAATAGTTTCTAGTGGTCCTGATATAACTGAACTAGATGAAATAAAATATGGCTATATAAAAATGATTCAAAAAGCTAGAAAATATATCTATATCCAAACTCCATATCTTATATTAGATAGAACTTTAATTGACTCACTAAAAATTGCATGTTTATCTGGTGTAGATGTTCGAATAATGATTCCTTCTAAGCCAGACCATCCATTTGTATATTGGGCATCTTGCTCATATGCAGGTGAACTATTAAAATTTGGCGCTAAAATATACACTTATGGTGAGAATGCATTTTTACATGCTAAGACAATTGTTATAGATGATGCAGTATGCTCTATTGGTACTGCAAACATGGATATTCGAAGTTTTGAACTAAACTTTGAAGTAAATGCATTTATTTACTCTAAAGAAGTTTCTATAAAACAAAGAAATATTTTTGAAAAAGATATTACTAATTCTAAACAAATGACAATAGATATGTACAACTCTAGACCTAAGCTAATAATAATTAAAGAAGCAGTTTCAAGACTATTATCTCCTCTTCTATAAATATTTTTAATATGTAATAAAATAAAAATACTCTTAATTATCATTATATTTAATGCATTTAAGAGTATTTTTTATTATAATGAGTTGTAGAGTATATATTTAATTAATTTAAATCTAAGTTTTTATTTTATTTATATTAATTTTTTATTAATTATCTTAACTATTAAAATCACTTTTATACTATAATGAAAATATAGTTTCTCAAAAGAATTTAACTCATCTTTGCATTTCATAAAACTCATCAACTTCGTTTAATTCTCAAAATTTTAAATCAATTTATTTTTTACTTTATTTAGCCAGTTAATTATTTTATATAATAACTTTAAATTGAAAAAGGGGGATTTTTATGTGCGATTTTGTTTCTAAAAACAAAAATTTGTTTGAAGAGTTAGATACCTTTATCGAATCTCTTCCATCAAAAAAAGGAGCTTTAATTCAAGTTTTACACACTGCCCAAGGAATTTTTGGATATCTTCCAAAAGAAGTTCAACTTCACATAGCTAAAAAATTAGATGTTTCTCCTGCTAAAGTTTATGGAGTTGTAAGTTTCTATTCTTACTTTACTACCGAGCCAATCGGAGAATATAAAATTAGCGTTTGTCTAGGTACTGTTTGTTTTGTTAAAGGCTCAGATAAAATAATAGCTGAATTCGAAAAACAATTAGGCATAAAAGCTGGTGAAACTACTAAAGACCTTAAGTTTACTCTAGAAGGCTTAAGATGTGTTGGTGCATGCGGCCTTGCTCCAGTTGTTGTTGTAAATGGCAAAGTTCATGGACATGCAACACCTGATCAAGTCACTGAGATATTAGATCACTATAGAGAACTAGAGTTAAGTTGTTAAGGGGGATAAAAAAATGAGTAAAATAAAATCATTTGATGAATTAAAAAAAGCAGTTAGTGAATATAAACCATCTCTTCAATTAAGAGAACATTTCACAAAAGATAATTTAGTTAAAAGAGATATATTAGTCTGTGGTGGTACTGGATGTTCATCTTCAGATAGTATGGATATAATAGAAAATTTAAAATCAGAATTAGAAAAATCCGGCCTTTCTAACCATGCAGATGTTCAATTAACTGGATGTTTTGGTTTCTGTGCTAAAGGCCCAATAGTTAAGGTTTATCCTGATAACGTTTTCTATGTTCAAGTTAAACCAGAAGATGCTAAAGAGATCGTTCAAGAACATATTCTTAATCATAGGGTTGTTGAAAGATTATTATTTGAAGAACCTGCTTTAGATCACAAAAAAGTTGAAAGACATGATGAAATGTCCTTCTATAAAAAGCAATGTCGTGTTGCTCTTAGAAACTGTGGTCATATAAATCCTGAAAATGTAAATGAGTACATAGGTAACGATGGTTATGTTGCTCTTGGAAAATGTCTAACTGAAATGAAACCAGAAGATGTTATAGCTGAAGTTAAAGCATCTGGGTTAAGAGGTAGGGGAGGCGCTGGTTTCCCTACTGGTGTTAAGTGGGAATCAACTGCTAATACTCCTCCAGGAAATAAATATGTAGTTTGTAATGCTGATGAAGGTGACCCTGGTGCTTTTATGGATAGATCTGTTCTTGAAGGTGACCCTCATAGTGTTTTAGAGGCTATGGCTATTTGTGGTTATGCTGTAGGTGCTGATACTGGTTATATATATATAAGAGCTGAATACCCTCTTGCTATAGATAGATTAAAAGTTGCTATATCTCAAGCTGAAGAAGCAGGACTTCTTGGTGAAAACATAATGGGAACTGGATTTAACTTTAATATAGAATTAAAATATGGAGCTGGAGCATTTGTCTGTGGTGAAGGTACTGCATTAATTCATTCTATTGAAGGTAAACGTGGTGAGCCTAGAATGAAAACTTATAGTTCTTCTAAACGTGGATTATGGGAATCTCCTACTTGCTTAAATAATGTTGAAACTTTCGCTAATATACCCGCTATATTAAATAAAGGTGCATCTTGGTTTACTAGCTATGGTACTGAGGATTCTCCTGGTACAAAAGTATTCGCACTTGGCGGAAAAATAAATAATGTCGGTCTTGTTGAAGTACCTATGGGAACTACTTTAAGAGAAATAGTTTATGAAATAGGTGGTGGTATACCTGACGGAAGAGAATTTAAAGCAGTTCAAACAGGTGGGCCATCTGGTGGATGTATATCTTCAAAAAACTTAGATACTCCAATAGATTTTAAATCGTTAAGTTCTATAGGATCTATGATGGGTTCTGGTGGTATGCTAGTTCTTGATGATTCTGATTGTATGGTTGATATCTCTAAATTTTTCCTTGAATTTACTGTTGATGAATCTTGTGGTAAATGTACTCCTTGCCGTATAGGTAATAAGAGATTACTAGAAATGCTTAATAAAATAACTGAAGGTAAAGCAACTGAAGAAGATCTTGTTGACCTTAAGGAATTAGCTACTACTATAAAAACAACTTCTTTATGTGGATTAGGTAAATGTGCTCCTAACCCAGTTTTAAGTACTCTTGATTACTTCTATGATGAGTATTTAGCTCACGTTAGAGATCATAAGTGTCCTGCTGGTAAATGTAGTGCTCTATTAGAATACTTTATAACTGACGCATGTAAAGGATGTACTAAGTGTGCTAGAGTTTGTCCTGCTGGATGTATAACTGGTAATAAAAAAGAACAACATATCATAGATACTGAGAAATGTCTAAAATGTGGTACTTGTATAGAAAACTGTAAATTTAACGCTATAATCACTAGATAATTAATTTAGGGGGAGATATCAATGAGTTTAGTTAATTTAACTATAAATGGCAAAGAAGTGTCTGTACCATCTGGTACAAAAATACTTGAAGCTGCGAAACAAGTAAATATTAATATACCTAATTTATGTCATTTAAAAATGGATGAAATAAATATGGTCAATCAATGTGCATCTTGTCGTGTATGTATGGTTAGTGCAGGTAAAAAATTAGTTCCTGCGTGTGGTACAAACGTTAAAGAAGGTATGGTTGTTAATACTAATACTCCAGAAGCATTAAGATTCCGTAAAAATGTTGTAGAACTATTATTATCAGACCATCCTCAAGATTGCTTATCTTGTTCTAAAAACGGAAAATGTGAATTACAAGATATAGCTGCTGAATTAGGAATAAGAAAAATTAGATTCAAAGGAGAACAGTCTAGTTCTCAAACTGATACATCATCTAAGTCTATAGTTAAAGACAATGATAAATGTATATTATGTAGAAGATGTGAAACTATGTGTAACGAAGTTCAAACTGTAGGTGTACTTTCAGGTGTTAACCGTGGATTTAATACTGAGGTTGGAACTTTCTTTGATGCTGATTTAGTTGATACTGAATGTACTTACTGTGGGCAATGTATAAGCGTTTGTCCAACAGGTGCTTTAATGGAAAAAGATAATACTACTGAGGTTTGGAATGCTTTAGGTCAAAAAGAAAAACCTGTAATGGTTCAAATAGCACCTGCTGTAAGAGTTGGTATAAGTGAAGAGTTTGGATTAGATGCAGGTTCTATATCTACAGGTAAACTAGTATCTGCTCTAAAACTGTTAGGTTTTGACTATGTATTTGATACTAACTTTGCTGCAGATTTAACTATAATGGAAGAAGGTACTGAGTTTATAGGAAGACTACAAAGCGGTCAAAATCTTCCTATATTAACAAGTTGCTGCCCTGCTTGGGTTAACTTTGTAGAACTTCAATACCCTGATTTAATAAATCACTTATCTACTTGTAGATCTCCTCAAGGTATGTTCTCACCTATAGCTAGATATTACTTTGCTAATAAGGTTCTAAATAAGAAACCTGATGAAGTTACTATAGTATCTATAATGCCTTGTGTAGCTAAAAAATATGAAATTTCTAGAGAAGAATTAGGTCAAGATGAAATACTCGATACTGACATATCTATAACAGTTAGAGAATTAGCTAGAATGATAAAAGAGGCAGGTATAGATTTAACTAACTTAGAAGAATCTGAATTTGATAGTCCTTTAGGATACTCTACTGGTGCTGCCGACATATTTGGTGTTACTGGTGGAGTTTTAGAAGCTGCTCTTCGTACAGCTTACGAAGTTATAACTAAAGAAACATTAGAAAACATAGATTTCACTGCTGTAAGAGGAATGGAAGGAATAAAAGAAGCTAGCATAGATATTAATGGAACTACTGTTAATGTAGCTGCTGCAAGTAGTTTAGGAAATGCTAGAGTTCTTATGGATGAATTAAGAGCTGGTAAATCAAAGTATCATATAATAGAAATAATGGCTTGTCCTGGTGGATGTGTAGCTGGTGGTGGTCAACCATTCCACGGTGGAGATTATGCTAAAATTAAAGCTAGAGGTGCTGGTCTATATCAAATAGATGCTAATAAACCTCTACGTAAATCTCATGAAAATCCAGATATTCAAAAACTATATGCTGACTTTTTAGGAGAGCCAAATGGTCATACAGCTCATAAATATTTGCATACTCACTACTTCGATAGAAGCAATGTATATGGCGAATATGTTCAAGAAGCTGAATTAGCCACTGAGGGAGCAGAATAATAAAAGAAAAGCTGTAATAGTTTCTACTATTACAGCTTTTCTTCTTAATATATAACATGAATCCTATTTGTTTTCAATCAAATCAGACAGCTTTTTTGTGAATTCTTGAGCTGCATCATATCCCATTCCTTTTTGACGGAAATTCATTGCTGCAACTTCTATAATCATCGCTGTATTTCTACCAGGTTTCACTGGAACTACTAATCTCTCTACCTTTTCTCCTAAAATTTCTTCATATTCTTTGTCTAATCCTAATCTATCGTAATACTTATTTTCATCCCAACCTTCTAAGTGAATTACTAGATCAATTTTCTTAGAGTTTTTAATTGCTCCTACTCCATATAAACTTCTTACATCAATAATACCAATTCCTCGTATTTCTAAAAAGTGTCTTAATAGCTCAGGTGATTGACCTACTAAAAAACTTTCATCTAATTTTCTTATTTCAACAGCATCATCAGCTACTAATCTATGACCTCTTTGTATAAGCTCTAAAGCAGTTTCTGATTTACCAATGCTACTTTCACCTTTTATAAGAACACCTATACCGTATACATCGACTAACACTCCATGTATAGTTGTATGTGGTGCTAATTTATTGTCTAAATAACTTGATAATGAATTCATAATCCTAGTTGTGTTTCTTCTCGTACTTAAGACTACTCTATTATATTTTTTAGCCTTTTCTATAACATCTGGCTTAACTTCTAAATCTCTAGAAACTATTAATGCAGGTATTTCATAAGAAAAGAATTTATCTAATACATCTTCTCTTGTATCTTTATCCATATTACTAAAATAATTATACTCAGCTTTTCCTACTATTTGTAATCTTTCATATGCAAAATACTCAAAATATCCCGCAAACTGAAGCCCAGTTCTATTTAAGTCTTGAGAAGTAACGTAATATTCCTTTCCTTCTGGCATATATACGACCTTTAAATTTAAGTCTTTTATTATATCATTTATTGACACCCTATCTAAGTATTTCATATTATTTTACTGTCCCTTCTTAAAAAAATTATATACATTTTCAGCAGATACTTTATTCATTCCTTCTACTTGTGCTAATTCTTCAATACTAGCATCTTTTATAGCATCTACATCTTTGAAATAAGCTAGTAAAGCTTTCTTTCTTTTTTCCCCTATACCTTGTATATCATCTAAAATAGACTTTGTCAAAGACTTATTTCTTAAACTTCTATGATAAGTAATTGCATAGTTATGAACTTCTTCTTGTATGCTTGCTACAAATCTGTATAAATTACTAGTCTTATCTAGTTCTATTTCTTTTTCCTTTGAGATTAATCCTTTTGTCCTATGTTTATCATCTTTGTACATTCCCCATAATGGAATTTCCAAGCTATATTTATCTAAAACTTTTTGTACAGAGCTAACCTGACCTTTTCCTCCATCTAATAAGATTAAATCTGGCAATTCTCCATATTTTAATCTTCTCTCTACTATTTCTGCCATAGAATCATAATCATTCGGTCCTATTACAGTCTTTATCTTATATCTTCTATATTCCTTTTTATCTTTTTTACCGTTAGTAAATACAACCATTGACCCTATTGAATCAACACCTTGTATGTTAGATATATCAAAAGATTCTATTCTTTTTGGAATTTCATCTAAGTTAAGTAGTTCCTTTAATTGTTCTAATGCACCAGTAGTCTTTTCATACTTGCGTTTATTTAACTCTGAAAATTTTTCAAGATACTCTACTGCATTTTTTCTTACCATTTCTACTAAACTCTTTTTTTCTCCTTTTTGAGGAATTCTTATACTTACCTTTGAACCCCGTTTTGATGATAACCATTCTTCTAATATAAAGTTATCTTCGATTTCATCTTCTATAATTAACTCCCTAGGTATATATTCTTGTTCCATATAAAACTGTTTTACAAATGAACCTAAAATAGATTCTCTCGAACTATCCATAACTCCAGTTAACATAAAATGCTCTCTTCCAACTATTTTTCCATTTCTTATAAAGAAAACTTGAACACAGGCTTCATCATGAGCTCTCGCCATAGCTATTACATCTTGATTTAAGTCAGATGTATTTGCATCTATTTTTTGTTTTTGCATCATCTCTTCTAAACTTCTTATCTTATCTCGATAAATAGCTGCATCTTCAAAATTAAATTCCATTGCACATCTATTCATTTTTTCTTTTAATATTTCAATTAATTTCTCTTCTTTTCCTGATAAAAATAGTATTATTTCTTCTACCATTTTATTATACTCTTCTTTTTTAACACTTCCTGTACAAGGTCCTGTACATTTATTTATATGCATGTTCAAGCAAGGTCTCATATTATTTTTTATAGCTTTATCTATATCTATATTACAGGTTCTAATTGGATAGGTATTTCTTATTATTTCTAAAGTGTCATTTACTGCGGTTAAGTTTGTATACGGTCCAAAATATTTAGCTTTATCTTTTAATACCTTTCTAACTTTTAATACTCTTGGATAATCCTCATTCGTTGTAACTTTTATATATGGATAAGTTTTATCATCTCTTAATAAAACGTTATATTTAGGCCTATATTGCTTTATTAAATTACATTCAAGTATTAAAGCTTCTAACTCAGAATCAGTTATAATATACTCAAAACTTGATATATTCTTTACCATTGATACAACTTTTGAAGAATGATTCTTTGATGATTGAAAGTATTGTCTAACTCTATTTTTTAAGGATATAGCTTTACCTACATAAATAATATTATTAAACTTGTCTTTCATAAGATATACTCCAGGCTCTGCTGGAAGATTTTTTAAATGCTCTTGTATATCAAACAAATTATATTTCCTCCAAAACTTAAATTTATATTAAAATTATACCCTAAAAAGTCAAAATCTCTCCAAATTAAGTTAATTATAAAAATTAATAACAAAGTACCCCCATATTTTAATTATTCATTTAAATAGGAGGTACTTATATATTAATCTTCAATGTTATCTATTCAAAATATCTTTTTAGGAATTTACCTGTATAAGAACCTTCCACTTGTGAAACTTCTCTTGGAGTACCTTTTGCAATTATAGTTCCCCCTTTATCTCCACCTTCTGGTCCTAAATCAATTATATAATCACATGTTTTTATAACATCTAAGTTGTGCTCTATTACAACAATTGTATTTCCTGTGTCTGCTAATCTTTGTAATACATCTATAAGTTTATCTACATCAGCCATATGAAGACCTGTTGTAGGCTCATCTAATATATATAGCGTTTTTCCAGTTGGTCTCTTACTTAATTCTGTTGCAAGCTTAATTCTTTGTGCCTCACCACCCGATAACTGTGTTGATGGCTGACCTAGTTTTATATATGAAAGTCCAACATCCATTAATGTTTCTAACTTTCTCTTTATACCAGGTATATTTTCAAAGAATTCAAGAGCTTCTTCAACATTCATATCAAGTATGTCTGCAATGGTCTTATCTTTATATTTCACTTGAAGAGTTTCTCTATTATATCTTTCTCCTTTACATACTTCACAAGGTACATAGACATCAGGTAAGAAATGCATTTCTATCTTTATTATACCGTCGCCTTTACAAGCCTCGCATCTTCCACCCTTTACATTAAAACTAAATCTACCTTTTTTATAACCTCTAGCTTTTGCCTCATTAGTTGCTGCAAATAAATCTCTTATTTGATCAAATACTCCTGTATATGTTGCTGGATTTGATCTTGGAGTTCTTCCTATTGGACTTTGATCGATATTTATTACTTTATCTATATTTTCTATTCCTTTTATTTCTTTGTGCTTTCCAGGTCTCTGTCTTAGTCTATTAACTTTAGCTGCTATTCCTGTATATAAAATATCATTAATTAATGTACTTTTTCCTGATCCAGAAACACCTGTTATACATATAAACTTTCCTAGAGGAAACTTAACACTTATATTTTTTAAGTTATTTTCAGTAGCTTTAATAACTTCTATAAAACTTCCATTTCCATCTCTAGTTTTTTCTGGAATCATAATTTGTTTTTTACCGCTTAAATATTGACCTGTTATAGAATTTTCATTTTCTAGTATTTCATCTAATGTTCCTTCTGCAACTATTTGTCCACCATGTACACCCGCGCCAGGACCAATATCTACTACATAATCCGCTTCTCTCATAGTATCTTCATCATGCTCAACAACTATAAGAGTATTTCCTAAATCCGTTAAATGTCTTAATGTAGATATAAGTCTATCATTATCTCTTTGGTGCAAACCTATACTCGGCTCATCTAGAACATATAGTACACCTACTAATGCAGAACCTATTTGAGTAGCAAGTCTTATACGTTGTGCTTCTCCTCCTGATAAAGTTCCTGCTTTTCTAGATAAGTTTAAATAATCTAATCCTACATCTTTTAGGAATGATGCCCTTCCTTTTATTTCTTTTAATATCTCATGAGCTATAAACTTTTGTTTTTCTGTCAATTTTACATTTTCTATAAACTCAATAAGCTCATTTACAGATAAATCAGTTACTTGCATTATATTTTTATTTCCAACTAAAACAGATAAAACTTCTTTTCTAAGTCTTGACCCTTTACATTTTGGACAAGGTCTTTCTGCCATAAACTCTTCTATTTTTTCTCTAGAATAATCAGAATTAGTTTCTCTATATCTTCTTTCTAAGTTTACTATAACCCCCTCAAAAGGAGCCTTATATTCTCTTCTTCCTCCAAACTTAGAATCAAAAATAAATTCTACCATTATATTATTTTCACCATAAAGTAATTCTTGTACGAAATCGTCTGGCAAGTCTTTAAATGGAGTATCTAATGACACATTAAAGTGAGCAGCTAAGCTTTGAACCATTTTGCTATAATATGTATCATCACTTGTACTTACTGATCCCCATGCCGCTATCGCACCTTGTTTTATAGATAAATCTTTATTTGGTATAACAAGTTCTGGATCAACTTCCTTGCTTTCACCAAGCCCATTACATACAGTACATGCTCCAAAAGGGGCATTAAATGAAAACATTCTTGGAGATAATTCTTCAATTCCTATACCATGTTCTGGACATGCAAACTTAGTTGAGTAAAGAATTTCTTCTCCATCTATTATTTGAGCTATTACAAGTCCATCTGATAACTTGACTGCGGTTTCTATTGAATCTGCTAATCTAGATTCTATTCCATCTTTAACTATTATTCTATCTACAACAACCTCTATATCGTGCTTTTGATTTTTATTTAATTCAAATTCATCAGTAACTTCGTAATTTTCTCCATCTACTCTAATTCTTACGAAACCTTCTTTTTTTATGTTCTCTATAATCTTTTTATGAGTTCCTTTTTGACCTCTAACTACTGGTGATAGTAATTGTAACTTTGTTCTCTCTGGAAATTCTAATATTTTATCTACTATTTCTTGAATAGTCATTTGACTTATTTTTTCTCCACAAACAGGACAATGAACATCTCCAACCCTTGCAAATAATAATCTTAAGTAATCATAAATTTCTGTAACCGTTCCAACTGTTGAACGTGGATTTTTAGATGTTGTTTTTTGATCTATTGATATTGCAGGGGATAAACCTTCTATATATTCAACATTTGGTTTTTCCATTTGACCTAAAAACTGTCTTGCATATGCAGATAGACTTTCAACATATCTTCTTTGACCTTCTGCATATATAGTATCAAATGCTAAAGAAGATTTTCCTGATCCTGATAATCCTGTAAATACTATAAATTTATTTCTAGGAAGTTCCAAATCAACATCTTTTAAATTATGTTCTTTGGCGCCTTTAATTATGATTTTGTCTTCCATTAATTCTTAATCCTTTCTTCTAACTGTTTTATCTTATCTCTAAGTTCAGCTGCTCTTTCAAACTGTAAATTCTGTGCAGCTTCCATCATTTCTGATTGTAGTATAGCTATGTTAATTTTAATTTCCTCTATATAATCTGTATCTTTAATTCCATATACAACTTCTTCATCTGCAACTTTAGTAGCTTCTATACTATCTCTAATACTCTTTTGTATTGTTTTAGGTATAATTCCATGCTCTTTATTATATAAAGACTGTATTTCTCTTCTTCTCTTAGTTTCTTCAATAGTTGCTTGCATAGATCTAGTTATCTTATCTGCATACATTATTACCTTACCTTCTGAGTTTCTAGCTGCACGACCTACAGTTTGTATTAACGAAGTTTCAGAACGTAAGAAACCTTCCTTATCAGCATCTAAAATTGCTACTAAAGAAACTTCTGGTATATCTAATCCTTCTCTTAGTAAGTTTATACCGACTAAGACATCAAATTTTCCTAATCTTAAATCTCTTATTATTTCTGTTCTTTCTAATGTATCTATATCTGAGTGAAGATATTTTACTTTTATACCAATTTCTTTCAGATAATTTGTTAAGTCTTCACTCATTTTCTTAGTTAGTGTAGTTATTAATACTCTTTCACCTTTTTCTATTACTGTATTAATCTCTCCAACTAAGTTATCTATTTGATTTTCAATTGGTCTTACTTCTATAATAGGGTCTAATAAACCTGTAGGTCTTATTATTTGCTCTGCTATAGTTTCAGAATGTTCTAGTTCATATGGTCCAGGTGTTGCTGTTACAAATAGTATTTGATTTATATTTTCTTCAAATTCTTCAAAATTTAAAGGTCTATTATCATATGCTGATGGTAATCTAAATCCATTCTCTATAAGAGAAGTTTTTCTTGATCTATCTCCTCCATACATACCTCTTACTTGAGGTATTGTAACATGAGATTCATCTACTATCATTAAATAATCATCTGGAAAGAAATCCATTAAAGTATATGGTTTTTCTCCAGGATTTCTACCCGTTATATGTCTAGAATAATTCTCTATTCCTTGGCAGAATCCAATTTCTTTTAACATTTCTATATCATATTTTGTTCTTTGTTCTATTCTCTGAGCTTCTAATAATTTATCATTTGCTCTAAAATAATCAGCTCTATCTTTTAATTCTTTTTCTATTGCAACTATAGCTTTTTCTATTCTTTCTGGAGTTGTAACATAATGAGATGCAGGGAATATAACAACATGATTTCTTACCCCTGCAATTTTCCCAGTAACATAATCTATCTCAGTTATTCTATCTATCTCATCTCCAAAAAATTCAATTCTAATAGCTTTTTCATCATTACTAGCTGGGAAAATTTCTAATATATCTCCTCTTACTCTAAAAGTACCTCTAGTAAAGTTTATATCATTTCTCTCATATTGAATTTCTATTAAACGCTTTATAATATCATCTCTATCTTTTTGCATACCAGGTCTTAAAGATACCATAAGTTCTTTATAATCCTCTGGGTCACCTAACCCATAAATACAAGATACTGATGATATTATTATTACGTCTCTTCTTTCTAATATAGATGCTGTTGCTGAATGTCTTAGCTTATCTATTTCATCATTTATACTTGCATCTTTTTCTATATACGTATCACTATGAGCTACATATGCTTCCGGCTGATAATAATCATAATAACTTACAAAATATTCAACTGCATTATCTGGGAAAAACTCTTTAAATTCACTATATAGCTGTGCTGCTAGTGTCTTATTATGAGCAAGTATTAAAGTTGGTTTTTTTACCTCTTGTATTATATTGGCCATAGTAAAAGTTTTTCCTGAACCAGTAACTCCTAATAATGTTGAAAATTTTTCATCATTATTTATTGCAGTAACAATTGACTTAATAGCTTGTGGTTGATCTCCTGTAGGCTTAAATTCTGAATTTATATTAAAGTCCACAATATCACTCCTTTCCGAACATTCGTTCCTAATAAGTATAATTATATCATAATATAAATATTATCTATTAATTAAAATAACTTTTTTTACATATTTTACCCAATTAATTCATATTTAATTGCATACATAAATTACAAAAAAATAAAGATCTCTATGGGGGATAGAGATCTTTTAAAATGGGGGAGATTGAGTAATTTTTATTTATTAAGTTTTACATTTTTATTATGTCCGTCCATAAAAATCTTTATACATTTATTTTTTAATTTCATTAAATTTATAATAAAATACACTATAATTTAATTAAGAGAAAATATAAAAAAGGGGGGAATCTACTATGATGCTAGCTATAAAAATAGTTTTAATTCTATTTTTAACTTTTAATATTTTCACATATGTTAGAAGAATTATTTCACCAAGAATAACACAAAAAGAAGAAAACTTAATAAGAATAGAAACTCTTTCTCTTAAGTTTGTTTCTATAATTGAAATCCTATCTTCTTCTTTAGTTATTCTATATATAATATTTAATGAATTAAATATTATATCATTAATTCGTCTTTTCTTATTTATAGCTTGTATAAAAATTTCTTTAGCGTGTGTTGTTGCTTTTATAATTTATAAATTCAGCTATAAAACTGCAAAAAAATAATATTAAAGGGAGGATAATTTAGTGATAAAAGTTTTAACAAATACTAATATCTTTATTGATAATGGTAAAATTTCTGATCATGGAGATAAGATTCACATTCCTAAAGGATATTTTGCAGTACCAGGTTTTATCGATGTACATATACATGGATCTCATGGTGCTGATGCTATGGATGCTAGTTTAGAAACACTTGATACAATAGTAAAAACTTTATCAAAAGAAGGTGTCACATCATTTTTACCAACCACTATGACTCAAAAAGTATCAAATATAAATAAATCATTAAATAATATCTCAGAGTATATAGATAATAATAATAATATAATAGGCCAACCAGAAATACTCGGAATACACTTAGAAGGCCCATTTATAAGTCCTAAATTTAAAGGGGCTCAGCCAGAAAACTTTATTTTGAAACCTACTATAGATTCATTTAAAATATTTGAAAATGAGTCTAATAAAAAAATAAAAAAAGTCACTTATGCTCCTGAATTAGATGATAACTTTGAATTTACTAAGTATTTATCTGAAAATAATATAATTCCATCTGTTGGACATAGTTCTGCTACCTTTGAGGATGTTGAGAAAGCTATTTCTTTTGGTCTTAATAGTGTAACTCACTTCCATAATGGTCAAAGTCCTCATCACCATAGAAATCCAGGTGTAGTAACAGCTGGATTTACTTTTGATGAGCTAAATACAGAAATCATTGTTGATGGCGTACATCTTCATCCTAATACTATAAAGTCTATAATTAAAATTAAAGGACCTAATAATGTTACTCTGATAACAGATGCTATGAGGGCTAAAGGATTGCCTGATGGACCATCTGAGTTAGGTGGTCAAAAAGTAGTTAAATGCGGTAATCAGGTTCGACTAGAAACTGGATCTCTAGCTGGAAGTGTTAACACAATGATAAATAGTATCCATAATGTTATGGAATTTTCTGGTTGTTCATTAGAAGATGCAATTACTATGGCAAGTACAAATCCTGCTAAACAATTAGGATTATTAACTAGAAAAGGTAGTTTGGATATAGGTAAGGATGCAGATATTGTTATTTTAGATAATGAGTATAATATAATAAAAACTATCTGTCGCGGTAAAGTATCATTTGAGAAATAAATAAAAAAAATCTAGTCATTATCTAAATGACTAGATTTTTTATTTACTTTAGAATAAACCTACTAAAGCCCCTAATAAACCTATAACTACTAATATACATATATTTATTAATGGACTTACATTTTTCTTAACTAATCCATACATTCCAAATGTTAATAATAATGGTATTAATTTTGGCATTATTCCATCTAATACTTCTTGTATAACAACACTTGTTTCACCTATTGGTATTTGTAATACTATATCAAACCCAACATAAGAAGCGATTAAAGCGCCAACTACTATTAAACCAAGTATTGTTGCAGAATGTGTAAATTGTTTTGCATATTTAGTCATAGTTTGTATACCATCCATACCAACCTTATAAGACCAATGCATCAACCAATATCTTAAACCAAATTGGACTACATTAAATAATAATAAGAAAACTATTGGACCTAAAATACTACCTTGGAGTGCTAAGTTAGCACCAATACCTGCAGCTATTGGAGTTAATGTAAACCAGAATATAGCATCACCAATTCCTCCTAAAGGTCCCATTGCTGCAACTCTTATTGATCTTATTGTTTGTACATCAGCTTTTCTTTGTTCTAATGATAAAACTATTCCCATTACAAAAGTTACTAAAAATGGATGAGTATTAAAAAATTCTAGGTTATGAGTCATTGAAGTTGATAAATCTTCTTTATTTTTATGGATTTCTTGTAATCCTGGTAGTATTCCATATAACCATCCACAAGATTGCATTCTTTCATAGTTAAATGATGCTTGTAAAAATAATGATCTCCATACCATTTTATTAAGTATTTTTTTACTTAACTTTGGAGCTTCTTGTTGATCTACATAATAGCTTTTTGTATTAGATGCCATCAGTATCAGCCTCCTTTTTACTTGGCATATTTTTTACATTTATTTGGAAATCATAAACAGCTACTGCTACACCTATAAATGCTACTGCTAATAATGGTAAGTTCATATATGCAACAAGTACAAATCCCACAAAGATAAACATTGCAAGTTGCTTACTATACATAACTCTTAGTAGCATTCCAAATCCTAATGCTGGCATCATCTTACCTGCTGCAGACAATCCTGTAAATACCCAAGTTGGTACACTATTTGTTAATTGTTGACCTATTGCACTTCCTGCTAATAATCCAGCTAAAACTATTAAAGCAAATAATACTGCTAATAATCCCATTGTTAAATAATTTAATTTTACTATTCCTGATGGATTTGCTTCTTCTGCATATTTATCAGCTTTAACCATTAATGGAGATACTACCGTAAATAAAGCTGTTACTGCATATTGACCTAACAGTGCAAATGGTATTGCAAGTGGTAAAGCAGCTGCAACATCTAATTTTAAGCTTATACCAAATACTGTCGCCATTATTCCACCTATAACAGCATTAGGTGGCTGTGCACCTCCAACTGGCATTGCGCCTATCATCATAAGTTCATATGATGCACCTATCATAAGTCCAGTTTGTAAATCCCCCATAATAGCCCCTACTATTGGACCAATAACTATAGGTCTATATATAGACTCTAAAAAACTAAACTGGTCAATAGCTGCTATCATTGTTACAATAAGTATTAGTATTATTTGACCAAAACTTAAATCCATGATATTCCCCCCTATTCAAATAATTTATTTATATCTTCTGCTGATTCTGATGGAACACGACGTATTTCTAACTCTACTCCTAGTTCTTTTAACTTCTTAAATGTATCTACGTCACTTTGATCCACACAAACAGCTTTTGATATCTGATGTTTACCTTCTGCCATATGCATATTTCCTATATTAACTTTTTTTATAGGAACTCCACCTTCAACTAACTTTAAAACATCTTGAGGTGTTTCGCATATTATAGCTATCATTTGTGAAGCACTAGCTTTGTGTATTATTTTTATAGTTTTTTCTATTGAGAAATATCTAGTTTGTACCGCAGCTGGTGCTGCCATATCCATTAAATTTTGTCTAAATTCATTTTGCGAAACTTCATCATTAGCAACTAAAAGTAAGTTTGCTCCAACGCTTGCAGTCCACATTGTTGCAACTTGACCATGGATTAATCTATTATCAATTCTTGTTAATACTATATTTGGCATTAAAAACTCCCCCTTTTAATCTTTAAACTATAGTTTTTATATTAATCATTTTAAAAAATTCTTTTACTTGGCTTATATCGATATCTCCTGTTTTCACTTTTGTAGCATTACTCATGCCACAAGCATTTGCTAATTTAATAGTATCTTCAATTGAATAATCATTTAATAATCCATATGCAAATCCAGCTATACTGGCATCACCACTTCCAACTGGATTGATTGCCTTAATTTTAGGTATATCTACATCTAAAACTATTTCTTTATTAATAAATAGCATTCCATCTTTACCAAGAGATACAGCTATATTATTAGCACCTTTACTTATTAATTTATTAGCTGCATTTATTGCGTCTTTCTTAGTTTCGATTTTGATATTAGTTAAATATTCAAGTTCATCTTTATTGGGTTTGATTAAGAATGGATGTGAACTTAGTGCTAATTCTAAAAAATCACCACTCGCATCTAATATATATGTAATACTTTTTGATTCGCATATTTGACCTATTTCTTTATAAAAATTACTATCAATTCCCTTAGGTATACTTCCTGATACTACTAATATTTTTGTATTATTTAATGACTCTAACAAAGTTCTCTTAAATACTTCTATACTCTCTTCATCTATGGTTGGACCTTTTTCTAAAATTTCTGTACTAATTCCACTCTTATCTATTAAATTTAAACAAATCCTTGTTTCATCTTTAATATAAGTAAAATTTGATTGTATATTTTCCTTTTTTAATTCACCTTCGATAAATTTACCATTATATCCACCTAAAAAACCTATGCATCTTGGGCTATGTCCTAATAAATTACAAACTTTAGCAACATTTAATCCTTTACCTCCAGCTGTTATACTTACAGACTTAGCTCTTTGTACTTCTCCTAAGTTTAGTTTATCTAAAAAATACATTCTATCTATGGAAGGATTAAGAGTTACAATTGTTATTAACTCTCCTTTATTATTTTCCATAACCTAAAACCTCTTACATACAACATTCATGTATTATAACACCTTTTACTACCTTATTAACTTCACCTGTTGGACATGGATTATCTGGTGTAATACCTAATACTAAAGATTTATAAAATGAAAATATTTGACCAAATATTAACTGTTGTAATGCTAAAAATACTTCATTATCTTCACTAAAGCATAAGTCTTCTATTTCTACAAAATCATTTACTAACTCTTTTAAATCATTATCTATATTACATCCAACTAATAAAATTTTATCTTTCTTTCTTTGCTTAGACATTTCGTTTATTAAATCTACATCATATAGCCTACTATAAGGATTATTTGATAAGTAGAATATTGTAATTGTTTTATCATTAACTACTGATTTAGGTCCATGTCTAAACCCAAGTGGAGTATCATAGTTAGCATTAACTATACCACTAGTCAACTCTAGTAATTTTAATGCTGACTCTCTGGACATCCCTTTTAAAGATCCTAATCCTAAGTAAATTATACGTTCTACATATTCTTTAGCTAAATCTAGTATATGATTTATATTTTTTTCTATAAAGTTATCAACAGATGTAGATAGCTTTATAACATCCTTTAAATATGCGTCTATATGTTCAATTTTAAATATACCTATACAATTAAGTATCATTGTTGTAACACTAGATGTCATAGCAAAACCTTCATCATTACAAGCATCTGGCATTAGAATTACTAAGTTTTTATCATCATTTATACTATTTTTTGCTAAATGACCATCTTTATTGCATGTTATTACAATTTGATAAACATTATCTACATATTTATTAACAAGATCTACAGCTGCCACACTTTCTGGTGAGTTTCCTGATCTTGCAAAAGATATTAACACTGTTGGTCTATTCTTGTATAAATATTTAGCTGGAGTTCCAACTATATCCGTTGTTGCTATTGCCTCAACTGGCATTTGAAGAAATTCACTTAAATATGGTGCGCATATCTCACCGGCAAAAGCTGATGTTCCTGCTCCTGTAAGAATTATTCTTAAATTATCTTCTTTTAAAAAATTTTCCTTGAATTGTTTTATTTCATTGCTTTTTTTAGACATGTTTTTTATAGATTCAACCCAAACATCAGGTTGCTGACTTATTTCTTTTGCTGTATGATATGCCTTTTTATCCTTTAATTCTGATATATCTATTCCTAGATACATGATATCCCCCCTTATACTCTATATCCCTTCTTCTGAGAATTCTTTATTTTTATCCTTTTTTACAAGCTTAAATGAATTTATATTAGAGTTGCCAATTTTGATAATTGAGTCATTATCCATATCAATTTCAAATTGTGTATTCATACAAGTTTCTATTATCATAGCCATATTCGTTCCATAAAAAACTTCGATTCTATTATCTTCTAATTTTAATTCACATGCTACTTTAAATGGAGTACCCCCAACCACATCAGTAAAAATATAAATTTTATCTTTATCTTTTAATTCATTTAATTTTAATCTTACCTCATATTTGAATTCTTCTGGAGATTTCTCAGATGTAAAGTCTCCATATTTAATAAAATCAAATTTTCCTGCTATAATTTCTAAAGTGCTGTTAAGACCTGACCCAAAATTCCCATGACCAATTATTAATATACCGTTCATAAACACCTCCTAATAATATCTATTAAAAAAATAATTAAATATGTTAAATAAGCGCAATTAAAATTTTCTTAATAAAATTTTTTAATTACGCTCATTTAATTTTATGCTACATTAGTTTACTTCTATTACTATAATCTTTGTGTTCTCCATCATAATAATCTAATTCTGCAGTAACTCTAATAGTATGTCTGTTCTTATTGTAGTTTATCTTTAAATCTTCAAAATTAGCATCATCTGAATTACTTCTTAAATAGTTTCTAATTATATCTTCTCCTGATTTTACATCTACATCTTCATATGTTCCAAAATAAGCTGTATCACCTATTTCTAGTGTTAAATCATACTTACCATCTGTACGCTTTTTTCTCATTTCTCTCATATTATCCATAAGTTTACCTCCTTTTAATAAACAAAAGTGTTTATCTTTAAGTTTTCCAGATGTAGATTTTTTATTAAAAAAAAATAAAAGTGTAACTAATAAGTACACTTTTATTTTTATGATTATTTATAAAATTATAGAAATGCATAATTTTATAATTTATATTTTTACACAAAAAAAGATTACGTGGCTACGTCTTACTCTCCCGGGAGGTTGCCCTCCGAGTACCATCAGCGCTAAAGAGCTTAACTTCTGTGTTCGGAATGGGAACAGGTGTATCCTCTTTGCTATAATAACCACATAATCTTTCGATTAACTTATATTAAGTTTTAGAGTTAATACTCTAAAAACTGCATATCATTTATGATATATCATTTAAGTTTTGGTCAAGTCCTCGACCTATTAGTATCGATAAGCTAAATACATTACTGCACTTACACCTTCGACCTATCAACCAGG
>NZ_JADNAX010000030.1:0-2830 GCF_015550495.1 Romboutsia sp. 1001713B170207_170306_H8
ATCAAGCCGTAAAACTTCTCTGAAGCCTTAGAAATGAGTTTTTGGACGTTCTTCTTTGTTTCAATGGAACGTAGTTCTTTCTGAAGCTGAAGAAGCTGGTTTTGTACGTCCTTGTGTTTGTCTAATGCACTGGATATATCGTTTGATAGTTCCTGAAGCTGTTCTTTCGCACATTCGGTCTTGTACTGCATAGCCGATAAGTGTTTGCGGTCAGAAGAAACGCCACGTTCCATGCCCAGTGTTTCAGATGCTATGGTTTGGAGTTCTGCCATGTCATCACGCGATAAACGCACACTTTTCCCATTCGGCTGCGTCCAATCGAAAACTACATGGGCATGAAGGTTAGGTGTCCATTGCTTTGCGTTCATGTATCCTTCGTCCTTGTGTATATGGATTTGAAATGCTTCGATACCGAAACGTTCTTTGCAGACCGTGGCAAACTGCTGGAGTTCCTGCATGGTGGTTTCTTGTTTGATTACTATTACTCCCTCTCGTATGGGTGCGGCTTTAGCCTGCATCTTCTGCCCAACCGTATCGAGATATCTTTGTTTCGCACTTTCCAGCCGATGGGAGATGCTATCTCCAACCCAGCTTTCATTCAAATGACTAAGTTCGGGACGAACATAGTCCAACTCTTTTTCCCTAAAGTTGTGAATCTCACTCCCCGGCTTCACTGCTTGTACATGAATACTTGTTGCTCCCATAAGTTAACATTTTTGTGACAATCGATAACAGCCGGTGACAGCCGGCTGACAGGGGGTTAAGGGGGCTTGTCCCCTTACACACGCACCCTTTAGGGTGCTAGTGTGCTATCACCATACTGCATAGGTGCGAAGTTAGCAAATGTTCTGTAAATGCACAAATAAAGGGGAAAACATTTGGATTTGCGACAATAAAGTACTACCTTTGTTGCTGACCAAACGGTAGCCGACCGATACGGGAGAGTTACCAAAATACAAGCCGCTGGAGTTAATTGACGGACATCCGACATCTCCAGCGGCTTTATTTTTGCCTATCTGCTTCGTCTAGGCATACCAGTACCTCTACTAAAAATGTACTTCAAAGATACTTATTTTCTACCGACTTGATAGTTTTTACCCCATATTCTTGGACATTTTTCCCCCATGAGGTTATCTTTGTAGGGTGAAAGAGAAACCCATAAACGGGGATAGATTGAATGCTGGGAAGCATAAACAATCGGGGTAAGGTTAGCGAACCTTGCCTTTCATCCCCCATTATAACTTTACATAGAGGAACTTTATCTATCCCCCCCCCCGCCCCCAAAGGGGGAGCGACCAAACGGCAGCTTCACTCAATGGAGTGTTACTGTTCATCAAAGCCAAGTGATAATTGTCGTTTCTCTGCTTCTTCTTTCTTTTGGGCAGCTAAAGTCTTTTTCCGAACGTATGTTTTAGCAAATGTCACTCGGTCACCATTGAATACTATCAGAGGATTAATAAACCAAAGATTATCGGCTGGTCCTCGGGCTATGATTTCAGCTTTTACAAGTTCTGCAAGTCCTTTATAAACGGCTTTGTCTGTTTTGTATTTGGTATATTCTAGGCATTTTTTTCTATTGAAGATGATTAAATCATTTTTGGGTTTCATGCAGGTCATAAAGTAACCAAAAACCCGAATAGCTGCTTGTGATAGGTCAAAGAATGCAGCAAAGTTAGAAAGATACAATTTAGTGAATTGTTCTTCATCTACTTCTATTTGACGGATAAACGAAGTCTTAAACACTTCTCCAGTTTCAGTGTCGGCTAAAGCTACTACGGCTCTCTTATCGCCACCACTATTACTCTTATACTTTTTAACAACATGATTTTCAATACCTTCTATAGCTTGTTTCATAAAAGGATTTTCTTCGTTCTTTTGAAAATCGGTTAACTTAACTGCTTTTTTATTTTCCATTTTGATGTGTTTTTGGGAAATATTATTCTCCACAAAGTAAACTATTATTTTCCATAAAAACAATATTAAGGGAAATATTATTTTCCTGTTTAGTATTATATTAGGAAATCAGTATTTTCTAGATTGGAAAATGAGAATTTCCAATATGGAAAATGCCCTATATTGTGTATCAAGTACTTAACTTATTCTATTTCTTCTATTCTTAATATACCCCCAAAACAGCACAAAATCAGTCACTTAAAAATCATCGGTCGGGGAGCGCCCAGCGGCAAGGGGCGGGACCACCCGTCCCGACGAGCGCCACACCATAAACTTTTTTTAGAATAAGCACACAACCGTTTTCCGAACCCTGCAAAATTTCTTCCGAATCCGAACGACGTAACACTCCATTGAGAGAGGCTGCCGTTTGGTCGCTCCCCCTTTGGGGGCGGGGGGGGGGTTACATACCCATACCGAAACCTCTGCTTCTGGTGATTTGCTTGAGTAGGTCTTTCCCCTCTTCCATAGCTTTTGATATGTTTGGGAAATGATGCCTTAAAGCCTCCAGTTGTTCGGAATTGAACAAGTCTTTCATCTTACCAAGTTCTTTTTTCAATTCCTTGGTTTCGGTCTTTAGTTCTTGGTTCTCCGTCCTTAATCGGTTACTGGTTGTCCTTGCGTTGTCCATTTGTTGTCTATAATACTCCTTGTCATTCTCGGCTTTGAATGCCTTTGTGCCGTTTTGCTCTTTTTCAAGTATAGCCTTTCCCAGTCTATCGGATAGCTGTTCATTTTCCCCCTCTAAAGCCTTTACTTTGGCTTTTAAGGCATCCTTTTCCCTATCGTTGACTGTTTTTCCAATCAAGCCGTAAAACTTCTCTGAAGCCTTAGAAATGAGTTTTTGGACGTTCTTCTTTGTTTCAATGGAACGTAGTTC
>NZ_JADNAX010000031.1:0-2713 GCF_015550495.1 Romboutsia sp. 1001713B170207_170306_H8
TCCAGCGTGCATGGACTTCCTTGTAATCAGACTGAATTTCCTTTGCCAATTCGGTCAATGTCATTGTTGGTAAAATCATATTAACAAATATTTAGAATTGAGATTAATAATCACACAACCAAACATATTATAGCGAAGATAATGATTATAATTAGAATAATACGCATTTTATTGCTGTTTCCCTTAATATCAGAATTTGTGACTTCCACTTGAGAGTTATTTTGTTTATCCATGCAATTAAATGATACAAACTTCTCGCCAGTGTTTAACCAACTAATTTGGCTTGGTACTAAATTCTTTACTCCTTTTGTTGTATTAACAATCTTAAGATTGGCTGATTTAGGATTAATTATATTTTTCATTGGCATTATCCACATTCCAGAACATTCAAAGGCATGATTTAAAGTTACCACAATTAAATAATCTGCATTTTTGCCTATTAGATTGTTTATTCTTCTTGTTTCAGAAGTCCGTCTTTCACTATCATATACTCGCCTTGTTTTGATTTCAAAAGTTAATCCTCCTTGACCTATTGCATCCAGTCCCTTCTCATTCTTATTGCTAGATAATTTTAGGTTCAAGCGTTTACAAGCATAATATTCTCCAATATCCCCTACTACTTTACGGCTTCTAATAATCCCTTCTTTTTGTAAATTCAAGTAACTTTGAGCAAAATTTCTGATAGCGACTTGTTCTTTTTGAAGTAATTTTAATCGAGCTATATTCTGAGAAAATGAATGCACAGAAGAAGCGCCAATAATGTATTCTTCCGTATTAATTTTATTAGAAGGGATTTTTAATATGGATATAGGATTGTAATATATATCAAAATATACAACTACGAGATAGTCAAAATCTTGATATTTTAGATTAGAAATATGATGAGTAAGATTATTGTTAGATATAACTTTAGATTTAATTTGATATTTATAGCCTTTAGGACATACTCCATCGTATGCTTTTGTGGATTTACCAGCTAAACTTAGTTTAAAATACTTGGAGGCAATAAATTCTCCTATTTCTCCAGTAAAGCTATCTGTACGAATTATTCCTAAAGTGAAAAGTTTATCACTGCAATTGGCAAATTCTTTTAATAAAGTTTCTCTAACTGCTGTTTGCTTTTCCATGAATAAAATTTTATTGTTTTATTAATGGCTATAAAGGTAGAAATAAATAAAGTATTAGCAAATTTTGGATTCCGCTAATTGTTGTGCGATGGTCGCCCAGTTGGCTATGGGCATGGTCCATTTCTTACGTATGTTGCGGTAAGCGAGATAAACGGTGCCGGAAAATAGAAAAATCACATGCCCATTCCGAAACCTCTGCTCCTTTTTGGCTTCTTCAGGAGTTCCAGATCTTCCTCCTGCTGCTTCTTTTTGGGAATAGGCTGCTCGATGTCCGGCGTTTTTTCCACCTGCTGAATTTTCGACTTCTCCGGTTCCTGCCGGGATTGAAGCTCCGCTTTGAGATTGTCCCATTTCTCCTTTCTGATGCGTTCCGCACGTTCCACCTGCCGGGCTATTTCCGCCGGGCTTCCGTTCTTGACGGCATTAAGATAGTCGAAGCTTTCCTCCGGCTCCCGGTCAAACCCCATGCGCCGATCAAAAGAGCTTTCACACTTCCGGAAAAAATCCGTCCGGTCAAAACCTCCCTTCACGTTGCCGCAGTTCTTCTTTCCGGTGTGGTTCGTTTTAGGGCTTAACTTTTTGGTGTTGCTCCGGTCTTTCCGACTGACGATGATATGTGCGTGCATATCGCTGTCACTGTCACCGTCCCGATTGAAATGGATCTTTGCGTAATATTCCACATCATCGCTTCTCAAGCCTTTTCCGAAGCCCTCCGCATAGTTTCTCATCACGTCCTGCCGGATGTACCACTGCAAGGCTTCCGCACGCTCCTGCGGAGTCCTGCCCATGCAGCGCAGCTCTTTCTCTGAAGGGCTGACGGTAATAACATAGAACTTTGCGTCAGTCTGGCTTAACTTAGCCTTGTTGTTGTCTATCTTGAATGTGACCTCCCTTGAGCTCACGTAGTCCCGGAACTGGTTGAAGAACGGCTGCACCTCCTCCCCTTTCTTCATCCTCTCCAAATCCTCATGCTGGAGATAGTTCGTCACCGCAACACAACTGCCTGTATTGGCGTATGTGCCGTTACCGCCTCCCTGTATCTTCACGTTCATATCTTTTCCCTTTTGTTCTTCTCGTCCTTGTACAAGGCTTTTATATCATCGAAAAGCCCGGCTTTTCCTTTCGCATCGATGTAGCTTGCGATATAGGAGAAGATCTTCTCCTGCCTTTGCGTCACAGCGTCCAGCCTTGCATAAATGGCTTGTTGGTTCTTCAGAAGCATATCCCTCGACTGACCGACTGCCTTTTCCGTCCGGTCCAAAGCCTGCTCCCTTATCCCGGCAAGGCTTGCAAGATCACGCATGAATAGGTCATTGTCCTTTTGGTATTGGCTGAACTTTTTTTCCGTAAGTATCGAGTCCATACTCATGGTCACTCTCATGCTTGTACTGCCCATGGCTTCACAAGCCGGACGCAAGAAATCCTGCTCCTGCTTCCTGATGAACGCTATCACCTGATCACAGCGTTTGATAAGTTTCTGCATTTCCTTTGCCGGACTCTCATGCTCAACCGGGTTGATTCCGTACTTCTCGAAGTACTCCAGCGCACAGGAAAGGAAGTCTTTCTTTGATACATTATTGGACTTT
>NZ_JADNAX010000032.1:0-2554 GCF_015550495.1 Romboutsia sp. 1001713B170207_170306_H8
GATTCGCCAAGTCGGTAAGGCATAGCACTTTGACTGCTACATGCGTAGGTTCGAGTCCTGCATCCCCTGCCAACTTAATTTCAACTAAGAGTATGACATCATAGTAATTCTATGGCTCATTAGCTCAGTTGGTAGAGCACCTGACTCTTAATCAGGGTGTCCCGAGTTCGAGACTCGGATGGGTCACCAATTAAGACAACAAGTGTAAAACATAAAAACGGAGAGGTGTCCGAGTGGTTTAAGGAGCTGGTCTTGAAAACCAGTGATGCTTAACGGCACCGTGGGTTCGAATCCCACCCTCTCCGCCAAAATGCCCAGATAGCTCAGTCGGTAGAGCAGGGGACTGAAAATCCCCGTGTCGGTGGTTCGATTCCGCCTCTGGGCACCATAAATGTGGCGGTATAGCTTAGTTGGCTAGAGCGTTCGGTTCATACCCGAAAGGTCACAGGTTCGACTCCTGTTACCGCTACCAATTTAATTTAAAGATGGACCATTAGCTCAGTTGGTTAGAGCGCCCGGCTCATAACCGGTAGGTCTGGGGTTCGAGTCCCTGATGGTCCACCACTTAAATCTCGAGGTGTAGCGCAGTTTGGTAGCGCACTTGGTTTGGGACCATGGGGCCGGGGGTTCGAGTCCCTTCACCTCGACCATTAAAATATGGTGGGTATAGCTCAGTTGGTTAGAGCGCCAGATTGTGGCTCTGGAGGTCGTGAGTTCGACTCTCATTATCCACCCCATATACGTGATCCATTAGCTCAGTCGGTAGAGCACCTGACTTTTAATCAGGGTGTCCCGCGTTCGAGTCGCGGATGGATCACCATTTTATATATAAATAAGGCGACATAGCCAAGTGGTAAGGCAGTGGACTGCAACTCCTTGATCTCCAGTTCGAATCTGGATGTCGCCTCCAAATGCGCCTATAGCTCAACTGGATAGAGTGTCTGACTACGAATCAGAAGGTTAGGGGTTCGAGTCCCTTTGGGCGCACCATATTCTCCTGGGATTATAGCTCAGCTGGGAGAGCACCTGCCTTACAAGCAGGGGGTCACAGGTTCGAGCCCTGTTAATCCCACCAGTAACCTCTAGTGATTGCACTAGAGGTTTTTTTTATTCATTTTACTAATTGAAATTTTTGATACTCCAAAGTGTTTTTAAGCTATTAAATAACTTTAATATGTATATGAATCATATAAAATGTCAAGATTTATAATACAAGTTATGTAAGGAGGCTTTAAAATGTCAAGGAGAAATAGATTAAAAGATAGTAATTTAGAAAATGAAAGAATAATCAACGAAATAAAACAAGCTCAAAAAGAAATACAACACGCAGAAAATTTTTTTCAAAATGCAACAGAAAATGAATTAATCGATGTAGCAATTTATGAATTAGAATCAAAAAAATCTAAATATCAATATTTGATAAAAATAGCCAAAGAGAAGGGGATTAGAAGGTCTGTAAAGGAATATTTAATTGAATCAATGGCTAAATAGTATTAAGGAGATGAGGATTTGTACGTAATATTTGGAAATGAAATAGTAGATAGTGAAGAAATTAAAGAGCTTATAAAGGATAATAGTGATTTTATAGTAGAAACTGATATGTCTAAAGCTACAAAGAGAGAAGATGTTATAGCTTATAGATTAAGTATATGTATAGATACTTTAAAACAATACATAGAAGAAGATTTTGGATTAGAATCAATAGACGATGAAGAATTATTTGATGAACTAATGAGTATGGCGGATGAAACAGCTATGGAATTAGAAGAAGTTATGCCACCAGAAAGTATAATAAATGCAAGAGCATATAAGTGGGATAATTCAGATGATGCAATAAAAGTAATTATAGCTATATGTAATGAAGAATTAGGTGAATTAAAACTTGCTGATGTTACAAAAAGACTATTATCTCAAATAGATTAATAATAAGTATAGAGGATAGATAATTAAATGCGTATGACTTCTATCCTCTTATATTAGATTTTATATACTTAAATAAATAATGTATAATAATTGAAATTTAAGGCAAAATAAATAAAAATATTATTTTTAATAATAAAAAATAAAAAAGTATTGACTAAATAATATATAAATGATATATTATTACTTGTCCAAGAGATACAGATAAAAATAAAACGAAAGAAAGTGTTGACAAGATTGAAATAACTTGTTAAGATAAGTAAGTCGAAACAATGAACTTTGAAAATTAAACAGTAGGTTAATTTATAAATTTATTCTTATTTAAGAATTAAAACACAAACAACCAAGCCAGATATTCAGATAATGATTAGCTGAGCAATGGACAACTTTTATTTGAGAGTTTGATCCTGGCTCAGGATGAACGCTGGCGGCGTGCCTAACACATGCAAGTCGAGCGAACTTCTTCGGAAGTGAGCGGCGGACGGGTGAGTAACGCGTGGGTAACCTGCCCTATACACACGGATAACGTACCGAAAGGTACGCTAATACGAGATGACATATTTTTATCGCATGATAGAAATATCAAAGCTCCGGCGGTATAGGATGGACCCGCGTCTGATTAGCTAGTTGGTAA
>NZ_JADNAX010000033.1:0-2497 GCF_015550495.1 Romboutsia sp. 1001713B170207_170306_H8
TCCGGTGAATCTGTTTAACCGGAACGGCAAGCTGGGCATGTCTGCCACCGGCAACCCTAAAGAAGCAACGGATCATGTACCCTGTGAAGTGGTATATCCCAATGGTGTCATCTTGCGCATCCAGAGTGAATTGTCTCTGGAAACGCTCCGTTCGTTAATCCTCTTATACCGGTAGCCCATGTTCAACCTCAATGATTCCAACCGCTTTTTCCTGTACCCGTATCCTACGGACATGCGCAAAAGCTTCTATTCGCTGAGCGGCATTGTAACCAACCTCATGGGCATGAACGTTCAAGACGGAGATGCCTATATCTTTATCAACAAATCATTGACAGGGTTGAAGATACTCCATGCCGAGTACGGGGGCCTGGTCATCTACAACATGAAACTTGAACGGGGAGCCTTCAAACTCCCCGACATTGACACCGATGACCCTGCCACTTCAAAGGGTATAAAATGGGCTGACCTGATGATGATCGTACAAGGGATATCCCCTTCGGAAGTTCACCGGTGCAGCCGGTGGGAGCCCAAGAAAAAGTAGTGTTCCAAGTCGTTTTTTACGGGCTGAAACTGAGGTAAAACGGCCTGATTTTCGTATCTTTGCAATGTAAGAAAAGAACAGAACCATGTCAGAAACCTCCAACCAGAAAGCCCTCATCGAGCAGTTGCTCAGCGACCGTGATGCCGAGTTCCGGCGGGCGGTGAAAGCGGAACAACAGCTGAAGGAACTGTCGGACGTCAAAAGGATGCAGGCCGACTACGAAGCCAGACTGGCTGAAAAGGAAAAAGCCATCCAGGAGCGCGACCGGGCTTTGGAGTCCAAGGAAAGCCGGATAGCACAACTTGAACAGAAACTTCTTTATCTGGAGCGCAAGATGTGGGGTGCCATGTCCGAGAAGCGGCGTATTCCTGATGACCCCAACCAGCTCAAGCTGGACTTTGATCAGCTGGAAATGACACCGGAAGAGGAAGAGACGGTCCGCAAGGCTGTTGAGGAGGTTGCAGGCTACAGAAAGGTGTCGGTCAAGGAACATGAAAAACGGGTTCCGGTCCGTCAGAAACTTCCGGATAACCTCCGCCGCGTGGAAGAACATATCTATCCTGACGGCTATCTGGGTCATGAAGACGAATGGATCCTGTTCGAGGATGCCGAAACGTCCGAACACCTGGAACTCCAGCCTGCCGAACTGTACGTCCGGGTGACCATCCGGCATAAAGGCATGCGCAAGAAGACAAAGGAAATCGTTACAGCGCCCGTACAAAATGAACCCATTGCCAAGAGCTATGCCAGCGCATCGCTGCTGACCGACCTGATGGTCGGGAAGTATGTGGATCATCTTCCTTTCTACCGCCAAGTACAGATGTTCAAACGGTTGGGAGTCAGCATACCCCCTTCCACAATCGAAGTCTGGTTCCACGATGTGGCCGACCTGATGCGGCCAGCTTACTACCGGTTGAGGGAACTCGTCCTGTCCACCGATTACATCCAGTCCGATGAAACGACGGTTCCCATCATCGACAACGAGAAGCACCGGACGGTAAAAGGTTACCTGTGGCTGGTACGGAGCATGGTCAACGGTCTGGTGTTCTTCGCCTATAATGAAGGTTCCCGGGGAGCCAAAGTGGTCCTGCAGCTCTTCAAGGATTATCAGGGAGCCATACAGACGGACGGCTATGCCGGATACAACATCCTGGAAAAACTGGAAGGTATAACGACATTGGGATGCTGGGTACATACCCGAAGGTACTTTGACAGGGCTTTATCCCATGACAAGGCGAGGGCGGAATATGCCTTGGCCCAGATCGGCATGCTTTATGATGTGGAGAGCATGGCAGACGACCAACATATGGATACCCTCCAGCGCATGGAGCTGAGGAAGCGGCTTGCCTATCCCATCATACGCGCTTTTGAGAAGTGGTGTATCTGTGAACAGGGAAATGTGCTTCCGAAGAGTCCCATAGGAAAAGCCATCGGCTACTTCCTGAACAACTCTCGCCAGCTGGCAAGGTATACGATGGACGGAAGGTATCTCCCAGACACGAACCTGATAGAGAACAGCGTGCGTCCCGTAGCTGTCGGACGCAAGAACTATCTCTTCTGCGGCAATCACGGCGCTGCTGAAGATGCTGCTGTCATCTACTCCCTGATGGGATGCTGCAAGGCGGCAGACGTGGACTTCAAGCAGTGGATGAATTATTTTCTGAACCATGTCCATGAATATGACAGTGACTACTCCAAGGATCTGGTAAATCTGTTGCCACACTCTTTAAAGGAACAAGGTATCATCTAAGAATCTCATAAAAACTAAGAGATGTCTCGTAAAAATAGGGACTTTTTCAGAGAAAAGTCGGAATTTTTAAGAGGCATCTCTTTATGTTTATAGACCTTGCAGGACGGGGGTTACTAATTGCTTACCTTCATATCTTTTACGTTTTATAATTCACACGCAAAGGTATGAAGAACTATTATGGTCTAGGATACGGGGTTTACTGATTG
>NZ_JADNAX010000034.1:0-2425 GCF_015550495.1 Romboutsia sp. 1001713B170207_170306_H8
ATGCTATTTGTTCCTGGAAATAATCCTGGAATAATAAGAGATGTTCATATATATAAGCCAGACTCAGTAATGTTTGACTTAGAAGATGCTATTGCAATAACAGAAAAAGATTCTGCAAGATTTTTAGTACATAACATGTTAAAAAAACTTGGAGAATACTATAAAGAATTAGGAATAGAAACTGTAGTTCGTATAAATGGACTTGCTACAGAGTTCTGGCAAGAAGACTTAGCTGCTGTAGTAAGTGCTGGTGTTGAAGTTGTAAGAATACCTATGACTGAATCTGTAGAAGATGTTATGGCAGTAGATGCTGAAATAGAAAAAATAGAAAAAGCATGTGGAATGGAAGTTGGTAGCACTAAAATAATGGTTGCTATAGAAACTGCTCTAGGAGTAATGAACTGCTTTAATATAGCTAAATCTCCAACTAAGAGATTAATAGGTATGGCATTAAGTGGAGAAGACTTTGTAACAAGTATGAAAACTACAAGAACTCCAGAAGGTGACGAATTATTCGTAGCTAGAGGAATGATAGCTATGGCAGGTCGTGCTTGCGGACTTGAAGTATTAGATACAGTTTATGCTGACGTTAATAACGATGAAGGATTCTTAAAAGAGGCTAACCTTATAAAGAGAATGGGATTCGGTGGTAAGTCACTTATACATCCAAGACAAGTTGAACTTATACATGATGTTTACACTCCAAGTGAAAAAGAAATAGCTAAGGCTCAAAAAATAGTTGATGCTACAGCTGAAGCTTTAAAGAATAACTTAGGGGTATTTACAGTTGATGGTAAGATGGTAGATAAACCAATAATAGAAAGAGCTCAAAGAGTGTTACAACTTGCTGAAGCTGCAGGTGTATTAGTTGGAGGTGAAAATTAATATGCAAACTAAAAGAGTAAACGACGAAATGTTAAAAAACATAAAAGGTTATGAAAATAGAAAAGCTTACGTTGCACCATTTAGTAGTTTAAGTGCTGATAAATTAGGTAATGTTGACAGTGACAACTTAAAGGAGCACGTAAGAAGAACAAAATTAGTTTCTTCTTTAAGAGAAGCTATAGAAAAATGTGAAATAAAAGATGGAATGACAATATCTTTCCACCACCATTTTAGAGCTGGGGATAAGTTATTAATGCAAGTTGTTGATATATTAGCAGAAATGGGAGTTAAAAACTTAAGAATAGCTGCTTCTTCATTAACAAGTGCTCATAATGGTCTTGTTGCTCACATTGAAAACGGTGTCGTAAATAGAATAGAAACTTCAGGACTTAGAGGAAAATTAGCTCAAGCTGTTTCTGAAGGAATACTTGAATATCCAGCTGTTATACGTTCTCATGGAGGTAGAGCAAGAGCCATATCTTCAGGAGATGTTAAAATAGACGTAGCATTTTTAGCTGCATCTTCAGCCGACTGCATGGGGAACGCTAACGGTGTTAAAGGAAAATCTATATGTGGTGCTATGGGATATGCTAAGGTTGATGCACAATATGCTGAAAAAGTTGTAGTTGTAACTGATACATTAGTTCCTTATCCAAATTTCCCACAAAGTATACCTCAAACTCAAGTTGACTATGTTGCAGTAGTTGATGAAGTTGGAGATTCTTCAGGAATAATGTCTGGAGCTACTAGATTTACAAATAACCCTAAAGAGTTATTACAAGCTAAGAGAGTTGTAGATGTTATGAAAGCTTCTGGATTATTCGTAGATGGATTCTCAATGCAAACTGGTTCTGGTGGAGCATCACTTGCTGTTACTAGATTCGTTAAAGAAGAAATAAAGAAAAGAGATATAAAGTTAAGCTATGCATTAGGTGGTATAACAGCACCAATGGTAGAGTTATTAGAAGAAGGTTTAGTTGATCAGTTATTTGATACACAAAGTTTCGACTTAACTGCAGCTGAATCAGTAGGAAGAAATGAAAAACACGTTGAAGTAAGTGCTGACTTCTACGCTTCTATAGGAAATAAATCGGCAGCTGTTAACAAATTAGACTTTGTTATATTATCAGCTCTTGAAATAGATACAGACTTCAATGTTAACGTAATATCTGGTTCTGATGGAGTTATAAGAGCAGCGTCAGGTGGACACAGTGATACAGCTGCAATGGCTAAAATGTCTATACTTGTTGCACCACTAACAAGAGGTAGATTATCTACAATAATAGATAAGGTTACAACTGTTGTAACTCCAGGAAGTACAGTAGACGTAGTTGTTACAGATTACGGAGTAACTGTTAACCCAGGTAGAAAAGACTTATTAGAAAAGTTCAAAGCTGCTAACCTTCCATTAATAACTATGGAAGAATTAAGAGCTATGGCTACAAGATTAGTTGGAACACCAAAAGAAATAGAGTTTACAGATGAAGTAGTTGCTGTAGTTGAATACAGAGATGGAAGCATCATAGACACTATAAGAAAA
>NZ_JADNAX010000035.1:0-2301 GCF_015550495.1 Romboutsia sp. 1001713B170207_170306_H8
TGCACTTGGCTTTACCTGTTTCCACTCTCTCCCATTCTCCGGAAATTCGTCGTATCAAAAAACACGCTGAAAAGTGGAGCGAAGCGACCTCTATAAACCAAAAAAGAAACACTCCATTGCTTTACGGTAATTTTTAGTTTCTTTTTAGTTACTTTTATGGCATAGCATAACACATTGTGCTATAATATCTTACAAAGGTCATCTACGACAAATTTCCGAGCATCTACGACAAATTTCCGAGCATCTACGACAAATTTCCGAAAAAAACGGCTATCTACGACAAATATTCTACGTCAAATATTTGTTTTTGTCGTAGATAAATATTTCCTTTGCGAAAAGCATTAAAGTCATGGAGAAGAAAGACAAGAAACAGAGGGATATAGTCCTGTCGCAAGACAATGCGCTGACTACCGCACGCTACAAGTTCGACCTTATCGAAAAACGTGCCCTATACTCCATTATACGAAATATCCGGGCGCAATACATCGAGAACGAGAACGGCAGACGGGACTTATTCGATGATCTGATTATCACCATACACGAGGAAGAACTAAAAAAATGCGGTGACAATACCAAGATGCAAAACATCTACGATGCGCTAAAACGGCTTAGAAATCGCGATATAGAAATTAACAACGAAAAGATGTGGCTAAGTATCGGTTTTGTCAATTACGTCAAGCATATCAAAAATAAATCGTATTTTGAGGTGCAAGTTTCCAAAGAGGTACTACCCTATTACGTGGAACTCGCCCAAAACTTCACGAGTTACTCCATGACGGTAGCAATCGCACTCAAAAGCACATTCTCGCAAAGGTTTTACGAACTGTGCTGCCAATACCGAAACGCCGGGTTCTTCTTCTACACAGTCGAAAAGCTCCGGGAAATGTTCATGTTGGAAAAGAAATACAAACGGGGATGCGATTTCAAAAGGCGTGTACTTGACGATCCGCAAAAGGAACTCCGGGAGTTGTACAATGCCGGACAATGCGATTTATATTTCGAGTTCGAACCAAAGAGCTACAAAGGCAAGGAAGTGACCGAATACAAATTTTACGTTTACACAAGGCAAACCGAACAACAAAAGCTATTGGAATACGAAAGCGCCAAACAGGCGATCATCTACATAACAACCACTATTTCGAGGTTCTCCAAAAGTGACAAAGGATATGTTAAGCGTGTAGTGAACGCCGTACAGTTACACCCGGAAATAGCCGTACAGGTGGCGCAAAAGATACAAAAGAAGTTTGAGCAATATATAGACAAGCCAGCCAAACAGATAGGGGCTATCATCCGGGTTTGCTTAATGGAAGATTTTGGAATAGAATAAAAAAATACAAGTATGAAAACAGGTGATAAAGTTATCGTACCAGCCGAAATTAACGGCTATGGCAGGGATTTACGGGCAATGGTTACAGAGATAGAGAAGTTCGCCGGGGCAATATTCGTAACAGTGATATTCACTGAACCATGTCCGGAAGCCTGCGGAAGAAAAGGGGGCGTTTACCATGACTTCCAGCTAATAACAGAGTGATTTATTTTGCTATAACCGCAATAAATTGCAATAACATTTGCGATAAGCTGCAATAACAAAACTTATAACTACCTTTGCAACAGAATATAGCATTTTACAACAATGGAAAAAGGACAAGAAAGCAAGCAAAAGAGGAAAACACCGCTTACCACCATAGCGATAAGCCAAGAGTACGCCCAAAAATTAGATGAATATTTAAAGGGTACGGGCATAACCCGCAAAGAATTTGTTGAGTTGTCCGTTGATTATTTCCAAAGAACCGGGTTCGACCTCCGGGGTGAAGCATTTGACCTCTCCCCATTAGAAAAGGTTGCCGGGCGGCTGGAACAATCCGCAAAGATCATGGAACAACACAACGAGGAAACGGAAGCGGTGCGCCTGCTTCTCCAAACTGTCCGGGAACAGACCGCCAAGCAACTCCCTGCGCCGGAACTGATCGCCCATGCTGCCGAAGAAAAAGCAAAGGCAGAAGCCAAAAGCGAAGAACAAGAACGGGAGATTGCCCGGCTGCGCTCCGAAAACTCCGCTTTGCTAGAATACAAGGAAAAGGCACACCGGGAACTGTGCCGGGTACGTGACGAACAAAAAACAATAGGGAAAATAAAAGTAAACACCGAATTATAATGAAAGGAACTATTAAATTTATAGACCTCTTTGCTGGAATTGGTGGCATTCGATGTGGCTTAGAATTAGCCGCACACGAAGCTGGTTATAAAACAGAGTGTGTATTTACTTCTGAAATCAAGAAACATGCCATAAAGGTTTTAAAA
>NZ_JADNAX010000036.1:0-2291 GCF_015550495.1 Romboutsia sp. 1001713B170207_170306_H8
TCCTGCCATATCTCCGGCTTCGGAATTGTTCCGCACAGCTCTGAAAGCTGGTAACGGAGAAGAAGCCACGGCTAAAACGAATCTGCTGAAACAGGCCAAGCTGATTAAATGTTCCGGTGAGACTAATGCAGACGAAGCCGCCCAATATGCCACAGACGGTGATGTAAAGACTAAATGGTGCGACACAAACACGGCTCCCAACTACATTGACTTTGACTTCGGAAAAGAACAGACGATTCGTGGATGGAAGTTAGTGAATGCCGGAAACGAAGGCAGTGTCTTCATCACCCATACTTGTTTCTTACAAGGTAAAAACAGTCCGGACGAAGAATGGAAAACAATTGATGAGCTGAGTAATAACAAGAAGAATACGGTAGTTCGCCAATTTAAGCCGACTTCAGTACGTTACGTCAGACTATTGGTAACACAGTCTACACAGAACAACAGTCTGAAGGCTGCAAGAATCTATGAATTGGAGGTATACTAATACCTCCATACCCAACCAAAAAGAGGAGGTTGTGTCAAAACGTTGGCACAACCTTTTTTTTACGTTTTACAGTCCTGCTATATTTTCTTTTGCTTATGATGCTTTTTTCTGATTCATTTGGTAAGACGTTGCTATCTTCCACTTGTAGCGGTTTATAAATAGCCCAATAAGCATAGATTTAGCAAATGTAATGAGTCCCTTTCCTGCCTTTCTCAGTTTTGCACACATCTTTTTGATATTAAAAGCTATGGCAAAGAAGGCAAAGTCCATTGTCACCTTGTCTTCTCCCACATGCCGGAACCTTCTGTATGCCATGTTGTATTTCATTTGTCCAAAAACAGCTTCCGGTTCTATACACCGCCTGCCTCTATGCCTGATTCCTTCTTTTGAGAGCAACCTTTCCCGGGCTTGTCGTTTGTATTGGTTTAACCGGTGGTTGACTTCTATCATACGGTTCCCCCGTGCTTTAAAACAACTTCCACGCAAAGGACAGCCCTCGCATCTTTGTGCCTTATACCGGGCACTTTCGGTGGTGTATCCGCTCACCGTTCTGTCACGTTTGGTTCCTATGCGGTTCATGTGCTGCCCCATCGGACAAACGTAATAATCCCCTTCCGCATTGTAATGGAGACTTTCCGCATGGAACGGGTTGGACGTATAACGGGGACGCTGTTCTTTATGGAAGTAGTTGTACTTGACAAAGGCTTCTATCCCGTTCTCCTGCATGAACCGGTAATTTTCTTCCGAGCCGTAACCGGAGTCTGCCACACCGATAGCAGGTAAGCGGTTATAGCGGTGCCGGAAGGAGTGGAAAAAAGGAATGAGGGTCAGCGTATCGGTAGGGTTGGGAAACAGTCGGAAGTCTATGATGAATTGGTTTTCAGTGCCTGTTTGCAAATTATATCCGGGTTTGGTCTGCCCATTCCTCATGGCGTCTTCTTTCATGCGCATGAATGTGGCATCAGGATCGGTCTTGGAATAGGAATTACGTTCTCCAAGGACATCAAGGTGATTGTCGTATTCCATCAGCTTGTCACGATACCCTTCAAGTTCCCTGACCTGTTTCTTTTTCTCCCGCAGGGTTTTCTTTTCTTCCTTGTCCTTTGTTGCAGGCCGGTGTTCCAGGGCTTCTTTAAGTTCATTCGCTATGCCCGAGAGCATGGAGGGAGTGAACTCCACGGATGTGTCTTTTACGGAGTTCTCCTGTGCAATGGTTTCATCCACCTGCTCCAGAAGGATGCGGATCTTATCCATCAACCTTGTACGGTTCCTTTCGACTGTCTTGCGCCAGACAAAAGTATATTTGTTGGCCTTGGACTCGATCTTGGTACCGTCGATATACTCCACGTCAAGACTGATGAAACCTTTGTCGGCAAGGACAAGAACCAACTGCGTGAATACGTTGTTTATTTCCTCCTTTACACGGTTACGAAAACGGTTGATGGTAATAAAATCCGGATGCTCATTACCGGCAAGCCAGATATAATGGATGTCACGCAAAAGAAGCTTCTCGATTTTACGGCAGGAATAGATATTGTTCATGTAAGCGTAGATAATGACCTTGAGCATCATCTTAGGATGATAGGCTGAGCGCCCAGTTTCTTTATAAAGCTTCTTGAAATTATCAAGATTGAGATTATCAACAACTGCATTGACGATGCGGACAGGGTCGTTCGCAGCTATGTTTTCATCAATTCTTTGTGGAAAAAGAACGGTTTGGTTGGGAATGTAAGGACGAAAATGTAACTTTGCCATAACGAAAATGTAATGCCTAAAGTTACAAAAAAATTAGGTAATAACAAAG
>NZ_JADNAX010000037.1:0-2011 GCF_015550495.1 Romboutsia sp. 1001713B170207_170306_H8
AATACGAGTAGAATAGATCAAGTTGAAAGTAAAAATGAGGAACAAGATTCAAGACTTCTTGATATTGAGGAGAAGAATAAAGTTCAAGATGTATATATACAAGGTTTATTTAATGAAAGTAAGGATGGAAGGCTAACTATAGAGGGCGAAGGAAATTCTTTAAAGTTAGAAGGCAGTAAAGAAGGTTTGGTTAATATAGATAAAATTGTAGGTAATACATTAGTTAATGAAGAAATGCAATCTACCTTTGAAAACTGTAAAGTAACACAAGAAATGGTTGATAGTGGTGAAGAAAGTATCGAAAATTTAGGTAAATATAAATGCGAAGTTGAGATAAGAGGTAAGAATTTATTAGGGCTGCAAGATGTTACTCAAACATTAGATTTAACAACTTCATTATCACCTCAAAGCGGTGTTAGTAAAGGTTCAATAATATATAAAAATATTGATGTATCTAGATTTAATGGACAACACATTTTAAGTGGCGTCTTTACTTTAGATAGTGATAAATATAATTTGAAAGTAATATGTCACAACATAGAAAATACAAAAAATACACATAATGATAGTTACAATTATTTGATTCAAAAAAACGGAGGTAAAGAATTTAACTTTAATACAACTATAGACTTAACTAATTATAAATATATAACTATAACAACAGGTAACATTACACCATTGGAAAGTAAAATTTATACGGTTAAGGTAAATAAACTTCAACTAGAAGAAGGGACACAAGCAACTTCATACGAACCTTATTATTACTCAACTAAAACAGTGTATCTAAATTCACCACTACACAAAACTGATGAAATAGTTTACATTGACGGTGAGTTGAAACATCATCATAAAATGAGTAGTTATTTACTATCACATAATGATGATATAAGGATGTATGATAATAATTTGTCTAATTGTAATAGATATGGTTTAGCAATGACAGGTTATAAGTTTAAATCAAATGGAGAAGGTTGTTGTGATAAAATACCATATATTCAAAACAATTCTGATGATATATTTCATGTTAGACTGGACGGCACTAAACCGTATGGAGCATTAACATTTTGGCTACCTAAAGAATATGGTTCTACAGTTGATGAACTAAAAAGTTATATGAGGGATAATAACATTGAATATAATTTAATCCTAGAGTTAGCAGAACCTTATTATGAAACAATAGATACAGATAGGTTATTACTAGAAATACCCAATAATGCAACATTAAGTGTAGAAAGTGTAATACCTTGTCAAAGTGTTAAAGCAACTTACACAGGTAACGTACCTAGCATATATGCTATGGAAAACTCTCTTCTAGATATAGAAGAACATAATGTAGATATGGTGGCAACTACTTTTGATATGGATTATAGACTATTAGAGGTTGAATGGACATTAGAAGATGCCGGACTTACAGGAATAAGTTTAGCAAATACATTTAATATAAATAAAAATATAAAAGGAGGAAAGACAATGGCACTTTCAAGATATGAGCAAGCAAAAATAATGATATTAGGTGGAGCATATGATAAGGCTACACTTACAAAGCAATTAACTAGATACTTAGAGAAAAATATAATAACTAAAGGAGAGTATGATGATTTAATGTCATTAATGGAAGCAAAAGAACTTGTTACAGGTGAGTAATTAAGTTCTTTTTTATTGTATATAAAGGAGGTTGGTATGGCTGAGGACACTTCACAAGAAGTTAGAGAACGTCTAATTAGAATTGAAGTTCTCTTAGAGAATATAAATAAAAATCATGAATTGAAGAATGAAATTATAGAAGAAAAAATAAAAGTAGCAAATAATAGAATATCTGACTTAGAAAATAGTAATACATGGTTATGGAGAGCAATAGCAGGTGCTTTAATTAGTTCTGTTATTGCTCTTTTAATAAAATTTTAAAGGAAGGTAATTTATGAAAATAAACTGGAAGGTAAGATTTAAGAACCCTTTATTTGTAGCACAATTAGGAATGAGTGTATTAGTTCCTATATTAGCCTATGCAAAC
>NZ_JADNAX010000003.1:0-487873 GCF_015550495.1 Romboutsia sp. 1001713B170207_170306_H8
TCAAACATTACTGAGTCTGGCTTATATATATGAACATCTCTTATTATTCCAGGATTATTTCCAGGAACAAATAGCATCGAACGTCTTAATTTCATTTTTGCCCCTCCTTACATCCACTTGTAATCGCTAGACTTTGCTGAACGATATACTGCAGTTTGTACTCTACTTTTTATTACAGGATCTATAGCCCCTTTGTCATTTGCAAATACTTTTGCATTTTCTACATTAAGTTCTTTAAGAGTTTCTTTGATAACGTTTTCAATTTGTTCTCCGAACTGAGCTTTAACTGTACTTTCAAGTTCTATAACAATACCATTTTCATTTGGTTCTAGTATTATTTGTATATCACTTGATTCTAAAGTACCAGCGCTAGCAACTATTGTTAATTCCATAGCAAGTATTCCTCCAATCAATTTTTACGACTTTTTTGGTATACAATATTTTTTTTCTGTATCCCAATCGACAAATTAATTATATAGGCTTTTTTTTCTTTATTCAATAATATTTATTCACTTTTTTTAACAAGCATTTTAAAAACCTCATAAAACGTTTAAATTCCAACATTTCACAAATTGTTTTTTTAGTGTTTTTTTAATATAATTATACTTTAATAAAAATAAAGTGCTATAAAAATACAGTTTATTGAGTATTACGCAAACTTTGTATTTTATAACACTTTATTTTAAGATAATTTAATTTTTAATTTTATCTAATCTAAATGTTTCAAGTAAACTAGATATTCCTCTATTAAACCGTCATTGTCAATTACAATTTTATATTCATTGTAATGAGCATTATGAGGTTTTATATACTTGCATTCAATTACACAATCGTTATCTTCTAGTTCTAAAAATTCTATATCTTTTAAAAATTTTCTACCTATTAATTCCTTTACCCTATTCATAATATCCCCTCATTTTACTACAATATATATTTTTTGCAGTTCGTTACATGGTACCATTCACAGCTCCTACATATGTCATCAAATATCACTTCATTAATATTATTATATACTAAGTTTTCTATATATTTATAGTTGTATACACCTTCTTTAATATTAAAGTATTTAATCATTTTACAATCTATTAGATTTACTTTTTCTTGAGAGTTACATATATTATCATCTAATTTATTTGGACAACTTTCACAAATACTATCTGTAGAGTAGACTATTTCAACTTTATTTACTTCGTTCTCTAGATTATAAGACTTCAAAAACTCATTATATACTTTAAGATTTCTTATAATACTTTCTATTTTAATAGAAAATTCTTTGCTATATCCACTACCTGTATATGCTCTCATACAAAGTATATGGTGCGGTCTTATTTTTAACATTATTTTACACCAACCTTATTCTTTTACTTACAGTTACACCTATACTTATAGCTAAAATTATTTTTATTAAATCTACAAATACAAACGGCGCTACGCAGTATAGTATACTTTGATATATACTAACTTTTGTAATTATAGAAAACATAACTGTACCTACTGCATAATCCATAACCAGCCCTAATGTCATAGCTACAAAAACATATAATTTTGATGAATATCTTTCTGATACAAATCCAACTATAAATGCCATAATCGGACAACCTAGTAAAAATCCGCCTGTAGGTCCTAGTAATATACCAATACCCCCACTCATTTGGGCAAATACAGGCATTCCTACTGCACCTAGTAATAAGTATATAACCATAGATAAAAATCCTCTTTTAAATCCTAATATCATTCCAGCAAGTGCAACTGAAAATATTAACATAGTTAATGGTACTGTTGTAAATGGAAGTGGGATAGCTATTTGCGCTAATATAGCAGTTAAAGCTGCAAATAGTCCACTTAATACTATATCTGTTGTTTTTAATCTCATTAATTACTTCTCCTTTTAGTTAACCACATCATATTTATAGGTTTACCTTTATTATAATTATATCTTAATTTTACGTCAACTTAATTTTTAATATTTTATATAAATAAACAAAGCGGCTGATAAAATAAATTTAAAGTGAAATTATTTTATCAACCGCTTTTATATTTAATTAATCAATTATAAATCGGATTTTATCTCCATTGCTTCTTTCTAGATATGCTATTTCTCCAACAACATTGTATTCAAAAGCATCAAGCATTATTTTTAGTAGTTTTTGACTATCAATAATATCATCCTGATTTTTGAAGAAGTCAATTGCATTATTTGCAACTAATCTTTTCACAAAACTTATTGGTAGCTTTAAAAAAATATTATCACCTGTATTTGCAGATATTTTTATTTTTAAAAATCGCTCATCATATCTCACTCCACTAAGTTTATTCACTAAATTTCATCCTCCTATAATAATATATATAGTTAAATAAGTTACCTTGTCTTATTTATATTCTCTAATTTGTAAATAAATTCATTTTATGATAAAATCATTAATGGTATTATTAATATTTTAAGGAGATGAAATAATTGCTTAACTATATAAAATTCGTACTTTATTTAATATTAGTATTATGCTTAGCTATTCCAAAATTAATTAAATATGAATTAAATCCTAGTAAGTACTCGGTTGATGAAATGTTTAGTTTTTTACAAAAACATGCTAGAAAAGCACTTTCTATTGTAAATATTAATTTAAACGTTTTAGGAAAAGATAGATTACCAGAAGACCCGTCTTTATTTATAATAAATCATTCTAGTATGTTAGATAGCTTCATATTATTAGCTAGTGTTGATAGACCTATTGGAGTTGTCATTGCAGATGTTCCTGTTTGGAGAAATATGCCTGTTATAAGTCACTGGGTTAAACTAATAAAATGCGTATATATAAATCGAGAAAATACTCGAGAAGGCATAAAAAGTATAATAGAGACTTCTAAAAATATAATAGAAGGACACAGTATGGCTATATTTCCAGAGGGAGATTTAACATGGGTAAAAGATCCAAATGCTTTAATATCAGATTTTAGAGCTGGCTCACTAAAAATTGCATATAAAGCTAATTGCCCTATAATCCCATTAGTAATAAAAAATTCTAAAGAAACATATAGTGGATACGAGCCAATTGGTAAAATTAAGTCTATGAATGTTGAGGTAGAATTCTTAGATCCAGTATATGATCATATAGAAAATCCTAAATTAAAATCTACGGTTTTAAGTAATGAAATAAAAGATAATATGATTGATGTAATCGCAAAATTTCAAAAAAAGCGTAGTTAACTTTTTATAAGTTACTACGCTTTTTTTTATAATAATTTATTTTTCCATTCATCTTCTTTAAATCCTAATAAAACATTTTTATCATCATAAACTAATGGTCTTTTTATAAGCATACCATCACTTGATAATATTTCTAAAAGTTTATTCTCTGATTCATTTTTAATTATATCCTTAAGCCCTAGCTCTCTGTATTTAACTCCACTAGTGTTGAAAAACTTCTTTATTTCATATCCACTAAGTTTATATATTCTTTCTAATTCTTCTTTACTTGGTGGATTTTCAGTTATTTCGATCTCTTCAAACTGTATGTTATTTTCATTTAACCATTTTTTAGCTTTTCTAACAGTTGAACATTTAGCATATCCATAAAACTTAATCATATTAAAATTAAAAAATTCCTTTCATTTATCATTATTTTTAGTATCTACCCTTATTATTTATGTTTTAATCATTTCTTATAATTTTTATTATATTAAATTCCATGGAACTAACTCAACTTCTCCATACGATCTATATTTTAATCGATTTGAGTATTCACCTTTGTATCCTATAAGATATAATAACGCAAGTTCTATGTATCTTGTCCCAATCTGAATTATATTCCACATATCATCAACACTTAAATTAGCTCTATGTCCTTTTCTACTTGGATGTACAATTTTATTTCTAAAGTATATTACCAAGTCTACACCATCATCAAACTTACTTTTAATCCAATCATCAAATAAGTACAATTCTTTTTGCCCATATGGTATTTTACACATATCTAAAAGCATCCTAATATTTTTAGATGATGAATTTTCATCAAAATCTACCTCATCAATAATCTCATATATTTCTACTAAAACAACATATGATAATGCTTCAAGAGCAATTTGAACTGATATTATATTATTTTCTAAAGTTATATTATTTGATGATTCTATGTACCAGTCTATAATGTGCTTTATAGTTGGTTCATAATAGCTATCTTCTAATTTTGTACACATTAACGATATGTATTTTTCTATATTATAATAATTTGAAATGGTATCACTCCATGTTGGAACAAATTTAAATGGTGTAACTATACATTCTCTCCAAAGCCTATAAACATTTTTATTATTTAAATATCCATTAGCCAGGCATATATCTATATATCTACCACACATAAAGCTAAGTGATGTAGCTATTCTATCTAAAATATTATCAATATTATTAGTCTTAAATAAACTATTGTCTTTTTTTAATATCCTACCTACATGGGTTATTATAGATCCAGATTTAATTTTTAATTCTTCATTTAATTCTTTCCTATAATCATACCGCTTATCTATTATAATCTTAAAATCATTTACCTCAAACTCAATTCTACCTGCAAAAAGTTTACTTTCATAGTTTATAAGCTTCCCAGGAAGTTGATCTAAATTAATTATATTAAAATCTATATATTCAACATAAGTATTTTTAGACTTTAAATTATTATCATTTATGTATCCATCTATATTATCATTATTTATCGAATTTACAGTTACATATGCAGGTTTATATCCATAGACCTCTAATATTGCATTGTCATAGTCTAAGGCTAGGTCAAAATCTTCTTCTTGAGTATGTATTATAGATGCTTCAAAATTTATAGACATCGGCGGTATCATTTTATAATAAATTATTCCATTGCATTTATATTTTTTGTCTAAATAAATACAAAATCTACCTTCATAAATAATTATATCTTCGTCAATATCATAGCTAAAATATTTCGAGTATATAGCATCTTTAACTACTTTCATTACTAGCCCACCTTTACCATTATAATAATCTTATATTATTATATCACATACTTATAAATAAAAGTAGCACAGCTATTTTTATTGAATAACTATGCTACTTTTATTTTACTCTAATACTCTTTTAGCAATATTAGCACAATGATCTGAAATTCTCTCTAGATTACTAATTAGATCTATATATAAAATACCAGAATCTACTTCACACTTATCATTATTAAGTCTATATATATGATTTACACGTATTGATTTTTCTATCTTATTTACTTCATCTTCTCTTTCTAAAATTTCATTTGCTAAGTAAGTATCTTCTTCATCAATTAGCTTAAGTGCGCCTTTTAAATTTTCAAATACTAAATCATACATATGACTTATTTCTTCAACACCCTCATTTGATAAATCTAGATCTTCTGAAATAGCTGTTTGCGCTAGTTCTGCTATATTCTCAGAGTGATCTCCTATTCTTTCTATATCATTCACTGTATTAAATAAACCATCTACTGACTCCACTAAATTATTTGGAAGAGATGTCTTAGATAAATTAAGCAGATAATTTAATATACTTTTTTGTAATACATTTATGGTTTCTTCATTTTCTAGTGCAATTTTTATACTTTTATCCGATTTATTTACAAATCCATCCATAGAACTTGATAAACAAATTTTAGCTATATCTCCCATTCTCATTATTTCTTTTACAGTATTTCCTAGAGCTATAGATGGTGTTTCTAACATTCTTTCGTCAAGATATTTAGTGCTTTTTTCATCATTTTTATCATTGTTGTCTGGAACTACAAGCATTGCTAATTTTACTATATATTTAGAAAATGGTAATAGTATAGCAACATTTATTAAGTTAAATAAAGTATGAGCATTTGCTATTTGTCTTGCTGCATCTGTTGGATCTATTCTTGTTACAATGTATGTTATAGGTCTATTTAATATAAGTAAGAATAGTAAACTTCCTATTATATTAAATAACAAGTGCATTATAGCTGCTCTCTTTGCATTCCTGCTAGCTCCTATACTAGAAATTAGTGATGTTACACAAGTTCCTATATTATCACCATAAAGTATAGGAAGTGCTGAACTAAGTGGAATCAATCCTTGCGCTGCAAGAGCTATTAACATACCCATTGATGCACTAGAACTTTGTACTATACCTGTAATAGCAAATCCTAATAATAATCCTAGTACTGGTCTATGTCCAAAACTAATTAAAGCATCTGTAAAACCTTTGTATTCAGCTAATGGTTTTACAGCATCTTTCATAAATTCCATTCCTGTAAATAATATACCAAATCCTAAAAGTATTTCCGCAATATTTTTTACACTGGCTTTCTTAGAAAAAAGATATAAAATTATACCTATCCCTAATGATATTGGAGCAAGCCCTTCTAGTTTAAAACTAACTAATTGAGCTGTTACTGTCGTACCAATATTAGCTCCCATTATAACTCCTATAGCTTGATTTAACGTCATTATTCCAGCATTTACAAACCCAACAACCATTACAGTAGTAGCACTTGAACTTTGTATTATTGCAGTAACAACAGTTCCTACTAGTACTCCCATGACTACATTACTTGTCAATAACCCTATTATTTTTTTTAACTTATTACCTGCAGAGTTTTGCAAACCTTGCGCCATTAGGTTCATACCATATAAAAAAAGTCCCAAACCTCCTAATATACTAATAGCTATACTCAAATTATTGCCTCCTTTTTCCAAAATCCACTGAAAATTTATCTAAATATATGATTATCTATTTTTACATTTATAATTCATAAAGAATACTAATTATATTTTAGGTTAAATTATTAATATATTATTTTTCATTTTTAGGAGGTTAATATGACATTAAATAAACATAAAAGAGAAGATAGTAAAACTCGATATAATAGAAATGATAAAAAGAATCCTAACTTTAAATTAGAACAATCTGAAGAGCTTAACTTAGAACCAAGACTTAGACCATCAAAAACAGGCTCTGTAAGTCAAAATACTGCAAGACCTATAAGTAGTCATAAAAAACATCAAGATCATTAATAATCGTTAACAAAAAGGTGTATCAAAATTATAAAATTAATTTAGATACACCTTTTCTTTTATGTATTTAATTTTTATGATAATAACATATATAAAAAGTGTGCTGACATTCCTGCGCATATACCACCTATAGTATGAGATATTATAGCTTTACTTGTTAATCCCCTAGCATTTAATGCATCCATCATTCCTACATGTGTACTTAAATATCCACTCCAAGTCATACCCATAGCAGTAAATACTGCTATGTCATTTGGAGTTATTACTCCATCAATAATAAATTGAGGAACTAAAGACATAGCTGCTCCAACAGCCCCTAGTGAAGTTATCGGAAATGCTATTGCTTCTGGAGATGTAAATCCAAATAACGGTTCTAATATAAAACTTAACTTTTCTCCTATAATAGGAAGTAAAGCTATTCCTTCATAAGCTGCTCCTGTATAAATAGGCGCTCCTGTAATTGGGTCTGTTGATGGTCCAAATGTAAGAATCATAACCATAGTACAAACTACTAATACACCTGGTATTATAGCTATTCCCATCTCTACTCCATTTTTTCCACCTTCTAACATTGCATCTAATATCCTCTGAAATATATTACCGTCCCTTATTTCTCTATATTCAGTATCATTTTTTAAATTATTGGTATTAATATCTTTACTACAATCATAGTTATAAAACCTTTTTGTGAAATATAGCATTATTCTAACACTTATAATGCTACCTATTATTGCTGATATATTACCTATGATAGCTGGTAACGCATATTCTTTACCTTGAGATATCATAAATGTTGTAAGTATAAGTCCCATTCCAAAAGCTGTACCTAGATTACATAAAGCTGGTATTTCATGCTTTTTAAAGTATTTAGTAAAGTTCTTATCTTTTGCAAAAGATATTATAGCTGGATTATCAGATAAATACGTTGCTATAGCTCCAGTTATGCTGGCACCTGGTAATCCATATAAAGGTTTCATAAATCCTTTAAATAATTTGTTTATCAGTGAAATAACTCCAAATTCAGAAAGTAAGGCACTTAAGGCGCCTGCTAATACTGCCATTGCCATTATTAAAAATACAGTATTTAAAAGTAAATCATGAGCCGTGTTCATTATAACTTTAAACATTATTCCAGCTCCCATAACGCTAGCTATATATCCAAAACCAATAACCAAAACACCTAAAAATATAAATGTCTCTAAGTTAACAGCTTTAACTTTTCTTGATGAAATAGATTCATCCATTTTCAAGACTTTTTCTGCTTCCATATTGTTCCTCCTATATATATTTTTATAATTAATATATCTTATTATAATTACTAAATATGGGATTTGCAATATTTTTAGGCGTTTTTTGTCACTTTTTGAATGACATATAATATTTACTAAATATTTTAGCCTAATTTCATATTCTTAGATACATAATTAACTAAATCTATAGTTCTTGTAGAGTATGCCCATTCATTATCGTACCAAGATACAACTTTCACCATATTCTTATCAATTATCATAGTGGATAATCCATCTACTATAGATGATCTACTATCACCTCTATAGTCTATAGAAACTAACGGTTCCTCAGAATATCCTAGTATTCCATTTAAATTTCCTTCTGATGCCTCTTTCAAAGCCCTATTTACTTCATCTATAGTTACATCCTCTTTAAGCTCACAAACAAGGTCTACTAATGATACTGTAGGAGTTGGAACTCTAACTGAGAATCCATTTAATTTTCCTTCTAATTGAGGTAGTACTTTTGCCACAGCTTTTGCAGCCCCTGTTGTTGTTGGTATCATTGATTCACCTGCTGCTCTTGCTCTCCTCAAATCTTTATGATTCTTATCTAATATTCTTTGATCATTAGTGTATGCATGTATCGTTGTCATTAACCCTTTTTCAATTCCAAATTTATCATCTAGAACTTTTACAAGTGGTGCCAGACAGTTTGTTGTACAAGATGCATTAGAAATTATATTATGTTTTTCATCTTTATATTTTTCTTCATTTACTCCCATAACAATGGTTATATCTTCATCTTTACCTGGAGCAGTTATTATAACCTTCTTAGCCCCTGCCTTTATATGTTTTAATGCTTTTTCTTTTTGAGTAAACATTCCAGTAGATTCTATAACAATATCTACACCTATAGACTTCCATGGTATATCTTCTGGATCATTATATCTAAGTATTTTTATTTCATTAGAGTTAACTTTAATAGTATTTTCATCTTTCACTTCTACCTTACCATTAAAGATTCCATAACATGAATCGTATTTAAATAAGTGAATTAAAGTATTTGCATCTGCTCTAGCATTTATTGCAACTATTTCTATATTCTCATCTAACATAGATTGCGCTATTCTTAAAATATTTCGTCCTATTCTTCCAAATCCATTTATACCTACTTTTATCATTAAATATTCCCCCTATATATATTTTTCAGTTTATTTAGCGTACACTACTTTTTATATTGTATATCATATTTATTATTTATTCAATACTTTTTAAAGTTAATACATTATCAATATCATTCCTAGATGATATAGTGTATGTTTTTTAAATTCAATAGTATGTTCTATTTATTTTTTATATTATTTATTATATATATTTGTTTATTATGTACTTATATTGGTATATATTAAAAGTATTATAATATAAAGGTGGACTAAGTATGATAACGATAATATCTCCAACAACAACAATGAAGTTTGATAAAAATATATCTTTAAATAAATCTTCTATTCCTTATTTTATAGATGAAGCTAATTATTTAATGAGACTATTAAAAAATTTAGATATTTACCAAGTTCAAAACCTTATGAATTTAAGCGAAGACCTTAGTAAACTAAATCTAATTAGATATGAAAATTATGGCTTAGATAGTAATGTTAGATTGCAAAGCATATTAGCTTTTAATGGTGAAGTTTTTAACTGTATGAATGTTTCTAACTTCACTGAAGATGATTTTGACTTTGCTACAGATCACTTTAAAATACTTTCTGGATTATATGGAGTTTTATCTCCGTGTGATGTAATAGAACCATATAGGCTAGAAATGAAGTCAAAACTTGAAAATAAAGAAGGTAAAAACTTATATAAATTTTGGAAAGATAAAATAACTGATTTTATTATAAAAGAGCTATCTACCCATAATAATAAAACTTTACTAAATTTAGCTTCCTCTGAATATGTAAAAGCTATTGATATAAAAGAATTGAATAAGACATGTAAATTTGTCAATGTAGAATTCAAAGACTTCAATGAAAAAAACAATAAATATAAAGTTATAGGTATGTATTCAAAACAAGCTAGAGGTCATATGTCTAAGTTTATTATAAAAAATAAAATTGATAATATAATGGACTTAAAAAGTTTTGATTTAATGGGTTATAAATTTAATAATGAATTATCTAGTGATTGTGAATTAATTTTTACTAGATAATTACTTAAGCGTGTACATAAATTTATTTTATCTACACGCTATTTATATTAATTTATTTTTATTAATTTGCTTATTAAACAGCAGTAATCTTTTTTAGATATCTTATCCAGGCTATTATTTATTTCATACTCTGAATCTGCATCAACAAATATAGCCAATTCTTCGTTATCATTTAATATACTATAATCCTTCATTTCATCTTTTAATATATCTAATATTTCATTTATACTATTACTTTTAAATCTAAGTAACGCACTACAGCTATTATCTAAAGTTTTGTTTACTTCTACTTTTTCTTTTGTAAATGAATCTATTGATGAAAATCTATTATCTAATATATCAATTACATCACCATAAACTGCACTACCTGTTGCAAGTTTACCTGCACCTTTACCTACAAATGATACTTCGCCTACAGAATCCCCATTTAAAACTACCACATTATATTCATTCTCTATATTTGCAAGTATACTATCATAGCTTACTAGTGCAGGTCTTACAAATCCACTTATTTTATTATTTTCATATTTGCTTTGACCTACTAGCTTAATCTTACAATTTAATCTTTTAGCATATTCTATATCTTTTTTATCTATATTAGTTATCCCTTCTAAATATAAATCTTTCCAATAAACTCTGTTATCATAAGCTAAAGTAGATAATATAGATAATTTCCTAGCTGCATCATATCCTAATACATCTGATTCCGGATTAGATTCAGCAAAACCTAAATCTTGTGCTTGTTTTAAAGCAACATCATAAGATAAATTTTCATTATACATTTTTGATAATATAAAATTTGTAGTTCCATTTAATATTGCATATATGCTATTTATACAATTTCCCTCTAAGGATTCTATTAATGGTTTTAGTACAGGAATACCTCCTCCTACTGATGCTTCAAATTTTATAGTAACATTATTTTCTTTTGCTAATCTAACTAATTCATCACCATACTCTGCCAATAAATCTTTATTTGCTGTAACCACATTTATCTTACATTCTAAAGCTCTTTTTATATATTCTAATGAAGGATGCAATCCTCCCATTACTTCAACTATTACATCTAAGTTTTTATTAAATATTTCATCTATATCAGTTGTTAATTTATTGTAATATTTTAACCCTTCATACTTACTTTTATCTCTTACTAAAATGTTAATAACTTCTATATTTCTTTTATTTTTATTATTATCAATAACATCTATTAATCCACTTCCTACTGTTCCATAACCTAATATTCCTATTCTCATTTTCATACCTCCATAGATTTAAATTTATAAAAAAACAGACTCATCCATATATAATGGGACGAGTCTGTTCGCTGTTCCACCCAAATTAGTACTTAAACTCACTTGATACTTTATCGCAGCTAACGGCTAGTTTTTCTAGCAGCTCCTAGGTATTTTTCAATTCCTCTAATTAAGAAAGCCTTTCAGCTTATAAACTTTCATCTCTGATAATCGAATTAAATTTACTCTTCCTATTCATCACCTTTATATTATTTTTTATACTATTTGTTATTTATAATCAAAAAACTCTCATCCTTTAATAAAAGGACGAGAGTATATTCCCGCGGTTCCACCTAATTTGATTTATAAAATCCACTTATAACTTTAACGTTGTCAAACGGCTATTCTTACTAACATCAAAGATAACTTCAGAATGCAGCTCCTAGGTAGTTTTCAATTTTTCTAATTAAGAAAGCCTTTCAGCCTATGAGCTTCCATCTCTGGTAACCGAGTTAAATTTACTCTTCCTATTCATCACTTTTATTTTTATCAACTTTTATTTAATTAATTTTAATTAATATTCCTCTATTATGTCAATAATATTAATTTTCCTTTTTATATAAATTAAATAATTCATTGTATTTATATTATACAAAACATCCTACAAAAAAGTTAATATTTTCATTTATTTTTATATATTTTTCTTTTTATCTTAGTTTTATATCTTATATTTCTTATAAGATATAATTTTGCATTAACCTCTGATCCAATTAATATAGCCCAGCTACTTAAATACATCCAAGTCATTAAAATTATTACTCCGCCTATACTACCATATATAACTTCATAGTTTGCAAAATGACTAGCATAATATGAGTATGCATAGGATATGAAAAACCAAGATATAGTTGATATAATAGAACCAGGTATAGCATCTTTTATTTTTACTTTTTTGTTTGGAGTATACATATATAAACTTAGAAATATTATAATCATAGTTGATAAACCAATCAAATATCTCCACATATTCCATATATTTATAAGAACCCTATCTACGCCTATATAATTCAATAGAAAATGACCTAACCTTTCGCCAAAAACTAAAAATATCATGGATGAAAATATAAGTATCAAAAGCATTATAGTAAAAATCATTGCAATACGAAATACTTTAAAATAAGATCTAGTTTCTTTAACATTATATGCTCTATTAATACTTCTAATTAATCCTCTAACTGCTCTTGATGATGTCCATATAGTAAGAAAAAAACTGGTTATAACTAAACTAATACTTCTATTGTCTATAGCTGATTGTATCATAGAAGATGCTATATCAAATGCACCTTGAGGTATTATTTTTTCTAATATGTATATGTACCTATTTGTTTGCATTATTGGTATATATGCTAATGCATTTATAGTAAATAGTAAAAAAGGGAATAGAGATAGTAATAAGTAAAATGCTATTTCTGCTGCTTTAGAGTTTATTTCACTATATCTTGATTTTCTTATTATTTCTAGAATATTTTCTTTTGTTACTTTTACCATTATCTTTCCTCCTTTTTATTTTATATTTATATAATACTATGAAATATAAAAAGGTGCGATGATATTCGCACCTTTTTATATTTATTTTACAGTTTCTACATCCATTACATTATTTAAAATTTTATCTAAACTAATCTTTATTCCATCTAGCTTTTCATTTGCATTTTCCTCATTTTCCCCTTTTACAGCTATATAAAATTTAAGCTTAGGCTCAGTTCCTGATGGTCTAACAGCTATCCAAGATTCATCTTCTAAGAAGTATTTTAATACGTTTGCCTTAGGAAGATTATCTATACCTTTTTGATAATCTTTTAAATCTACGACTTTAACATTATTTATACTAGATATTTCAGTATTTCTAAAATAACTTATTATTTCTTGAATTTTATTAAGCCCCTCTATACCTTTTAATGTTATAGAAATAGTCTTTTCTTTGAAGAATCCATACTTTTTATATAATTCTAATAACCCTTCATATAAACTCATTCCTTTAGAATAATAGTACGCTGCCATTTCAGCTATTAATAATGAAGCAACAACTCCGTCTTTATCTCTTGCATGAGTTCCTACTAAGTATCCATAACTTTCTTCATATCCAAAAAGATATGTATTTTTATTAGTTTCTTCAAAAGATTTTATTTTTTCACCTATAAATTTAAATCCAGTAAGCACATTCATTACATCTATATTGTTAGCTTTTGCTATATCCGCTCCAAATTCAGATGTAACTATAGTTTTTATAAGAACTGAATCATCTTTTAGCTTATTATTTTCTTTTAAACCTTCTATTATATAATTAGTTAAAAGTCCACCTATTTGGTTTCCAGTTAAAAGTGCATAATCTCCACTAACAGTTTTAACGGCTACACCAACTCTATCACAGTCAGGATCAGTTGCTATTACTAAGTCAGATCCACTAGCTTTAGCAAGTTCTATTCCTCTTGTTAATGCCTTTTGTTCTTCTGGGTTAGGATATTCTATTCCAGCAAAGTTTGGATCTGGCATTTCCTCTTCAGGAACTATAAGCACATTTTCAAATCCTACTTCATTTAAGGCTCTTTTTATTGGTACATTTCCAGTTCCACAAAGTGGAGTATATACTATTTTAAATTCTTTTCCTACTTTTTGTATAACATGTCTTCTTATTGATTGAATTTTAACTTCTTCTATAAAAGCTGTATCTTGTTCTTTTCCTAACATTACAACTAAGCTTTTATTTTCTTCAGTTATAGTTGGTATTATACTATAATCCTCTATACTATTTATTTCATCTGTTATAGCATTAGCTATTTCAGGCATTACTTGAGCCCCATCTTCCCAGTACACTTTATATCCATTATATTCTGGTGGATTGTGACTTGCTGTTATAACTATACCTGCTATAGTATTTAAACTTCTAACCGCAAATGATAATTCAGGAGTTGTTCTTAAACTATCAAATATGTATGCCTTTATTTCGCATGCAGCTAATGTATTAGCAGCCTCTATACAAAATTCTCTAGACATATGTCTATTATCATGTGCTATCACTACACCTCTATTTTTCTCTTCTTCAGTTGTATTTTTTTCTATGTAATTAGCTAGTCCAAATGTAGCTCTTCTTACTGTATATTTATTTATTCTATTTGTTCCTGCTGCAATTACACCCCTAAGACCTGCTGTTCCAAACTCTAAATTTTTATAAAATCTATCTTCTATTTCTTTTTCATTATCCTTTATAAGATTTAGCTCTTTTTTTGTTGCATCATCAAAATAAGGATTATTTAACCATGTTTCATAACTTGCTTTGTATCCCATATATATTTCTCCTTTTAAATCTATATCTTTTAGTATAATTAAATTTACACATTTAATAGTAATACAATTTTTTATGTAAGTAAAGTATATATAACCAAATTTATAACCCTATTTTATATATATATCAATACTTCTTCTTCCCCATTGTATACACTGAGATTCACTATTCATAAATATATCAATTTTATTGCCCTTTATAGCACCTCCACAGTCTTCCGCTATAAATGTCATATCAAATTGAGGTATATACACCCTACTTCCATATGGTATTACACTTGGATCTACAGCTATAGTACCCCATTTAGGTATTGTTCCTGTAGATGTTATAGAATCACCTGCATATGCAGTTGCAACTACAGACATATGAGTTCCGCTTATTGAAGACGACGTTTCTCCTAATTCTTGTGATGTATTTCTTGACGTTGTTGATCTTGATGCTACTATAATTTCTTCTTTGGTTCCACTTTTTACAATCTTATTAGTAGGCTCTTTAGATATGCGTTCTTCTTCTAGTACTTTTTTAATTAATTTTCCATCATGATATGTAAGTGTATAAGTTAATTCTTTTTCTCCAGATTCACCTTCTTGAGCTACTTCTGTTTTTCCTTTAAGTAGTTCATTATCTTCTAGTAACTGAACCTCAAAAGGTATCTCTTCTTTTTCACTTACTGTTGACGTAGTTACATCAACTACTTTAATATCCATATAGTCCTTTACTTCTGAGTCTAAGCTTGGAGTTATTATATCATTATCATCGTATTTTATTCCATTCTCATCAAGCAACTCTTTTACGCTTTTCTTAAATGTAGATACTTTAATTTCTTCCCCCTTAATAATTATAGAAACTTGCTCTTTATTTAAAGTCCAGTATCCAGCTAAAGAAACTGATAGTACCAATGATGTCCCTAAAAATAGTGCAATCAACTTACTTTCTTTAATTTTCATAAGTTTCCCCCTGTATTATAACCTCATAAAGTTTACTTTTAATTTATATTGCTTGCCATTTAGGATTATGTAACTAAATTGTAACTATTCGTTTCTATTCTGTCAATTGACATTTTTGTCAAAAGATGCTTACATAGCGTTTACAGTATATACATAGCAAAATTTTTCATAAATTTATACTTATTTTTGATTAAAATAAGTATTTTGTTATTTTTTATTAGATCTATTTGAATTATGTATAATTTATAGATAATAATATCCTTTATATAATTAAATTTTATTTATATAGTAAAAAAGGTGATTCTATCATCAAGAATCACCTTTTTGTTAACTAAGCAGTTTTTTCTTTATTATTTTCTTTTTCTATATTCCCATTAAAAATATTTTTATCTAATTTTCCTAAAGATTTTGCAACTGATATAGCTGTAGTACTTGCCCCATTTACGTTTATCATAGTACGCCCCATATCTAATATAGGATCTATAGCTATTATTCCTCCTACTAATGGGAAATATGCGCCAAGGCCAACCCCTGATAAAACTACTGACACTGCCATTGTAGCAGTTCCAGGAAGTCCTGCTATTCCTAATGAACTTATAGTTATTACTATAAATAGCATTGCATAGAAACTAGCATTCATCTCAACACCAGCCATATTAGCTACAGTTACTGCAACTAAAGCTGGATATATTCCTGCACATCCATTCATCCCCATATTAGCACCTAAACTTGCTGTAAAACTTGCTACACTTTCATCTACACCTTGCTTATCTTTTAAAGTTTCTATCGTTACTGGTAATGTTCCTAAGCTTGATCTAGATGTAAATCCTAAAAGTAAAGGCTCTACTGCATTTTTTACATAAGTTATTGGATTTAACCCATTTAAAGTAATTATTACTAAATGTATTATAAATAATATTGCTACAGATATATAAAGTGCAGCTACAAACTCAAATACAGATATCATAGATGATAATCCACGAGCTGTTATAGTATTTGCAAGCATTGCTACTACTGCATAAGGCATAAACTTTATTACAGTCATAGCCACACTTACTATTATTTTATAAAATGCTTCAACTAAATTTTCAAATGGCTTGATTATGTCTGCATATTTCTTTCTTTGTCTCTTAACTGCCAATCCTAAGAATGTAGCAAATATTATTATTGCAACTATATTCCCTTCTGCCATAGATGCAACTGGATTTGATGGTAAAAGACCTCTTAATGTATCTACTAAAGGCGTTATTTCTCTCATTTCAGTTGTAGACTCTACTATATTAGTGCTACCAACCCCTAACTTCATAAGATTTGCAACCACTATACCAACTGTTGCTGCTAGTGCAGTCGTTCCAAGTAGCATACCTAAAGATCTAAATGTAAGTTTTCCTAAATCTTCTCCTTCACCCATATTAATTATAACTCTTAATATAGATACAAATACTAATGGAACAACTAACATTTTTAGTAAATCCATAAATCCAGATCCAAATAGACCATACCATTTACTTACTTCTTGTAGCCAAGTAACTTGAGTTGGATCTTCTGGAAGTCCTGCTACTACTTGTATTATGACTCCTAATAAAAGACCTATCATAGTTGCATAAATTGTTCTAGTCGAAAATTTAATTTTCTTTTTTTCAAAAACATTAACTATGAAAAATGTTCCTATAAGAATTGATATAAAAATAACAGTTTTTATATCAGTAATCATAAGAAATTCTGATAAAAATGAACTTTTTCCCATTTTATAATTCCTCCTAATAAGCATATTTATGTATTTTTTTGTTGAATGTACCATAATAAATATAATTTTATATAAATTTATTTAATTATCGCTCATAAGACTATGATATATTATTAACATAGTCTAGTCAATATAATTTTTAAGCAAATTTCTAAATTTATTTTATTTTTTTAACAAAACACTATATATAAATTTATATAATTATTATGAATTAAGAATTTTAACTTAAAATTCTTAATTATTATGATCGTGTTATCAAAATGATAATACAATAATCATATTATACAATTATCATTTTGATAATGCAATATATATTTTATTTTTTATAAAAATAGGAGCTACTAAAAAATCAAAGTAGCTCCTATAACCAATATATTTATATTTGTTCTCCACAATAAGGGCAGTATCTGTAATCATTATCTATTTTATTTCCACAATTCTTACATCTATTATCAGTTTTAATTTCATTCAAGTCCCAATAAGTTAGGTTTGAATCCAATCCTTTTTCTATAGCATTTCCCTTTTCATTAGATATACTATATATAGAATCACAGTTTTTACACATTAAATAATAACTTTCATTCCATTTAAAAATAGGTATGAAAAATATATGAAAATAAGTGTAATTTTTTATTAATTTCATTACACTTAAATTATCACAATTATTACAAGTTATATTATGTAACTCTTTAATTTCTTTGTTTTTTTATCTATACCTAAAATTCCTATAAAAAACATAACTATCTCCTATTTATTTTAATTATTATTTATAGATATAAAAATTTATTGATTACATCATTTTTATATTTATAATAATGCATTACATACTTTTTTATATATTAAAATAAGAATATTTTATCTTCTTCAAATTTTACTAACACATTATCTCCAATATTTAAAGGTTTTATATTTTTACTTACCTCTAATTGAATACTTTTTATACAATTATCATTTTTTGCAAACAAAGTATAACTAAAAGGATTTTCAATTATATTATTTATTTTTAAATTAAATGTATTATTAGATTCTTCATGTACAATTGATATATAGTGAGCTCTTATTCCTATGTACTTTATTTTTTTATCTATATTTTTATTTAGCTTAAATTTAATATTCCAATCTCTTGAATAAATTATATTATCATCGAATATATCTATTTCACTTATATTTTTGCATCCAGTAATTTTAGCCTCAGTATAAGACATAGGCTTATCAAATAAATCATGAACTTCCCTTTTGGGCATACTTATTCCCTTATCATATACTAATATATCATCACATACACGATAAGACTCCTCCCTATCATGCGTAACAAATATAACGTCACCTTTATATGCATTTAATATACTTATTAACTCCTTTTCCATACTTCCTCTTAAATGATAATCTAGGGCTGAAAATGGCTCATCTAAAAGTAGTATATCTGGTGAAGGTGCCAAAGCTCTAGCCAATGCCACTCTTTGTTGCTGACCACCTGATAGTTGCCATGGATACCTATCTTCTAATCCGTCTATACATAATCGTTTTATGTATTCTTTAGATATCTCTTTTCTTGTTGATTTTGGTAATTTAGAAAGACCTAGTTCAATATTTTGAGTTACATTCATATGAGGAAATAAGGCATAGTTTTGAAATAAAAAGCCAACTTTCCTTTCTTGAGTATTTAAATTTATATTTTTCTCTGAATCAAATAATACCCTATCATTTAATATTATTTTACCTTTACTTGGATTTTCTAACCCAGCTATACATTTTAATGTCATACTTTTTCCAGATCCAGACTCTCCTAAAAAACCTAATATACCACTTTTTTGTTCAAATTTAGTTTTTAGGGTGAAGGAAGATAAGTTCTTTTCTATATCTACATATAAGCTCATTTATCTATATTCCTTTCTTTCTACTTTTTCCAATTATCTTTTGCTGATTTTCAGACCAATAGTTAAGTACTAATATCATAATTATAGAAATTAATGTAATAATTAATACCCATATCATTGCCTTTTGCATGTCTCTTCCTTCAACTGCAAAAAATATTGCAAGTGGCATAGTTTGAGTTTTACCTGGTATATTTCCTGCAATCATTAATGTGGCTCCAAACTCACCTAGTGCTCTTGCAAAAGATAGCACAATTCCTGCAATTATACCCGGCAATGCTAGAGGAATAGCAATTTTATAAAATATCTTCCACTCACTTAGACCTAACGTTCTTGCTGCAGATATTAGATTATCATCTATTTGTTCAAAGGCTGATCTTGATGTTCTATACATCATAGGAAATGCTACCGCTGTCGATGCTATAACCGTTGCAGTAAAGCTAAATACTAAGGTTAGATCAAAATTTAATAATAATTTTCCTACAAATCCATTTTTACCTATTAATAATAGTAAAAAAAATCCTACTACTGTAGGAGGCAATACTAAAGGAAGGGTAAGTAATCCATCTATTAGTCCTTTATATCTACCTTTGTAATTTGCCATCAAGTAAGATACTAATATTCCAATTACAAAAGTTATTGCTGTTGATAAAAATGCTGATTTTAACGATATCCATAATGGAGAATATTCTGCAATCACTCCGTAGCCCTCCATTTAAAGTCTATTTAATACTTTTATACCCAAATTCTTTGAAAATTGATTGTCCTTGTTCACTTAATAAAAATTCTTCAAAATCTCTTGCTTCTTCTTGTTCCTTACTATCTTTTATAACAGCTATAGGATATATTATTGCAGTATGTGATGTATCCGATGTAGTTTCAACTATTTTTATTTTATCAGAATTTATAGCATCACTATAATATACAAATCCAACTTCTGCATTTTCCGATTGCGTCCATGCTAAAACCTCTTTAACATCTTTGGCAAAAACTAGTTTATCACTTACTTTATCTTTTAACTCTAAGTTTATTAAAACTTCATCTGCATACTTTCCTGCTGGAACACTTTCTGGCTCTCCAACAGCTATGTGTTTTACTTTATTTGTAGTTAAATCATCAATACTATTTATATCGCTACTTTTTGATGATATTAAAACTAAATCATTTTCTAATAAATCTTTATATGTACCTTCTAGCAAAAGCCCTTTATCATCTAATGCTTTCATTTGCTTTTGACCTGCTGATATAAATACATCGCATGGTGCTCCTTCTTCTATTTGAGATTGAAGAGATCCTGAAGAACCATAGTTTACAACTAATTTTACATTTTCATTTATATTGATATATTCTTCTTCTATTTTTTCCATAACTTCTTTTAAGCTTGCTGCTGCAGATATATTTAGTTCTATTAATTGTTTTGAATTAGATAAATTGCTACTCCCACTATTATTGCATCCTACTAATCCTAATGATAGGCATAGGCTCACAAATAACAGTCCTATAGATTTTTTTAGTTTCATTTTATTACCCTCCCAAATATGAATACTTTTTATTGAATTTTTAATATTTTAATCACTTTTTGTATATTTGTTTGATAAATTTATTTTATTATATTTTTCATAAGTTTATCAATAGACAATACCATTTTTATATTATATTTTTTAATTATAATATAAAAATGGAGCTGTTTTACTAATTATTATAAAACAACCCCTTTTATATACTTAATATACCTTATATTTCAATTAATTCATATTTCTTATTACCTAACCCTAACTTAACAGAGTGATCTATACAGACCTCCCAGTTAGTTTCTGGATGATTATTTATAAAGTGATCACAACAATTGTGATCCATTTCATCTAATCTACTTCCCTTTATTACACTCTGCTTATTACAAGCATCAGCACATGCCATATCAAGTGCAACTGGATCAAATGATGCAAACATACCTACATCTGGTATTATAGGTAAATCATTTTCTGCATGGCAATCACAATATGGAGATACATCAACAACTAAGCTTATATGGAAGTTTGGTCTTCCATTTAATACTGCATAAGAATATTCTGCAATTTTTTTATTTAATACATCATTTACTTCATCTCCAGCAGCTTTTACTGAATCAAAATTACAACTTCCTATACATCTTCCACATCCAACACATTTATCATGATTTATCTGTGCTTTTTTATTTACATTAAAACTTATAGCTCCATGAGCACAATTTTTGTAACAAGCCTTGCAACTCACACATTTATCTTCTTGTATAAATGGTTTACCACTACTATGCATCTCCATCTTACCAGCACGAGAACCACATCCCATACCTATATTTTTAAGTGCTCCTCCAAATCCAGTTGACTCATGTCCTTTAAAGTGATTCATACTAATAAATATATCTGCATCCATTATAGCTTGTCCTATTTTAGCTTCTTTGACATATTCTCCACCCTTAACTTCTACAAGAGCTTCATCTGTTCCCTTAAGTCCATCCGCTATTATAACATGGCATCCTGTAGCAAAAGGGTTATATCCATTTACATAAGCTGTATCAAGATGTTCTAAAGCATTTTTTCTTTTTCCAACATATAATGTATTACAATCTGTTAAGAATACTTTTCCACCGTTATTCTTTACTAAATCAACTATAACTTTTGAATAATTAGGCCTTAAATAAGCTAAGTTACCAGCTTCTCCAAAGTGTATTTTTATAGCAGTAAACTTATCCTTAAAATCTATTTCTTCTATACCTGCTTTTTTTACAAGCTTTTCTAGTTTTAATGGTAAAGTTTCTCCAAATTTTGTTCTTAAGTTCGTATAATATACTTTTGATTTATTCATAAATCTATTCTCCTTCCCCATTTGTAATATATACTTACTTTTCAACTTAATATTAATTATATTATAAAATTTGTTGCACCTCTACCATCTAATTGGTAATAATTAAAATTCTTTTATCTAAAAAATAAAAGTACTGCTATAATAAATATTTATTATAGCAGTACTAAGTAATCTTAATTTGTGTTAATTAACAATTTGTTGCCTTTACTTTTTGTTCATTTTTATTTAAAAAAGACATCATATTTCTTAAATTTCTTCCAACTTCAGATATTTGCGAATTGTATTCTTCATTTCTCTTAGCTAAAAAGTTTACGCATCCACTTTCATTTTCTTCTATCCATTCTTTTGCAAACTTACCATTTTGTATATCATTTAAGATATCTCTCATTCCTTTTCTTGCTTCATCAGTTATTACTCTTGGACCTGATACATAATCACCATATTCAGCAGTGTCACTTATACTGTATCTCATTGCTTCAAATCCACCTTCATAGATTAAATCCACTATTAATTTCATTTCATGTAAGCATTCAAAATATGCTACTTCTGGTTGATAACCTGCATCTACTAAAGTTTTAAATCCTGATTTTATAAGCTCACTTACTCCACCACAAAGAACTGCTTGTTCTCCAAATAAATCAGTTTCAGTTTCTTCTTTAAATGTAGTTCTAAGTACTCCAGCACGAGTTGCACCTATTCCTTTTGCATAGGCTAAAACTGTAGTTTCAGCATCACCAGTGTGATCCTGCTCTACTGCAAATAATGCTGGAACTCCACTTCCATTTTTAAATACACTTCTAACTAAATGCCCTGGTCCTTTTGGAGCTACCATTACAACATCTACAAAATCCGGTGGAGTTATTCTATTATAGTGTATATTAAATCCATGAGCAAAAGCTAAGGTTTGACCTTCTCTTAAATTATCTCTAACACTATCTTCATATATTTGCTTTTGAGCTGTATCTGGAAGAAGTAACATTACTATATCACTCTGTTTTGTAGCATTGGAAACACTTACAACTTCAAATCCATCATCTACAGCTTTTTGTCTTGATTTGCTGCCTTCATGTAATCCTACTACTACTTCTACTCCACTATCCCTAAGGTTTTGAGCATGTGCATGACCTTGACTTCCATAACCTAATATTGCAACCTTTTTATTTTTTAAAACATCTAAGTTTACATCATTTTCATAGTACATTTTTTTCATTTTTAAATCCCCCTATATTCTTAAGTATTTTTATATTTTAATCTAATGACATATTAAGTTTTCTAATGCATCATTAGGCGGTACTATCGGATATACATTATAATCTTTATTTATATTGCACTGTAAGATTATTGGTTTATTAAAATCTACTTTATTTAAAACTAAATTTAATTCATCTATATCACTTATACTGTATCCATCTATATTATATGCCTTAGCTAGAACTACATAATCTAAACTATTATCTATATCTGTTTCTGAGTATCTTTCATGTGAAAATAGTTTTTGCCACTGCCTTACCATTCCAAGTGCTCCATTATTAAGAAGTACTATAACTATTGGTATTCTATATTTTGACACTGTTGCAAGCTCATTACAGTTCATTCTAAAACTTCCATCTCCAGTAACTAAAACTACCAGTTTATTTTCATTACCAACCTTACTTCCTATTGCTGCACCTAACCCAAATCCCATAGTTCCAAGGCCAGCTGAAGTTATTAGTGTTTTTCCCTTAGAGTACTCCCAGTACTTCGCTGTCCACATTTGATGTTGACCCACATCTGTTACAACGATGCTATTTGAACCTATCTTTTGGTTTAATAACTTTAATATATTCTTAGGATGAAACTCATCTTTTTTTAACATTATATCTTCTTTAAATTCTTTTATATTCTCTTTCCAATTCTCATTATTTTTAACTTTTACGCTATTAATTAGTACTTTTAATACATTTGCTACATCTCCAGTTAAAACTACATCTGTCTCTACATTTTTATTTAATTCTGATGGATCTATATCTATATGAATTATATTTGCTTTTTTTGCAAATTCAGATGTCTTTCCTACAACTCTATCACTAAATCTAGCTCCTATTGCTATTACTAAATCTGAATTAGAAAGAGCTAAATTACTCTCTCTACTTCCATGCATACCAACTAATCCTAAAGATAGTTTATCTTTTCTATCTATACTCCCTAGCCCCATAAGTGTATTTACAACTGGAGTATCTATTTTTTTAGCAAATTCAAGTAATAAATCCTCCGCATTAGATGATTTAACTCCTCCACCAGCATAGATAATTGGTTTTTTTGATTTATGTATTAAATCTATAGCTTTATTTAAACTTTCATTATTAACTTCATCCAATTCAAAAGTGTTTAATTTATTTAAATCGATTTTATGTAAATAAGAAGTGTAATTGTCTGGATTAAAATCAATCTCCTCTAAAAATAAATCCTTAGGTATATCTATAAGTACAGGACCTTTTCTTCCAGTGTTAGCAACCTTAAAAGCTTCTTTTATAGTTGGAGCTATATCTTTAATATTTCTAACTAAATAATTATGCTTAGTTATTGATAATGTAACACCTGTTATATCTATTTCTTGAAAGGAATCCTTACCTAGTAATGTAGTTGGAACTTGACCGCTTATTACTACTAAAGGGCTAGAATCCATATAGGCTGTAGCTATACCTGTTACAGCATTAGTTGCTCCTGGTCCAGATGTTACAAAACATACAGCAACTTTTCCTGTACTTCTTGCATATCCATCAGCTGCATGTACAAGTCCTTGTTCATGGCTAGTTCTTACATGCTTAAAATCATTTTTATAGTCATATAGTGCATCATATAAAGGTATTACCGCACCTCCTGGATATCCAAATATAGTGTTTACACCTTCTTTTTTAAGACACTCTAATACAATCCTAGCACCCTGCATACTACACCTCCTCATTTACTATTCACATACAGCTCCCTTACCTGCTGAACTAACTAAACTTGCATATTTCCTTAAGTACCCACTTAAGTTCTTAAGTTTTATTTCTGTATTTTCTTTTCTTTTGGTTATAACACCTTCATCTACTAAGAGTTGTAAACATCCTTCTTTCAAGTTTACTTTTATTAAGTCACCATCACATACATATGCTATAAGTCCACCTTCAGCTGCTTCTGGTGATACATGTCCTATTGAAAATCCCCTACTTCCTCCTGAGAACCTTCCATCTGTAATTAAACAAACATCAGCATCTAAACCCATACCACAAAGTGCAGATGTTGGAGTTAGCATTTCTCTCATACCAGGACCTCCCTTTGGACCTTCATATCTTATAACTACAGCATCGCCTTTCTTTATTTTTCCTGAAAGTATAGCATCTACACAATCTTCTTCACTTTCATATACCTTAGCTACTCCAGTAAATTCAACTACTTTAGAATCTAGTGCAGATTTTTTTATTACAGCTCCATCAGGTGCTAAGTTCCCTCTAAGTACTTTTATTCCACCCTCTTTGGAATATGGATTATTTATATCTCTTATTACACTATTATCATTTTTTTCTATTAATAGTTCTCCTACAGTCTTAACTTCACAAGTTAAAGTGTCTGTATTAATTAACCTCTTTTTATTTAGCTCATTCATTACTGCATACACTCCACCACATGCATTTAAATCTTCTATGTAATCATTTCCTGCCGGACTAAGCTTACATAAATTAGGAACCTTTGAGCTTACTTCATTTATTTTATCTAAGTTCATCTTTACTCCTGCTTCATGAGCTATAGCTGTTAAATGAAGAACTGTGTTTGTAGAACATCCTAAACTCATATCTAAAGCTAGAGCATTCTCAAATGACTTTTTATTCATAATATCTCTTGCTTTTATATCCTTTTCAATTAGTTCCATTATTTTCATACCAGTTTTTTTCGCAAGTCTTTTTCTTTCAGAGTAAACTGCTGGTATTGTACCATTACCTCTAAGTGCCATTCCAAGACCTTCAGTCATACAATTCATAGAGTTTGCAGTAAACATACCTGCACAAGAACCACAAGTTGGACATGCTGCATCTTCTAAATCTAAAAGTTCATCTTCACTAATTTTATTATCAGCAACTTTTCCAACAGCTTCAAAAGTAGTTATCAAATCAACTCTATTTCCATTAAGATTTCCTGCAAGCATTGGTCCACCACTTACAACTATACATGGTATATTTATCCTTGCTGCAGCCATTAACATCCCTGGAACTACCTTGTCACAACTTGGTATAAGAACTATACCATCTAATCCATGTGCTTTAACCATTATTTCTATACTATCTGCTATAATTTCTCTACTTACTAGAGAATATTTCATTCCTTCATGATTCATAGCTATTCCATCACAAACTGCAATAGATGGAAATTCAAGAGGTGTTCCTCCTCTCATTAAAACACCTCTTTTTACACATTCAGTTAACTCTCTTAAATGTATATGACCTGGAACTATCTCATTAAAAGAGTTTACTATGCCTACAAAAGGTTTACCTATCTCTTCATCTGTATACCCACTTGCCTTAAATAAAGATCTATGTGGTGCTTTAGTTAATCCTTCTTTTACTTTATCACTTCTCATTTTATCCCCCTTATTAACTGTTAACTATTGTACTTTTAAGTCTTTTACATCATACAACTTATTCATATAATTTATAACTTCTTGCAAAGAAGTTTTATCTTCATTTATTGTTAATTTTATCCCAGTATTTTCATATTTATCAGTAGTCATACTAATAGCTTTTATAGCTATCTCTTTTCTTCTTAATGTCATGGCTACTCTTAAAAAAGAGTCTATTCCTTGATTTAAATTAGCATATAAATTTCTATCCATATAAAACTACCTCCTAATTATATATAATTCACTATTTTAAATAAAAAAACTCTCATCAATATAAGCAAACCTATCTTACTTATAAGGACGAAAGTTGTCTTCCGCGGTACCACCTTATTTGTAACTATAAAAATATAGTTACCACTCTTTTTCAGGTCATATATTAACCCTATCCATATAACGCTGGAATACGTTCATACTTACTAATAATTTCAGTATGAAAGCTTAGGAGTGATCATTATATACTTCAATTAATACCAACTCTCAGCAACAATTGGTTCTCTGTAATTAATTGTACTTAAGTATTTTTGTCTCCATCTTTGCTTTTTTAATAAAGTTGTTTGTTGTTAATAGAATTATATTCAATATATATATCTATGTCAATCGTATTATTTAAATTTTCTGAATATTTATTTTTTTACGTTAATTCATTTCTTTTATTTTTCTTTTTTCTTTTTATCTTTTTTATACGTTTTTTCTTTTTTGAATTAGATCTAACGTTCCCAACAGATGCTAAAGTTGATGATGATGTTGAAGTATCTTCTGATCCAATTATAGATTCTGATTCTGTCTCTTCCTCTTGAGTAGATATTTGTTGAGCATTGTTAATACCACGACTAGTTCTAAGTATTGCTAAATCAGATACAATCATACCAAAAAATGCTATAAGCATATCCAAATCTGCATCATTTAGCTCTTCAGCTATTGCATATGACAAAGTAGACGATAAAATAACAAAATCTGCATAACTAATAGATGCTAATCCTAGACCACTTTGATTACTATTATTACTTGAACCATTAGTATTGCAATTGCTATTTCTAGAATTAGTTTTTCTACTATTAGTCTTATCTGCCACTCTAACGCCTCCTTTACATATCTATTACTAAAATTATATGTTTAAAGCTTTAATTTATAAGAGTTTTCTTTAAGCCATTTTTCTTGTTCTTTATAATTTGGCATCATTTGTTTTACTAAACTGTAAAAGTCTTTTGAATGATTCATATGTACTAAATGACTAAATTCATGTATAAGAATATAATCTATTGCTTCTTTTCTAGCCATAGATATTTTAGAATTTATATATATAGATCTTTTAGATGTACAAGTACCCCATCTCTTTTTTTGTTCCTTGACCTTTAATTTACTTGGTATTAGCCTCATCATCATGCTACAGTGTTCTCTACAATAAACTAACCTTTCAATTACTATTCTTTCACTTTCTTTTTTATACCAAAGCTTTAGTTTATTTTTGATATATTCTTTTTCAGTATTTTTTACCCTTACTATAAGTAAGTCATTATCTATAAATACTTCTTCATTCTCATCGATAATAATTTTTAAATTATATTCTTTTCCCAAGTACATATACTTTTCATTATCTACAAACTCTTTTTCTTTATATATATGCTCAACCTCTTTATACTCATCAAACTTCTTTAAAATCCAATCACTTTTTTCAATTAAAAAATTCTTTAAAAGTTTTTTAGGAACGCCTAAAGGGCTTATTATACTTACTTCATAATTAGGCTTGATTTGTATAGTTATATTCTTTCTTTTTCTATATATTAAATTTACATTAATATCTATACCTTTATACTTTATAGATATTGTATTTTTATTATGTAATAATTTATCTTTACTCATATAAATACCCTCTCTTTTGAGTTTAATATTAAGATTATAGCATACTTAAATAAACACCAAAAGGACACCAAAATTAATTGTTTTTTGTCAGTTAAAAATATATAATATGAATATAACTTTAAGAGGGGATAAAAATATGATTACAAGAGAGTATATAGTTGCACTAATAAATGGAGACTATGCTATACTTGAAGATGAACATAAGGAAAGAATAAGCATAGCAAGGGCCCTTCTACCTTTGGAAATAGATGAAGGAACTCGTTTATTATTTGAAAATTTCCAATACACTATAATCTAATAGTCTAAATATACAAAGATGGCATGAATTTTAGTTATAACTAACTCTTATTCATGCCATTTTATCTTTTTATTTTTAAATTTTATCCTATTCCACCTAGAATTCCCCCACCTACTAATACAATTAATGTTAATAACACAAATACATATTTTGCCATAGGTTCAAACCAAATTCCAAGAGGCTTTTTAGCTCCAGTTTCTATTTCAGCTTTAGCTTTTTTAATACCTATAATCAAAAAAAACATCACTCCAGATATAAAAGCCCCAAAAGGTATTATGTATATGGATACAATATCCATCCATCTGCTTAAAATATATCCATTTTCTATAAATATACCAATTAAAAATGTCACTATACAAACTAAAAAAACAGATGTATTTCTTTTTAAATTTAACTTATTTTCTAAAGCTTCTATTGGAACTTCAAGTAAATTTATAAGTGATGTTATAGATGCCCAAAATTTCCGGATATTTCTCCAAAATAAACTCCAGAATCTAGAGTTCTTAGCATATCACCAGTTATAGAACCTACTAAAAATTTAATAAACCATCCCACGACTACTGCGTATCCTACAGCTATACCAAATGCTCCTAGAACTGGAATTATTCCAAATACACTTCCTCCTTTATATCCTCTAGATTTCATTGCATAATCAAAAGATCCTATAGGACCAGTTTGAGTCATTCTCCCAAATGCAAACTCTTCTATAAGACCTGCATATCCTAATAATACAACAAATAATAAATACGGTATAAGAAATGTTGCTCCTCCAAATTGACCTACTCTATATGGAAACATCCATATATTACCCATACCTACCGCTGAACCTACACACGCAAGTATAAATCCTAACTTAGATGTAAATCCATCCCTATTTATTAATATTCTACTTTTATTTGACATAACTCACTCCCCTTTATAAAATATAATATTAAATAAATATTCATTAAAATACCATATTTATACCCCTATCATTTTAACTTTTAATTTTGAGTCATATCTAAAAAATCAAATAAGGTAATAGTATTTTCTGGAACAAAGCTATCAAGTCTTTCCTTTGCTAATGATATATACCATGATTTATCAAGATTTTCAGGTACTTCTTTATCTTTAATATTACTATTATCTATAAATACTCTATCTGGAGTATAACTTATTTTTTCTAACTTATTATCACCCTTCATCTTCATAATAGGATAATCAAAGTATCTTTTACTAGCAAATACCCTAAGTACTTTTAAATTTATATTTTCATCTCCATGTACTGCATGGCTATATTTTCCCGTTATTTTTACGCACTTTTGAAACTCTATAAGCTTATTACAATTATTAATTGTATCTTCAATATCAATATTATTAATTAATTTTTCTTTTATAGCTTTATTAACTATTGGTAAATCATTATCTATTATGCTCAATTTTTTTACATAAGCACCTTTGCTCTTTACCTCTCCATTTTCTTTGATGTATACATAATTATTAACGTCTTTTTGTATTATTTTTTTAATAAAATCGTGTTCAAGTTCCATTTTAGTTCTTTCACACCAAGTTTTACATATTTCTAAATATCTATTAACATCTTCTTTAGAATTAAACTTAAACATAACACCATCTGTATTTCCTTGTATAAACTGAGCATTATCCTTAAATTCTAATTCAACTTTTTCTATAAGATCTAATAATAAAAGTTGACCATTTACACAAATAGCTGTTCCTTGTCTTGGGTCATAAAGATCATTAGTTGCATCCATACAAGCTCCATATGCACTATTTAAAACTATTTTCAAAGACTTCTCTATTGGATTTTTCTCTTTTTTTAAATTAAATCTTGTATCTCTTATTTCCTTATATTTATCTGGATTTTTTACATTCCTACTATTAAGGTTATATTCTATCATTATAGATGGATAAAAAGAGCTTACATCAGAATTAACAATATAATCTTTAGCCTCATATTTTTTTCTAGCAGAATGAAGTCCTCCCCATCCAAAATCGGTTTCTATTCCATATACAGTGGTTCTTAGATACTTTTTCAAATCTCTATTATTATAATCTTCATACCACTTCTTTATATCATTGTATTTACTAAGCCTTATTGTATCTATTATCTCAAACTCATTAGTATCATTTCTGTCGTAGTTAGGCCTTTTTGCTCCTAATATGTATGCACTTAGCTGAGCCTCTGTTTTATTAAACATAATTTCATCTAAATTAAAATACTCTATAAGACCACGCTGAGCTTCATATTTATAATAAACTTCTTCAAATACTTTTGTAGTCATTCTAACATCATGTAGACAATATGTAGTAAGTTCTTTAATTTCTTCTTCATTTGGATATCTATTTAAATCAAAAGATACTGTACTTTCCCTTATATCTTCTCCCATAAATAATTCAAGCTCTTTTAAACTTCTAAAATTATCATTTATTTCAAAAATATATAATGGGATTTTATGTAAGTTTCTATCAATTTGCCATCCTGATATTTTTTGTTCTATAAGCTTATCTGATACTTCACAAGGATTCAATCCTGCTATAATTGCCTTTAGTATCCATTGATCATATCCTTTTATATTATATCCAACCCAAATTGAATTTTTATTTTTATTATAAACTCTTATAAGTTCATCCCTATTGTTTATTATTGTATGTTCCTTTTTTGTCTTATAATCTTTCATACAACACATCCAAAACCCACCTTTGGATAATACTTCAAAATCTATTATTATACGTCTTTTTTCCTTAGTCATAATCCTTATTCCTTTTATCTTTAATAGTTTTATATTTAGTATTTATATATACTTTATCTAATATTCTTAAACATATTTAGTTTTTTATCTACGTTTTATTTTCAATGTTTCTTTTTATGATTTCTTTCAATATCATCTTCTTATATAATTTATAAAAATATTAACTACTCTAGAAGTTTAATATCTAGTATAGTTACTATTTTTAATGGTAAACTTATATTTGACTATTTTTTAATCAGCAATTTTTTCTAAACAAATTTCACTTGCTTTTTTTAAACCATTTTCTAAGTCAGCAATTAAATCCTCTACGTCTTCTATACCAACAGATACCCTTATCATATCTGGTGAAACACCTGCTAGTTTTTGTTCTTCTTCATTTAATTGAGCATGAGTTGTACTTGCTGGATGTATAACAAGAGATTTTGCATCGGCAACATTTGCCAGGTGGGAGAAAATTTTTAATGACTCTATAAATACTTTACCAGCCTTGACTCCACCTTTTATTCCAAATGTAAATATAGAACCTGGTCCCTTAGGACAATATTTACTAGCTAGCTCATAATATTTGTTATCTTTAAGGCCAGGATAATTTACCCATGATACTTGTGAGTGATTAATTAGATATTCTGTTATTTTTTTAGTATTACTAACATGTCTATCAAGTCTTAGTGATAAGGTTTCAAGCCCCTGTAATAATAAAAATGAATTAAATGGACTTATACAAGCACCTGTATCCCTTAAAAGTTGGACTCTTAATTTAGTAATGTAGGCTGCTTTACCTGCATCTTTTGTGTAGCTCATACCATGATAACTTGAATCTGGCTCCACAAGGACATCAAATTTACCACTACCTTCCCAATCAAAATTCCCAGAATCAATTACAACCCCTCCTATAGACGTTCCATGACCACCTATAAACTTTGTAGCTGAGTGAACTACTATATCTGCACCAAATTCAAAGGGCTTAACTAAATATGGTGTTCCAAAAGTATTATCAACTATAAGTGGTATATTATTTTCATGTGCAATTTTTGCAATAGCTTCTATATCCGCTATATTTATTACCGGATTACCTATAGTTTCAATGTATAAAGCTTTAGTATTTTCATTAATAGCATGCTTAAAATTTTCAGGATTATCGCAGTCTACAAATGTGGTCTTGATTCCAAGTCTTGGCAGCGTTGTAGAAAATAAGTTAAAAGTACCTCCATATAAAGTTCCTGCTGATACTATTTCATCTCCTGATCCTAATATATTTAAAATAGCATAAGTTATAGCTGCTGAACCTGATGCTACCGCAACTGCACCTACTCCGCCTTCTAATAGTGCCATTCTTTGTTCAAAAACATCTGTTGTTGGATTCATAATCCTTGTATAAATATTACCTTCTTCTTTAAGTGAAAATAAGTTTGCTCCGTGTTCAACACTGTTAAATACATAAGATGTAGTTTGATATATTGGCACAGCTCTAGAACCTGTTGTTGGATCTGGATTTTGTCCTCCGTGAACTTGTATTGTATCAAATCCTAATTTTCTATTTCCCATTCTTAATGCCCCCTATAATATATAAAAAAAATAATAAAACCCTCTTTTATAAAAGAGGGCCTAATTTCCAAAGCATACTCTCTTATCTTTCTTATGAATAATACATAAGTAGGAATTAGCACCATATATTTTTAATACTGGTTGCTGGGTTTCATAGGGCCTATCCCTCCACCTCTCTAAATAAGATTTCATTTAAGTTTATTTAATTAAGTATATTGTATTTTACATTATATCATCATGCAACAAACTTATTTATTTTATTTATATAAAATTTATTTTACTTTAACCAAATTAATTCCTATGTCATTAATATTATAAGGTGTATCTTGATATACACAGTAGTTTAGCCAATTTCCAAATACTATATTAGCACTTTCCCTCCAATTAACTCTAGGTATAGAGTTTACATCGTCATTTTCAAAGTAGTACATAGGAATTTCTATTTCAAGACCTTTATTTAAATCTCTAAAGTATTCATTTTTTAAAGTATCTCTATCATACTCTAAATGACCCGTTATAAATATTTGCCTTCTATCATTACTTGCTACTATAAATACTCCAGCTTCCTCAGATTCTGACAATATATCTAATTCTTTTATATTTTCTATATCTTCTCTTTTTATTGATGTGTGTCTTGAGTGTGGAGCATAAAATATATCATTTAATCCTCTTGTCAAATTTTCATACTGGCAGTTATTCCAATGTTTATATACTCCAAATAATTTTTTATCTAAAGTATATTTTTCAATATTATAATGATAGTAAAGTGCAGCTTGAGCCCCCCAACATATATGCATTGTTGAAAATACATTGCTCTTAGTCCACTCCATTATTTCTTTTAACTCATCCCAATATTCAACATCTTCAAATTCCATTTTCTCTACTGGTGCTCCAGTTATAATTAGCCCATCAAACTTTTGATCTTTTACATCATCTATATATCTATAAAATTTTTCTAAGTGTTCTATTGGTGTATGGCTACACTTATAAGTTCTAGTTTGAAGTAATGTTATTTCTACTTGAAGTGGTGTATTTGATAAATACCTTAAAAGTTGATTTTCTGCTTGAATTTTTATAGGCATAAGATTTAATATTCCTATTTTTAAAGGCCTAATGTCTTGTGTGTTAGCCCTTTGTGTATTCATTACAAATATATTTTCATTTGATAGAACTTCAAATGCTGGTAGTTCTTTTGGTATTCTTATTGGCATATAAGCCTTCCCCCTTTTTTATCTCTAGTTTCCTAAGCTCATTTGAATTAAATTATAGCATAAAAATAAGGAAAGATATTTAATCTTCCCTCACATATATTAATCATTTGATTTTATATTTAACCAAACTTCATCATACATCTTTTTAACATCTAATGTAAAATCTGCATAAATTTCACATCTATCCATTATTTCTGAAGTCATATATGCATTTGGATTATTCTTTACTTCTTCTGGTTGCATTTCTCTAGCTTCCTTATTTGGTGTTGTATATCCTATCTCATCTGCTATTCTCAATGCACTTTCTTTATCACTTACAAAATTTATAAACTTCTCCGCAGCTTCTACATTTTTAGCATTTGATGGTATACATAAACTATCAATCCAGAAGTTTGCTCCTTCCTCTGGGACTACATAAACTAGGTTTGGATTTTCTTCTTGAAGATTTAATCCTTCTCCAGACCATATCATATTTATATCACTTTCTCCAGCTGGAATCATTACTGTTCCATTATCTACACCATATATTGGATCAACTAGTTTTCTTTGCTCTAATAATAATGTTTCTGCTTCTTTTAATTCTTCTGGGTTAGTTGAATTTAAAGAATATCCAAGTTTCTTTAACGCTACTCCTATTGTATCTCTATATGTATCAAACATAAATATTTTGCCTTTATATTTTTCATTCCACAATATGTCCCAACTATTTACTTCTTCTTTTACTACATCTTTGTTATATATAAGGCCTACTGTTCCAAACATATATGGAACTGAGTACTTATTACCTGGGTCTATATCTAAATCTAAATAATTTTCATCCATTTGAGATATATTAGGTATGTTATCCTTATTTAACTTCTGTATAAGATTTTTAGAAATCATTCTTGGCATTAATGCATCTGATACTAATATAACATCATATTTAACTGCTCCACTGCTAACTTTTTGATACATTGCTTCCATATCATCAAAAGTTTCCATATTTACTTTTATGCCGTACTCTTTTTCGAATTCTTTTATTGTTTCATCGTCTATGTTTTCTCCATAGTTGAAAAAGTTTATTTCTTCTGTATAATTTTTACTGCATCCTACAAAAGATGTAGCAACAATTATTGTACATATTGACAAACTTAATAATTTCAATAATTTTTTCATACTATAATTTCCTTCCATTATTATATAAATTTGATAATACCCTTAAATAAGTTTTATAAACTACTTTATGAGTAATTTTAACAATTATTTAAATAGCATTGTATATTATAATTAAAATAAAAAAATCCAACAAGTATTTTGTAGGATTTTTTTATTTTTAAATTTACTTTACTATGTACAAAAACTAGATAATAACTTATATATACTTTTTACCATTTTAAGCTTTATGATTAGTCATTATATTTTTTACTTCTTCTATACATTCATGTTTGATTAACTGTAACATTCTTGGAATAAAGCTTATCATATATTCTTTGTTAAAAGTTCCTTAATCTTGCTTTGAGAAGCTTTCATTTAATAATTTTTTTGCTTTATTTTGATTTTGTACATCAACTCTTTCAATTATAAAATTAAAGAATTTCTCTTGTCCACTATTCATTATGCTTTTCTCCTTTAAGTATATAATATACTTATATTTTAATTTACTAATATTTATTATATACCTAAAGTTCAATAAAAAAACTTATATTTTTAATAACTATTATCTCTATTATTTTCACCCCATTTACACATTTACTCTAAAATAGGCATTAATGATAAACATCTTTTTGAAAGTGAATACTCAACCTTAGAAGGAATTTGAAGGTATTCTTTTCGTATAATAATCCCATCTCTTTCTAAGTCTTGTAGTTGATTATTAAGAATCTTATCACTTAACATTAATTAAATCAGATTTATTATATTTTTTCATGCTCATTTTTTAATATTTATTAGGAGGCTTTTTTTATGAAAAAGTGTAAAATAGAAGTTTTAAAAACAACATTTCACGAAGATTTATCAAAAAAGTATGGATATAAGAATCTAGGAAACTGCCCTATATATAAAGTTGGAGATATACTTTACGGGGACTATGCAAATCCTGAAGGATCATGTGATGAAGCATAGAAGGTGATGTATCAATATGTATTTGCTTTATCTCATGGTAGTGAAGAGTTTTACTATGATGATTGGATAGACAATAAATGAATTGCAATCTGCTCATATAACGATGGTATTAGACCTGTTATATTTAAAATTGAGGTAACTGATGAAGAATCTAAAATAGATTATGAATCTATTAAATAATAATTTCTAAAGGTATAGTTAGTTTTTTATAAAAACTTACCTATATCCATTAATTACATATATATGTTAAATTTATTTGATATTTTTCTATTCCTTTTTCCACCTTAACTTTATAATTACTACAGATATAAAAAACTAAAAAGTTGCTTATATCGTCATTGCTATCATTGATATTCTAGTAAAACCTCCCATTATAATCACCACCTTTTCATCTTAATACGATATTTATACATATTCTTTTACTATTCCACAAATTTTTATTTTTTTCTAATTAAATTCTAACATATGAGCATTATTAAATTTATATCAAAACAATTACAAAAACTTATTAATAACAAAATTACTGAGATATTATAAATTTTATACTATTATTTATAATGTGAACTAAAATTAATAGAGGTGAAAATATTGAAATCATTAAGTGAAAAGATATACCTAGAACTAAATATCCCTGATAGTAATGATACAACTGGAGATAAGGATAGGATATTAAATTTTTTAAATGCTAAATATAAAAATGTTATAATGCCATACAATATAACAAAATCCTTATATCCATTGTGTCGTAATAATAATTTTAAAATCACAGTTACTATGGTTAAAAGAGAAAATGACTGGATAATTACAAGAATAGAAGAAAACGATACAACAAATGAACATTATGGACTGGCTGTAGATTTGGGAAGTACAACAATAATAATGCAATTAATTAACTTAAATAATGGATATATAATTGCAGAAGAAAGTGTATTTAATAAACAAATTAAATATGGTGATGATATCTTAAGTAGAATATTTTATACAAAGGAAAATAAATATGGATTAGAAGAAATTAAAAATATAACTATAGAAAGCCTAAAAGAATTACTAAGTTCACTAGAAAATAAGACTAATATACATGTAAGAGAGTGTCCTATAATGACTATTGCAGGAAATACAACTATGATACATTTCTTATTAGGACTCGATCCATGGACAATTTTCCAATATCCATTTACACCTGTACTCAATGACTGTGGATTTATTTATGGAAAAGATTTAGATTTGCCCATAAATGGATATGTTTACTGTTTTCCATCTGTAGCAAATTATCTAGGTGGAGATATTATAAGCGGACTCTTATATACTGGTATTCATAAAAAAGATAAATTATCAGCTTTTATAGATATAGGCACAAATGGTGAGTTAGTTATAGGAAATAAAGATTTTCTTGTTGCAGCTGCAGGTGCTGCTGGACCTGCACTAGAAGGTGGAATTAGTAAGTATGGTATGAGAGCTACTACTGGAGCTATTGATAGTATAAAAATCATAAATAATAAAATTATATATACGACTATTAATAATGAAAAGCCTAAAGGAATTTGTGGTTCAGGAATAGTTGATTTAATTTCAGAACTATTTTTAAATAAATGTATTGATTTTGCAGGAACTTTACTTCCTAATAATTCACCATCAATAATTAAATTTGAAAATGATTATGCTGTTGAATATGTATCTCAGGAAGAGAGTTTCAATGGTATAAGTCTAACTTTTACTCAAAATGATATAAAGCAGTTTTTAAAAACTAAAGCAGCTGCAAATACAATGGTAGCTTATTTATTAGAGGAGATAGGCCTAGATATAAATGATTTAGATTTATTTTATATAGCTGGTGCTTTTGGAACGCATTTAAATCTAAACGCTGCTATAACAATCGGTATATATCCTGATTTAGAATCCAATAAAATAATTTGCCCAGGAAATACATCTTTAAAAGGTGCATATAATTTACTTACTAATAGATATTTATTAAATGATATTTATGAAATAAAAAATAATATAGAGTATTTACAACTTAGTAATGCTACAGACTTTGTTGGAAAAATGAGAGCTGCAAGCTTTCTACCACATACTAACTTAGATTCTTATCCAAGTGTAAAAAAAGAACTTATAAAAAGAAATATTATAAAGTACTAAAGGTTATAAATAAACCTTTAGTACTTTATATATTATTTAAAGTTTAATTTTATTTTCTAATTTTGAAACTGCTTCAACTATTCTCTTCTCTCTTGTTTCAACTTTTTTAGCACTATCTATCCATTGTACATATTTTCTTTTGGATGAATATGATAAACTATCATAAAATTTCATAGCAAATTCATTTTCAATAAGAGCATATTTAAAATCATCTGGTAATTCAACTACTCTAATTTCTTCATCTTTTTCTATTTCAACAAATACGTTGTCTCCTGCATCTTTACTAATTTGCTTTCTTATATCTTTAGTAATACCTATAATGTAACAAGGGGTACCCATTTTTACAATAGATCCTCTATATTTTATTCCATCGAAAGTCGCTTTTACCTTTACTCTTTTTGATCCAAATTCTTTTTCTACATCAAATGGTATTTCTATATAAGTAGCATCTTTATCTTGCCTATTTTGTATTATTGCTTTAAATTTATAGACCATATTATTTCCTCCAAACTGTAATCTTCTTTTAAGTCCAATCTATTTCTCTTCTTTATATACTTTTTCTATATTTTCACAGTTAAGTCCAGCATTGTTATAGCATTGAAGTATTTTATAGTCATTTTTTTAACTTTTCATCTTGTTTCAATTCTTCCTCTAGTATAAAATTTATAAATTCATGATTCTTTAATATATCATCATTTATTTTATAATAAGTTACTAAGTTTGCATTCATCAATTTATTTAAATATCTTGATACACTTAATTAACTTATTTCTAATATTGACTCTATTTCACATACGCAAAGCGTACCATCGCTTAAAATATTTATAATCCTAATTCGGGTTTCATCACATAATGCCTTTATTTTCATTAGTTCCATTTTATAATCTCTTATATCAAATTGATTTTACTCATATAATAATTTACTTTATTATAAATGTAAATACTCTCGTATATGTTAGAATAAAAAATATGAAGAATTTAGCACTTATAAAAGTGATATATCCTTCATATTTTTTATTATTTTAAATATCTACTATATACTAACCTCATATATATCTGATAATTCCAATTTTACTTTATAATTATCAACATTGTATATAGTTGAACTTTTATTTTCTATGCATTTATTCGGTAATACTATTCTAAATACTGTACCTTTATTTAGCTCACTCTCTACATTTATAATTCCTTCATGAAGATTTATTATAGACTGTACTATACTTAAACCTATGCCACTTCCTTCATTTGCTCTTGTAAATGATTTATCTATTTGCACAAATTTATTAAATATTATATTTTGATTTTCTTTAGAGATTCCTATTCCTTCATCTGTTACATTTATTTCAATCCATTTTTTATTTGTTAGTATATTTACAAAAATATTTGCATTTTCACTAGAAAATTTAATTGCATTTGACAATAGGTTAAGCATAACTCTCTCTATCATATAAGCATCACATTTTATTATTTGCTCTTCTTCATCTGTATCAAATTGTATATTTATATTCTTTAGTGATGCATATTCTACAACAGATAAAGTTACATCTTCTACAATAGATATTATATTATAATTTTTAAAATCAGCTTTTAAAACACCTATATCTATCTTAGATAAATCCATAATATTGTTTACTAACCTTGTCATTCGATCACAATTTGTATGTAATACTTTATTATATTTTTTGTAAATAAGCTTAAAGTCTATTTCATCTATTTCAATAAATTTATCTAATAATTGAATAGATGAATAAAATAAATTTAATGGTGTTTTTAGTTCATGAGAAATATTAGCTATAAATTCACTTTTTTCTTTATCATACAGTCTAAGTTTTTCTACTTCTAACTCATTTTTAACAGCTTCTGTTATATCTATATATGTAACAGCTATATATTTTTTATTTTTTGCTAAGTTAATTGGCTGAACACAACAATCTATAGTTTTATCATATTTTCTACTCTTTATTATCCCTCTCCATGAGTTATTTAGCTCTAATGCTTCTATAATATCTCTTTGCTTATCAATAGAGTTAATTTTTTCTTTAAAAATTAATTCTAATTTATTAATATCATTATTACATTCGTAATACTCTTTTACTTTATCATTAACATAGAATAAGTTTGTATCCTCATCGAATATTAGAGTAAAACTGTGATTATTATTCTCTGCTAAACTGTGAAATATCCTTAATCTATCATTCAGTGCATTAGTTCTAGATATATACATAAATAATTCAATTAATGCTCCTATGATAATAATAAAAAAACATATATATGTTAGCGATACTGATATTAATTTAGTATAAAATGTTAACTTATTTGATATGTATATAGCATAAGCAGCTTTTATAGCAAGGATAAATATACTTGAGCTTAAAACTACAAACATATACTCATTTTTCTTCAATGCTCTAGTAAGTAATTTTATTGAGCAGGTAGTATAAATGATTATTAAAAAAATATTATATACTATCAAAAAATTATTACTGTATTGTGAACTATATATCGTAGTTATCTTTCTTTCAAATGTTCCAAGTATTATAGTTAAAAATATAGTAATTAAAACTGAAATAAGTTTATTATTATTTATTTTATTTTTCAATTTATTTTCTGGTAATACAGAAAGTGTAAGTAAAAAAATTCTAAGTAAAGAAGATGAAACAACTATATATGTAGACAGTTTTAATTCATCATGATAAAACGGTAAATAATCTATCTGGCCAAATAATATTCCAACTGCTAGTCCTATATACATTAATGATGTAATAAACATATCATTATATTTACTTCTATTATATGATACTAAACAGCTAACTACACCTAGTATAGAAATTATAACGTTGAATAGCTTTATGAATTGTAATGTCGAACTTAAATAATCAATTTCAATATTATCTTTAAAAAATACATTTACAATAAGAGTAATTGATAATAGTATCATACTTAAAATAATATAAATTAGTAACGTATTTTCATTTTTTGTATGTTTTTTGCCTATCATATACATATATACCCCCCTACTTTTATATAAATTTTATCATATAAATCTATTTTTTTATGTCGTTATTTGTCTTTTTTATGTAATTTTTGAAATTTAATTTATAATATAGAATACATTCTACTGGGAATTAAATAACATATATTTTATATAGTCACAATATTAGTTTCATGCTAAGTATAACTAAATTACTGACGTAATATCTACTCATTAGTGATTTCCTAATAAAACAGATACATTTTCACAAAAATCATTCATAAGTGTTTTTAGTAATGTATTTATGTGTATATGAATTGATATTTCACTCTTAATATAAAAAATATAGGATGTTAAATTTTATTTATTAATTACAACAGCCAATGCAAGTGATATAAACCAGCTTCTACTATATTATTAATTATAATAGATTATATGTTATAAAACATACTTATATTATGAGTCATAAGATAAATATAAAGATGTTATTGTGTAGGTTGGAGTCTAAATATAAGAACTATAAAAAAGATAATACTCATAGTTGCTTTATTTGTTGCATGTAATATTTAAGTAAGTTATATAAAAATTATCATATTACAAAATAGAATCAGTACCTGATTATGCTGATTCTATTTTTATATTTAAGTACTACTAATCTTAATTACATTCAATTTAAGTATAATAAAATACAGTTTATTGAATTGTAAAAGTAACATTTTACATTACATATTTTAAAAGTAGTCATGCTCTATTCCTTCTTTATATTTACTATCTCTATATTCTATGTTGTAAGCAGTATCTTTAAACTCATCAACTTTATTAATATCAAAAAAGTTTTCTTTAAATTCTCTTTCTCCTGAAATAGATACAATATAACAATTTTCTACTTCTTCAGAGTTTGATACTTCTATATAATAATATTTAAGTTCATCTTTAATGTTACTCATATATTCTCTTAATCTTGGAATATAGTATTTAAAATTATGATTATCTAAAAATTCTACAACGTCGTCTCTATTTTTAAAAGTGTATTGCTTCATATGTTTCTCCTTTTCAAAACTATATATATATTTTCAAAAATTCTATAAATCTATATGATTATTATCCCTTATTTTCATATAATTATTTAAAACTCATCATTTTTCGTAAATAAAAATAATAAAAATCCTTATGATTACATATATTTTCATAAGGATTTTTATTATATTAATTATCTTTTATTTTCTATAATGTCAGATATTATTCCTTTACATCTACCGCATCCAGTACCTGCTTTAGTAGCTTCACCAACTTTTTCAACAGTATCTGCACCATTTTCAACCGCTTTTACAACTTCATCTATGGTTACATTTTTACATGCACAGGCATTTCTTAATAATGATTCTATTTCTTTAAGTTCTTCATTGTCATTAATCTCTAAATTATACATTTCTTTAAGTTCTTCAACTGTTCTAACACCTTGTGCTTGAGCTTTTCTAATTTTTAAATATTTTTCTTTTTCTAATCCCATATTAATTCTCCTTTTATTTAAAACTTAATACTTTTATTATTCTATTTAATATGGGGTATTATTCACTTTATCTAAACTAATTCACACTTATCTCCAACTTTAACTCTTCCTCCAGATAATATCTTTGTGAATATACCATTTCTAGGCATTATACATTCTCCTACTTGATAATATATCTGACATTTGTCATGGCACTTTTTACCTATTTGAGTAACCTCTAAAAGCACCTCTCCTATTTGTATCTTTTGACCTATAGGAAGTTTTTCAAGCTCTATTCCTTCAACAACTAAATTTTCTCCAAAAGCACCAAAATCTACATTAGCACCTTTTTTTCTAAATGCATCAATTTTTTCAAACGCTAATAAGCTAACTTGTCTATGCCATTTACCAGCATGAGCATCATTTTCAATTCCAAAATCCTCTATAAAATTAGCTTCATTAATTTCATTTTTTAATGTACCCTTTTTCTCACTTATACAAATTGCTAATATCTCACCCATAATGTTATCCTCCAATGCTATTCATATACTTATTTTCTTTATCATCACATAGATCCATAAATAAATGCTTTTCTGGTTTATCAAATATAGTCTTTTGTATTATTTTTCTAAGTTCATTTTCAGAAATATCAGATCTCAAATGCTTTCTTAAATCTACTCCATAATTATAATGAAGACATTTCTTTAAAAAACCTTCTGATGTTAATCTAATTCTATTGCACTGATCACAAAAACAATTCGATATTGGACTAATAAATCCTATTTTACCTTTATAGTTATTTATTTTTAAGTAAAAAGCAGGCCCGCTACTCTTTACTCTTTTTTCTTCGTGAATGTTTTTAAAATTAGATTTTATTATTTCTATAATTTCATCATTTTTTATGCCTTTATGCTTTTTACCTTCACCTATTGGCATAAGTTCAATAAATCTAATATCTATATCCATATACTTTGTTAAATTAACAAAATCTAGTATTTCATCTTTATTTATTTCATCAACTATTACTGTATTTATTTTAACCTTTATACCAAGACTTATAGCCTTATCTATTGATATTAACACATCATTTAACTTATTAAATTTAGTTAATTTTTCAAATCTATCTTCTTTTAATGAATCTAAACTTATATTAACACCTTTAAGTCCATTTTTATATAATTCTTCTATTTTTTCACCTAATAATACTCCATTAGTTGTTATATATATTTCATCTATTCCATCTATACTATTTAATTTATATAATAAGTCATTTATATCTTTTCTTACTAAAGGTTCTCCTCCTGTTATCCTAATTTTTCTAATTCCTAGATTTGAACATTCTTTAGCTACTTTATATATTTCATCATGGGTAAGCTTTTTATCTTCTTTTAAAAAAGAAATATTATTTTCATCTATGCAATAAATACATCTTAAATTACAATTATCTGTAACTGATATTCTTAAGTAATCTATATTTCTTCCAAATTGGTCTATCATCGTCTTTAGTGTTATTTATATAACATAACACTCCTCCTATAACTTAATAATCGTTGCTATTTCTCCTTTTTTTAACCCTATATTTCCCTTTTCTATCTCAATTAAGCAATTTGAATCCAAAGTAGATGATAAAATACCATTTCCACTTTTAACTTGAGTTATAGATACATATTGCTTTTCATCTATATGAAATACTTTACCTCTTAAAAATCGTCTTTGTTTACTACATTTATTATAATAATCACTAAGTACAGCTTTTTCTCTATTTATAGATATTTCATCTTTTCCACTAAGCTTTTCTAATATGGGTTTAACTAAAAGTTCAAAAGTTGTTAAAGCTGCTGTTGGATTTCCAGATAAACTTATTATAGGTGTTTGATTAAATTTACTAGCTAATACGGCTGAACCTGGCTTTATCGTTATTTTCCAAAATAACTTTTCGCCATTTATCATATCAATAGCCTCTTTTAATAAATCTTTATCTCCTACAGAAGCTCCCCCTGTTGTTATTATTAAATCTACTTTGTTAGATAACTCTTTTATTCTACTTCCTATATCATAAGCATTATCGTCAGAGTGCTCTATATACTCACAATTAAAACCTAATTCTAAAATCCTTGCTAATATGCTATACTTGTTGCTATTATATATCTTTCCTTCTTCTAATTCTTTATCTATATCAAATACTTCATTTCCTGTGGTCAAAAAAGCTATTTTAGGTTTTTTATAAACTGTAATTTCTTTTATACCAGAACTTGAAAGTATTCCTATATCTGAATACTCTAACTTCTTTCCACATCTTATCAAAATTTGATTTTCCTTTATATCTTCTCCCTTAAAACATATATTTGCATCTTTTTCTATATCTTTTAGGAGTGTTATATATTCATTTTCACTTAATACATCTTCCTTTTTTATTACACCATTGCATCCCTTAGGTATTGGTGCTCCAGTCATAATTTTCACAGCTTCATGTTCTCTTACTTCACCTTTAAATACATCTCCTGCAAAAACTTCCCCTATTACCTTATATCTAGAGTTTTCATTAATATTTTTAATATTTATAGCATATCCATCCATAGCTGATTTATCAAAAGGTGGATTATTGATTTTTGAGTAAATATCTTCTGCAATTATGTTACCTATGCCATCAAGTATGAATACTTTTTCTTTTTCACACTTTTCAATATTAGAATTGAGTATTTCTAAACTTTCTTCTAAACTTATAAATGATTTCATTTTTATCCTCTTTTCACATAATTTTAATTTATATATCAAAATATTTAATTATATGTAAAAATTCGCTTTCTTCAAGTGAAAATCCCCCTAAAAAATAAAAACTTATTACTTTTTTGTACAAGTAATAAGCCTTATCATTCAAATTAATACAGCATTTATAATAATTTGATGCTTATTTTCCTTCCCAAAATGTGGAGATAATTTCTTTTCAAAAATTACCCTGTGAATTAAATTAATTCAGGCATAGCGTCCATAGTATTATCTTTAGGTTACTATGCTCAAGAAAATATAATCAATTAATTTTCAATTTTATAATCTTCTTCTTTTTCTATTAAGTCAGCTAGCTCTTTAAAGTTGCTTTTGTTTATTACAGCTATATCCCCATAATTAAATGGTATATCACTAGCTATAGCTACTAATTTTTCCTTCGGTGAAATTATAGATTTACTTATTTTATCTCTATAAATTTCTATTTTTCTAAGTGAACTCCTCTTATAACCTTCAACTAATATAATATCATTTTCACTATGTATATCTTTTATAATTTCATTTAAATTCATTTCTTCTTTTAATTCTTTTATTTTTGCATATCTATTTTTTGAAGATATTATAACAGTATCTGCTCCCGCTTGTCTATGTTTATATGTATCTTTTCCTTCATGATCTATATCAAATCCATGTACATCATGTTTTATTGTGGCTATTTTATAATTTCTAGCTTTAAGTTCTTTTATAATGCCTTCCATTACAAAGGTTTTTCCAACATTAGAGCAGCTGCCTACTATATTAATTACTTTTGCCACTTCTTACCTCCTAAAATCATACCCGTATAACTATAAAAATATTAATTGTAACTAAATTCTAAGTTTTTTTCTAGGTTAAAGAAATCTGCATAATCTATATCAAATATATTTTTCTTAACTCTTGATATATCTATATTTTCTTTTATCAGCTGAGTTAAAACTCCAGCGTAAGATAAATCACCTTGAATTATAGCTCCATATATTTTTCCATTCTTGTGAATTATCTTTTTATAATTACCATCACATTGTTGTATCTCTATATTATAACTTTTATCTTCTACTTCTACCATACCTAATGATAATGTCGGTATTCCTAAAAAATTCATTGTATTTTTACTTCCAAAAAAGTCAGTCATCTCCGCACTTATACCTAAAGCATTCTTAGCTGCTATTATGCCTTCTTTTACTGCTGTTGGCCATATTGGATTTCTTCCAGTAACATCTCCTGCACCATATATATTATCTACAGAGGTTTTACCAAAAGTATCTATTATTAATCCAAATCTATCACACTCTACATTGCTATTTTCTAAAAAAGTTAAATTAGATCTTACCCCTGTAGCTACTACTACTAATTCGCATGGTATTTTTTCACCAGTATTTAAAAGTAATGCTTTTGGATTGTTATTTTTATCAATAAGTAACTTTTCAGCTTTTACTCCTAATTTTATACGTACATTGTTTGCCTTAAATTTATCTTCATATACTTTTGATGTATAGTTATCTAATTGAAGGGGAAGTATCTTATTACCCATTTCAACTAATGTTAATTCAATATTATAATGAAGTAGTCCACTCAATGCATCTATACCTACAAGACCAGCTCCTAAAACTACTACACTTTGTACCTTACTTGCCTTTTCTTTTATAAGTATAGCATCATCTAAGTTTCTAAGTCCTACAACATTATTAGCTTCTCTTAAATTTTCTATTGGTGGTATAAAAGATGATGCTCCACTAGCTATTATTAAATTATCATAATCAATTACTTTATTATTAGATAAAACTACTTTATTTTCAGTATCAATAACTTTCTTTACTTCTACACCTTTTATCCAGTTTATATTATAATTTTCAAAGAATTTTTCATCTGTAAAATTAAGTTGTTCTATATCTCTATGTTCAGATATATAATGATGTAGTATACATCTTGAATAAACATACTCATCCTTTGATATTAATGTTATTTCACAGTTTTTATCAAACTCTCTTAATGTTTTTGCTGCACTAATTCCTGATGCTGAAGCACCTATAACTATAAATCTCATAATATTATACCTCCTCTAATGTAATAGCTCTCATAAGGCATTTCTCTACACACTGAGGTGTACCTTTTTCTGTACTTTTACATCCATCACATTTCATGATCTCTTTGTGAAGCGTACTCTCTGCTTTTAATACACCATATGGACAGGCCATTATACACATATAGCAACTAGCACATTTATCTTTATCATATTTTACAAGACCAGCTTCATTATCTTTACTCATAGCACCTGTCATACAAGTATATACACATTCTGGTTTATCACAGTGTCTACAGAAAATTGGAGCATATATCCCATTAGAATCTATTGTTATTCTACTTCTACTTTCTTCAGAATTATGCGATACGATACAGGCTGTAGTACAAGTTAAACATCCAACACATTTAGATCTATCAATTTTTATTCTCTTCATATTTACTACCTCTTACTTTTTCATTATTTTTACTGGTACTGTTTTAAATGATGGTTCTTTTGAATATGGATCGTAAATAGATGGTGTAAGTGCATTTGTTTCTATATAGTGTATTGGTGCATATAAGTGATCTTTTTTTACTGTATCACTTATTTTTACATCAAATTCACTACAAACTCCATTCATTGACTTCACCTTTACTCTTTCATTTTCGCTTATATTTAACTCTTTAGCTAATTCTGGATTCATAAACATATAAGATTTTTCAGAGTATATTTTTACACTTTCATCAATCTCTCTAGTTCTTACATTTGTATGCCATTGTCCTACTGTTCCTCTTCCTGAGTTAAAAATATATGGATACTCTTCATTTGTTTTCATAGGATTTTCTCTTACATCTTCAAAGTGGAACTTAGCTTTTTTAGAAGGTGTATAATATTTACAATCTTCATAGAGTCTTCTTTCATCCTCACTTATAATGTCCCCTTCTTTAAATGGCCATTGAACTCCTTTTGAGCCTTCTTTATTTGGACCTTCTAGTAATTCATAAGTAACACCTGTTATATCACAAGGCATTCCCTTTGAACATTTTTTTAATAATTCAAAGGCATCTCTTGGAGTTTTCCAATTATCTAGTAAGCTTCCCATTCCTAAATGTTTACCTATGTTGTATATTATTTCATAATCACTTAGCTCGCCTTCTTCTTTTTGTAAAACTGGATTAACTTTAGATAATCTTCGTTCCGTATTTATTAGTACTCCTTCTTTTTTAATTGCAGGCACTGATGGTAAAAATAAATCAGCCAACTGTGCTGTATGTGTATCTGAATATATATCTTGAACAACTAGGAATTCAAGATTCTGTGCCGCCTTTCTAAATTCGTCATTATTTGCCCAAGAATGTCTTGGATTAGTACATAGTATCCATAACCCTTTTATTTCTCCAGCTATAGCTTTTTCTATTATTGCATTGTATGGAATAGTTGGTTTTGTAGCAAGTATACTTTCATCTACCTCTAAAGCCTCTGATACTGCTTTTCTTCTGATTGGATTATCAAAATCTCCTCCGCCATATAATCCTGAAGTATTGCTAAATGCTCTTGATCCCATGGCATTACATTGTCCTGTTAATGAATTTGCTCCTGTGCCTGGTTTGCCCATATTTCCGGTCATTAAAGCTATGTTTATTATTGCTTGAGCTGTTCTTACCCCCTCATAGCTTTGGTTAACTCCCATAGTCCACCATAACGAAACTCTTTTTCCTTCATATATTGTTTTAGCTAAATTATATACTCTCTCTTTAGATATACCAGTTTTTTCATAAACAGTATCTAAAGTAAATTTACTTACATGTTCCTTAAATTCTTCGAAGCCTTCAGTGTTATCTTCTATATAATTTTTATTTATCCATTCATTTTCTATTAATACATTGGCAACGGTATATAAAAGACTTAAATCCCCTTTAGGATTTATATCTATCCATTCATTAGCCATCATAGCAGTTTCCGACTTTCTTGGATCTATGACTATTATATTTGCGTCTTTATTATGTTCCATTATACGCCCCCAGAATACTGGATGAGCTATTACTGGATTTGCTCCTATAAATATTAATGTATCTGAAAGCTCAGCATCTTTTAAAGTATATGGAGGTGCATCAAATCCAAAGGTTTGCTTGTGAGCTACAACTGATGTTGCCATACATAATCTCGTATTTCCATCACCATTTATCTTCATATAATTTCTACCTACATGGCCAAGTATAGCCATGTCTTCTGTTGTCATCTGACCTGTGCTTATATAAGCTACACTTTCTTTCCCGTACTTTTCTTGAATATCAGTCATTTTCTTTACAAATACTTTAAATCCTTCTTCCCAAGATATTTCTTTTATATTTCCATTTTCATCTTTTAAAAGAGGATATATGCTTTTTTTAACTTTAGTTTGTTGTTTATCTAAATTTAATCCTTTTATACAGCAAAAACCTTTATTAACAGGATAATGCTTTGTTGGACTTACTTTTATTATTTTTTCACCTTCAACATAAAAATCTATGTTACAAGCTAATGCACATAAGTTACAAGTAGATTGAATTTTCTTCATATATTTATTCTCCTATTCGGTTAAGTTTTAACAATTATTTTTAGTTTACTTATTTTTTATAACTATTCACTAACATTTTCATAAAATTAAATAAAACAAATGATATTATTGCCGTTGTTATATAAATTTGAACACCTGATAATTCTTTTACAATTATTGATAAAGTAGTATATCCATTAGCTTCTAAAAAACCACTCATTTTTACGGATGCTACAATTCCTATAGCCATTGGGAAAGTAAGTCCTGCAAATCCAGGATTAAACTTAAAACTAAAGAATTTTGGCATTTTGTATAAAACAAATACTAATGATAATAAAACTACAATGTATAATCCATAAACTATTGCTGAGTTTGGATTTTGTATAAAGTTAAAATAACTTACCAAGCAAAGACTTGATGGTGCTAATATTATCGCTTGAGTATGATACATCGGATCTTTTACATCATATTTTACTAATCTATAAATCATAAATGGCATTATTATACATAAAACAGTTATTCCATAATACACTACTATTTTGCATATTTCCGGCTCATTCATGACTCCACCAACTACTGTTGATACCATTATTCCATTGTAAGTGACAAACCAGCTCGGTAAAAAAGTATTCATATTAAATCCTTTTATAACATTCCTATAAGTAAATATAACTATATGTATAGCATGAATTATAAGACCTACAAACCACAAACATTTTCCTAATATTGAGTTAAAAGTAAAAACATAACTTCCTAAAATCATAATAACCATTGTTATTCCTGCATATAAACTTGCTGGAACTGTATTAGAGTATTCTTTTTTTACTGTGTCAAAACAACATATTATTTTTATTATATATGCTATTAAAGTTATTGTTGCTGCCAATGCAGTTATATGCCTTATTCCATTATATCCAAGCGGTAAATATATATTTGAAAGAGTTAATGCTCCTACAAATGTTGGCATAACCGCAATTGGCATATTCCTAACTTTCTCAATAAATGAAGTTTTCTCCATAATTCCATTTATTTCTTTTAATGTAACATTCTCCATAGAATATCCCCCTCATTACTTTTCAAGTTATTTTTTTAACAAATATTCATGTCGTTTATTGTTAATTTTTATACAATATAATATTATAATATATTCATATTTATTTCTGTGATATATGTCACATATTTTTCATGTATACAAAAAAGAGCAAATTTAACTTTAAATTTGCTCTTTTTTATATTATTTATATATAAATTTCACCCTTTAAGTATAATCTTGCTTTTCCACTTATTTTGACTCTATCTCCGTCTATTTCACAAACTAAAATACCTTCTCTATCTGATAATTGTTTTGTAATCATCTTATTCTTTTTTAATTTTGCAGACCAAAGAGGTATCAAACTACTGTGAGATGAACCAGTTACAAGATCTTCATTCACTTCTAATTTTGGAAAAAAGCAACGTGATATAAAATCTTCATTTTTTCCAATTGATGTAACAACTATACCTATACCATCTGTTAATAACTCTAATTTTGAAAAATCGGGATTTAATGATTTAATATCATCTTCTTTATTGTAAATAAGAATTAAATCCCTTGATAAGTATGCTTCTAATGGTGCCTTTCCAATTGCTTCTATTATGTCATTACTTATATTTACTTTTTTAGGCATCCTATTTGGAAAATTCATTGTATAAGATTCTTTGTCCTTAGTAACTTCTAATACCCCACTTAATGTTGAAAATTTTATTTTATCAATATTTTTATCTATATAGTTAAATATTACAAATGCTGATGCAAGCGTTGCATGTCCACATAAATCTATCTCAGCTTTTGGTGTGAACCATTTTAAATCATAACAATCTTCACAGTTTTTATTTTTTGTGACAAAAGCTGTTTCTGATAAATTATTTTCAGATGCAATTTTTTGCATTATACTATGTTCAATTGAGTTATCTAGTATACATACACCTGCTGGATTCCCACCAAAAGTTTTTTCTGTAAAAGCATCTACAATATAGTACTTCATAATATTTCCCCCTTCTATACGCTTTAGCGACTTTATAACATACTTTATTATATTACTATGGTTGGTATATTATAAATATTTAAAACATCTTTCAATCCATCTATTATTTCTTCTCTTGAAAAATTATATACTTCTAATTTTTTATCATCATATTTATTAATAGTACTATAGAAATCAATTGCTAATTTTAAGTAATCATTATTATCTTTATCTAGATTTTTGAAAATTAAATCTTCGCTTTCACATATTTTATCTTCTTGTAATAATGACTTTATTTTTTTATATAAAAGATCACACTCTGTTAAATTACTATCATTTTCTATTTCATAAGTAATTGTATCTTTGTTAAATATTATTTTAGCTACAAATCTAACTAAATCTTCTATTTGATTAAGTAACCAGTCTTGTTTATATCCCATAACTTTCCCTCCTTATTGTGCCCTACTAAAAGTATATCTTTTATTTTCTATTTAGTATAATTAAATATATTAATTTATTAAAATAATATAAATAGTAATAACCTAAATTATTTTACTTTAACTTTTTAATATTCTTAAATTTATATTATTTTTTATAATATACTCCCCAAAAAGTTTCAATAATTTCTTTATCTGTTTTTTTAGTTATACTTGATACTAACACAAATAGCATTAATGATATAAATAGTGGAAGTACAATCGTATGTAAACCAAAGGGTCTTGGCCAAATTTTGCTAAATAATACATATGTACATATTCCAGAAACAATAGATGCAATAGCACCATAAGAATTTGCTCCCTTCCAGTATAAACCTAATATAATAGGCCATAAGAAAGTAGATATTATTCCTGCATTAGCGTATAAATTAAGCCAAACAATTAAATCTGGTGGATTAAAAGCAACTAAGTATATAGCTACTCCAATAATAGCTGTAGCAATTATACTAATCATACCAGTTTTTTTAGAATTATTTTTTAATTTTGGATTAATGTAATTTATATATAGGTCATTTACTATCGTTCCAGATGCAACTAGTAATTGTGAGTCAACCGTTGACATTATAGAAGCAAGCGGTCCTGCTAGAAGTATACCTGCAATTATTGATGGGAACAGCTTTGTTGTAAGAGTCGGAATTACCAGGTCACCTGATTCTATTCCACTTATTAAAGTAACTCCAAAAGCTCCCACTAAATGCATTCCTAAAAGTAATATCATAGAAACTATAGTTCCATATTTTATACCTTGATGTAAACTTTTAGTATCTTTATAACTCATAGCTCTTTGAGATACCGATGGTATTCCAACAACTGCAAATCCAACTAAGATCCAAAATGATGTAACCCAAAGTATTGTCATATGCCCCTCACTTATACCAAATGGAGTTATCATACCTTCATTTATTAGTTCCATATTAGAAATTATATTTTCAATTCCACCACCAGCAATTACTGTCCCTACAAATATAGTTATTGTTGCAATTGTCATTATTATTCCTTGAACAGTATCTGAAATAGTAACTGCTCTAAATCCACCTATTACAGTATGTACTATTACTGTTATTCCAAAAGCTGCTAAGGCTACATTGTAATCAAGTCCAACTGCTCCTTGTAATAGTCTTGAAGCACCTACCCATTGTGCTGCCATAGCTGCTACAAAAAATGTTACTATTGATAATGATGTAATTACCACGACTATATCTGATTTATACCTAGCTCTTAAAAAATCTGTAATTGTTACTGCATTTATTCTTCTTGCTATTATAGCAAACTTCTTACCTAAAACTGCTAGTGTAAAATATCCAGTCGGCATTTGAGCCATGGCTAAAAACACCCATCCTAATCCTTGTGTATAAGCTGTTCCAGGTCCTCCTATAAAGCTCCCTGCACTAAGATAAGTAGTAACTAAGGTCATTGCTAAAACAAATCCACCAAGCCCTCTATTACCAGTCATATATTCATCCATAAATCCATTTTCACTTTGTGAATTTCTAGCTGCATTTACATATCTCATGGAGTAAAATCCTACAGCAAAAACTACTAAAAAGTAAATTAATATTGGAATTAAAACTCCATAATTAATATAATTCATTAATCAAACTCCTTTTTATATTTTTCAAATTCTTCTTTTGTAAGCCCTTCTAATGACATATTTTTAAATAATTTATTTATCATAACTACAGTCAATATTGAAAATAATATTCCTCCTATTATACAACTCATAAAAAACCAGGTTGGAAATCCTAATATATATGTATATTCACTTACAGGCTTAGACCCTAATCCATATCCCCATGCAAACCACCATATTAAATTTAATAATCCAAGTAATAAACCCATTATTGCTTCTCTATTACATTGTTTGAATCTAGGATCTTCTATTATTTTATCTTCTTTCATTTAAGCTCTCCTTTTTGTATTTAAACTAATATACTTAAATATAAAATTCCCATAAAAAAATTAATTCATTCAAATAATAAAAGGGATATCTTATATATATAAGACATCCCTTTTATTATTTGAATTTATAAACTTGTATAAAACTCTATTAATTCTTTTTTCGTTTTAATACCTTTGTTTTGAGGAATTAATAATTCCTTAGAATCTTTACCTTTTAATTGAGTTCCTACTAAATACTCTTTATTTAATAAGTATTCTGACCATCTTATAATCTCATCTAACTTAGGAGTATCTAACTCACAAAGCTCTGCAAATGCCTTTATAATACATAATCCAAACTCAACATCTTCTATAAAGTATCGAGAACTTAAATCTGGAATAAATCCATCTATACACTTAACTATTGGTGAACCTATGCCTTGAAAACCTGGTGCTGTATTTATTTTATGGCTTAAAACGCTTGGGTCTTCTGTTTCAAATCTAGTTTTTATTTGCTCAATACATTTTGAATTAAAGTTATTATTTTCATTTAATGATTCAAATATAGTATATAGCTCTTCATCTAATTCTAATAATGTTTTAGATGCTTCATCTCCCCATTCTTCATAGAATAGAGGACTTCTTTTGTATACAGTTTCTCCATGTTTATAATCTTTAAATAATTCATACAATCTTGATGGATGCATTATTGGATTTGATGGAGATAATGTTATAGCTAAATAATTGCTTACTGGCTTACATGTAATGTCTATTAACTTGGTCATATCTTCACATATTTTTTCTGTATATTTACTTGGTATTGCTCCGATTTTCATAAATGGATTTTTTTCTTTAAGTACAACACATTCTCCATATTTTTCTAATCTTATTATTGATGGTACTCTTTGCGTTCCAAAGAATATAGCACCTTTTTCTATTAATTTTTTAGCAAAATACTCTTTTCCTCCAAATCCCGGTATAATCCCTACAACAGCATTTGGTTTTACAAAATTACTTATTTCATTAATTGTTTTTTCAATTAAGAATGATGGATGCGTTATTAAAATATAATCCGCATCTTTAACTGCTTCTTCTAAACTTGAAGTAACGCAGTGTAACTTTACATTGTGACTTAAGTTCTTTTCTTCCTCAATTAGAATTAGTTCATCCTTAAATAAGTGTGGTTTTGAAGTATGTATCCATACCTTACAATCTTCCTTCATTGATATATAAGCTGCAAGGTACGTTCCTATGTTTCCCGCTCCAATTATACATATATTCATATCATTTCAACACCTTTCCTTTGATGAATTTTTAAATATTTTTACATTATACATGATAAATCCATAAAATGGTACCTTTATTTTCAAATTGTAATCTTTGTAATATTTTCAATATATAATCATTTTAGTTTAAAATTCTTTGTCTATAGTGATTATACAGTTATATTTCGGATTTAAATTTATTATTTCTTCGGTTATATTATTTTTTATTTTATCTTCATTTTCTTTATCCTTTAAATAACTTGCATCAACTACTATATCAAAAATTAAGTTTATTTCTTCTTCACCCTCAGTAATTCTAAAATCATGCATAGATTTTATATAATCATATTTACTAATTATTTTTTCAACCATATCTTTCTCTTTTTTAACCTTATCACAATGTATACACATCGGATCCATATGAATTACTAAGTATATATTTAACTTCTCTGAAATCTCACGCTCTGCTCTATCAATAATATTGTGAATTGTAACTATATCTAAATTTGATGGAATTTCTGCATGAATAGATGCCATACATTTTCCAACTCCATAATTATGTATTATTAAATCATGTACTCCAATTATATTTTCATAGGATAATACCCCTTCAGTAATAGATTTGACCATATTTTCATCTGGGGCTTCTCCAAGAAGAGGACTAACTGTATCTTTTACTAAAGAGAAACCAGCATAAAGAATGGCAGCTGATACTATTAATCCTACATAACCATCTATTGGTATAGATGTAAATCTAGCTGCTACAAAAGATATTAATACACAGCTTGATGTAAATACATCTCCAAGTGCATCAAGTGAAGTTGCTTTTAATGCATTTGAGTTTATTTTATTACCTATAGTTTTATTAAATATACTTAACCATATTTTAATTAAAACAGATAATAAAAGTAATATAAATGGTATAAATTCAAATGTTATTTCTACTGGATTTATTATCCTTTCTATTGATGACTTTACAAATTGAAATCCTACAATCATTACCATAAATGCAACCACAAGAGCTGATAAATACTCCATTCTTCCATGACCAAATGGATGCTCTTTATCAGGTGGTCTATTTGCTAATTTCACTCCAATTATAGTTATTATTGAAGATGCCATATCTGATAAATTGTTAAATCCATCTGCAGTAATCGATACACTATTGGTTATAAATCCTACCCCTAATTTTATAATGGTTAATATCAAATTAGAAATTACCCCAATAAGACCTGCAAAATATACGTACTTATTTCTTACAACCTCATTTTCTATATCTTCGCTATTAGATATAAGTTTTTTTACTAAAAAGTTTGAAAACATAGTATTTCTCCTTAAACTTTAATAATTATATAACTATTTATAGTATTATTTTTATACTAATATTTATTCTATACTTAATTATACATATCTTTATAATCTATGGTAATATAAATATATCAACTTATTTTAAAAGGAGTAGAATATGGATTATATAAAAAGTATTCAAAATTATAAACCTTATAATGAACAAGAATCACGTGATAAAGAACTTATTTTAAGTTGTTTAAATAATTTTTCTGATATTTTAACTAGAGAAAATACGGTAGCTCATATAACTAGTTCTGGATATATAGTTAATAAAAATAGAGATAAAACACTTATAATATTTCATAAAATCTATAACTCTTGGTCTTGGACTGGTGGACATGCTGATGGAGATAGTGACTTGCTTAAGGTTGCGATTAAAGAAGCTAAAGAAGAAACTGGCCTAAAAAATGTAATTCCTATTATTGAAGATATTTTATCATTAGATGTACTTACTGTAGATGGTCATGTGAAAAAGGGTAATTACATATCATCCCATTTACATTTATCAGTTGCGTATTTACTAGAAGCTGATGAAGATGAAGAACTTATAATCAATGAAGATGAAACTAAAGGTGTTATGTGGATTCCAATAAATGAAGTTGATAAGTATTCAACTGAACCTTATATGATCGAAGTTTATAAAAAATTTAACAAAAAAATTAAGGGATTACTTTAAAGTATTCCCTTAATTTTCTATAATTCACCTTTTAATCCAATATCCTCTGCTACTTCACGCATTCCAAGTATGGAATTATTTATTACATCATCTAAGCTCATACCAAGCATTTCTGCTCCATTTTTTATAACTTCTCTATTTACACCTTCAGCAAATCCCTTAGATTTAAATTTCTTTTTAACCGATTTTAACTCTAAATCCATAATACTTTTAGATGGTCTCATTATAGCTGTCGCACTTATAAGTCCTGTTAGTTCATCTATAGTATATAATACTTTTTCCATATTGCTTTTAGGCTTTACATCACATACTAATCCATATCCATGACTAACTACTGCCCTAATTAATTCTTGATCTAATCCTTTATCTTCCATTATATCTACAACTTTTTTACAATGTTCATTAGGATACATCTCATAATCTAAGTCATGAAGTAGTCCAACTACACCCCATTTTTCTTCATCTTCACCATATAGTCTTGCAAAGTACTTCATAACTCCTTCTACACTAAGGGCATGCTTTATTAAATGATCTTCTTTGTTATATTCATTAAGTAATTTTAATGATTCTTCTCTATTTGGAAATTTACCCATGAGTTTACCTCCTTTTTATATGTTACTTAATTATTTACATATAGGTTGTGTTGTATTCAACTTAGATGTAATTGTAGGATTCTTTAATTATAATTTCAATAATAATTTAAAATTATAAAAAAATTAGCCTTAGAATTTTGGAGGAATTCTAAGGCTTTTTAAATAAGTTAAGGGTTATTTATTTATTTCATTTAAAATTAGGTTAAGGGTTTGATTCTGTTTCTAATTACATTATATATATTAATTGTGTCATTTTTATGGCAAAATCAGTACAATACTAGTACATGTCAATAGTATTCAACCTCTACTATTTTTCCCAATTCTATTAAAATATTTTTAAGTTCATTTAATAGGTATAATTTAATGCTTAATTCATTTGGAAAATCGGGGTTTTGATGTGCTGGATTTATTGCTCTTCCTATAATCATTTTAATATGAGTACAATCTTCATATAGTATTCTAGCTAACTGTGATGCCCCATCTTCTTTATAAATAAAACTTAACTCGTTGGATGATTTTATTTTATTTAATTTTTCTATAGCTTTTCTTAATGTAAGAACGCCCTCTGTAACTAAATCAATTCTATCTATGTAGCCAATTGGTGGTACATCTTTGTCTATAAATCTAAAACTTGTTTTTACTTGAACACCTAACTCTCTAGCAACTATATTACCTGCAGTTCCTCCACATACTATTCTTTTTCCGTGGGTAGCCATAATTTCTTGTACTATTTCTCTATCTTTATTTTTATCTATTGGAGGACCTGAAAATAATACAGCTTTATTTGAAGAAACTGCTTTTATAGTCATTACAGTTGTATCATCACCTGGCTTTTCCATATATAATTGATTACATGCCCCTAATAAATTGTTATTTACCTTCTTAGCACTCATTCCACTATTAGTGAATCTTCTTAGATAAACTGCTATATCTTTCCATCCCCATCCTAAATTTAAGATTTCACCTACACCAGCATAAATAGCACCATCACTTACTACTACTAAAAGATCATTTTCTTTTAACTCAAATTTACATTCTCTTATTTTACGGTTATCAATTATTTTTTCATTCCAATTTATAGGTCTGGTATCTCCATTTCTTAAAAAAAATACACTTGGATTATCAAACTCTGCAATATATGCTATTCCATTTGTATCTACACTAATAATAGTAAATGTGGAATAAGATACTTGTCTTACTTTGCATATTGGTAAAGTATTTATAATAGTATCTACAACCTCTTCTATATCTAAACCTTCTTTTAACATAGTTAAAGCTATTTTAGCAGTTAAGGTTGCTAAAATATTGGCTTTTACTCCACTACCTAAACCATCTGACATAACAGCTATAAATTTATCATCACCATTATAAAATTCTACTCTATCTCCGCATAACTCTTCTTTATATTTATTTAAGCTCCCTGATGCAAAGTCTATAAAAAACCTCATTAATTAATTCCTTCCTTTTCTAATATAAGCTTTTTTAGTTTCGTTAAAGTTACCTTTGTTTCAGCTGTAGTTTCACCTAGTAAGCTTGCTATTTCCTGCGCTACCATCATTTGCTTATTTATAACTTCTTGAGCCATATTTATAGAATCTACTTTCATTTTTTGAAGCTTTTTTTCGATATTTTCATCTTTTGTTATATCATCTGCAATCCATATTATTACATTATTTTCTTCTAACCATATTATTGTTTGAATAAGAGTTCTGTTATTTTCTAAAGTAATTTTTTCTCTTATAATATTAGTCTTTTTGTCTTTTACATTTTTAAATGTATCTTCATCTAAATACATTATAATTGGCATTCCTTTACTAAAACCTCTTTGTATTGAGAAAAATTTTTCTGCAGCTGGGTTGAACTGTATTATATCTAAGTTTTCATCTATTAATCCTATTAGATTTGGAGTTGAGTCAAAAATTACATCCGATAGATTTTCAGCCTTTTGTCTCATAAATGGTAGGCACATATCAACTTCTGCTATTTTGTTATAAACAGCAACTGCTTTTTCTCTACATGTGGAATAACCACATACACCACAATTTAATTCATCACTTTTTTTATTCTTCCCCATAGAGTTTAATATTTGCATTATTTCACTTTCATTTGGCTCTTTAAGTGGACAGCTTAGATTTTCAAATTCTTTATCTAAATTTATTTTATATTCCAATATTTCTGTTGATGGTTTGCTATAATCATAATTTTTTTCTTTAATTGATTTTGCATAATTAATTAAATTTATTTTTCTTTCATAGTATGTAACTCCATCTGTAGGCATGCCTGACCCCCCTAAACACCCATGTCTACATACATTTAGCTCAAATAATGTATTTGTAAATCTTTTGTCTTGGATTGCATCTAGAATTTTAATGCTATCTTCTATTCCATCTACTGCTATTATTTCCTTTTTAGTATAGTTATCCTTTATAAAATTACTAGTTTCTCCAACTATAGATACTAGTAATTTTTCTTTATACGTTTCATCAAAATCTTCTTCACTTAAACTTTCCAATTTTACATTACTTGATTTAATCCATTTTTTTAACTCTCCAAATGTAATTACAGCATCAACAGAATTTTCATAATAAGCTTCTGCTTTCTTTGCTAAACATGGACCTATAAAAACCACTTTAGCATCTTCACCATATTTCTTTTTCAGTATTCTTCCATGATATATAAATGGTGAAATTACAGGTATTAAATTTTCTTTAATAAGTGGATAGTGCTTTTGAATAAGATTATTCATTGCTGGACAAAAGCTAGTTATATAGTTATTTTTATCATCTTTATTGGCATATATTTTATATTTTTCTATAATTGGATCAATTGATACAACAGTTTCTTCTATATAGTCAAAACCTAGTCTTCTTAATAATTTAGGTATCTTTTTACTATCATTTCCAAATATTGATGAAAAACTTGGAGCTACTGAAGCTACTACCTTACTATCGCTTTTTATATATTGCTTTACTTTAGATAATTCTGATTTTATAAGTTTATTTTTTTGTGGACATACTTTAGAACATTCGCCACACACTATACATCTCTCTTCCATAATTTGCGCTTGCCCATTTTTTACTTTAATTGCATTTACAGGACATACTCTTACACATGCGTAACAGCTTCTACAGTGATTTTTATTAAAATTTGTATACCACATGTTATCCCCCTTCTTTTATATATATGGTATTATCTCTTTTTCAAAAATTTCCCTTACATTATCTCTTGAAACAGATAAAATTTCTCCATCCCATCTCATAACAGATACACCATTAGTGCATCTATCTAAACAAAATGAACCATATAACTCTATATTATCTTCTAATTTAAATTCATTTATTAATTCTTGAAACTTTTTTATAACCTCATCTGAACCCTTTAAATGACACGAACTTCCTATGCATATTTTTATATTTTTCATAAACTATCCCCTCAACTATCAAAATAGTATTTATTTTTTGTCTGAAGATGATGCAACTTCTTCTCTAAAACTAAAATTATTATTTATTTTTGAATAAAGTTTATTACTTTTTAGTAAAAATTCAAATATACTTAATAATAAAATCCCCTTAAATATACTACTTAAACTTATACTCCACCATATTCCATCAATCCCTAAAATTTCAGGCTTAGATAAAAAATATGCCATTGGGATTCTAGCTCCTGTAAAAATTGTAATTATTATAGATGGTATGTAAGTTCTTCCTATACCCTTCAGCGCTCCACTTATTATTATTTCTAAACACATAAATAACTGAGAGTATCCTAAAATTTTTAAATACATTCCTCCTTTTGATATAGCATCACTTTCATTTATAAATAAAGAAAATATTTTTTCTCCTAAAAATACTAATACCAGTGTAGTTATAATACCCAATATTATTGAAGTAATTATACCTATTTTACATCCTTTAGTAACTCTATCGTAATTTTTAGCTCCATAGTTTTGCCCTACAAAGCTAGATAAGGCAACTGCTAACCCATCCGTACTCATCCAAGAGATAGATTCAATTTGAGATCCTACTTTCTGAACCGCTATGGCTACAGGACCAAATGATGCAACTATAATTCCAATTGCCATTGAGAATAATGTAAACATACCATTTTGTATTGCTACTGGTAATCCAAGCTTAAATAGTTCTTTGTAGTAATTTAATTCTATTCTTCTGAATAACTTAATTCTAAAATACTCATTTTTACTTATTATTATTTTCAATAAAAATGTTATAGTAACTATAACTTGAGATGCTACTGTTGCTATAGCTGCTCCTATTACCCCAAGACTTGGAAAACCTAACAGTCCAAATATTAATATTGGATCTAATATTATATTTGCTATTAATCCTATAGTATTTATTCTAAATGGTGTTTTACTATTTCCAAGTCCATTGAAAATTGCAGTAAATACTGGGTTAATAAAATAAAATACAAATCCACATGCTACTATTATTAGATATTCTCTAGACATTAATATAACTTGATTATCTCCTAATTGAAAAATATCTACAAAAAATTTATTAAACATAATTATTGTTAATGAATATAAAATTGCTAATATAATATTTATTTCTATTGCAGATTTTATATACGATATTGTATTTTTAAAGTTATTTTCTCCTATACTTTGGGAAACCTTTACTTCTCCACCAACTCTAGATATAATTATAAAAGCCATAGCTAACCAAGGATAAAATCCTGCAGTTCCAACTGCTGCTACTGCTTTACTTCCAATTTTACCAACCCACATCATATCTGTTAGATTATATGCCATTTGTATAAAAGATGTTCCCATAATGGGTAATGCTAGTTTAATTAGTTTATCACTTATACTGCCACTAGTTAAATCTGTTCTATCTTTCATATTTCCTCCTAATAATTCTTTATAGCTCCTCTTATAATTATATCATTTTATTTATAGAAAAAAGGAATGATATAAATTTTATTTAACTCATTCCTTTTTACAATATTTATGATTTTATTTTTGACTTTTTATTTAATTCTTCTATATGATTCATATATTTTTCATTTAATATAATTTCCCTTATTTCATCCTTACAGTCATCATATTTTTTCATAGTATTTCTTATATCATTTATTTTAACTATGTGATATCCATATGAAGTTTCAAATACTTCTGATACTTCACTTTTATCTAAACTAAATACTACACTTGTAAATTCAATATTTTTATCATCTTTAGTAAAGTATCCAAGATTTCCACCATTTTTACCAGTTAGTCTATCATCAGAATATTTTTTTGCTAATTCTTCAAAGCTTTGTTTTTCTTTAATCATTTGAGAGATATTTTCTGCTTTTTCTTTTAATCTAACTTTTTTGTCACTACTTACTTCAATATTATTTTCATCTAAAGTAGAAATTAAAATTTGAGATGCATTAACTTCTTCTATAAAAAATTTATTTTTATGCTTAAAATAATAGTCTTTAATTTCATCATCTCTTATTTCTAAATTGCTTTTGTATTTTTGTTTATATTTTTCTATTGCTATATCTTTTTTTACTATATTATACAAATATTCTTCATCTATATTAGTACTTTCAATTGCCTTTTTATACGATGGATTAGATGCAATTGCTTTTTCTAATTCCTTATATTTTATTTCTACTTCTTGTTTTGTGGGTTCAAATCCATTTAACTTTGCTTGTTGATATACAACTTCATTATCTACCATAAAATCTACTATTACATTTTTTAGATCATTATCTTCATTATAATTGTAATTATAATTTATATAGTTACTTGTTGCTTCTATAATGTTTTTTGTTTTTTCATATTCATCTTTACTTATTTTCACTCCATTTACAGTAGCTATATTATTGCTACAACCACTAATTTGCAAACATGCTAAACTTATTAATCCAATATATAATACTTTATTCATAGTTATGCGCTCCATTTTTAGTCTTTTATTTTAAATTTCTTAACCAATAGTTTTGTGGCGTTTCATCTTCTTCTATTGGTACAAATATATAACCTTCATTACTTAAATAACTTAATATTGAATCTAATGAGTTTGCAGTTTGCTTTCTTTCATGCATAAGTATCACTATATTATCTTTTCCCCTAGAATATGTTTTTACATTTTCTAAAACTTTTTCAGAATTAACCTTCCAATCTTCTGTATCGATATCCCAATCCCACATCTTATATCCAGCTTCTACTAAACTTTCATAACATTCATATGGTGTATATGGTTTACTACCATATGGTAGCCTAACTATATTAGACTCAACTCCAACTAAATCTAGTAAAGTTTGTTTATTTATATCAAACTCTTCTTTTGCTGACTTACTAGTTTTATATAACTTATGAATATCATGAGATACACTATGAAATCCTGGTGTATTTCCATTTTCAATAATAGCTTTAACTTCATTTGGATATGATTTCATATTAGAATCTATCATGAAAAAGGTAGCTCTAGCATTATACTTATTTAATACATTTAGGATTTCATTTGTATATTTAGAAGGTCCATCGTCTATTGTTATATATGCTACTTTACCAACACTCTTTGATGGTCCTTTATTGATTTCATTTGTAGATTTGTAAATTATATTAGTTATTGTTGTATTATATAGTTTATCATCTCTTATTAGCGGATTATTATTGGCATAACTAAATCCAACCATTAATCCGGCTCCAAAAAGTGATATACAAAGTATAACAAAAAAACTGTATTTGTATTTTTTGTTTTTGCTCATCGCATCGCCTCCCCTTCCTTAAATACCTATATTGTCTAAACTTAGGCATTTTGATAAACAAAAACTTTAATTGATTTTTTATTTATATATATTATTAGTAAAATTTTATCTTTTATAAACGATATTGAATTTTTGTTATTTTTAAATATTGTATATTCTTTAATTTTTTTACATTTATTAAATATAAAAAAACATACTAGTAAAATGTTTCATACTAGTATGTTTTTTTCCATTTGTTTTTTAATCAACTAATTGAAATACCATTACATACCATATAGTCCTTTAACTCTCTTATATTTATTTCTCCAAAGTGAAATACTGATGCAGCAAGCACACCATCTACATTAGCTTCTTTTATAACCTTACAAAAATCATCCATACTTCCTGCACCCCTGGATGCTATAACTGGTATATTTACAACTTCTGTAATCTTAGATAAAAGCTCTATATCATATCCACATTTCATTCCATCTTCATCTATACTACTTATAACTATTTCTCCTGCACCTAGATTTGCACCCTTTTTTGCCCATTCTATTACATTTATATCTGTTTTTTCTCTACCACCTTTTATATATACATTCCAAGATCCCTCACAATTTTTTTTAGCATCTATTGATAATACTACGCTTTTAGTTCCAAACTCTAGTGATGCTTGTTTAATTAATCCTGGATTTTTTACGGCTGAAGAATTTATTGATACTTTATTAGCTCCTTGCCTAAGTATATTGCTAAAATCATATAAGCTACTTACCCCTCCACCTACACAAAATGGGATATCTATATACTCTGCTACTCTTTTGATAAAATTTAGAGATGTTTTTCTGTCTTCATATGATGCTGTTATATCATAAAATATAAGTTCATCAGCTCCACTATCGTTGTATAATTTAGCCAATACTTCTGGTGAATCTACATCTATTATATCTTTAAATTTCCTCCCTTTTACGACTCTACCATTTATAACATCTAGGCACGGTATTATCCTTTTTGTAAGCATAATTCTAATACCTCCTTAAGATATATTTTTCTCAATTATATAATTTATGCTCATTTCAAAATTTTTATAACTTTTTTATGTAATTATTCTAAAATTTATTAGATTAATATCAATATACTTAATTTATTAATAAAAAATAAGTATATAGGGTAATACCCTATATACTTATTTTTTCTATAATCTTATCTATTTTTTCACTTGCTTTTTTTATAGCTTCTAACCTTTCTTCTTCTGTATTTCCAGTACCTGATACCATAAGTTCTTCAATCTTTTTAATTCCTAATATCTTCATTATACTAGCAATATAATTTTCACCTTTATCAAGTATTGGGTCCAATATCCAAGGAATATTTCCTCCACTAGATTGAATATATACTAATGCTCTATTTTGATCTCCTAGTAATCCCTTAGGTTTATTATTCTCAAATTTAATTGTTTTTCCAACTTGTATTATACAATCCATATATTCTTTAAGGGGAGCAGGAAATCCTAAACTCCACATAGGAGATGCTATTACATAAACTTGAGCACTTGCAAACTGATCGCATAAATCTCTAATTTTTTGTATTTCTCTTTGATCCTTGTCATCTAATTTTTTAGCATCGTCCTCTTTTATTATGGCATTTCTACCTTCAAAATATTGATATTCAAGTCTTGGTATATGATCTTTATATAAATCAACTTCCTCAACTTTAAAATCTTTGTTTTTTTCTAAAAATTTGTTTATAAACTCTCTAGCTACAGTTTTGCTAGAAGATAAATCCTCAGGCTTTGAATTGACACTTATATATAATAATTTCTTTTCCATTAGTTCACCTCTAAGAGAAATCTTATTTTATTCATTTATTATTATTTACTCAAGTTAACTATTATATTCTTATTTAGATTTCTTCTAAAAATCAACTTAATTTCTATGTATTAAACCTTATTATATAATCTATATCATCATAGTAAAATTTTTATTTATATTATTTTATGCAAGTTGAATTTTTTCTTCTGATAAGGATTTTTCTTGTATATATTCATCAATTGCCTTAGCTGCCTTTTTACCTGCCCCCATTGCAGATATTACTGTAGCCGCTCCAGTTACTGCATCTCCTCCAGCATAAACACTTTTTCTTGATGTAAGACCATTTTCATCTGTTACTATACATTCTCTTTTATTAATTTCTAAACCTTCTGTAGTTGAGCTTATAAGTGGATTAGGGCTTGTTCCAAGTGACATTATAACTGTATCTACATCTATAATAAATTCTGATCCACTTACCACTATAGGTCTTCTTCTTCCTGATTCATCAGGTTCTCCTAATTCCATCTTCACACACAGCATACCTTTAACATTTCCACTCTCATCAAGCAAAATTTCTACTGGATTAGTTAATGTATCAAATATTACACCTTCTTCTTTTGCATGATGTATTTCTTCTTTCCTTGCAGGTAACTCTGATTCACCTCGTCTATATACTATATGAGTTTTTGCTCCTAATCTAAGAGCCGTTCTTGCTGCATCCATAGCAACATTTCCTCCACCTACAACTGCTACAGACTTACCAACTCTTATTGGAGTTGCATAATCATCTTTATACGCTTTCATTAAGTTTACCCTAGTTAAAAATTCATTTGCAGAGAATACACCATTTGCATTTTCGCCCTTTATTCCCATAAACTTAGGTAGACCTGCTCCAGATCCTATAAATATAGCTTCAAATTTTTCTTCTTCTATTAATTCATCTATAGTTATAGTTCTTCCTATAACTACATTAGTTTCTATTTTCACACCTAATTTTTTAATACTATCTATTTCAGCATTGACGATTTCTTTTTTAGGTAATCTAAATTCTGGTATTCCGTAAGTTAAAACACCACCTGCTTCGTGCATAGCTTCGAATATAGTTACATCATACCCATTCTTAGCTAAGTCTCCTGCACATGCAAGGCCTGCTGGTCCACTTCCAATTACAGCTATCTTTTTATTATTTTTAGGTTTTGTTTCTGTTAAATCTATATTATTGGCTCTTGACCAGTCTGCTACAAATTTTTCTAACTTTCCTACAGCAATTGATGCAGATTTTCTAGCAAATACACATTTGCCTTCACATTGATTTTCTTGTGGGCATACTCTACCGCATACAGCCGGTAGTGAACTACTCTTAGCTATTATCTTTGCCGCACCTTCTATATCATTCTCTTTTATCTTTCCTATAAATCCAGGTATATCTACTCCTACAGGACAAGCTGATACACATTGAGGCTTTTTGCAACCTAAGCATCTATTTGCTTCACATATAGCTTCTTCCATATTATATCCTAAGCATACTTCATCAAAATTAGTTCTTCTTTTTTCTGCATCTTGTTCTTTAACTGGAACTCTTTCCATTTTATTCATTCCCATATTATCTACCCCCACATCCACAATTACTATGATGAGATGTTCCATCTTCCTCTAATTCTAAGATTGCTCTTCCCTCTTCTGTCTTATACATGGATTGTCTTCTCATAGCTTCATCAAAATCAACTAAGTGACCATCAAATTCTGGACCATCTACACAAGCAAATTTAATTTTATCTCCTAAACTTACTCTACATGCTCCACACATTCCAGTTCCATCAACCATTATAGGATTTAGGCTTACTGTAGTAGGTATTTCTAACTCTTTAGTTAACATGCTTGTAAACTTCATCATTATCATAGGGCCGATTACAACTGCATGATCATATTTTTTGCCTTTATTTTGAACTAAATCTCTTAATAACTCAGTAACTCTTCCATTATATCCATATGAACCATCATCAGTTGAAATATATAAACTTTTAGCAACTGCTTTCATTTCATCTTCTAAAATAAGTAACTCTCTGTTTCTAGATCCAATTATTACATCAACATCTAGATTATTCTCTTTAAACCATTTAACTTGCGGATATACTGGTGCTGCACCAACTCCGCCTGCTATAAATATAATCTTTTTTTTCTTAAGATTTTCTATATCTTCATGTATAAACTCACTTGGTTGACCTAATGGTCCAACAAAATCTGTTATGTAATCCCCTTCATTAAGGTTTGCTAATAACTTAGTTGAGGCGCCAACTATTTGAAAAACAATTGTAACAGTATTTTGATTTCTGTCATAATCAGCAATAGTAAGAGGTATTCTCTCGCCTTTTTCATCCATTTTTACTATAACAAATTGGCCAGGTTGTGCCGATTTTGAAATCCTCTTTGATTCAATTTCCATTAAATAAATATTATCTGCTAATACTCTTTTACTTATAATTCTATTTCCCATAATAATTTTCCCCATCCTGTCTTTATAGTTTCCCCAATTTTATTTATGTACTTCAAATAACTTTTGTTATTTTTTTAACTTTTTATAGTGTTATGTATACATAAAGTATACTATATTTTATATGTTTTGTAATAATTTACTACTAATTTAAACATAAAATTTTACTATTATATCTAGTTTTTTTATAATAATTTTAATTTATAATAATATTATGTATACAAAATTATGTTGTTAAATTCACAACTTAATTATTATATAAAAAAAGAAACTATATTTTATATAATAGTTTCTTTTTTATAATTTATTATTTTTCAAAATGTCTTTTAAGAAGTCCTAAGAATGCCTTACCATGTCTTGCTTCATCTTTGCACATTTCATGTACTGTATCATGAATTGCATCTAAACCTAGCTCTTTAGCTTTTTTAGCTAGTTTTAATTTTCCATCTGTTGCTCCATATTCAGCTTCAACTCTTACAGATAAGTTTTCTTTAGTATCAGCAACAACTACCTCTCCAAGAAGTTCAGCAAATTTAGCTGCATGTTCTGCTTCTTCATAAGCTATTCTTCTATATGCTTCTGCTACTTCTGGATATCCTTCTCTATCTGCTTGACGACTCATAGCTATATACATTCCAACCTCAGTACATTCACCTATAAAGTTAGCTCTTAATCCTTCCACTATCTCTTCATCTACTCCCTTTGCTAATCCGATTCTATGTTCATCTGCCCATTTCATTTCCCCTGACATTTCTTCAAATTTTTCTGAACCAACCTTACAAACTGGACATAAACTAGGAGCTTCATCTCCTTCATATATATATCCACACACTGTACATACAAATTTTTTCATAATTTTTTCCTCCTTATATTAATTTATTTATATTAATTTATTTAAAATTCACTTTTAATTTTCTTATACTTAACTTATACCCTTGTGTTCCTAATCTAAACATGATTATATAAAATTTGTTTATATTTTCATAAAATTCGTACTTTTATCCATTAATTTCTCTATAAAAAAGACCTACCATATATGGTAAGTCTTACTATTTTATCTTATATTTACTAGTAGATATAAGTTCTTCTATTATTTTATTACTTTCTTCATCTAAATATATCCTATATGTTTTTACTATAATATTATCTTTCTTATGTTCTTCCTCTGTTTTTATATAAAGTTTTTGTTTATCCTCTTTACATCCATATATTCTAGATGTTATACATCCATTACCTACTATATTATAAATATATATAGGATGTGTAAAATTATTTTTTAACTTTAAATCTGTATATCCATAAGATACACTTGCATCTCTACCTCTTGGAACATATCTAGATTGGAATGTATGATTGTGTACTTCTTCTATGCCAACACCAGATAATAGTGCTGCATTATATATAGTAGTAGATACTTGACATACACCACCACCTTCTCCATCTACGTATTTACCTCCAACTATGACTTTAGCAGTTTTGTATCCATTGACCCAGTTTCTAGCTCCTGTTGCTTTATTATAAGAAAAAACCTCATTAGGCATTATTAACTTATTACTTGTACTCTCTCCTGCAACATGTATATTACTCCCTCTAGACGTACTATCATTGAAGGATGTGCTAAATTGACCTAATATAGTATCAATAGAATTTATATCTTCTGTTGTTATGCTTGGCTTTACTATTTTTACAGGAAGCTTTATATCTTCTATTTCTTTATTTACCAACATATTATATATTTTTTCTTTTAACTTTATTACTTCTACTTCTTTTCCTACTTTAGATTCTGTTCTTACTATTTCTCCATAACCTTTAATTTCAAAGTTTGCCTCTGTTACATCTACATCAATTTCTTTTCTTATATATTCTATAAACTCACTTAATTTACTTTCATCATAAGTTGCATTAAGATTTATATTGTAATTTTTATTAAACAAAAGCCCTATTTTTCTTTTTGTATTTTCTAAATTATCATCTGTATTGGTATATAAGTATGCTTTATTTAAAGCATCTTCTACATTATAGCTCAAATTAATTTTAGACGGTTGTAATATCCATGTTTTTTCCTCATAGGTAATTTTTATAGGCTTTATTTTATACTTGTCATTAATTTTATTTAAAGCTTCTTTATATCTCAATCCTCCTACATCTACATTTTGTATACTTATATTGTTAAATATCTTTTTATCTTCAATATTTTCTAATTTATTCATACCTAATAAAAAAATGCTTAATATTAAAGTGAAAAATAAATAAGTTAATCTTTTATATCTAACCATATTGTGCTCCTTAGTTTGAAATTATATCTTTATATTTTCCCATAAACAATTTTATATTCTGATACATGTCATTCAAAATATGAATATATATTTTTTTTATGCTAATACTTTTAATAAATATTTTTATTTTCATGGAGGTTAATTATGAAAAATTCAAAAGATGAATTAAAAGACGCATTTGACCAACTTCAAAGCGCACAAAGTTGCTTAAATCATGCATTAAAAACTGTAGAAAAACAAAATAATAAACATCAAATAGAAAATACAATAACATATGTAAAAGAAGCTGTGTTTGCAGCTAGCAACGCCTTAGCAAATTACCAAGATTAATTTATATAATTATCAAAAAATTTTTAAGACTTAGATTTCTAAGTCTTTTCTATTGTCTTATCTTAATCGTTTTCCTAATTATTATATCATTTCTTCAGATTTCTTATTTTTTTCGATAAAAATCGACTTTTTTCACTTTAATTTTTTTAAGTTTATGTTATAATATCTTATACTTATTTTTAAGTTACAATATACAGACTATAATATAGTCTGTGACTAGGTTACATACCTATTTTATATTTACAAATTCACTTTGGAGAAAACATATTTTCTACCTATTATTCGATATGAAGTTTATAAATTACTTTATAGGTCTATCCTATAAGATTCGGAGGTACTTAATTGATAAAAACAATACAATTATCAAAATTTAACGGGAACCCTTGCGAAAATTTATACGGTAATATTTGCTATATAACTAAAGATAAATTTAAGGACGTTATTAACTTATACAATAAAGTAAACCATTCTATGGAAAATAAAAGCTGGCTTAAATCTCGTGATATATCTTATTTAGAAGATGTATTAGATAATGGAGGTTTCATAGTTGGATGCTATATAGAAGATAACTTAGTTGCTTCTGCATTATGTGAAGCACCTAGAGGAGAATATAAAGATATGCTTTTTGAAATTGGAATGAGCAATGATGATATAGATACTACTTATATCTCTGGATTTGTTATGGTTGATCCAATTTATCGTGGAAATGCTCTTCATCGCATATTACTAGAAACTAGAATTGATTTATCAATAGAAAGAGATATGAGAAATATCGTTACTGTTGTTAACTCTCAAAATATATTTAGCTTAAATACAATTTTAAGCTTAGGATTTGAATTAAAATTAGAAAAACAAAATGAAATTGGATCTATAAGATATGTTCTTCATAAAAATTTAGATAACCTAAGAAGTAAATCAATTGAGATTACAGCTTAATATATATACTTTAATATTTCTTTCAAAAGTTACAATTTAGTAATTTTTATAATTAGTTTTGACTTATTGTACCATTTACCTCTATAATTTTATAGAGGTATTATTTTTTTTAAAGGAGTGGGTATATGTTATTTAAAGATAAATTTAAAAACAAAAAGTCTAAAATCATTATAGGTATTACTACTGCATTATGTTTAACTATAGGTATTACTTACGCTTTTAATAGAGGAAAAGATGTTGAGGTAAGTAGTGAGGATGATATTCCTTATATAGAAACTTATGTTATTCCAGAAAATGAAAAAGTTTATATAAATGGTATAGTTATGCCTAAACAATCTCAGGATATAAACTTGTCAGAAGGCGAAGAAGTTGATAGTTTAAAAGTAGAAAATGGTCAATCTGTAAAAAAAGGGGATACACTTTTTACTTGTAAAAATCAATCTATTTTAAACGAAATAAGTGAGCTTAAAGCTCAAATATCTCAATTACAGTCATCTCAGGATCCTAACGATAATTCACTTAATATTGAGATTAATAAGTTAAATGCTCAAATAAAGTCATTAAGTGAAAAAGCATCAGTTACATATTACGCTCCATTTGATGGAAATGTACATTTAAACGAAGTTAGTAAAGATTCAGAAGTTGCAAACTCATATATAACGGTTCAAAGTAATGAATTCTATATGCAAGGTCAAGCTAGTGAACAAGATTTAGCAAAAATAAAAATAGATCAAACTGCAAAAGTTTTAGTGTTCTCTACGAATCAAGAGTTGATGGGAAGAATAAGCTTTATATCTCAAAGGCCTACAAATTCTTCATCAAATGACTATCAGCAACAATCTAACTTATCTTATTATGATATAAATATTTCATTTGATAGCCAAGATGGATTAGTAAATGGATTTCATGTTCAAGCATCAGTTATATTAGATGATGCTTATACTAAGGTTCCTGTATCATCTATTCTAGGTTCTGAAGGTGATTACTACGTGTTTAAAGATTTAAACGGTATACTAAAAAAACAAATTATTGAAATAGATAGCCAAACAGAAGAATTTGCTGTAGTCAAATCTGGTTTAAGCGAAAATGATGTTATATTAAAAAACCCTACTGAAGAAATGCAAGAAGGACAATCTTTAACTTTATATGAAAATCCAGAAAATATACAAAATACATCTAAAGATATAACAGGTGAGGAGTCTGAAGTTGAGTAGTCTAATAAAGTTACAAAATATAAAAAAATACTATAAGGTAGGGAAAGAAAAAGTTCAAATATTAAAAAGTCTAGATTTAAGTATTCAAAAAGGTGAATTTGTTATGATTATGGGAAAATCAGGTAGTGGAAAGACAACCTTACTTAATATTTTAGGATTTTTGGATAAATTTGATGAAGGTGACTATTTATTCAATAATGAGAATGTAAGTAAACTTAACGAAAACCAACGTTCCGTTTTTAGAAATAAAAATATAGGATTTATATTCCAGCAATTTAATTTAATAGATAGTTTAAATATATATCAAAATGTTGAGCTTCCACTGATTTACAATAAATCAAATAAAAAAGAAAATAGAAATATAGTAGAAAAATGTTTATCTGATGTAGGTCTTTTAGAAAAAATAAATCAATTTCCTAAACAATTATCTGGAGGTCAACAACAACGTATAGCTATTGCTAGAGCGTTAGTTAATGATCCTCAAATAATATTCGCAGATGAACCTACAGGAGCTTTAGATAGTGAAACTAGCAAAGAGATAATGGAATTATTAAGAGAACTTAATTATAATGGTAAAACTATCATTATGGTCACTCATGATCAAGATTTAACTAAGTATGCTACTAAAGTCATAACTTTAAAAGATGGTGCTTTTACTTCATTGGAGGTGCCCCTATGGACTTAATAAAAAATGCTTTAGTAAATATAAAAGGTCATAAACTTCGTGTTTTTATGGCTCTTATATGGATAATTATTGGTATCACCTCAGTTATATTAATAAGCTCAATAGGTAATGGCTTAAAAGAAGAAGTTAGCAAAACTGTTACTAATGTTGGCCCAAATAAAACTAGTATATATTTTGAATCTGAAAATGCATATATGAATGACTATAATATATTTTTATCACCTTTTACTTATTCAGATATAGAGGAATTATCATTTATAGATGGTGTTGAGAAAATAGGTCCTACTAACTCTGGTATAGATGAAAGCTCTATATATTCATTCGATGCTTCTTTTGATAAAAAAACAACATACATAGATCTATCTCCTCTTAAGGAAGATTCTAACACGAACACCTTATACGGTAGAAGTTTCTCATTAGATGATGAGGATAGAAATGTAATTATGATTACTATGCAAAATGCTACAGACTTATTTAATTCTCCTGAGGATGCAATTGGTAAAGGTATTACTATAAGCGGATATATATTTGAAGTTATCGGAGTTCTTGATGAAAATTACGCTTCTGATATGTCTGATACTTCTTATAATTATGACGAATACTATAATATGCCAACTGCTTATGTGCCAAATAAATCATTTGAAAATTTGGTTAAGCAATACGATTACTCTACTGAAATTTATGGATTAGATCTAGTCGCTTCAAAAAATTATGATGTTTTTGAAGTTGCCAATAAAGTCATTGAAAGATTATATGACTTACATCCAAGTATAGAAGGTACTTATATGACAGAAGATTTATCTTATTTAGCTGAGTCTCAAATGTACGAACTAGAGTCTATGACTTCAAGTATAAATAAAGTTGTCATTCTTATAACTTTTATATCTCTATTTGTTGGTGGCATTGGCGTTATGAATGTCATGTATGTATCTGTAATGGAAAGACAAAGAGAAATAGGTATAAGAAGAGCTATTGGTGCAAAACCTAGAGCTATACTAATACAGTTTTTAGTTGAAAGTATTTGTATAACCATATTAGGAGGAGTACTAGGTATAATTGTTGGTCTATTTGCAACTAATTATGCAGCAAACTATATTCCTTTTAAGGCAATACCGAGTGTTAATAGTATTTTATTTGCTAGTATAACTACAATATTAGTTGGTGTTATATTTGGAATTGTACCTGCTTTTAAAGCATCTAGGTTAGATCCTATAAAAGCTATTTATAAATAAAATTATATTCATATAAACATCCATGTATATTTAAATTTTCTATAGAAGATACTAATATAGAAAATTGATTTACATTTAAGTTTTCTAGGAGTTGTTTATATGAAAAAATTTAAATTTATTTTATCTGTAATATGTTTATTATTTTTATTTACAGTGGTATCATATGGTGATTATTCTTCAATAACAGGCGAAAATAGTTATGAAGAAACTTATGAGAAACATTATCCTGTGATAAAAATTACTAATCATAGTAATAAAGATATAACAGTTGAATGGGGAGCATATGGAGATGCATTTCAAGGAGATATTTCTATTCCTGCTAATTCAACAGTCAGATTGGAATTAGAAGAGCTATCTTTTTTAGGTGCAGATAATGAAACAACTACAGTTTGGTTAACATGGACTGAAGAAGGATCTTTAAAACCAAAGGGTACAGATGTAATCACACTACCATTTGAACTAAAAGATACTCATCAACCAGAGTTTGGATAAAAGTAAAAAAATACCTTAGCATGTAAAACCGCTAAGGTATTTTTATTAATAAACTAAATTATATATTAATTTTGCTTACCGAAATGTCTTTCTAATAATCCTAAGAATGCTTTACCATGTCTAGCTTCATCTTTACACATTTCATGAACTGTATCATGTATAGCATCTAATCCTAACTCTTTAGCTCTCTTAGCTAATTTTAATTTTCCATCAGTTGCACCGTATTCAGCTTCAACTCTTACTCTTAAGTTTTCTTTAGTATCAGCAACAACTACTTCTCCTAATAATTCAGCAAATTTAGCAGCATGTTCTGCTTCTTCAAATGCTATTCTCTTGTAAGCTTCTGCTACTTCTGGATATCCTTCTCTATCAGCTTGTCTACTCATTGCTAAGTACATTCCTACTTCTGTACATTCTCCAACAAAGTTAGCTCTTAATCCTTCTATAACTTCTTCGTCTACTCCTTGAGCTACACCTATTCTGTGTTCATCAGCCCACTTTAATTCTCCTGACATTTCTTCGAATTTGTCAGCTCCAACTTTACATACTGGACATACAACACCTTCTATAGAATCTGCTTCGTGGATGTATCCACATACTGTACATACGAATTTTTTCATATTTTCTCTCCTCCATTTGATGTATTAAATTACAAAATCATATTTATTATAATATGTTTTTACCCCCATTTTTTGGTGTTAAACAAATAATATGAATTTTTTATAATTTTTTTGACTTATACTCCTATATATTACCATTTTATGTATAAAAATATCAAGATTAATTATTATTTTATAAATCATTTCCTAACATCATATAGATTGATTCTATTTTATCTTTATTTTCCTCATTTCCTTTTTCGTATAAGTGTACGCAGTTTCTAGGTTTAGTTTTATTGTTTATTAATTTATTTGCAAATGATAAACAAGTAACTTCATTACACTTTCCACAATTTATCTTAGGAAGATATTTATAAACTTCTATCGGACTGGGAAGTTTCCTCATTTCATATGAAGGTTTTATTTCATCTTTATTTTCATTCACTTTATTTATAAGATTTTTTATATAATCCAAAGTCTCAAATGCATCAGTTTCATTAAGCAATTTTGATACATTTATAGCTTCATCATACATGATAATAATTTTAGGACCATAATTTAACGTAAATGTATTTGCTTTTTTATTATAAATACCTGATTTACAATATGTGTTTAAATATGGAAATATTCCACTTATATTTCTACTTGGTATAGCCTTTATTCTTATCCTAAGCGAATCTGTAGTACATGGCTGAATAAAGCTTAAAGTTAATTTATCTAAATACATATATATTCCCCTTTTTATTTTTGAATTTTATTTAAAGCATATACTAATTTATCAATATCTTCTTTTTCATTAAAATATCCAATACCTACTCTTAGTGTTCCTATATCTTTAGTTCCTATTAAGTCATGAGCACTTGGAGCACAATGTAATCCTGCTCTTACCATAATATCATATTTACTATCAAGAACATAAGCAACATCCTCAGCTCTCATACCTTTTATATTAAATGATATTACACCTAAAATATCATCACTTTTTTTAGGCCCATATATTTCCATATTTTTTACAAATCGAAGCTTTTCCAAAGCATACTTTGTGATCTCAGTTTCTTTTTTGTGGATTTTATCAATTCCTTCAGATTTTATATATTTAACAGACTCTAAAAGGCCTGCTATACCACCTACATTTAAAGTTCCTGTTTCCAATTTGTTAGGATAATAATCAGGCTGATATTCATAAGCTGAATCTCCTCCCGTACCTCCGCTCTTTAAAGGTTCTATATTATACTCACAATTTATTAATAGTCCACCAGTTCCCATTGGTCCTAATAAGCTCTTATGTCCTGTGAATGCTAATAAATCTATATTATCTTCTTTAACATCAATAGGAAGTACACCTGCGGTTTGAGCTGCATCAACTAAGAATGGTATTTTTCTAATTCTTGCTATTCTTCCTATTTCTTTTATCGGTTGTATTGTTCCTAATACATTCGATGCATGAGTAAAAATTATTAATGCTGTATTATCTCTAATACTTTTATTTATCTCTTCTATATTTGTGTGACCTTCTTTAGTAGCATCTATTTTTGTTATACTTATTTTTCTTTCTTTTTCTAAAGTTTTTAGGCATCTCCAAACTGCATTATGTTCTAAACTACTTGTTACTACATGGTCACCTTCTTTTAATATCCCTCTTATAGCTAAATTTAAAGACTCCGTCACATTTGATGTAAAAATAACTCTTTTAGGATCATCAAAGTTAAATAAAGATGCAATTTCTTTTCTTGCGTTATAAACTAGAAAATCTGATTCCATTGCTTTTTGATATGATCCCCTACCTGAACTCGTACCATTATTTATCATAAAATCATAAACTGCATTTGCTACTACCTTTGGCTTTGGATAAGATGTAGCTGCATTGTCTAAGTATATCCCCATATTATCCCCCTTTTAATATGCTTCTTCTTATTTTAATATTAACATATTAACTAATATTTCGCATAAAAATAGGGTGCATAAATATGTATTTATTCACCCTATTTTTATTATATTTTATTTAATAATTTTTACGCTTTATTTACCTTTACTTTTATCAGCTAATTGTCTTCTTTGATCATGCATTCTTCTTGTTGTATCTTTACTATACTTACTTTCTTTATTAGCTGCTAAATCTACATTAACCTCTGCACCAGTTAGATGATTTATTCCAAGCTCTCTTGATGCTTCTATTTTCATAGCATTTGGTTTTTTATTGTACTTAGGTACTCTATTAGGATGTTTAGCCATATTGTCACTTCCTTTTAAGATTTGTTTTATATTTATTATTTAACAAATATATTTTTTAATACTAGAAATTATTATTTAACCTAAGGTTATATTTTCATCTTCTTCAATAACTTCTTTATCTTTTTTAAAAAGAAATGACAACTTCGTTTCCGAAATAATTATTGCTATGAAAATCATCACACATCCTATAATTAACTTAATTGTAATTATCTCTTTAAATATAATTATAGAAAATATTGTTCCAAATACAGACTCTGTTGATAAAATTATGGCAGTTTTCGTTTCGCTAGTTTTGCGTTGGCATATAGTCTGTAATAAAAAGCATAATGTTGTACTAAATAAACCTAAATAAATTGCACCTATGTATGCACTACTGTCTACACTTATAGTCATTTGATTAGAAATAACTTGAACTATAAATGAAAGAAAAAATGCAATACTGAATTGAACAGAAGTTAATACAAATGGATTATACTTTTTTGCAAATTCACTTGTATAAAAAATATGAAATGCAAATCCTACAGCTGATATAAATGTTAAAAAATCACCTCGATTTATGGATAAATCCTTTTGTAAAGATAATATCCCAATTCCAACTAAAGCTACAATACTACTTATTATCCCCCAGTTATCAATTTTCCTTTTGTATATTAAATAACCTATAAAAGGTACTATAACAACATTTGCTGCAGTTATAAAAGCATTTTTTGATGGTGTAGTAAAAGATAGACCTACAGTTTGAAATTCAAAAGCTATAAACAAAATAGTTCCTAAAATTACCCCTGCTTTTATACTATGTTTATCAGCATTACTCTTTAAATTTTTATAAAAAATAATATTTAATAATATAGCCGCTACAAAAAATCTTATTGTTAGTATTTGTAAAGGTGTAAAGCCACCATTTAGACATAATTGAGATCCTATAAATCCAGTTCCCCAAATTATAGCAACTAACCCTAAACCTAACTCTGGTAAATACTTCTTCATTTTTTCTCCCCCCATTATAATCCTATATATTTACTATATACATTATTATAAATATCAATATTTGTAAATAAGTGTAAATATAAAAAAGACATGCTTCAAAATAAAATTTTAGCATGCCTTTTTTACTATATATTATTATTATTTTTTTTTATAAATTCTATAATTTCTCTTGGTGCATCTTTTATAATATTAACTGCATATACTTCTCCTAAACATCCTGCTTCTTCAGCAGCTAAATCTAGGGCATTCTTAACTTCTTGCTCTTCACCAGTTATAGCTACAGTAACTAAAGCAAGACCAATCTCTTTTACTCCAACTAGCTTTACATCAAAGGACTTTAACATAACAGTTATTGCTTGTAATGAGCTTATAAATCCTTTTGTTTCTATAAGTCCTATAACATTAGTCATTTAGATTGCCTCCTCTTCAAATATTTTGCCCTACCTCTTACTTATATTATACTCTTTTTAATTTTTTTGGACTCTGTTTATTTAAATTTACACATATAAATAAACCTAATAAAAGTTTATTAAAAAACTTCATTAGGTTTATTCTCTAATCAGCTAATTCTACTGTAGAACTTTTTTTAACTTCACTATTTTTATTTGCCCAATAATTTGCAAGTACGGATACTGAAAAAGCATGCCATATACCTGCTATTGCTAGTGCAATTGCTGCCTGTGGTGCAAAGTGAGCCATAGCAATGGTTGTTGCTAAAGTTTCATTCTTCATACCTGTTTCTATTGAAAGTACTCTTCTTTTTTCTTCACTAAATCCTATTTTACTAGCTACTATATATCCTCCAATATAACCTAGTAAATTATGAACTATAACTGCTAATGCTACAAATATAACTGATATAGTTAATTTATTTATATTAGCACTAACTATTCCCCTACTAAAACTACCATAGCTAATCCTGATATTGATGTTAATATTCTTACACATTTTTGTGTAAGCTTGCTAAAAAATCTATGACATATATAACCTAATAGTATAGGTAATATAACAACTTTTGTTATTGATATAAACATTCCAACTACGTTAATTTGAACCCACTGACCTGCAAATAAAAGAATAAATGCCGGTGTTATTATAGGTGCTAGTATTGTAGCTATCGTTGTAAACGTTACAGATAAAGCAACATCCCCTTTTGCTATAAAGCTCATTACATTTGATGTTACTCCACCAGGACATGAGCCTAACAATATAAGTCCTACTGCAAGTTCCCCTGACAAATTAAATAGTTTTGCAATTATAAATGCACTTAATGGCATTATTATATATTGAGCTAATGTTCCCAATACTACATCCTTAGGTCTTTTTACAATTAAAGTAAAATCTTCTTTCTTTAAGGTCATTCCCATACCAAACATTATAAAACCTAATATAGTGTTCATATTAGGTACTACGCCTAAAAATATATTTGGGTTAAAATAAGCTATTATTGATGCTATTAATACCATTAAAGACATGTATTTCTTAACAAATACTCCCATTTTATCTACAAAATCCATAATTCATTCCCCCTTAACCTTTAATACTCACAATCTACGAATTAGCTTTATTAAATTATAATTTTTGATGTAACTACTAGTTTGGAATAAATTATAAAACGTAGATATATAAATACTTTAGTTTTTATGTTTATTTTTAATAATAGCATAACTTTTTGTATATTAAAATATTTTTCAGAATTTTCTAAATATATTTAATTTTGCATATTAGATCTACTTATTATATATAATTTTTATATGATAAATTATATATGCATAAATATCATATAATAAAAAGTTCTAAATAACTAATTATTTGCTTATATGTATTTATAATATATAGGCTTTTTATTTAATCAAAATTATCTGTAATTATATCTTTATTAATAGTTTACTTAAAATTTTAAAATTTAATATTATAGGGGGTAACAAAATGAGTAATGGTAAATCAAATTCTAAGGAAAAAGAATTTAAACCATTTATATCAGCTGATAAAGTTCTTCCTGAGTTTACAATTACATCTATTGTATTAGGATGTATATTAGCTGTAGTATTCGGAGCTGCAAATGCGTATTTAGGACTTAGGGTTGGTATGACTGTCAGTGCTTCTATACCTGCTGCTGTTATATCAATGGGAGTTATAAGAGTTATATTAAGAAAAGACTCTATACTTGAAAATAATATAGTTCAGACTATAGGTTCTGCAGGTGAGTCTTTAGCTGCTGGCGCTATATTTACTTTACCTGCTTTATTTATATGGATGAAAGAGTGGTCAATGCCAAGCCCTAGTTTATTAAAAATTGCCCTTATTGCTTTATGTGGTGGTTTACTTGGTGTTTTATTTATGATTCCTCTAAGAAAAGCTTTAATAGTTAAAGAACATGGTGTGCTACCTTATCCAGAAGGAACAGCTTGTGCTGAAGTCTTACTTGCTGGAGAAGAAGGTGGTTCGAAAGCTTCAGTAGTTTTTGCTGGACTTGGAATTTCTATGCTATATAAATTTATTACTGATGGTCTAAAGTTATTTCCAAGTGAAATTGAATGGGAAATTCCAGGCTATAAAAATGCTGCATTTGGTATAGATGTACTTCCTGCTCTTTTAGGTGTTGGTTATATATGCGGATATAAAATATCAGGATATATGTTTGCTGGAGCTATAATAGGATGGTTAGTTTTAATTCCATTAATAGGTTTATTCGGTGCCAATGCTACAATCTTCCCTGCAGCTGTTCCTATAAGTGAACTAGGATATTGGGGAATTTGGAGTAACTATATAAAATATATGGGAGCTGGCGCTGTTGCTTTTGGCGGTATTTTAAGCCTTATAAAATCTCTTCCACTTATAATAAATACATTTGCTAAAGCAATGAAGGACTATTCTAATAGAGACTCATCTAGCAATTCATTAAGAACTGATAGAGACTTACCTATGAATATAGTTTTAATAGGCATACTATTAGTCGTTGTTGCTATATGGCTTTTACCATCTATTCCTGTTAATTTTATAGGTGCATTACTTATAGCTGTATTTGGTTTCTTCTTCGCAACAGTATCATCTAGAATAGTTGGTATAGTTGGTAGTAGCAACAACCCTGTGTCTGGTATGGCTATAGCTACTTTACTTATATGTACTATTATACTTAAATCTTCTGGTCTTACAGGACATGAAGGTATGATAGGAGCTATATCTATAGGATCTGTTATATGTATAATAGCTGCAATAGCAGGAGATACTTCTCAAGATTTAAAAACAGGTTTTTTAGTAGGTTCTACTCCTAAAAAACAACAAATAGGCGAAATTATAGGTGTTATAATTTCTGCTCTTACAATAGGTGCTGTATTATATTTATTAAATGCAGCGTGGGGGTTTGGATCAAAAGAAATTCCTGCTCCTCAAGCTACATTAATGCAATTAGTTGTTGAAGGTGTTATGGATGGTAATTTACCTTGGGCATTTATATTTGCTGGCGCTGCTATAGCTTTAGCTGTAGAAATATTAGGTATACCTGTGCTTCCATTTGCAATAGGTTTATATCTTCCAATACATTTAAGTGCAGGTATAATGTCTGGTGGATTAATTAGATTATTCCTTGAAAAAAGAAAATCTAAATCTGAGGATTGTAAAAAAGAAGAGATCAATAGAGGTATATTATATACATCTGGACTTATCGCTGGTGAAGGATTAGTCGGTGTATTACTTGCAATCTTTGCTATAATACCGCTTAGTAATGGTAGCCTTGCTGATTTTTTAGATTTATCTAGATTTAGCTTAGGTAAAATTGGATCGATAATATTCTTTATAGTTTTAATACTTACTTTACTTAAAGCTACTATTTGGTATAAAGAAAAAAGTAAATCAGCTTAAAAATACCTATAAATAATCTAGGAGTATTCAGATGAAAAAATTTAGTAAAAAGAATAAAAATTATTTAGACTTTATACCAATTATAAATCCTAAAATAAGTTGGTATGTAAATGATAAAAATATAGTTGTATTAGAAGTAAAAAGAACTGGCTTTTTTGATAAAGTAGCCCAAAAAATATTTCATGCTCCACCTAAAAGCGAAATAAAATTAGATAAATTTGGAAGCTTTATATGGAAATGTATAAATGGTAAAAAATCTGTTTTTGAAATTTCTAAAGAAGTAAAAGAGCATTTCGGAAATGAAGCTGAACCATTATTAGATAGATTAATCACATTCTTTAATATACTAGTTAATAATAAATTTATTACTTTCAATAAAAAAAGAGAGATTTAATATAAAATATAAAATGAGCTATCTTAGATAAAATTTATCCTAATGATAGCTCTATTTTTTTAATTAAATGTATATACCAGATATAAAAATGCTGTTATAAAATAAAAGGCCCTTAGTAAAACTAAGCGCCTTTTGTTTTATAACTTTATTTTAAAACTATTTTCTTGAATTTTTTCTTTCCACGTTTTAATACTAAACCTTCATCAGCTAAATCATCTTTAGTAAATGTAGCTTTTACATCTGTTACTTTTTCCCCATCTACAGTTACTCCACCTTGCTCTATATTTCTTCTAGCTTCTGATCTAGTAGGAGCAAGCTCTGCTTTAACTAATAATGTTATTAAATCTACTTTTCCATCAGTTAAATCAGATTCCTCTATTTCAGTTGTTGGCATATTTTCATGAGATGCACCAGAGAATAATGCTCTTGAACTTTCCTGAGCTTTCATAGCCTCTTCTTCACTATGAACAAGTTTAGTTAATTCAAATGCTAAAACTTCCTTAGCTTCGTTTATTCTATTACCTTCCCACTTCTCTATTTCTTCTATTTTTTCAATCGGTAAGAATGTTAACATACGCATACATTTAAATACATCTGCATCTGAAACATTTCTCCAGTATTGATAGAATTCGAATGGAGTGGTTTTATTAGGATCTAGCCACACAGCACCATTTGCTGTTTTACCCATTTTGTTTCCTTCTGAGTTAAGAAGTAATGTTATAGTCATTGCATATGCATTTTCTCCTAACTTACGTCTTATTAAGTCAGTACCAGCAAGCATATTACTCCATTGGTCATTTCCACCTAATTGCATTTGGCATCCATATTTTTCATATAAATGATAGAAATCATAAGCTTGCATTATCATGTAATTAAATTCTAAGAAGCTAAGACCTCTTTCCATTCTATTTTTATAGCATTCAGCTGTAAGCATTCTATTAACACTGAAATTAGCTCCAACTTCTCTCAATAATTCTACATAATTTAAATCTAATAACCAATCTGCATTATTAACTAATAAAGCTTTATCTTCTCCAAAATCTATGAATTTACTCATTTGTTTTTTAAAGCATTCACAGTTGTAGTTTATTTGCTCTGCAGTCATCATTTGTCTCATATCTGTTCTTCCAGATGGATCACCTACCATAGTTGTTCCTCCACCTACAAGAGCTATAGGTTTATTTCCTGCCATTTGTAATCTCTTCATTAAGCATAAAGCCATAAAGTGACCAACATGTAAACTATCTGCAGTAGCATCAAATCCTATATAAAATGTTGCTTTACCTGTGTTTATAAGTTCTTTTAATTCATCTTCATCAGTTATTTGAGCTACTAATCCTCTTGCAACTAATTCATCATATACTGTCATAGTCATTTCCATTCTCTCCTTACATATTATTTTAATAATTTACTTTTTTAAGTATAAAAAAAGCTCTCATCCTATAAAAGGACGAAAGCTATGCTTACGTGTTACCACCTTAATTTATTAATATTTCGCAATATTAACCTCAATAAGTACACTAAGTGTATACCTTAGCACTGTAACGTGTGCTACTACGATATCCCCCTACTAAAATTCATTTCAAGGGTACTGCTCCAAGATGTATTTCGAAAAACTTGTTTATTTCCTCTCACCAACCGGAAACTCTCTGAAAAACTACATCAATCTACTTCTTCTTTTCTTAGCTTTAATTTTTAAAATTGTTAATTCTAATATATGTGGATTTTTAAGTTTTGTCAACCTTTTTTATTATTATATATAATTTTTTCTATAATTATGTAATATTGTTAACTATATATTAATTTATCTACATAATTATTTACTAATCCTATTTGTTTTATTCTTATATTTATTTTTTTATCTAAAATTATATTACTAGCAATTAATATAAATGTTGTTATTTTAAATAAAAATACTATACACAACACTGTTATTATTGAAAAAATTCTTATGTATGATGGCTTTTTATTTTTTAATATTAAATAGTTTTGAATCAGTGTAAAAGCATCTCTTATTACAAAATAAAAACATACATACTCTGAAGATATTAAAATAGTTTTTATATATGTTTGATCTACTTTTATCCCAATAATATTTAAAACTTCTATTAATACTATATATATTGAGCAATAATAAAATACATTCTTAGAACAACATATATATCTTCCACAAGCCTTAAAATTTTTAATCATATAAAGCTTTTTCTTAGAATTATCTTTTAGTATATTTAGCTTTTTACCTAAAAATAATGATAAACAATAAATGCTAAATATAGTTCCCATTGGAAGTAGGGCTATACACATATAATAAACTAAGTTTGCATATTTTTTTATATGTAACATATTTGCATATCCTTGAAACTCATTCATAAAGCTATATCCTATTAAAGCTGATGCATATATATCTATAAATACCATAAGTATAACTCCAACTATAGATCCATACACAAAATCATCTACTATAGTTGTAGTCTTTGTCAATAGTATCCCACATAGTATTCCAAGTATAATACTCTGACTCATCCATATCGCAGTTCCTATATTACCTAAAACTAAAGAAACTATAACCAATGAACTTATACTTGATAAAACTGTATATTTAAAGCCACATTTTAAATATATTATACAAAAAAATACAGGAATTACAAAATCTAAATAAGCTGCATACCCAATACCTGTTCCTATAGCTATAATCGTAATAACAATAAACAAGGATGTTAATAACGCTGCTTCAGTTAATTTTTTCGTAGAATTCAATTTATAAACCTCCATACCTTATTTATAAATTTTTATATCATTTAGTTTAAAGTATATCACTTTTTCCAAGATAATACACATTTAATAATTTCAACTTCTATTATTTTTGTTATAATAAACAAAAATGAATTGGAGGTAGAGTATGTTTAAAATAAAACATTTCAATGAACTTACAGCTAATGATATGTATGAAATAGCTAAATCTAGGTATGAAGTTTTTGCTTGTGAACAACAAATTTTTTGTGAAAATGACTTTGATAATCTTGATAAAAATTGTTATCATATATTTTTAGAAGAAGAAGACAAGGTTATATCTTATGCCAGAATAATTCCTAAAAAGTTTAGCTCTTATGGAGAAGCTTCAATAGGTAGGGTACTAGTTTTATCTGACTTTAGAAATAATGGCATCGCTAAGAAGATGATTTTAACATCTATTGAGTTTATTCAAAATATACTAAACGAAAGTCATATTATTTTATCATCACAAGAATACATAAAAGATCTTTATATATCTTGCGGGTTTAAAGAGATATCTGATCCTTACATTGAAGCTAATATTCCTCATATCAAAATGAAGCTCTAATAAATAGAATAATAAAAATTGGCAGATAACAAAATAATCTGCCAATTTTTATTATATGTAATTATATAAATAACTAAATTTTATATAAAATTAGTCATTATTTTATTTTCATAAACAGGTTTATTAACTTCTAGCTTTCTTCCTGCTTCTATACATTTTAAAAGCCAAGCCATATTCTCTCCTAAAGTTCTCATTGTTTGTAGGCCTTCCTCATCCTTTAATACATCCTCTGGAGTAAATCCATGAACTTGATTCCAGTACTGAGATGATACTATAGGCATATTACTTATAGTAAAATACTTATTTAATTGGTCAAAGGTTGCACTAGCTCCTCCACGTCTACAGGATACTACTGATGCTCCAAGTTTAGTAGCCATTTTACTTCCACCTGTGTAAAATAATCTATCAAGAAATGAAGTTATCTGGCCACTAGCACCTGCATAATATACTGGTGACCCTGCAATAATACCATCAATACTATCAAGTTGCTCTACTATTTCATTTACTTTATCATTCCATACACATTTTCCAGTTTTTTTACAACTTCCACATGCTATACATCCTGAAATAGGCTTATTTCCAAGATAAAGTATCTCCGTTTCTATATTATGTTTATTTAATATTTTTTCTACTTCATGAAGAGCTGTATAAGTACATCCATATTTATTTGGACTTCCATTTATCATTAATACTTTCATAATTTCACCCCTATATAAGTTTTGTATATATTTATTGTATACAACTCTATTTATATGGTAAAGTACGCACATTTATGTTAGATACTTCCTAAAATGATAGTATAAAAGGTATTCTATTTATATACTATTAATAATATCCTTAGCTATTTTTCTATCATCAAAATCATATTTAATATTACCTATAATTTGATAGGTTTCATGTCCTTTTCCTGCTATTAATATAATATCATTTTTATTTGATAATCTTATTGCCTTTTCTATCGCTTGCTTTCTATCTTCTATTACTAAAAAGTTATTTATACTTTTATCTATTCCTAATAATATATCATCAATTATATCTAAAGGTTTTTCTTTTCTTGGATTATCTGAAGTTATTATTGTTATATCTGAGTTATCCTGAGCTATTTTACCCATAATTGGTCGTTTTTGTTTATCTCTATCTCCACCACACCCAAAAACTGTAATTACTTTTCCTTTAGAAAATTCTTTTATTGTACTTAATATATTTTCTAATGCATCTGGCGTATGAGCATAATCTACTATTACATTTATACCCTTATTATTTTGTACAATTTCAAATCTACCTTCTATTCCCTTAGATGTTTTAAGACCTTTTTGTATAATATCAATTGGTATATTTAGTATATAACAGGCGCTTATCACTGCTAAGGTATTGTATATTGTAAATTTTCCAGGTACTGGAACAATTATTTTTGCTTCATATGTAGGTGTAACTACAGTATATGAAACTCCCTTTGAATTCATTTTTATATCTTTAGCTACAAAATCAGCTTTATTTTCTATTGAATATGTATAATATGGTGTCTTTATATTTTTTATATGATTTAATATTATTCTACCTGATTCATCATCTATATTTATAATATTAGCATTTTGGGTTTTATGAAATAATCTTTCTTTTACATCTCTATATTCATTTAAGTCTTTATGAAAATCCAAATGATCCTCAGTTAAATTCGTAAATATCCCTAAATTAATATTTATACCTTCAATTCTATTTAATGCCAATGAATGAGATGATACTTCCATTGCACAATATTCACAGTTATTATTTAACATATTGAAAAAGCTTCTTTGTAAATCTAAAGATTCTGGAGTTGTATTTTTAGAAGTTATCTCATTCTTTCCATCATCAATTTTTATAGTACCTATTAATCCACATTTTCTTTTAACATTTAAGACCTGACTTAAAAATGTTGAAATGCTTGTTTTTCCATTAGTTCCGGTTATACCTATTATATTAATTTTTTCACTTGGATTATTGTAAAAATTGCTAGCTAGCTTTGCCATTGCGTCTTTTGTATTTTTTACCTTTATGTATGTATATCCACTTATCATATCTACATCTTCATTTATTAAAAATGCTATTGCACCATTATCTTTAGCACTTTTAATAAACTTATGTCCATTTACATTTAATCCATTTACACATATGAATAAGCCATTTTTTTTAATATTTCTAGAGTCATATTCTATATTTTCAATATCTATATTACAGTTACCATATGTGCTTATTATATCTATGTTTTCAATAAGCTTATATAACTTCATAATACACCACCTATCTAAATTCTATATAATTATAGATATGCATATAATTTGAAAACTTGTACTTTTTTAAGTTGCTTTACTATATAAATTATAATATTTATTCTACTTCCAATAAAAGATAGAATAATACTATCTTTAGAAATAGATTTATTCCATCTTTTATTTATTTTGATAAGTCCTCAACTTATTTAATATATCTTCATTTTCTTTTAAAAAATTTGTAACTTCCTCTATTCTTATAAGTGTTTCTATATTAATCGTATGTTCTATCTTTTCTGTTTCTTCATGTATGTAATTACTAAGTCCAATAGTTTTTAAAAATGTATAAATAATATTATGTCTATCAAATAATCTTTTACCAACTATAGTACCTATACCTGTTAATTGTATATAGCCATATTTTCTATATATTAATAATTTTTTAGATTCTAACTTTTTTATCATCTTAGTTACAGATGGTGGCTTTATATTTAATGATGTTGCAATTTCTTTTAGTTTTATTTTCTCTTCTTGCAAAGATAATCTATAAATCATTTCTATATAATCTTCTTCACTTGGCGTAAGCGAGTTATATTTCATGTATTCATTAAATGTATAATAATCTTCTCTACTCTTCATAGAATCACCCCACTATATGGACTTATATTAATTTATATTAAAAAAAATTACATTAATTACTATAATTTGATTTTTTTAAGTAACAATCATATATATCTGTGCATAACTTAAATTAAGAATGTTAGCTTAGGCTAAAAATTTACTTGGAGGTGTATCATGAAGAAGCTTGCTGATATTCAGGTTAAAAATACAGTTAAAGTCGAAAGACTTTTATCTAATGGAAATTTAAGAGAAAGAATGCTAGCACTTGGCTTAACTGAAGGTGCTTTAATAGATGTAGTTAGAAAAGGTCCAAAAAATAATTTAACAGTTTACAACATTAGGGGAACTAAAATAGCTTTAAGAAATGAAGAAAGTAATTTGATTTTAGTATCAACACTTTAACTTATCATTATATTTAAAGGGGGATTAAAAATGGGATTAACTCATCAGAGTACTAAAACAAAATCTTTAAAAGACATGTTTGATATTGAAAAAAAAGAAGATCAATATGTAATAGCTTTAGCTGGCAATCCAAATACAGGGAAAAGTACCGTATTCAATTATTTAACAGGACTTAAACAACATACTGGTAACTGGCCTGGTAAAACTGTAGCTACAGCCCGTGGTGATTTTAATCATAAAAATAAAGACTATGCTTTAATAGACTTACCTGGAACATACTCATTATTTGCATTATCTCAAGAAGAAATTGTTGCAAGAGATTTTATTTGCTTTGGTAATCCAGATGCAGTTATAGTTGTATGTGATGCTAACTGTTTAGAAAGAAATCTAAACTTAGTTTTCCAGGTAATGGAACTTACTAATAAGGTTATTTTATGTATTAATTTAATAGATGAAGCCAAAAAGAAAGGCATTTTGATTAATAAAAATATATTAGAAGAAGAACTTGGTATTCCAGTTGTTTTAACTGCAGCTCGTTCTGGTTATGGCATGAATGATTTGTTAGAAGCTATAGATAAAGTTTCATCTGAAAAATATAATTTTAAAAATAAATATATAACTTATGGGGAGAATATAGAAAATAATGTAAATTTAATAAAAGATGAATTACACGAGTTGATCCCACAACTTAATCCTAGATGGCTAGGACTTAGACTTATAGATGGTGATAAGAGCATTTTAGAGTCTATGGATAAATATATAACTTTTGATTATAAAGGTTCGCTTAATAAAATAAAAGATAAAATACCTAAGATAAATTCTGATAAAAATATAAGGGATCAGTTTAGCAAAACTAATTATGATATGGCTAATATTTTAAGCTCTAAATCCACTATAGTAGAATCTAAAAATAAATTAGATAGAGATGAAAGAATAGATAAAATACTTACTTCAAAGTATTTTGGAATGCCTATAATGCTTTTATTGCTTGCCTTTATACTTTGGCTAACTATAGAAGGTGCTAACTATCCATCAGAGTTATTATCAAACTTCTTATTTGGCTTGCAGCCTAAACTTACAGGCGCTTTAAATTCAATTAATGCGCCTACTTGGCTAAATGGAATGCTTGTAGATGGTCTTTATAAAACTTTAGCATGGGTTGTATCTGTTATGCTACCACCTATGGCTATATTCTTCCCATTATTCACATTATTAGAAGATTTTGGTTATTTACCTAGAGTTGCATTTAATTTAGACCATTTATTTAAAAAAGCTTGCTGTCACGGTAAACAATGTTTAACTATGTGTATGGGGTTTGGATGTAATGCCGCTGGAGTTATTGGTTGTAGAATCATAGATTCTCCTAGAGAAAGACTTATAGCTATACTTACTAATAATTTTGTGCCATGTAACGGTAGATTTCCTACTTTAATAGCTATATCTACTATTTTCTTTACATCTATAATTACTAACTCTGCATTATCTAGCATATCTACTGCTTTATGTATTACTCTACTTATAATATTTGGTGTTCTTATAACACTTCTTGTATCTTATATTTTATCTAAAACTTTGCTTAAAGGTGTTACTTCTACTTTCACATTAGAACTACCACCTTATAGAGCACCTCAAATCGGTAGAGTTATTTATACATCTATAGTCGATAGAACTATATTCGTGTTAGGTAGAGCTATAACAATTGCTATACCTGCAGGCATAATTATTTGGCTATGTGCAAATATATATATTGGAGACACTAGTATATTGGTTCATGTAGCAAACTTCTTAGATCCTTTAGCTAAAGTAATAGGGTTAGATGGATTTATATTGCTAGCATTTATACTAGGTTTTCCTGCAAATGAAATAGTAATACCAATACTATTAATGGCTTATTTATCTACTGGATCAATGATTGATCTTGATACATTTGCTCTAGGTAACGTTTTAGTTGAACATGGATGGACATATTTGACAGCTCTTAATGTTATGTTATTTAGTTTACTTCATTGGCCATGTGCAACTACTTTATTAACTATAAAAAGAGAAACTGGTAGTTTAAAATGGACTGCAATTGGTTTTTTATTACCTACTTGTATAGCTTTTGTTGTTTGTTTTATAACAACTAGTGTGTATAATTTATTTATATAATAAAAGTCTGGAATTACCCAGACTTTTATTATATATCATATTATAAATCTTATGCTTTAAATATTGTATTTCCTTCTTTTATTGTTTCAACTACATTTATATTTTTTATTTCTTGTGGATCTACTTCTAAAATATTTTTATCAAGAATTACAAAGTCAGCATATTTTCCTTCTTCTATACTTCCTTTTATATCTTCTTCAAAGTATTGATAAGCTGCATTTATTGTTACAGCTTTTAAGGCTTCTATAACTGGTATTTTATGTTCTTCACCTAATACTCTGCCTGATTGTGTTTTTCTATTTACAGCATTGTGTATTCCTAGTAATTGATTTGGTAATTTTACTGGTGGATCTTGGTGTAGCGTAAATTTAATCCCCATCTTTAATGCCCATCCAAGAGGTGATATATTTTGAGCTCTTTGTGGACCAAATACTGACTCATAGTGATAATCACCCCAATACCAAACATGGTCATTAAAGAATGTAGGCACTGCTCCAACTTTTTTTACTCTATCCATTTGGTCTTTTCTTAATGCTTGACAATGTACCATAACTGGTCTTAATTCAGAACCATGTCCTGTTATCTCCATAGCTTTTTCATAGCATCTTAAGAATTGCTCACAAGCTAAATCACCATTTGTATGAACATTAACTTGTAAGTTATTATTTATACAATTTACAAAATATTCTGTTACTACTTCATCAGTTTGAGTTCCATAACCAGAATAATCACTTGGTTGACCTTCTGGAACTTCATAATAAGGCTCACTTAACCAAGCTGTCTTACCTTGTGGAGAACCATCTAACCATGTTTTAGCTCCTGCTAATTTATAGTGATTAAAGTATTCTCTCTTTGGAGTTCCTTCATTTTTCATTTGATTAAATGTTGAAAATTGTGTAGATAGTCCAACAATATCAATTATATGCTGATTTTTATTTGCTAGTGCCAATAATAATTCATTATAATGATTATTCTCATCAACAGATGCATCTTGAGTTGTTGTTATACCCATAGATGCATATAATTTTTCACATTTAATTATACTTTCTAGTACTTTTTCCATCCCAAACTCAGGTGTTACTTTTTTCTTTTCTTCATCCAAGATAGCATTTTCTTCTAAGACACCGTTAGCTTCTCTACTTCCTTCAACAGTTCTTACAACTCCACCTTCTGGAACTACATAATCTACACCACCATATCCATACTTTTCTAATCCTAAACTGTTAACAACTGCTATATGTCCTGAAGCATGACTTATAGTTATAGGATATTCTGTAGTAACTTGATCTAAATCAAACTTAGTTGGATGTTGACCATCTGGGAACTTAGAGTTATCATACCCAAATCCAATTATCCAATCTCCTTTTTTCATACTATCTTTGTTCATCTTATAATATTCTTTTAAGCTTTGAATAATTTCTTCTTTTGATTTAACTTCACTTAGAGGAACTATCATTAATACTTGAGCTTGAGCAACTAAATGTCCATGTGGATCATAAAATCCTGGAACCATAGTTTTTCCCTCTAAATCTATTAACTTAGTGTTTTCATCTTTATTTGATAAAATATCTTCATTTGATCCAACTTTTGCTATCTTACCATTCTCAACTAAAACAGCTTCAGCAATTGTATTTTTATCATCTACTGTTATAACCTTACCATTAAAGTAAATAGTTCTTTGCATTTTATTTCCTCCTAGTGTATACGATTAGTCTAAATATAATTTTAAAACAGCTATATTTAACTTTGCTGTTTACAAGACTTAGTTTATTTATAATTTAGTTTATAGTCAATGTTCATATCTTTAAATATAGCTGTAAATTCAAATTATTCATAAACTATAATTATTATTTCTATTGATAGAGTTTTTTATTAATTATTTTTGTATACCCTAAAAATTCAATTATAATATCTATTATTTCATCTTTATTATCAATAACCAAATTATTCTTATTATTCCATATTTCTTCAAACATGTTATCACACATATCTTTAAATTTATTATCTATTATAATTCCATATTCATTTATATTATCACTATAAATAGGTACTAATTTAGTATTTTTAGATAAATATAATGATGATTTTCTCTTATTATATTTATCTTATATTCTATATGTTTTTCTATTTGATTTAAGCTTAAGGTTACTTTATTTTCACCATATATTTCTTTGGCTATTTGATCAAATAAATCTTCCGGCATAAATATCTCATTTATATTTCCTAAAACTATTCTTAAATCTTTATCTAATATATACTGAGTATATAAATTATGTTTAATAATTGATGTAACAGCTTTCATCTTATATATAAGTTTACCTTTTAATCTTATTGAATTTTTTTGAATAAATATAAATTTAAATATTATATAATAATTTTATATAAAAAAAGATTATATATCAAAGCATAAATTTATAATTACTTTGATATATAATCTTTTTAATATTAATTATGTACTTTAGTATTAGTATTTTATTAACCTAGTTTTATTTTTAATAAAGTTAATAAATTATAGTTAAGCTTATATGGTATATTTAGCATTTGATGATATAACCTCTGTCTATTAATAGTATTTCTAACAAACTTCTTAAAATTATTATATTTTTTCCTTTCTTTTATAAATTGTATTGTTTCTTTTTCATTCATCAATAATATATCTGGTCTATAAAAATATATAAATTCATCTTGTGGTAACTTAAAATGTTTTTTAAGTGCATATACAACTTCTTTTTTATAATTACATATGTTAGTAAAATATTTATAAGACTTTGGATTTCTTTTTACATCATCTGATTTTCTTATGCCTAACTTATACCCATTATCAATCTTTTCCACAATATCTAATTCAAAGAAATTAGTTATAGTATCAATTCCACCTATAACAGTTATTTCTTTATTTTCTCTTAATTCAAATTGTAAATGAACTGTTTCTCCATTTACTTTAGGATTTATTATTATAGTTTCTACTATGCTGAAAGAAGATTTCTTCTTTGCTGCTTCTTTACTCACGTCATTTTCCTCCACTTATTTAGTTAGATTATTTAGTAAACTAACAGTTAGTAAATAATCTACTATATTAAGCTTTAATTAGTCAATAATATTTTCCAAATTTTATTTAACCTTTGATAAAAGTTTTATACAATAAATAACATTTTACTTTTTTTGCCACTAATAGATTTTTGTGTTTACTCCATAAATATGTTTTTTTGTGTATTATATTGTAGTTATTTGATAAATTTTATACTTTTTTTTAAGATGATATAATACCTCTAATATAGTAGAATTAAATTAAAGGACATGTACTTATGTTCTAACTGGGGGGATATGAATGGTTGTTTTCACTCTTATTAGTTTATCTATGATTAGTCTTTGTATAATTTATTTTCTATCTATGGTTTGTATTCAATTAAATCGTATTATGAGTATAAATTTATTACTAGGAATGGATGTTACTAAATTGTATTCCGATGATGATTTTAATGATAATAAAGACTACATTGATTCATTAATAAATAATTCGGCTATGTTTCTTTATAAAACTGTAGATAAAATTAAAAAACATATTTAAAAGCCTAGGATTAATGCCTAGGCTTTCATATTATTAAATATTTCATCATTTTTAGTTACACATGCATTTTGAGGGTCTATTTCTTTACACTTAAGATGATGATAATATGATTTATTTATATTTCCAATTTCAAAATTACATACACAAAGGCTCAAGTTTACATTAAAGTCTATACATCCTATACACTCACATTCACATAAATTAAACTCACTAGAATTCTCTAATTTTAATATAATTTCATACCATGATATTGCTTTTCTATACTCTTTTTGAATTTCAAAAGACTCTGCTATATCATATAAAACCCCAATATTAGGTGAAATATATTCAAAACATTTATAAAAGTAAGTTCTAGCCTTTTCATGATCATTTAAATATAAATAACACTTTCCAATCTTACGTAAAGAATCAACTAACTCTTCCACCCATATACATTTTTTTATAAATTCTTCTAATATAGATATCGCTTTTTCATAATATTTATTACAATACAATTCTTTTCCGTAATAATACAGATCTCTATCACTTAAAGTATTTCCACTTTCTATATTTTTTTCATATAAAATCAGATTCCTATCTGTTACAGTTTTCAATTTATTATGAATTATAGATATATCACTATCAAAAACTTCACCTTCTACATCTATATATTCATGGACAAATCCTATCCACCTAAAATTTTTTATTCTTTTTACAATTCGATTTCTTCTCCCTATAAAAGAAATACAATTATTATTTTTCTTTAACATATTCGTTTCAAGTGTTACTACATCTATATCATCACTTAAACTTTCTTTTAAAGTTTTCAGTTTATTCTTATTTTCTTTATCAAAATATTCATCTGCATCCAGCCATAATATATAATCTTTGCTAGATTTGCTAAATGAAAAATTTCTAGCTTCAGAAAAATCATCATTCCACTTAAAATCGAATATCTTATCTGTAAAATCCATAGCTATTTCTTTTGTTTTATCAATAGATCCTGTATCTACAATTATAATTTCGTCTACTACTCCCGCTACGCTATTTAAACATCTTTTTATTACATCTTCTTCATCTCTAACTATCATACATAAACTTAAGCTTATCATTATGACATTCTCCTTAATTTATAGTCATACCATAATATATGTTAGAATGTCATTTTTTGTTAAATAAATGATTTATTCTATTAAATATTCTTTTAATTCTTCAACATAAGATTCTATTTGATTTATAAATTTATCTAATTCATATCTATTCATATTTATGCCTTTTTCTTTTTTAAATATATCACTACTAGTTAAAACTATGTCCTCACTACATTTATAATAATTTGATTTAAGATCAACCTTTACATTTTCTTTAAGCTTTTTAATAAATTCCTCTATTTCATTTAAACTACTCTTATTTTGATTCTCATATCTTACCTTATCATAAATTATTTTACCTAAAGCTCCACTAATTGTTCCTGCTATAAATAATGGTGGACAATACATCATAAGAGCTGATCCTATAGTCATAGATGCAGCACTTGAACCAACTGCTGCACTATATACTGAAACAATCCCCCCTGATGTTATTCCTAAAAGAGCACCTGTACCTACTGTGGCAAGCATTTCATTTATATTTAAATCATCTTTATCCATTTTATATGGACTTTTATTTAAAAACTCATCTTTATAGTATATACTTTCTACACACTTATTTATATTACTATCTATTTCTTTTTGAATTTCTTTTAAACATTCATCCCATTCATTAAAAAATAAATTATCTAGTTCTTCTTTTCTTCCATTTAAACACTTATTTATATATCCTTCATTTATATAGTCTTTAGCATATTCTAAATTTTCCTTAATCTTTTCAAGTTCATCATAAAAAAACAATCTATCTATCCAATCGTCTATTTCAAAATTCATCTTAGAAGTTATATAATCTAGCTTTTTTCTAAGCATTTGTTCATATTTTTTCACTTCTTCATATAACATTGTTATACTTTTAAAGTAATCATAGTTAGTTATTATTTCTCTTTGAATAATTCCTTTAAGAGAATTTTCAGTGCTCCTTTCTTTTATATCTATTGAGCTATTATATAATTCATCTATATATTTTAATAAATCATAAAAATTATTATTTAGTTCACTACGCTCAGTTTCATCATCTTCATTCTTATACTCTTTATAAGAAGATATTAAGAAGAACTTATCAATATAAAGTCCATACTCTTCTTGTATGTACTCTAAAACTTCTTCTTTATTATCTTCTAATAAATCTCCTTTATTTACTATTCCTACAATAGACTTTTTAAGTGTCTCTATCAAATCTAAAGAATTTATTATATCTTCTTGTCCTATATGAGTACCATCTATTACAAATAAAATAATATCAGCATTTTGTATATAGCTTAAAGTTCTATTTTCATTTTTTGTAGTCATACTTCTTAAACCTGGGGTGTCAACTATATTTATTTTTTTTAATAAATCTAAATTTAATTTAATTTTATAAATTCCATCCTCAAAGTTATTTTCATATTTTTCTCCATAACTAGCTTCTATTATTGATGATGTTGACTCAAGTACATCAACCTCACTTATATCTTTTTTTAGTAAAGTGTTAAAAAAAGTTGATTTACCTGATTTAACCTCCCCTACTATTACTATATTTAACGGCTTAGATTCGTTGTTTTGTAAAATTTCTATACTCTCTATGTTATCATTTAAGTTACCTTCAACAATGCTTTTAAAAGGTATATTATCTCCTTCACTTAATATACTTCTCAAAGGAGATTGTAAAAGCTTTTCTTTTATTTTATACATAGATTCTTTTATTTCTTTCATAATATCACCTCAAATTTTTCACAATATTATAAATTATTTCTAATTCTGCTATGTGACTATTTATATATTCTTTACTCAAATATTTTTCTTTAAATGTATTATATTTAACTAACTCCACTTTATTTTTAATTAATTCAAAATTAGCTTCTACATCACAAATACATTCATCAATCAAAGTATTTAACTTGCCATAGATTTGATTTTTTATATCTAGATCATCACTAGAAACTCTTTTAAAACTTTTACTTCTCATATAATCTAAAACTTTATCTTTTGATTTTTCTTTTACATTATTTAGCTCTTTTAACGCATTATAATCTATTATAATGTTCTTATTCTTAGTAAAAGATATATGAAAATCTATCTTTTCTATTTCTATATTTTTTTTACCACTATAACTTTTATAATTATTTTCATATAACCTATTTAATTCTTTTTTACAAATTTCTTCTATATCATTTAATCTTGTTTCTATTTCTTTTATATCTATTAATTTATAATATGGTTTATTTTTTATATCGTATAATAAGTCTATTATATATTTTTTATGTATATTTATATTTTCATTTAAGTGAAAGTTTGAATTATTATATATAGATATATCTTTATATACTTCTCTTTTATATTCTTCTATAATTTTCATGATTTTTTGTGACATTAACATTAAGTTTTTATGTTTTGATTTTATTTGATTTTCTTGTGAGGTTTCTTTGAAGTGTCTATTTATAGAGCTTCTTAAAATACTTATATTACTTTTGTTAAGTAGGACAGTATCATTGTTTAAAATGCCATTAACTGCATTCTTTGCAGAAATAAATACTATATCATCAAATATATCACTATAAATCTCCTTAACTTTTGCCTTAACCTTATGTACATTAACCTTATCGCTACTTTCAATTACATCCATTTTATTTACTACTAATATCATATTCTTTCTGCCATTATATAATTTATTTAATTTATTAATATCTGAAATAAGATCATTACTTTTCTTAGAAATAATATTTTGAGCATCTATAATCCATATTATTCCATCAGACTTAATGTAGTAATCTTTTATTGAACTTACCATACTTTTACTTAATATTTGATTTAATCCTGGAGTATCTACAATGATAAAATCATTTAATATACCATTTTTATTAAAATAATACTTTACCTCTACAATATCAGATATATATTGATATTGTTCTTCCAAAGATAATTTTAATCTTTTTAAGTCTTTTATACTTAGATTTTTATTCAATTTATGCTCTCTTAATATATTAAATATTTTCTTTCTAGATTTTCTAAATTTATCTTCTTCTTTATTTATTAAATCTACTCCTTCTTCTAAAGACATTGATACTACAGTTTTATCATTGTAAATAATTTCTATTTTTTCATTATTAGATTTACAAAATAAATCTAACTTCCAAGTATTTGGTAAGTCTTTAGTTTTTATTAAATTATCTTCTATAAGAGCATTTATAAGTGTAGACTTTCCATAGTTTCCTGAACCTACTATAAACAATAAAAAAGGATGTAATAATTCTACTAAGTTTTCTAAACTAACTTCAATTTCATATCTTATATCATTTAACATTTTATAAGTTCTATTTACATCAGATTCAATTATACTAATCTCTATATTTTCTATTATGCTTATTAAATTCTCAAGAATAGAACTAAATTTTAAAAACTCCTTTTCTCTACTAACAAAACTCATAGATACCAACCTCTAAATTAAGTAAATTATCTACTAAAGTATATGAAACCTTGTAACTCTATATAACTTATTAGAATAGATTAGAATATAATAGTATTAATAAGGAGGAACATTATGTCAAAATTTATGAAAATCACTTATCCAACTTATTACTCCAGATATTTAAATGTTTATCAGGTGGGTAAACCAGAATCCATTGATATAATTTTTATAGTAGAAATTTTAAACAGAGATGATAACAAGGAAAGTTCATTTGACTCTTCAGGTCTAAGAAAACTATTCGATTTAGAAATAGATCAAAATTGGTTTCATAAAACATTAATAAAAATTGGAGAAAGAACAAAAACACATGCTCCATTACCTTCACTTCCATATAAAGATGTTCCATTTAAGCCAACATTAATAAATTTAGCTGAAAATATATTCAATATAATGAAGGTTTCTATTGAAGAAACATTTGAAGATATAAAATTAGTAAGTGTAGAAGTATCAACTTATAAAGATTCCGCTATATATAGCAAAAATTAAAAATAAAACCTAAACTCAATTTATGAATATGGAATATATATTAATACTCCATATTCATATTGTGTCTAGGTTTTAATAAAAATGCTTTAGTTGTTTTAATCGACTAGGATGTCTAAGTTTACGTATCGCTTTAGCTTCTATTTGTCTAATTCTTTCCCTTGTAACTCCAAATACTTTTCCTATTTCCTCTAATGTCTTTGGATCATCATCATCTAGTCCAAATCTCATTCTTAAAACTTTTTGTTCTTGATCACTAAGTCCAGTTAATAATTCTTCTATTTTTTCTCTTAAGTTATGCTGTTCTACCTCATGTATTACAACATCTGCAAAGTTAGCATCCGATGGTATAAATTCAACTAAGCTACTATCTTCATCTTCCTTGATAGGTGTATCTAATGAAACTATACTCTTATCTCTTTTTAATATATCTATAACTTTTTCAACTTCAAGATCACACACTTCCGCAAGCTCTTCTAAAGAAGGTTCTCTTTGAAGTACATTCGCTAGTTCTTGTTTTTTTCTTTTTACAAAATTAATCCTTTGATGAAGATGCACCGGTATCCTTATAGTATTTTCACAATCATCAATATATCTTGTTATACTTTGTTTTATCCACCAAGTTGCATAAGTACTAAATTTATAACCTTTTGTGTAATCATATTTCTCTACAGCTTTTATAAGTCCAATATTTCCTGCTTGAATTAAATCAAGCATATCTACGCTTTCTTTTCTATATTTTTTTGCTATACTTACTACTAGTCTGTAATTTGCATTTATAAATTGTTCTTTAGCATCAGGTGTAGAGTCACAGATTGCTTTTGCTAGTTCTACTTCCTCTACTGCAGACAACATTTTGTACTCTTCAATTTCTTTTAAGTACATTTTCATTGCATTTGATGAATTCGATGATTCCCCGTAAATATAGTTCTCGTAAGTATTTTCTTTTTTAGCCCCCATAATCTAACCCCTTCTATACATATAGTTTATTAAATTCAATATTAAAGTGTCTGTAGCTCTATTTATCTATATAATATGATTGTAATTATGAAAAAATACCAGATACCCGCTATACCATATTGAGTTTTTATAAAAAGTCAATTATTTTATTAAACAATAATTCTACATATATATAAAAAAACCCTTTTATTTTTTTTAATCATCTCAGATTTTACTAAATTTTTTTATAATATTTTTTGTTTATATACTATAAATACGCACTTTATAAAAAATTATGTTTATACAAAATTTTTCATACACTTATTTTATTGTAAATATTATTCTACTATTACCCCTAAATTTCCTCTTTTTTTCTATAAATATTGTATTTTAGGCAAAATAAAAGACCACAAATCTGTGGTCTCTCATTTTCGAACGACGTTATAAATCCCACCATTAATAAATCCTTAGTATTATTGCCCCAACACTTACGGTTTTATCAGTGAATTTTAACCATTTAATAATAACATCATTAAAAATTATAGTCAAGTTTTCTTGTTAATTATTCGTGATGATGTCCACATCCACATCCATGATTTTCATCATGGTTATGTCCTCCACAGCATCCTCCATCTTCATGTCCACCACATCCGCATTCATGATCTTCATGATGTCCGTGTTCATGTCCGCATCCACATCCATCGTGATGATGCTCAGCTTCCATAGCTTTTATTTTTTCTTCCATCTCAAAGAATTCTTTTACCATTGTTTCATATGTAGGAAGTTCTGCATCTGTATCATACTCTTCTCCAGTCCAATCTGCATACATCATTTCATTTCCATTAGTTAATATCATTCTTCCAGCCATAGTTATATTATCTACATCTTCTAAGAAGTCTATTTGCTTTTGTACAGTTTCACCTTCCATAGCAACATCTTCATCTAAGCATTTTACTATTAAAACTGGCGCATAGTAATCCTCATTATCTTTTACATTTACTATTATATCAAGTACACCTTCTGCACCTTCTTCAAATTCTGATAAAGGTACATCTGTATCTATCATATCATGTGGAACTAATAAATCTTCCATTAAATATTTAATTACTCTCTCTTTTACTAATTGTTGTGACATAATTTTAGTACTCCTTCCAAGCTTATGATTAAAAGTAAACCAATGTTTACCTTTTTATAGTATAATACATCAATCTTTTTTTCAATGTATATATGAAAATATTTTTTAATCTACATTTATAATACCCATATTTTATTCTTTCTAAAATCTTTTATAATATTTAAGTTATAAGTAATTCTATTATATATATGATATTTAACATATAAAATGAAATAGTAAGCGTACGCTTACTATTTCATTTTATAAGGAGTATTTAAATATTAAGTTAAAAAATTTATTTGGTAATGGTATTTAATTTATATCCAATATGCTCAAGTTTTATACTATATTTATAAATAAACAGATAATATTAATCCCATATTATATTTACATCTATAATTAATATTTAACAATTTTTAATTTAAGCTAATGCTACATCTAAAATCATCATAAGTACAAATCCTAAAGCAAAACCAATAGTACCTATATCAGAATGCTTTCCTTCCGATGCTTCTAGTATTAATTCTTCAACAACAACATATATCATAGCTCCTGCTGCAAAAGATAGAAAATAAGGCATAGCTGGAGTTATAAAACTTGAGAATATAATAGTCAAAGCAGCGCCAATTGGTTCAACAATTCCTGATAATAATCCATAGTAAAATGATTTTGATTTAGTTACCCCCTCACTTCTTAATGGCATAGATATTATAGCGCCTTCAGGAAAATTTTGAATTGCAATTCCAATTGAAAGAGCAAATGCTGCTGCTATACTTATAGTGTTTCCATTATTTAAAATTCCAGCAAAAACAATTCCTACTGCCATTCCTTCTGGTTTACTATAATTATAATGAAGATGAGGAATAACACTATCCAAAGCAAGCATAAACAATACCCCTACTAAAATTCCAACTGCAGCAGGAATAAACGAAAACTTGCCCATATTACTACTCATATCAATAGATGGTATAATTAATGACCATACAGATGCTGCAATCATTACTCCAGATGCAAACCCTAGTAGCACCTTATTTACTACCGTATTCATTTCTTTCTTCATTATAAATACACATGATGATCCTAATGCAGTTCCTACAAAAGGTATTAATATTCCAATTAAAACATTCATAAAATTCACCACCTTAAAATATTTAACATCATTTGATAATAATTTTCATTTTCTATAATTATATTTTAAATCTATTATTTTATTTTATCTACTCCTATAATATATTTTATAAACATTTTAATTATTTTTTACATATATTATCTAATTATAATAGACTGTTCTTAATTTAAGTATTGTTCTTCAATTTACAACTAAAAATTAGTTAAATAAGTATTTAATTTTATATCTTTATATATTTATTTCATTACATAATGCATAAACAGTTGTCTTGTCACCAACTTTTATGTACAATAAAGTTAATAAATTTAAAATATATTTATATAAAAGGGGAGTTATTATGAATAATACAATTAATAAACAGTCAAATATACATACCTTTCTAAAAAGAAAAAATGTAGAAGTGTCAATCAATCGTTATCTTATAGATGCTCTTAGTTATATGGCACTAGGATTGTTTTCTTCATTACTTATAGGTACAATATTTAATACCTTAGGAGAAATGTTTAATATAACATTATTTACAGAAGTAATAAATCCACTTTCAAAACAAGTTACAGGACCTTGTATAGCTATATCTATTGCTTATGGTCTTCAAGCACCTCCATTAGTTATGTTCTCATGTGCTATAGTTGGTGCATGTGGTAATGAGCTAGGTGGCCCAGTAGGAGCATTTGTTGCTGCTGTATTAGCCGTTGAATGTGGAAAAATAATTTCTAAAGAAACTAAAATAGATATAATAATTACTCCCGCTATAACTATATTAGTTGGTGTTTTAGCTGCTCGGATCATTGGACCTGCTATTTCTATTTTTATGAACTCCTTTGGAAATTTAATAATGAATGCTACCGATATGCAACCTTTCATTATGGGTGCTTTAGTTTCTGCATTAGTTGGAATAGCTCTTACTCTTCCTATTAGTAGTGCAGCTATCTGTATGATGCTAGGTCTTAGTGGCCTTGCTGGTGGGGCTGCTACAGTTGGATGCTGTTGTCAAATGGTAGGATTCGCTGTAATGAGTTTAAAAGAAAATGGTATGGGAGGTCTTATTGCACAAGGAGTAGGTACTTCAATGTTACAAATGCCTAATATTATTAAGAACTATAAAATATGGATTCCTCCAACTTTAACTTCTATTATTGTAGGTCCATTGTCTACTACTATATTTAAGATGGAAAATATTCCAATTGGCTCCGGAATGGGTACTAGTGGTTTTGTAGGTCAATTTGGAACTTTAAATGCTATGGGTAATTCTATATCAACTTGGATAGGAATTATTCTTCTTCATTTTGTACTTCCTGCAGTCATTACTTTTATTATTTCTGAATTTATGAGAAAAAAAGGATTTATAAATTATGGGGATTTAAAATTAGATTTATAATGTTAAAAGTGTAGTTTAAAATCATAATGACTTTATAACTACACTTTTAAATTAAGTTTTTATCTATTTTTTTAATATATTGTGTTTACAGGAGGAGTTGACACAGATATGTTATCTCCTTCATTTAAAGAGTTTATACGCTTCATATCTTCGCTAGAAATTTCAAAATCAAATATATCTATATTCTCTTTTATTCTATCTTTATTTGATGATTTTGGTATTGGAATTATATTTCTTTGAATATGCCATCTTAATACTATTTGTGGTATTGATTTTTTATATTTATTCGATAATTCAATCATTAAATCATTAGTAAATACTCTTCCTCTAGCAATTGGACCCCATGCAACAACTTGAATATTATTATATTCACAATAATTTACTATATCATTTTTTGTGCTAAATGGATGTATTTCTATTTGATTTACCATAGGCATTATTTTTGCTGTTTTCTTTAACTCTTCTAAATGCTCGATTTTAAAATTGCATACACCTATTGATTTTACTTTTTTATTTTCATATAAATATTCAAAAGCTCTCCAAGTTTCAGCATTTAATTTATTTGGCCAATGAACTAGGTACAAATCTATATAATCTACCTTTAGGTTATTTATTGACTTATTAAATGCTTCAATAGTATTTTCATAGCCATGATCATCATTCCAAAGCTTAGTTACTAAAAATATATCTTCTCTATTTATTTTACTTTCCTTTATTCCATTTCCTATACCAACTTCATTTTTATAAAACGATGCGGTATCTATCATTTTATATCCTAAATTTAAAGCTTCTTTTACTACTATAGCAGTTTCTTTTTCATTTCCAGATTTATATGTTCCAAATCCTATTGAAGGTATACTTATGTTATTAGATAATAATTTTGACTTTATTTTCATATATTCCTCCCCTATATTTTATAATTATCTTTATTTCACATAATATAATTTTATCATATTTAAATAAAAACACCTCAAGAAATAATTATTTCTTGAGGTGTTTTTACAACTTTTAAGTAATTCTATTATATATATCTTTTAGCCCAAAGATATGCATTGTTCCAATATGTAGTATTTATATTAGTCTTTTTAACTGTATCACCTGGTTTCGGAGCATGAATCATTTGACCATTACCTATATATATACCTACATGACTTACACTACCACTTCCATTAGTACTTGAGAATATTAAATCTCCTGGCTGTAAATTTGATCTACTTACAGTTGTACCAGTTTTAGATTGCTCTGTAGAAGTTCTTGGCAATGTTATTCCTAAAGCAGTTTTATATACATAGTAAGTAAGACCTGAACAGTCGAATGCATTTGGACCTTCCGCTCCCCATACATATGGCTTTCCAATTTGTTTATTAGCCAAGTCAACTATAGCTTGAGCTTTATTAGTAACAGTTGATCCAGAGTTGCTAGATGATCCAGAGTTACTAGAGGATCCACCTACATTTACATAGTCTGCACTTACCCATCCAGTTTTTCCACTTGATAGCTTTATGTTATACCATCCATTTGAGCTTCCTATTATCTCTACAGTATTTCCACTATATACTTTACCTATTATAGAGTAACTTGTACTAGCTCCACTTCTTACATTTAATACAGATGTATTTACTATTCCTGTTTTAATTGTCGTATTTGTATCATTAGATGATCCACCTACATTTACGTAATCTCCACTTACCCATCCAGTTTTTCCACTTGATAGCTTTATGTTATACCATCCATTTGAGCTTCCTATTATCTCTACAGTATTTCCACTATATACTTTACCTATTATAGAGTAACTTGTACTAGCTCCACTTCTTACATTTAGTACAGATGTATTTACTATTCCTGTTTTAATTGTCGTACTTGTATCATTAGATGATCCACCTACATTTACGTAATCTCCACTTACCCATCCAGTTTTTCCACTTGATAGCTTTATGTTATACCATCCATTTGAGCTTCCTATTATCTCTACAGTATTTCCACTATATACTTTACCTATTATAGAGTAACTTGTACTAGCTCCACTTCTTACATTTAGTACAGATGTATTTACTATTCCTGTTTTAATCGTTGTACTTGTATCACTAGATGAGCCACTTACACTTACATAATCTCCACTTACCCATCCAGTTTTTCCACTTGATAACTTTACATTATACCATCCATTTGAACTTCCTATTACTTCTAATTTGTCACCTTCATAAACTTTTGACATTATAGAATAATTAGTTCCAGCCCCAGTTCTTACATTTAATACTGATGTTGCCACTGTTAAAGTTTGTGCTGCATCTGCTTCTATCGAGCTTAGTGATAAAGCTGCTGCACTTATCCCTAAAGACATTATTATTTTCTTACTCATTGCTTACTTTCTCCCATTTTCTATATTCTATGATAAAAAGTAGATATAATTGTAATTTATACCTTATATGTAACTTTATATGAAATTTTTAATTATGTAAATAGATTTTATGTAAATTATTACAAAAAAGTTACATTTTCTAAAAACTTTTACATAATTTTCCATAAGTATTTTGATAAATATCTTTAAATTTCCTCATTTCATTTAAAATAAAAAATGACCTATAATTTATAGGCCATTTTTTATTATTTTATTTAATTTTGAAAGCCTTTCATATTTTCCATATTAATAAACATATCTATTTTTAAAGCTTGTGAATCAATAGATATATTATTTAAAGTAAACTCTTTAAAATTACTTTTATCTATAATTACATTACTATCGTCAAATTTAACTATTAAATCACTTTCATTTGTAAACCAATCGTTTAAAAACTTATTGACTCCCATATTTATTATCCAATCGGCTATTTTTAAATCTAAAAATTTAACTTCAGTTATTTTTAAAAGTAAATCCTTATGATTATTAATAGATGGTATTATCTTTAATTCTATTGGTGTAGTTATTGTATTGCTTACTTTATAATCTACATTAATTTTTATATATCCACTACCTATATCTACTTGAACTTTATCTATTTTATCATTTTTACTTTCTTCTAAAAAATAGTCTACTCCATTTTTTATAGAATTTTTTGGAGCTAAGAAACTTCCATTAAATCCCACTGGATTATCAACTAATTCTAAACTTTCAATTTTAACGCCTTGTATTGCTCTTAGAAATGCTATTGTTTTATTATTATTTACACCATTATCTTCTTCTACTTTATTATTTACATTATTTTGTTTTACTGTCTCTTTACTGGGTCTTATAAATATATAGCCACCTATTAAAAATGCTATAATTATTACTATACTAAATATTGCTTTATTATTCTTCATTCTATTACCTTTCCTTATTTTTATACTTATTTAATATTATAACTATAATATACTAAAATCATTATATATGTATAAATATTACCATACTTATTAATAAAATATATAAGTAAAATTATAAAATAAAAATACCTTAAGATATTAAATATCTTAAGGTATTTTAAAATGTTAAAAATTAATTTATATAAATAAAAACTTATTATTAGTTTTGTTTACCGAAATGTCTTTCTAGTAATCCTAAGAATGCTTTACCATGTCTAGCTTCGTCTTTACACATTTCATGAACTGTATCATGTATAGCATCTAATCCTAATTCTTTAGCTTTCTTAGCTAATTTTAATTTTCCATCAGTTGCACCGTATTCTGCTTCAACTCTTACTCTTAAGTTTTCTTTAGTATCAGCAACAACTACTTCTCCTAATAATTCAGCAAATTTAGCAGCATGTTCTGCTTCTTCAAATGCTATTCTCTTATAAGCTTCTGCTACTTCTGGATATCCTTCTCTATCAGCTTGTCTACTCATTGCTAAGTACATTCCTACTTCTGTACACTCTCCAACAAAGTTTGCTCTTAATCCTTCTATAACCTCTTCATCTACACCTTGTGCTACACCTATTCTGTGTTCATCAGCCCAATTTAATTCTCCTGACATTTCTTCGAATTTGTCAGCTCCTACTTTACATACTGGACATACAAATCCTTCTATTGTTTCTCCTTCGTGGATATATCCACATACTGTACATACAAATTTTTTCATATTATTTCTCCTCCTAATTTTAGTATATATATATTCTAGTATAAAACTTTATTAACTTTATTAAGTATACTACATATATACCACCTAAGCTTTACTTTAAACATGTTTCTTATAAAATTATTAAAATTTAATAATGTATAAATTTATATCAACCTGTCTATAATCTCAAATAAAAACAGGAGTAGGAGGTTATTCATATGACAATTATTTATAATATAGCTGTTATATTAGTTTTAATCGGTGCCCTTAATTGGGGCTTAGTGTCAGTAGCTAAATTAGACCTTGTGGCTGCTATTTTTGCTGGCGATGGAAAATTTGGAAATATAAGTTCATTTAGTAGAATAATATATGGATTAGTTGGACTGTCTGCATTATATGTTGGTTATATGTACTTTTTTAATATGATTTAATTAACAATATAAAAATATAGGTTCAACCTTATCAATGATACCCTATATATAAACTTAATTTAAGTTTATATATAGGGTATCATTTTTTATTCTACTATTCGATTTATATTATATATTTCTTTACCCATAACACTGTAGTCAAACCTTTTATTCTATTCTTAATAATTTCTATAATCATTGAAATAACTTAATTTAATTCTTTTATAATACATTTTACATAAATTTACATGGTTTTTCGACAAATTTCTATGTTATCATGGATTTACAAAGGGGCACCCCCCTAGATAAAAGGTTACAAATAAGTAACATTTTTTAAATATTTTAAACAAATATATTTTTAATAATGAAGGGAGATATGTTTTATGGTAAAGAAACTAAAAACATTATTAGCTTTAGGTGTAGTCACTGTAACTACGGTAAGTACAGCAGTACCTGCAAGTGCATTAACTAGCACAACAACAAAAACTACAAAATACACTAGAAAAGGTTCTATTTATCTATGTATAAACGGTAAAAAGTATAAATTTGATTTAAATTCAAACTGTATAAATAAACCAACTACTCCAGATACAGGAAATGATAATTCAGATAATAATACTGGTTCTGATAACAACTCTGGAAATAATACTTCAGATAACAATACTGGTTCTGATAACAACTCTGGAAATAATACTCCAGACAACAATACTGATTCTGATAACAACTCTGGAAATAATACTTCAGATAACAATACTGGTTCTGACAATAACTCTGAATCAACTTCAAATAGCTTCGCAGCTTATCAACAAGAAGTTGTTAACTTAGTTAACAAAGAAAGAGCTAAATACGGTTTAAGTCCACTTAAATCAAATGCTTCTTTAGCTAATGTAGCTACAATAAAATCTCAAGATATGGTAAATAAAAACTACTTTAGCCATACTTCTCCAACTTATGGTTCTCCATTTGACATGATGAAGCAATTTGGAATAAGCTATCGTACAGCTGGAGAAAACATAGCTATGGGACAAAAAACTCCATCTGAAGTAGTTACTGCTTGGATGAATTCTGAAGGTCATAGAGCAAATATATTAAACGCTAACTTCACTGAAATAGGTATAGGTATTGCTCAAAATTCAAAAGGACAATTATATTGGACACAAATGTTTATTGGATAAAAATAAAGCCAGTCAAATTGACTGGCTTTTCCTTTAATTTTTAATAGTTAAATCATTTCCACTTATAAAAATCTGCATTCCTTCTTTTTCAAAATATTTCAGTATTTCTTTTAATAAAAATATATTTTTTTTACTTAAATATTCACTTGGTCTATCCCAAATAAGTACTCGATTTTTTTGTATAAAACCATTTTTTATTAATAAGTAAAATAAAGCAAGTTTTCTATTTTCTTTGCTTTCTTTTGATAAATTAATCTTATATTTATCTTCTTTTACAATATAAAAGTTTTGATTTTCATATACTGGTATGCCATCAATTGATTTTGAAATTAAATTTAATATTTTTTCATATTTTTTATCTAAACTTTTATCTTCATTTTGTTTAGATTTATTAATTATATCTATATATGTTTTATCAAAAAAACTTTTATAATCTTTATTAGATTTTAATATTTCTTCTGAATTATATAAAATATCATCAGCTGGTATAAACGTAATTTTATAATTACCACTTTTATAATATTTATCTACTCCGTTAATTTCGGCTTTAATTCCTTCATATTTTAATAAGTCGTAAGTAAAATAGCTATCATCATCATAAACTATCTTTATGTTTGGCTTATTATCAATTAGATTTATTTTATCATTAATTAAACTTATTGCATTACTTTTAAAATATGTATAGGCTAAATCAAAATTACACTTTCCAATATGGGTATTATTATTATACATAGCATAAATTAATTTTAATATTTTTGTATTTATTTCTATATTTTTTTGCTCTATAATATTTATTCCTGATGAAAAAATAAGTTCTAATCTATCAAAAGATATTATATTATTTAAACTTAAACTTTTTATATTCAATAGCAATGTCTCCCGTTATTTTATAGTCTATCTTAAATATCATATTATTAAATTTTTAATAATATATTCTCTTTTATATCTTTTATACCAATTCTTTCTATAAACATAGTAAACTTTTCGCTATCTAAAGCATTTCTTTTGTATAAATAAAGTAATTTATCAATAATATCTATTACTTCAATTTCATTTAGGTTTTCAGCTAATATATCATATTTTCTTGGGTTTACACCACCCTTTCCACCTACAACTATAAATAATTTTCCCTCAACATTTGATAAAATTCCAATATCCTTTGTATATGCATTTATACATGCGTTTTTACATCCTGCTACTGCAATTTTTACTTTACCTGGTAATTCCATTCCATGAAATTTCTTTGTCACTTTTATACCTAATCCTATTATCGGATACTTTGATCTTCTGCAAAAATTTGCCGAGCACATTTCTACATTTATTACTGAGCATATATTTTTTATGGCAGGTTCCATTTCTAGTTCTTCCCATATTGAATCTATGTCTTCTTCTTTTATATTACCAATTGCTATTTTTTGTGCAGATGTTAATCTTACAGATGCATTATATTTTTTAGCTACTTCACCTATTTTTATAAGTGTTTGAGGTGTTAGGTATCCACCTGGTATCATTGGAGTTATTACATATTTTTCTTTTCCATTTATATTTTTTTGTAATTTTGCATATTTAGGCATATATATCTCCTTATTATAACTTTTATATACTTTATATTATCAAATATTGGTCAATTTGCAACTAATTCAAATTTTAATAAATAAAAAAGAACTGATAAAATAATTTATAACATCATTTTATCAGTTCTTTTTTATTTATTATGCTAATTCTAATGCAACTTCCATCATTTTTGTAAATGCTGTTTGTCTTTCCATTGCAGTAGTAGCAACACCTTCAAATGGTAAATCTGAAATCGTAAGCATACAAAGTGCATTAACCCCAGCTCTAGCTGCATTCATATAAAGAGCTGCAGCTTCCATTTCCACAGCTAATATATTCATCTTACTCCATACTTTTAATGACTCCATACCAGTATCACTGTAAAATACATCACTTGATAAAATATTCCCAACTTTTGCATCTATACCTTTTTCTTTAGCTATATCATAAGCTTTTTTTACAAGATCAAAACTTGCTGATGGAGCATAAGTTCCAGGTAAGTTGTATTGAGCTCCAAAGTTTGAATCTGTACTAGCAGCCATTCCTATAACTAAGTCTTGAATTTTTAAATCCTTACTTAATGCTCCCGCTGAACCTATTCTTATAAGATTCTTAACTCCATAAAAATGTATTAGTTCATATGAGTATATTCCCATTGATGGACCACCCATACCTGTTCCTTGTACAGATATTCTTTTCCCTTTATAGTATCCAGTGTATCCATACATGCCTCTAACAGTGTTGTATTCAACTGCATCTTCTAAAAAATTCTCTGCTATAAATTTAGCTCTTAATGGATCTCCAGGTAATAGTATAGTTTCTGCTATATCTCCTTTATTTGCATTATTATGTGCTGTTAATCCCATAAGTCTTCCTCCTAAAGTTTTAATTTAACTTTTATTATTTTTGATATAAGTTTAACTTCAAAATTTAATATAATAAAAAATTAATAATATTACAAGCTATAAAAAGCTAAAATTTCCATTATAAACTTGAATCTTTTATGTATTATTTAAAATTATTCTTTTTTCATAAACTTTAGAATATCATTGTAAACCTCTTTTGCATCATTATATCCATCTTCATATAGCTGATTTAATTTTTCTCTATTCTTTTCTAGTTGGCTAATTTTTACTGGCTTTTTAGGTCTAATAACAAAAGCATCTCCTGTATCCTCTAATTTTTTTACTAAATCTAAACTTTTATTATAATTAATATGTCTATTTTCCATAGCATCTACTAGCTTTGGATATTCTCTATACCTACTTTTTATTATAGGTATAAACTTTAACTTATCTTTTTTGTATGTTTCATCTCTTGTAAGTATAACTATATTCTTTTTATATCCTTGACTTAATGAATATTCTATAGGTATAGAATCTGCTATTCCTCCATCAACTAATTTATATCCATCAACTTCTACAATATTTGCGAACATAGGTATTGATGATGATGCTTGCATATATAATATTTCTTTATTCATATCTTTTAGTTCAAAATACTCAGCTTTACCACTTTCACAGTTAGTTGTTACCACTATAAATTTAGATTTTGATTTGTTAAATGTTTTATGATCAAATATGTTTAATTCATTTGGTATCTTATTAAATATAAAATCCATGCCGAATATAGATCCCGTTTTTATAAGATTTCTAAAACTTAAATATTCTTTATCTTCTATATAATCTAAGGTAGCATGGTACGATCTCTTGAACTGTCTAGATAAATAAGACGCACCATGACAACTTCCTGCTGAAACACCGATAACTATATCTACCTCTATATCTTTTTCTATAAAAAATCTAAAACACCGGCAGTATAAATACCTCTCATACCGCCTCCTTCTAATATTAATCCTATCTTCTCCATATCTTACCTCTTTAAATTATTTCACTTATTATTATAGCAAGTTTTACTCTATTTAATTATATATAAAAAGAATCTAATGCATTAGACTAATACATTAGATTCTCTAGACTCTTAATAAAAATATTAACTAAAATCTTTTACATACTCAACTTCTTTTCTAGATTCTTGTTTGCGCTTTTTAGAAAGTTCTGCTACCGCTGTAAAAAGAACATCTGTAGATGAATTAAGTGCAGTTTCGCAAGAATCTTGTATAACTCCAACTATAAACCCAACACCAACTACCTGCATTGCTATATCATTTGATATTCCAAATAAGCTACAAGCAAGAGGAATTAATAATAATGAACCACCTGCAACCCCTGAAGCTCCACAAGCACTTACTGCAGATAATAAACTAAGAACTAAGGCCATTCCCATATCAACTTCTATATTTAAAGTATGTACTGCGGCAAGAGTTAGTATTGATATAGTTATTGCAGCTCCTCCCATATTAATTGTAGCCCCTAAAGGAATGGATACTGAATATGTATCTTTATCTAATCCTAACTCTTCGCATAATTCCATATTTACAGGTATATTTGCTGCAGAACTACGAGTAAAGAATGCCGTTAATCCACTATCTTTTAAACATTTAAGTACCAATGGATATGGATTCTTACGTATCCCTATAAATACTATTAACGGATTTATTACAAGTGCTATAAATGCCATAGAACCAACTAATAAAATTATTAATTTACCATATCCTAATAATGTCTCTAATCCTTGTGTAGCTATACTATCAAACACTAGTCCCATTATTCCAAATGGTGCAAAGTTTATTATCCATCTCACAATTTGTGATAAAGCATCTGAAACATTACTTATCATTATTTTCGTACTTTGTTCAGCATTTTTAAGAGCAAATCCTAATATTAGTGCCCAAGCTAATATACCTATATAATTTGCATTAAATAAAGCTTTAACTGGATTATCAACCACATTAAGTAATAAGTTCTTTAATACTTCAACAACTCCACTCGGAGGTGTAACGTCTGTTACGCTTGCACCTAAAGTTAATGTTATTGGGAATAAAAAACTAGCTGCAACTGCAACAAGTCCTGCTAAAAATGTCCCTAAAAGATAAAGACATATTATCGACTTCATATTCGTTTTTTTACCACTATCATGCTGAGATATTGCTGTCATTACTAAGAAAAATACCAGTATTGGTGCGACTGATTTTAATGCTCCTACAAATAATGATCCCAATATTACGATTGGACTAGCAGCATTTGGAACTACTAAAGCTAATATAATACCAATAATTAATCCTACTAAAATTCTTTTAACTAAGCTTATTTTGTTCCATTTGTTAATCATTTCTTTCATCGTTTTCCCCCCAATTACTCTTTTGATAAATATATTAATGTCATATTCTATCAAAATTATTTTTAGAATATTTTTAATTTTCCTTACATTATAACAATAATTTTTTAAATTGTATACTTATATTCTTAATTTTTAGAAATTTTTATTAAAAACAAAAATAGCTATTGATTATATTCAATAGCTATTTTTTTATTTTTTAGTACCTAGATACACTCGTACCATCAACTTACTCATTAATGTTTAACAGATGATTCGTCTACAATTGATCTACCTAGTAATATTAAGTTTAATATTTATTAAGCTATGTTTTTAGCTTTAAACTTTTCAGATACCGATTTTGAAAATGCAATTGACAGTATTCCACATATAAACATTAATCCTGGATAGTAAAGATATGGTATTATCTCTACTGGAGATATTCCCGCTACACCTGCAGCTGTTAATAATTGTGCTCCATATGGTATTATCCCTTGCCAACAAGATGAGAATATATCTAATATACTAGCTGATTTTCTTTTATCAATTCCATATTCTTCTGATATATTTTTAGCTAATGGTCCTGCTGCAACTATAGCTATTGTATTATTTGCTGTACATAAATCTATAACACTAACTAAAGCTGCTATACCAAATTCAGCACCTTTTTTACTATTTATTTTACTTGTTATAAAGTAAAGTACATAATCTATTCCACCATTATATTTTATAAGTTCAACTACACCACCAATTATTATTGATAGTAAACATAATTCATACATTCCACTTATTCCAGTTGAAGCTGCTTCTATAAGACCATATATATCAAAAGTACTTGTCGCTAATCCTACAACACCTGCAAATAAAACTCCACTACCTAGTAATACAAATACATTTACTCCACATAAAGCACCTATTAATACCAATAAGTAAGGAACAACTTTTATTATTTCATACTCATAGTTTTGACCTAAATTTATATTATATCCTGATGTTACAATCGTTAATAATATTGCTGTTATTATAGCCGCTGGTAAAACTATAAAAAAGTTCACTTTAAACTTATCTTTTAATTCACATCCTTGAGTTCTAACTGCAGCTATAGTTGTGTCTGATATTATAGATAAATTATCACCAAACATAGCTCCACCTACAACTGCTCCTATTACTAATGCTACTGGTATAGATGTTTTTTCCGCTATACCTAAACCAATTGGTGCTAATGCTGCTATTGTACCTACTGATGTTCCCATTGAAACTGATATAAAGCATCCTATTACAAATAGACCTGTAACTATTAAATTTGATGGTAGTATTGATAAACTTAAATTAACTGTTGCATCTACACCTCCAGTTGCTTTAGCAACTCCTGAAAATGCTCCTGCAAGTAAAAATATTATAACCATTGTAATAATATTAGAATCTCCTGCTCCCTTACAAAATACATTTAATTTTTCCTCTAAGGTTGCTTTTCTGTTAAATAATAATGCTACACCTGCTGCTATTATAAATGCTACTAAAGCTGGTAGTTTATAAAAATCCCCACTTATAATTCCACTTCCTAAAAATAGGATCAAAAACACAGCTAATGGTAATAAGGCAAATGGATTACCTTTTTTTATTTCATTTTTCATTTCATATCTCTCCTTTTTTATTTTAATTATAATGTCAGTACTTTAATGTATAACCACTTTTTACTTATAAATACTTAGCCCGAGCGTTAGCTATATAAGCAATAAAAAACTCTCATCCCTAAGACTACGTCTTAGGAACGAGAGTAATATCTTCGTGTTACCATCCTAATTTATTTGTATCTCACGATACAAACCTCATCAAGTACACCAACATTTTGGTTATACTTTATCACTGTAACGGGTGAACCCGTTGTAGCCTAAATCTTTACGATCTCGGTACACCACTCCAAGGCCATTTTCGCTTTAATATCCTTTGCTCCTTCTCACCAACAGGAACTCTCTGTATAAGTATTTTTAAAGTTACTTTCCTTTTCTCTGCGTTTAATTAATTTTATATTTATATAATATATGCATACTATATCTTTGTCAATCATTTTTTAATTTTCTAAATATTTTTTTAATTATATTTTTTAAAAACTACTACTCTTATATTATATGTATACCTATTTGTTATGTTTCTCTGGATGACAATTTTCACCATATACATCTGGACTTTTCTTTAAAGTGGATGTCCATTGATTATTATTTTCATCTTTTTGTTTTATTTCTGCCTTACTTGTTAAAGATGCATTTGCACCTGCCCATTGATTGTTACATTCACACTTATTTTTCTTATCCATAAGGTTCCTCCTTTAAGTAAATATATTTATATTATTTGTAAAAAAGATTGTTATATATATGTAAATACTTGTTAATTCTATATTCAAGTAGAAATAAATTAGTATTATTTTATCTTGCTTTTCGTCTAGTTTATTTTGAGTAGTCAATTTCTTTATGATATAATAAATAATATTAAAATTAAGGATGGTACATATATGACAACAAAAAAGAAAAAAGGATTTATTGCAAGTATTATAGCATCAGTACTTTCTTTAGTTGGTTGTTCATCAAATACTGTAGTTGATGAAGTGAGAACTCCACCTAAAGAATTACCTATAGCAACTATAACATTCAAAGATTTTGGTACTGTTGAAGTTGAATTATATCCACATATAGCTCCAAATACCGTAAATAATTTTATAGAATTATCAAATAATGGATTTTATGATGGGCTTACTTTCCACAGAATTATAAAAGACTTTATGATTCAAGGTGGAGACCCTGAGGGAAGTGGTATGGGTGGACCTGGTTATAAAATAAAAGGTGAATTTACAAGTAATAAATTCACAAATAACTTAAGTCATACTGAGGGTGTAATATCTATGGCAAGAAGTCAAAGCAAAAACAGTGGTGGAAGTCAATTCTTTATAGTAACTAAAGATGCTCCACATTTAGATGGTCAATATGCTTCTTTTGGTAAGGTTATAAATGGTATGGACATTGTTCATGAAATTGAAAATGTTGAAACAGGTGCTAATGATAGACCAGTTAAAGATGTTATTATTGAGTCTATAAAAGTTGATACTAAAGATATTAACTACGATTCACCCGTAAAAATATAAATTATAAAAGGATGGTTTAAAAGACCATCCTTTTATAATTTATATACTATTTTACTAAATCAACTTGTAAAGATTCTTTTTTACTTCTAAATGCTAATTTTAATAGTATTGGAGATATAATAGTAGTTATTACAGCTACAATTACTATTGGCCCCAGCATTGTTGATGATATAAGACCTAATGCTGCCCCCTTACTAGCTACTATAAGTGCAACTTCTCCTCTTGATACCATCCCTATACCAATTTGAAATGATTCTTTTTTAGAATATTTACAAAGTTTTGCTCCTAATCCACAACCAATTATTTTACTTAGTATTGCCACTATAGTTAATAATGTTGCAAATATAATCATGTTTATATCCATTTTAGGTAAAACTATCTTTAATCCTATACTTGCAAAAAATACTGGTGATAATAAAGTGTAGGATACTACACCTAGCCTAGCTTCTATATACTCTTTTTTATTTATATTAGATAATGTTAGCCCTGCTATAAATGCACCAGTTATACCAGCTACATTAAATATCTCTTCTGATATATATGCAAATACCAAACAAAATACAAATGCAGCTATTATAAACCTTCTTCTATCTCTATCTTCACGTTCAGACCACCTTTTAAATATATTATAAAAAATTATTCCTACTATGATTGCAAATATAAAAAATCCAACTATTTTTAACAATACACTACTGACATTAACTGATGTGTCTGAAAGACTTGTTACTAATGTCAAACCTACTATTCCAAGTATATCATCTATAATTGCAGCTCCTAATATCGCTGTACCTACAGATGTATTTAATTTTCCCATTTCTTTTAATGTTTCAACTGTTATACTAACTGAAGTTGCAGTTAAAACTATTCCTATAAATATATTTTTAAAAAATGTATTCCCAGTATCACCACTTATATACCCATAAAAATGGCCTACTAAGAATCCTCCAATTAAAGGCACTAAAACTCCTAAAACAGCTATAATAAAAGAAGTTTTACCAGTTTTTTTTAAATCTTCTAAGTCAGATTCTAATCCTGCACAAAACATTAAAACTATAACTCCAAGTTCAGATAGCTGTAATATAAAATCAGTTTCTTTAAGTATATTTAACATAGCAGGCCCTAATACTAGTCCAGCTAATAATGCACCAACAACTTGAGGCATTTTAAATCGTCTAGTCACTAAACCTAATACCTTTGTACTTAATAAAATTAAAGATAGGTCTAGTAAGAAATGATATGATAACATAAGTTATCCCCCCTTTTATTTTACTTTAATTTCCAATAAGTTAATTTACTCCTTTTAATTGACTTTGTCAACAGTTTGTTTGTTAAAAAAAATACACCTTTTTTTAGGTGTATTTTTAACTGAATTTTTTATATTATTATAAAATTTTTTTGTTATATCTGTATTTTATTCAAATGGATAAACTAATCCTATTTTACTTCTAACTATATCCATTAAGCTTGCTAGATCTAAAGTTACTTTGTGAGATGCTATATCGCTTTCAACTTTGTTATTTTTTATACAATCATTCACTTCAATAATTTCATATTTATATCCTGATTTATTATAATTATCCTTAAAATATAATTCTTCATTTTTTGAATATAAATAAGCTTCTTTTGCCATATGGAATTTAGGAATAATTATTTTACCTTTTTCTCCATATATAACGGCTGTATTATCTGTCTCTAAAGCTATGGAACATGTTAAAGATGCTAATGCATCATTTTCATATCTTAAACTGATAACATCACTTTCATCTACATTTGTTCTAGTCATAACTGAAGTGGCATTTATTTCCTTTGGAATATCACTCATCATAAAGTTAGACAATAATATTGTGTAAATACCCACATCTAAAAGAGCTCCTCCAGCAAGATTCGGATTATATAATCGTGAATTAATATCCTCTTTACTTTTAAATCCAAAGTTAGCTGTTATCATTTTTATATTTCCAATCTTATCTTCATCAATCCATCTTTTCGCCTCTTTAATTGCTGGTAAAAATAATGTCCATAGGGCCTCCATTATAAAAACATTATTTTCTTTGGCTAAATCTAAAACTAACTTACTTGTTTTTTTATTATAAGAAAATGGCTTTTCACATAATATATGTTTTTTTTCATTTATACATTTTGTTGCATATTCCATATGATAATTGTGAGGTGTAGCTATGTAAACTGCATCTATATCATTATCATTTAAGAATTCATCAATATTGCTATAAAATTTTTCAATTCCATAGTTATTCGAAAATTCTTTTGCTTTAGTCTCTGTTCTTCCATATACTGCAACTAATTTACCATTTTCTGTTTCATTTATTTCCTTTGCAAAAGCATTAGCTATTGCACCAAGTCCTATTATTCCCCATTTAATCATTTAATGTATTCTCCTTAGGTGTTTTAATTTATATTATTATATAATAAGTATAAAAATTTTAAAATATATTCAAATCTTATTACTGTATTTCTTTTATATTATTTATATAATCTATAGGTCTATATATATCTCCATTACTATACATGAAAAAAGGTGACTGTTTTACTCCACCAATTGGATATACCATATTATTTGATGATTGTATAACTTGTCCTTTACCAATATACATTACTACATGCCCTGGAGTATATATTAAATCTCCAGGTTGAATTTCAAATTTACTTACTTTATAACTTTTTAATATATCCTTTTGTTGAATAGTTGAGTATCCTATATTTATACCAGTTGCCTTTTTATATGTCCAGTATGTAAGTCCAGAACAATCAAATCCTTGCTTTCCAATGTATCTTTCCTTATTTAACGGATAATAATCTATACCATATTCTGATATAAGCTCATTAAGTCTTTCTTCAGTTATAACTTCACCTTTTCCACCCCATACATACTCTAACTTTATCTTTTCTTTAGCCAATGAAACAACTTCTGTTATTACTTTAAGGTCTTCTTCGCTTATATTCTTATTTTCATCCTTATATTTATTTTCAATATATTTAGTATAAATAAAAAATATTAACATTATAATTATCATTACTAAAAATACTTTTAATAATAATTTTAAAAATCTTTTAATTATAACTCACTCCTTATTATCATTATTAATAACTTCACTTACTATCTTACTTCCATCTATAATTACTGATACGCCATTACCTGGATGAGTTGATGAACCTATAAAATATAATCCTTTTATAGTTTTTGACTTAATATGAGGTCTCATATATCCTATTTGGCTTAATTTATGACTAATACCAAATGCATTTCCATAGTAAGCATTAAATTTATCTTTTAAATCTAATGGTGTTAGGTAGCTTTCATGTACAATATTTTTATCAATATCCTCTAACCCTTTTATATTTTTAACTTCAAGTATTATTTTATCTCTAAATGCGCGTATAAATTTTCTATCCCATTTTATATCTTTAAATTTTAAATTTGGAACCCTTACAATAATATTCATAACGCTACATCCTTTTGGACACATACTTTCATCTATAGAACTTGGTGAATATATATACAATGATGGTTGTTTTGGTATACAACCTTTAAATGCTGCCTCTATACTTTCTCTAAAGTTATCATTTATATATATATTATGTACTTTTAAATTTTCATATTTTTTATTTAATCCCAAATAAATAATAAATACTGAACATGAGTAGTCTTTATTATCTATATTATTTTTATTATATCTAAACTCCTTAAAATTATCTTCAAATAAATCTTTAATTGTATATGGATAATCGGCATTACATATGACTATATCTGATTCATATATTTTATTATCACATTTTACACCTATAACATTATTATTTTTTATTATAACTTTACTAACCTCTTTATTTAACTTAATTTCTCCTTTAAGCTCTTTTATAAGTCTTTCTAAACTACTAATATATTTATACATACCTCCTTTTATATACCAAAGTCCATACATACTAGATATTGAAGGTATTAGTGTGTATAAATTTGAGTTAGTATACGGATTTACTCCAATATACATTGATTTAAATATAAAATACTCTCTTAGTTTTTTATTACTTATTTTAGATGAAATGTATCTACTAGCACTAGAAATTGGATTTATATAAATTAAATTTTGTAATGATTTTAAATTAAGTGTTTCATTTATGTCAATCATAGGTTCATCTAAAAATCCTTTTTTGCTTATTAAATATTTTTTAAATGATGTCATAATAAGATTAAAATACTCTATAGACAGACCTTCTTGGATATCTTCTAAAAAATTAATCATCTTTCTAGTGTCACTATAAATATCTAAGTAAGACTTATCATTATAATTAACTCTATAAATTAAATTTAAATTTATTAATTCAAAATAATCTTTATAATCTTTGCCTACTTCTTCAAATATTTTAGTATAAATATCTGGAGTCATTAATACAGATGCGGTTAAGTCAAACTTAAATCCATTTTTTTCTTTTAAATTTACCTTTCCTCCTACTCGATTTTCTTTTTCTAGTATAGTAACTTTATACCCCTTATTAAGTAATCTTATGGCAGTACACAATCCACCAATTCCAGCTCCAATAATAATTACTTTTTTCATTTTGCATACACCTTATCTTTGTTATTATGATTTAAATAAATTTTGCCCGAAATTCATTATATTTAATATAGTTGGTTCACTTTTCAAATAATGTAATATTATGTAATAAGATATTTATTTTATTTGGTGGTGAATTATATATGTATGCAGACTTAGTATGTAAAGGTGGTGGAGTTAAGGGCATTGCTCTTGTTGGAGCTATTTCATACTTTGAAGATCAAGGTTACTCCTGGAAAAAACTAGCTGGAACTTCTGCAGGTGCAATTGTAGCATCTTTACTGGCTGTTGGATATACCTCTAGGGAACTTACAGATATTTTATTTGACTTAAAATTAAAAACTTTTATACATGAAAAATCATTAAATTCTATACCTATACTTGGTCCACTATCTAATCTTTTAATAAGAAAAGGCATTTATTCTGGAGACCCTGTAGAAAAATTTTTAAACGAAAAATTTAGAGCTAAAAATAAAACTACTTTTAGAGATGTATATATAGATGGTGAAAGTAAGTTGAAAATTATAGCCGCAGATGTAACAAATAAAAAACTTGTTATACTTCCAGATGATTTAATTAAATACAATATAAATCCTTTAGATTTTGAAATTGCAAAAGCAGTTAGAATGAGCATTAGTATACCATTCTTTTTTAGACCTGTAATAATTAATGATAGTATTCAAAATAATTATATTGTTGATGGTGGACTTTTAAGTAATTTTCCAGTTTGGATATTCGATATTCCAGGAATACCTAGATGGCCTACATTTGGTTTAAATCTATTTGATGATAAAGTAAGTTGTCCTAAAAAAAGAACAAGGTTTACATCTTATGCTTTAGATATAGTTGAAACTTCACTAAATACTAGCGAAGATATTTACTATAAAGAAAGTGATACTATTAGAATAGTTAATATACCTACATTAGGTATAGATTCTGTAAACTTTGATATTTCACAGGATGAAAAATTACGCTTATTTGATTCTGGCTATAACTCAGCTAAATCATTTTTAAACAATTGGTGCTTCGATTCTTATATAAATCGATATAGATTTTAATTTAATAAAACTAAGAGGCTATACTTTCTTTCAAAACTTAAGTTTAGCTTCTTAGTTTATATCATTAAACTCTCTCTATTTTATTTATACCATCTTCTTCTACATAATTAAATTCATTATTAACAGTATTTATAAACGACTTTATCCAAAGGCTTCTTAATTGATAAAATAATTCTACATCATTTTCCCAAACTTTTTTATGTACACATATTCTTCTCTTCCAACTTACAATATAATCACTAGATTCTAATATCTCATTTACTCTATCACATGGCATTCCATCTAGTATGTAATCATCAATCTTTTTAAATATAGATTTAGCATTGGATAAGTCTATATTATTTTCTAAACATTCTTTACCTGCTTTAAGACCTTGATCTATATATATCTTTTCTATCTTAGTAATAGATTCACTATCTTTTTTTAAAATTTCTCTTATCCAAAATGCCATTCTTTCTTCTGCACAAGTTATTTTATCTTGCAGCCATCCATGTATATTCTTCATATCTATAAGTTCTTCTAATGGCTTATTTGGTAATTTTTCTCCAAAGTTTTTAATTAATATTTCAAATTTTTTATCTACATCTATACCTTCTTCTTTTGCCAAGTTTATAATTTCATCTTCCAACCCTTCAAACCATAGTATTTTGTTATATAGCCAATAATGTATCTTACCTAAATATAAACTCATTATAACCTCCTAATTTATCTTTTCTAATTATTATTTGTATTATTAAATCTGTAAATTTATATTTAAGATAAATTAATTTTTATTAGCTACACCACTTCAGTAATAAAGCTGAGTGTATTATTACTAGTACTGAACCAATATTGTGCACAAGCGCTCCTACTATTGGGTTTAGTACACCTGTCATAGCTAATAATATAGCTACAAAGTTAAGTAACATTGATAATATTAAATTTATATTTATAGTTTTCATTGTTTTCTTAGATAAAGCTAGCAAATGAGGAATGCACTTTATATCATCACTTGCTAAAGCAATATCCGCTGCCTCAATAGCAATATCACTTCCAATTCCACCCATAGCTATACCTACAAATGATTTCTTTAACGCTGGAGCATCGTTTATACCATCACCTACCATACAAACTTTATAGTTATCTTTTTGTAAATTATCTATAATAGATAGCTTATCACTTGGCAGACACTCAGAGTAAACAGTCTTGATTCCTGCCATAGATGCTATATTATTAGCAGTTTGATTGTTATCACCAGTTATTAATATACATTCTGCCTCTAATCTTTTTATTTTTTCAATCATATTCCTTGCACTATCACGAAGTACATCTTCAAGTACTATAAATCCTTTTATTGCATCTTCATTGGCTATAAATATAATTATGCTTCCTTTTTCTTCAAACTTACTTACTAAACTTTCTTCTTTATTTGATAAATCTAATTTATTATAATTTAACAATTTTTTATTTCCAGCAAATACTTTTTGATTATTTACAGTGGCACAAACACCTTTTCCAATTTCCATTTTAAAGTTAGTAGCTTCATATAATTTAGAATCTGATTTATTCTTAAAACAATCTACTATAGATTTTCCAATTGGATGTTCTGATAACTTTTCTACACTTGCAGCTAACTTTAATAATTCATCATTACTTAAATTTTCCTCAAAAGAATATATATTCGTAATCTTAGGTTTTCCATATGTTAGCGTTCCTGTTTTATCAAATGTAATTTTTTTTATTCTAGATAACCTCTCTAGTGCATCTCCTTCTCTAATCAAAATACCATATTTAGTCGCATTCCCTATACCAGCCATAATAGCTGTTGGCGTTGCTAGTACTAATGAACATGGGCAAAATACAACTAAGATTGTAACAGACCTAATTACTTCCCCTGTTATAATCCAAGTTAATATTGCTGAGATTAATGCAATTACAACTATCCATGTAGCCCATTTGTCTGCTATCCCTACAATTTTAGCTTTTCCTGAATCTGCAGATTGAACTAATTTTATCATTTTTTGAAGTGAACTATCTTCTCCAACCTTTGTAGCTTTCATTGTAAATGCTCCAAATTGATTTACCGTACCACTGAAAACTTCATCCCATATTCCTTTATCTACAGGCATTGACTCCCCTGTCATTATGGATTGATCAATAGATGTTGCACCTTCTATTACTATACCATCTACTGGTATAGTTTCTCCTGGAAGTACCTTTATAATATCATTTACTAAAACATCTTTAGCTGATATTATTTCTTCTTTATTATTTCTCATTACCCTTGCTGTTGTTGGAGTTAAATGTACTAGTTTTTCAATACCTGCTTTAGCTTTTGCTACCGTATGTTCTTCTAGTAATGCTCCTAATGTCATTATTAATGCAACTTCACCAGCTGCAAAAACTTCACCTATTATTACTGATGCAATTAGTGCAATAGATACAAGTACGTCTGCTTTAATATCAAATTCTTTTATTAATCCTATAATAGCATCCTTTATTATTGGTAAACCACAAAGCATAATTGATATCCACGCAAAGTCAATAGAGCTTTGTACTAAATCAAAAAAGCTAATAAATAGTGATACTGCCGATACTATAAGTACTAATACCTTCCTTTTTTCTCCATCTTCCATAAATAACTTTAATTTAATCATAATCCCATCCCCTTTTATACCCATAGGGGTATATGTATTTATGATTAAATAGTAGTTCTATATATTTATATTTGTCAATAAATTTATCTATTAATAAAAAAGTTATCTAATTATAAACTTTTAATTAAAAGTATTATATTAGATAACTTTTTTAATCTATGACATTCGTGCAAAATGTTCTATTGCTTTAGCAAATTCATCTATTGCCTTATCTGCATCTCCGTGTTCTATTCCATCTTTTACACAGTGACTTAAGTGACCTTCTAGTACAATTTGCCCCACCTTATGTACTGCACTCTTTACTGCATTTATTTGTATTAGTATGTCCTCACAAGGTACATCTTTATCAATCATTTTATCTATAGCATTTAATTGACCAATAACTTTTTTTATTCTTCTGTGTAAATTATCAGCATCCATGCATTTACGCATAATTCCCACCCCTTTTTATATTAAACTCATTCTTTAGAAAGCATATCATTCATATTTATTATTGTCAATTAATGCAAATTAATTAAAAATTAGTCATAAATAAGTTATATAATTCTCATTTTTTATTATAAAGTACAACCTTTGAGTTTATTTTTTTAATTATATGGAGAAAATAATACAATAATTTATATTTTATGGAGGTTCTATGAGAGTACCAGAGCATATTGGAATAATACCCGATGGAAATAGACGTTGGGCTTTAGAAAATAATTTAAGTAAGGATAAAGGATATGTATATGGAGTTAATCCAGGTCTTGAGGTATTTAAGCTTTGTCAAAAAGAAAATGTAAAAGAAGTAACTTTTTATGGATTTACAGTTGATAATACAAAACGCCCATCAGATCAAAAATTAGCATTTACAAAGGCTTGTATTGATTCTGTCATGCTTTTAACTAAAGAAGACTGTGAAATACTAGTCGTTGGAAATACAGAATCTAGTGCATTTCCAAAGGAATTAATTCCTTTTACTACTAGAAGGAAATTTGGTAATGGAGGTATTAAAGTTAATTTCTTGATACATTATGGTTGGGAATGGGACTTAAATTTATTAAAGGGTAACGATACATCTAAGAAACGTATACTTCCATATCTTCATTCAAAAGATATTTCACGTATTGATTTAATTATTAGATGGGGTGGAAGAAGAAGACTTAGTGGTTTTTTACCAGTTCAATCTGTATATTCAGATTTTTATATAATAGATAGTTACTGGCCTGCATTTAAGCCACAAGATTTTTATGATGCGTTAAATTGGTACGATAAACAAGACGTTACTTTAGGTGGATAATATACATATGGTATGTCAATTATACTCATTTTTCTTACTATTTTGAGTATTTTTAGACATACTTTTTTATAATTATTTGTCAAATATATATCCTTTTTTCATAGTATATTATAAATCTTCTTATAAAAAGGAGTTGATATAAGATGAAATTTAAATCAAAAAAGTACTTTATATGGATATTGCTACCTATTTTGATATTTATTTTATTGTTTATAAACTACATATCTCTTTATTCAAATAAAAAATTTAATGACTATGTTGTTTTTTATCCTCAGCATCAAGATGATGAAATTCTTTGGGCTGGTAGTGCTATTTTAAATGCAATAAATGAAAGAGGCAATAATCATGTTTTTATAGTGCTTATTTCAAATGGATCGGGATCTTATATTTTTGATAAGTATGATAAATATAAAGATTTAACTATTGAAGAAAAAAGGGAAATACGTAATAAAGAATTTTTATCATCCGTTGAGGCTTTAGGCATAAAAAAAGAAAATGTCTTAATCTTATCAGATAAAAATCCTTCTAATTCATCGGACTTTAATTTAATGAAAGAAACTGCTTTAAGTTTTGAAAAAAAATATAAAAGTGTAACTCATATTGCTCATACTTATAAATATGATAACCATCCTCAACATTTAAAAAATGGATTGGTTATTAAATCTTTGTATGATAATGGGTATATAAAAGATGCACGATTTTTTATTAAACCTAAATTTGTATACCATGTACCCAAAAATATTCTTGAAATTTACTATATAATTTCAAATAAAGATCTTAATAAAATAAAAAATTCTTGTAATCAGTATAAAATTATAGATGAATCTATAGGTCGAGAAGGAATAGGATACAAATCAGATAATAAATCATTTGATGCACTTTTAAATGATTTTCATGCTAAATCCTATTTACATCATCTAGATATATAGATAATTTAAAAGTATTGACAAAAATATTCTAGTAATTATAATATTTATAAGTCTATAAACTAGAATATTTTTATTTTTTATTAATATTTATTAAGAAATTCTTAACTTTTTTGTCATTAGAGTTACAAAATTGTAAATGCATTGAATAAAAAAATAGTTTATAGTATATTAACAGGGGGATACATAAATTCTGATAACAAATCGTATACATTGTTTGTACGATAAATTAAAGGAGATTGAGTATGAAATTAAAAAATAAAATAACTTCCTTATTACTTTGTGGTGCTTTATTTTTAGGAAGCATAAATTTTGCATTTGCTGATGGAACTAGAGTTGTTACTCTAGGTGCAAACTTAAGTACTGAACAAAGAGCTACTATGTTAAAGTATTTTGGTGTTAATGAAAATGAAGTTGTAATAGTAGAAGTAAATAACCAAGAAGAAAGAAAGTATCTTGAAGGTGTTGCTACTGAAGCACAGCTAGGTAAAAAAACTTATTCTTGTGCTTATGTTGAGCCTACTAAGTCTGGTAGTGGTATCAATGTTAAAACTGCAAATATAACTTGGGCTACAAGTTCTATGATAGCAAGTATAATGTCAACAGTTGGTATAGAAGATGCTAACGTAGTTGCTGCGGCTCCATTCCCTGTATCAGGCACGGTTATCTATATATAAATTGTTATAGAATTGAAAGGAATGTTGTAAATATCAGGTGTATGTTTGATTTCTACAACTTTATTTTTAGTAATTCATAGTAAATTCATACATTTATTATATAATTGATAAGTGATATTGTACAGACCTAAATTAAATTAACTCTATTATTTTTTATTTTTTTCATATTAATATTTATCTCCTTTAATGAAAAAACAATCTTGTAATCTTATAAATACGAACATTAATCATATCTTTTTATTTTTTATTCTTAGTTTCATTTTATGTACATTTCAATTTTGTAACTTTAATTTTGTTGTCAAAGTTATAAAATTGAAGCGTATATAAAAAATAAACTATATGCGTGCTTACTATATTTATTTTTAAATATGTAATGAAAAAGGAGATTGATTTATGAGCTTAAAGAAAAGAATAGCTTCTCTAGCTATATGTGGTACTTTAGTGCTAGGAAGCATAAATTTTGCATTTGCTGATGGGGCGAGAGTTGTAACAATAGGTGTTAATAATACTCCCGAGCAAAGAGCTACTATTTTAAAATACTTCGGTGTTAATGAAAATGAAGTAGTTATACTTGAGGTTAATAATCAAGAAGAAAGAAAGTACTTAGAAGGTGTTGCTACTGAAGCTCAATTAGGTAAGAAAACTTATTCTTGTGCTTATGTTGAGCCTACAAAAGCTGGTAGTGGTATAAATGTAAAAACTGCTAACCTTACTTGGCTTACATCTTCAATGGTTGCAAGTACTTTGGCAACAACTGGTATGACAGATGCTGATGTGGTAGTTGCAAGTACATTCCCAGTTAGTGGTACAGGAGTAAGCGGGCTCCGTATATAGAGAAATCTGTATAGGACACAACTTTAAATGCAGGTAATCCCTAAAGCTCTACCCCACAATATACCCGAAAGGAGTTTATGAAGGTGCGAAAGCAGAAAAAACGTAGAGATAGATATATGGTTAAATCCTAAGTATCTTGTGACAATGGGTGTTCATGCAGGAAAGCTCCTAAGTCTTTAAATTAGATAAGGAGAATCTTCAACGACTATCCCTGAAATGGGAGTACATTACAAGCTATTGGTAATGGAAATGGGTTGCCCTTAACAGGTAAAGCTGAAGGTGAAGAATTAGTCTTCTCACGTTCTTAATAGAAGTGGTCATTAGAGCAATCGAAATGACATTATAAGTGTAGCGACTTATAATAAAAGATGTTAACCCATGAGGTTATCATATATGCCCTAACTGGAATAATGAAAGCATTTGAAGATGCTACTGGAGAATCTTTAAATGAAGAGAAAAAAGAAATAGCTTCTGAAGAGTTAATAATTACAGGTGACTTAGGTGAAGAGATAGGTCCAGATAAAGCTACAGGTATCGTTAATGATATTAAAACAGATATAATAAAAAATAATACAAGCGATACTATTCAAATAGCTGATACTATAAATAATGTAACTAACAATTACAATGTAACTCTAAGTGCTGAGCAACAAAAACAATTAGAGAAATTAATGGCTAAGATAGCTCAACAAGATTATGATTACAATCAAATGAAAGATACTTTAAATGGTATAAAAAATACTATAAATGACAAGTTAGATGAACTTGGAGAAGGTGTTAATCAAGGATTCTTCGATACTATAAAAGGTTGGTTTACTGGTATAGGAGATTGGTTCGCTGGTATATTTGGTGGAAGTGAAGATAAAGATTTAGGTATCTTAGGTTCTACTAACGATAGTGTATTAGGAGAAAATGCTGTAATAGATGCAACAGATAAAGATGCTATAAATTTACCTTCAAATGAAGAAGTTGAAGGTTTCTTTGCTAAGATATGGAATTGGTTTACAGGATTATTCAATAATGATTCTAATAATGTAGAAGATAACAATAATAATTCGACTCCATCAACTGAGAAATCTAACAATGATAACAGTATCGATGATGCTGTTAATTCATTAGAGCAAAACTCTAATACAGATGAAAATGTTCAACCAAATTCAACAACAACTACAGATGCTCCTGCTGAAGGTAAAAATACTTCAAATAATGCAGATAGTTCAAACACTGGTGATTCAGCAAACTCGCCTGATAGTGAAAATACTTCAGGTCAATAAAATTAGTATAGCAATATAGTAAGTTAAAGACAGGCATCTAATTGCCTGTCTTTTTGATTTATAAAATTTGATTATAATTTAATTATAAAATAATAAACAATAAATTTAACACCCCTCCATTAATGTAATATTTTATTTACATCGTTTTTTTGAATATAAAATCTAGCTTATGTCTACTTCACTTCTAAACTTAACAAATATTCCCTTATCTCTTTTCGTAAAGAATCCTGTAATACTTTTAATTCTGCTGGTATTTCAATGTAAACTCTTTTTCTCTCTTCTCCTGTTATTTTTGAATCCCTAACAAGCGCAAAAGTTTGATTATAAGGCACATCATACACATATGTATGAAATATATTCCCCTTTTCTACACATAAATTTCTAACTTCTAAAAATTTATTATAAAATTCTTCTTTATAAAATGGAGCATATGTATCAATAGTTATAGAAAATTCTTTATATGCCTCCATGTATAATTTATATTTTTTATCATTGTATTCTTCTAACTCTTTTTCATCAGTAGGTACACTTACCATACCTGATGGATACAAATTATTCGTATTTATTATACAAGTGAATAATTTCCCCCAAATTTCTTTATATATATTAAATTCTGTGTCATATTGAACTTTCGATATATGTAATGCTTTTTCATTAATTACATTTAAATGGTTAATCTTTTCAGTAAGTTGAGATTTGTAATCTTCTATTTCTTTTTGATGTTTCTTTTTTTCATCTTCTAGAATGCGATTTGCCCATACTTTACCTAACCAACTAGACATACCCATCACAATGACACCACCACCGCCTAAGCTTAACAGTACCGTACTTACCATTTCAAATATTTCTTTCATTATAGCTCCTCTTCTCTTATTTATAATTCATATTATCATTATATAATGTTTTAAAAGTAGAGTGGGCATATTTCAACAAAAAAAGGAAAGTTTTACAACTATCCTCTCATACACAATATAATTTTTATAGAAAAATATTAAATATATCTATACAAAGTAGTTTTACTTACTCCCGTGGCATCTGTTATTTGCTTTATAGAATATTCTTTGCTTTTATACATTTTAACTGCTAGCTCTATTTTAGAAGCATCTTTCTTAGGTCTACCGCCTTTACGACCTCTTGCTCTTGCAACTGCTAATGACTCTTTTGTTCTCTCTGATGTTAAATCTCTTTCGAACTGACTAATACCTGCAAATATAGTAAACATTAATTTTCCTTGTGGTGTAGTTGTATCTATCCAACTTTCTTTTAACGATTTTATATTCGCACCTTTAGCTTCTATTATTTCTACTATCTTAAATAAATCTTTCGTTGACCTGCTAAGTCTCGTCAAATCATTTATAATCACCAAGTCATTTTCTCTTAAGTTATCTAATAATTTATCTAATTCAGGTCTATCCATTTTAGTTCCAGTTATTTTTTCCTCATATATTCTTTCACAACCTTCTTTTGTAAGTTGTTGTATCTGTTTTTCTAAATCTTGGTCTACCGTACTTACACGTGCGTATCCAAGTTTCATAAATATCACCTCTGATTTTTAGTATATCCAAATTAGTACCAAAAATATATACAATAGGTATTTTTAGTTCTTTGATAAAGGTAATTGTTTTGGTACAGTTTTTGATTGGTATATTAGCTAAATATTTATACATATGAAAAAGTACCATAAACGTCCGTTTTTGGTACTCATCAATTTATTTAATAGAACTTATCCCCTTATAGTTATAAAGTGATTGATAAAAATCATAATTTCCAAATGAAATATGCAAATCAAATGTAAGGTTTTCAATAAATTCATTTACAGAATTAGAATTTTCTAATGAACACATAATTTGTTGAAAACTCCTTAGTACTGAATTAAAGTACACTTTATCATTATGACCTTGAATATTTTTAATTATATCAAATTGAGCATTTAGCTTTTCTTGAGTTTTATTAAACTTTTCTAGCTCTTTTTCTCTTTCTGCATCGACAGCTTTATAATTCATAAATTTAATACTGTTTAAAAATTTCTCAGTTGTATTTTTATTATCGATAAATCCATAATCTTGAAGTACTAAACTAATCCTTATAATGTTTTTATTATTATAGTCTACTTCACCTATTTTTTTACTATAATCAGTTTTGCCGTTTTCTCTTTTATATAATTCAAGTTTTCCATTATGTATCAACTGTATCATGTGGTATCCTGATTGTAGCTGAGAATGCATTAATGAATCAGCTAAACTAACATAATATCTAACATCATCACCTTTATAGATATTCTCATCTATAATTCTCTTTTTTATTTCTATAAATACAATATTATTTTCATCTTCCAAAATTAGGTCACATTCATTATCTTTACTTTCATTATTGTATGTGTATTTGTATCCACCATCTAAATACTTATATCCTTTATTATCTAATTCATACTTTATATATTCTTCATACTTGCTACCTAAATCTCTATTAAGTCTCCTATAGCTTTCTTTTATTTTATTATCTATAACTTCTATAAAAGAGTATGATGTTAGAGAAGATGGTAGTATAACATACTGTTCTCCATATTTTATAATAGGTTTTTTGTAGAAATTTATCTCATCCCAGATACCCTTAAAATCTTTATTTACTTCATATTTTTCATAAGATATATCTTTTAATATCGCTTCTATTTTTGATGGGTTTATATTTGATAATCTATCACATAATTCATTATACTTAAATGTTTTAACATAATTATGATTGGATAGTAACTCATCAAATACTTGTACATATTCATTAAACTCATATCTTTTATTTTCTACTTTTATGAAATAGTCTTCATATAAACCTATTAAAATTTTTCTTGCGTATTCTTTATTCCATTGCTTTATACAAAATAATTTATCATATAAAATATTTTGATAATAGTACTTAGGAAGTGAACTGGAATCTAAAAATATATCTGTATATATGCTAAAAGATTGAATATTTAAACATACAGTATACGCCTTAGTTATTTCAAATAATTTTTCTAATTCTTTTAAATATCTATTGGAGTTTACTTTTTCGATATTATTTTTAGAAAAATACTTTAATGAAATTTGGATTATATAATTCCAAGGTATTTGAGCTTCTAAAGGCTCATTGAAGAAAGTAGTTTTTTGTCTGTGTATCATATATTTTTTTAATTCGTCATTGTATAATGTATTTAAATATTTACCTAAGAGTATGTTAATTAAATTTTGACCGCCTAAATACATTACTAAATTTTCTATTTTCTTATGTATTTTCTCGCTTATATCTTTAGATATATAAACTTCATCTTCTTCTATAGTTACATTAAACTTATTATCAATTAGGTACTTTGCTGAATTTATTTTTAAATCTAATTCGTAATCATTCATTTTAAAATTATTTACTTTTATTTTATTTAACTTCACTAAAATTTCAATTATATCTTTCCAACATTCATTTTCTATATTTGGAAGAACTTTATTTGGCTCAAAATATCCAGATAGTAACTCTAATAGTTCAATTGGCATTTGGTAATCTATTTCTTTAATACCTTGATTTAATTTTAAATGTTTAATTAATTTTCTTATATCCAAGCTAGTAATAAATGCCTTATCATCTGAAATTTCTTGTATACTTTCAAAGTACATACATTTAATTCTATCTTCTAAATTTAGTATTTCTTCACTTATTTCATTATTAGGATTAAATATTTCTTCTTTTATATCAATGTTTCCTAGATAGCTTAAATATAATTCACGTATTTTTTCAAATTTATTGTCAAACATAGCTGTTCTCCCTATTTATTAATTTTATAATGATATTTAAGTTTAACATATTATTGGTATTTTTTTCAAAAAATAATTTTCAATTTATTTGGAAATATTATAATTAAAGAACGAATGTTTCGTATCAATACTAATTCCAAGGAGGTTTTTATTATGAGCTACCAGAGCACCCCTTACCCTGAGCTCACATGGTCAACATCAAGAGTCTCCACCTTAGAAAAATGTGAAAGAGAATATTTCTATACTTACTATGGAGCACACAACGGTTGGGAAGAATCTACTGACCCTTATACTAAAGAGGTCTATAAATTTAAAAAAATGACTAATAAGGATATTTTAGCTGGTAATATGGTACACGAAAAAGCTAAGGACTTTATAAACTTAGTTACATCCTCAGAAGATTTTGTATTAACGCCATCTGCTTTAGAAAGACATATTAATGTCGCTATATTCAAGTTTAGAAATAGTTGCATACAGAGTAAATCATATAATTCCAGCTGGGACCCTAAAATTAAAGGTTTTGATATGCTGAATGAATATTTCTATGGAGATGATATAACAAAATACGATGGTGAAAAAATAAAAGGATTATTAACAAAGTGTATTTGCAATGTAGCTTTATCTCATACATTTGAAGATATACATATAAATAAACTTACTGTTTTAGAGAATAGCAAAGAAGATTTCCCTAGCTTTATTGCTAATAACACTAAAATATTTGCCCTTTTAGACCTGCTCTATGTTAATAGTGATGGTAAATACGTTATAGTTGACTGGAAAACAGGTAGTGAAGATGAAAAGCATAGACTTCAAATGCTTGTTTATGCAAGATATGTAGTTGAAACATACGCTGTTAACGTGAAAGATATTGTTTGTAGATTAGAATATTTATCTCAAGGAACTTACAAAGAATATCAGTTTTCATATGATGATTTATCTAATTTGGATACTATTATAAATTCTAATGTTGAAAGATTTATGGATTATCTTGATGATACTTCTTTAAATAAAGCTAAAGATATAACTCACTTTAAAACAACAGAAGATATTAGTGGTTGTAAAAACTGCAAGTATAAAGGTTTATGCATTTAGAAGTTAAAAAGAGAGGTCAGCTTTAACTAAAGCTCACCTCTCTTTATTCATATTTACCAAACATACTGATTTCAATCATTATTCCTTCTCTATGATAATTATCATTTAATCCTATTTGTTCTGCATAATAATTTACATATGAACTATCTAATAACTCTCTATCAAAGATACATTCTCTTAGACAAATATCTTTTTTATTACAATTCTCACACTTATTAAAATTGTCCCTATACATAATATCCTCTCCATATTAAGTACCATTTTAAATTCTTGATTCTTAATTTAAAGTATGTAATAGCTATATTGTCATACATACTTCTTTATAGTTTATTATTTCCATCTTACTTTTCAAAAATACTACTTATTTGAATAATGAGGTTTATTTAGGCAACAATTTTATCTTATCCTTATAAAATTCATTATATTCTAAACCTTTTGAGCATCTGCTAAACTCTTTAAAGCTCGGTTCCCAGCAATTACAATAAAAATCATGATTTACCTTTTTACCCCAATGCTCCTCGCTTCCATTACATATAATTTCTAATACGTCTGGATGCACTGGATTATATTTTTCATGGTATTCATCATTGTCAAATCCAAACTCACACATAAAACATTTCTTTGCATACTCAACCTTGATAACTAATTCCTTTCTTTTATTGTTTTATTTTTATGTAACTTTTTATATCATCAAAACTTATATTGTTTCTAATACCTCTATGAACCATCTCATGGCAATTAGAGCATAACATCATTATATCTTTTGTCGTGCTAAAATGTATTTTTTCCATATCTGATATAGGTTTTATATGATGTCCCTCTATAAAGTCTTTTCCTATCTCTCCATAAAAATCTTCAAAGTCAAATCCACATAACTCACAGAACAAATGACCATTTTTCTCTTTAAACTGTTCTTTTGCATGAGGTATTAACTTTAAGTTTCTTTCTTTTGTAATATGGGTTTCTAACTTTTTCTTTCCTTCTTCGTAAATGGTTTCAACATCAATATCTTTAGTTTTTTCTAACGGTGGTAGTGATGTAGTTGTTACTATATTCATTCTTTTAAAAGTTTTTTTCTTCAATCTATTTACCTTTGGGTGTACCTCTCTATTTAGTAGTTCTAATAACTTATTCCAATTTCTATATTCTTGTATTAATTTAAATTCACTTATGTATACTTCTAATTTTTCGTCTGTAGTTTTTGCGTTTATATTTCTACATGGATAATAAATACTTTTATAGAAATCGTTACCTGATATTTGATGTTCTTGGCTTATTACCACCGCTGAAATAAGTGGTATATTATGATTGAAACTTTAAATAGATAAATCGCCTAAGTACCCCCACAGCTCCATCATACCTAAATTTACTTTTTGTCTTAAATACTCGTAATAAATTGGTTCTCCTTTATTTATTGCATCTACTAAAATAGTTGCTACATCTATATGTTTTTGATTTAATCTCATTTTAAATATATCCCCTTTTATAGAATTAAATTTCAAATTTATATTCATTAAAGCTTAGTTTAATATTCATTTGTATCTTTCTATTGTTTCAATTAATATTTTGGTTCTATTAACTATATATGATTTTAGCATATTCTACATAATTTTGGGTAATTTTATACAATTTTAATCAAACGTAATATATAACCATATTTAAATAAATTAAGTATTAATATTATTGAACTCTTTAGCTCTTGAATATTTTGTTTTTATATAATAAAATCAATGTAATATTTAAATTACATCGATACAGAAAGGACAATAATTATGTTAATCTTTTATGATATGTTTAAAGAAAATAACACTAAGAATGTAGAGCATCATAATAAAACAATAGGAGGCTCTATTTCTGATTATGATAAAATAGACTTAATAAATAAATTAATGTTAGATAGAAGGTTATCTGCTGGTGATATGAAAGTTTATATATTCTTATTAAACTTTAACAATTTAAAATATACACAAGAGCAAATAGCTAAAGAACTATCATTAAGCAGAATGAATGTTAGTAAATCAATTTCGAAACTTATCGCTTTTAATTATATATCTATAGATAAAAAGATGTTAGGTGTTTCTGAGTATAAAATTATTGAATATAAGAACTCAGGTATCTCAAAGACTGATACTGATGGATTACTTAAGCTATTTAATCTAGAGTCTAAAGGTAGTGATAAAATATCCAGTTCTCAAATGCTTGATATAATGGATAATTGGAAAAAGTTCGATAAAGAGCTTATATCTATATGTAGCAATGTACCTTATTCTGCAATAAACGCTATTTTAAACAACCCTAATTCAAAATTAATACTATTTGCTACATATTCAGGTGATATGCGTATAGAAGCTTTCAAGGAGCGTTATTTAAATAATTTAGTTGAGTTTTATCTAAGATTTGCAAATATTTACGATGAAGTATTTTTTGAATTATATTACACCTTATTATTTAGAGATAAAGATAGTATGAATTTATTTAACAGTAAATACTTCACTATAGAAGATGTTATTTCTTGTGGCGATATACTTCATGCTAATGATATTAGAGTTTCTAAAAAATTCAAGCAAGATACTGAGTCTAAAATTAAACAAATTGATGAGATGTATAAATATATGAGAAGTGATGATAAATACGATGATTTAGAGCTTATAGATGATTTGATATATACTATTAGAAGAATAGACTTTAGAAATAAAAAATTTACATTAGAAGAATTTTTAGTTCTTATTTATATAAATAATTTTAATACCAAGTTTGAGCGTAAGATTGGATTATTATTTTATAAATTTGTATCTGCTTTTAATAAGACCTTGGCAGAAGAATTTAATCGATTACATATAATGAAAATAAGATATCAAGATAAATAGCAATGTAATTTTTTAATTACATCGATAACAATAGGAAAATTAAAGGAGCATTCATGTTTATTTAAAACGAACGCTCCTTTATTTTTCTAATACTTAAACTATTACGCTAGTGCTAGCCCCTTTATTTCAAATAACTTATATAAACTATCCTTATAGAATTTATGTTCATTAAGTTCTTGATGCTCTTTGTCATCTCCATTGTAGTATAGAAGTTCAACTTGAATATCTAAATCTCCTATAGAATATATTTCTTGATTAAAGATTTCATTAAAGCCTCTAACCTTATCCATTGGATTTTCTTCTCTAGTTAAACCCTTAGGGTCCACAAATTTGATATGATACATATCATCCTTTTTTATCCAAAATACAAAGTCTGGATAAAACTTTCTATACTTTTGTGATTGATTGTCATAGTATGGTATGTATATATCATCTTGAGACTCATCTATTTTTGAAAAGTACCACCAATCACAATCAACTTGATTATTTTGAATATATTTTTCTAACACTTCAAGAAACTCTATCTCACTTTCATTTTTTATAATATGTTTATATTTGTAGTTATTCTTTGATAGAACTATTGGATTATAATAGTGAGACGCTATATTCTTAAGTTTTATATTATACTCAGAATTAAGAGTTTCCGCTATTTTAGAATTAAGTATATCATCTAGGCTTAATCCATTTTGCGTTAACAGGTTTATTAATGTTTCATTATTCTTTACTTTGTCTTCACCAACAGATTTAACTAGCTCTATAACTTCTATTTGGCTCTGACTATAATCTTTTTTACTTGGATTAAGTATATGTTTTATACCTTTTTCCAAGCATAAAAGCTCTTCGCTAGATACATCTTTTAGGTTTCCTTTAATGCTTTTATAATGTGTTATGCTGATTTTTTCATCTTTAATAAAATCTACTAATTCTTTACCTTTTTGTGCAAAATGATGTTCAATAGTGTTAATTATTTTTAATGGCTCTATATCTTTTGATTTTATATCATCCTTTACTATAATATTATCTTTATTCTTTATTTTATTTATAGTCTTTAGATTTAATGAATCCCTTACAAGTAGCAACGCCTTTGACGAATTATCAATATATGACTCAACTGTATTATAATCTGATTTAGATACTTTATATGGTACATTATTTGTCTCTACATCTTTATATACAGGTACTAGTATATCTTTTTTAATTACAGTCTTCTTTACGCCTTTAATATTTCTCCAATCATCTTTTTCTAGATTTTTAAGTATATTTTTTATTATTTCTTTATTTGTTGCAAATACAAATAGCGATTCCATGATATTTGCTAGTGGGAGAATTTCTTCTCTATGAGAGGCTTTTATTTTACTTAAATATTCAGACTTCTTTAGCCTTTTTCTATTATTTTTATATGGTTCTATTCTTACGCCTCTTCCTATAGCCTGTAAGACTAGTTTTGTATTTTCATCGGATACACCCATATTTATAAAATTTATAACATTAGGTCTGTTACTGTCCCATCCTTCAACGAATTGTTTTGACCCCATCAGGATATTTATTTCATTCATGTTATGCCTAATGTCTTCAAATCTACCTTTTTCATCTGCAACTATGTCTTCAGTAAAATTATATCCATTTAGTACATTCTTCTTCCATGACACAGCTACTTTGGATGCTTTTATTAAAGCAAATGGAGTAGATACATCAGATGTCTTTAGTCTAAATGTAAGTTCATCACTCTGTTTCCCAATTTCACTAACTTCGATTTCTCCCGGACTTTTTGAATTAAATACATTTAATAATATATCTTCATATGTAACAGATTGTATGATAGCTATTAATTCATCATCCACTACCTCTTCTCCTATAGAATATATCTGATTAGATTTTAACTTGTTTACAACTTCCTCTTTTAGATTATCTAATACATTTTTATCCACGCCTTTAGCTATATCTGCTAAGCACTTAAAATACAACTTCATATCTGCATCGTCTGTTTTTATTTCTTTTGATATAGTTATCATAAGTGGATTGTGATATATAAGGTCCAATGAATACTTGTTAGAATAATCATTTAGATATTTACTAGCTTTTTTAAATGCGGTATAAACAATAAATGATTTTATTAATATATCTTCTTTTTCAACTATCTTAAATTCTTCATCTCTTTTATTTTTATCTTTAAAGTTTCTAAACTCTTCATCTAGAACTTTTATATTTTTACCATATCCACTTTTTATAAATTCATCTAGCTTGAAGTCAAATATTGTTGTAATTATATCTATCGGGTCTGTAAAAGTAGCTGAAAAGTTAAATAAAAAACCATTACGTGCAAGTATATTTAGATATTGCTTCCTTGTACTTTCTTGAGCATCTCCTTTGTGAGCCTCATCAAGTATTATGTACCATCCATCTTTTTCAATATAAGATTTGTAATCTAGTAATAAATCTTTATTTTGATTAGAAATATGATGACTCAATGTATAATATATAGTTATAGAGTTGGGAGCTAATGGATTTATTGCAGAGAACTCCATGTTTTCATAAGACTTCAAATCTTTCAGGTAAATATTGCAATCCCTTTGTCTATCGCTATTAAATATATCTATATGGCTTTTTATCTGTTCTACTAATTTTATATCAGGTGCAACTATTAGTATTTTCTTACTTGGTAATTCATTACTTTTCATTAACTTATATAATATTTCTATAAGCTTTACAATGATTAATGTTTTTCCTGAGCCTGTAGCCATCCAGTAGCTGGCTCTATTTGTAAACTGTAAGAATGATATCTTATTTTCGATTACATCAAAATAGCTCCTAAGAATATCTGCTTCTTTATTTTCCAATTCTATATTTAATTTTTTTCTAGCTTCATCTTCTAAATTAGAATAGTAATAATCTAATATTTCTTCTTTATCTATTTTAAAATATTGTATCAAAAGCTTGCACGTGTTTTCTAGAGCCTCTATTTGATACTCATAGAGATTTATATCCTCTTCACTATTAAAACTCTTTAAATCAAGCATTAAATTCGTAATATCTATATTTCCATCGGCAACTGTATCAATATATTTTTGTAGTAAACAACTGTACATAACTATTTCCCCCACCAGAATAGAGGTTTAAGATTTTTATTCTCGTCCCACTTCATATTATTTAATTCAATAGTTGAGCCATCATTAAATACCGCCTTATCACTATCAATAGTAGTTATTGTTTTGCCTGTTAAATTAGATATTGTTTCTGCTATATCTATATCTGGGTAGAGCTCTTTAAAGTCTAGGTATGCAACTTCTTTATTTTCATCAATTTTTAATACATCTATTAATTTATCGCTATTGTAGAATAAATTAATATTTTCTTGGAAAGTATATTTTGCGTTTTTTAAAACATCTTCATATTGTTCTAATTCATAATACTTAAACATACCTCCACCTTTCCATTTGACCTTCTTTGATATAGATGAATCATGACCTGCAAGGACTCTCTTTAATCTTGGTACTACAACATTATCAAAGTGTTCTCCCATTTCTATACCTATCCATTTTCTCTCTAACTTGTGAGCAGTGCAGATAGTTGTTCCACTACCAGAGAAGAAGTCTAGGACTCTACCACCTTTATTCGAAGATGCTGATATTATTCTATACAATAATTCTTCGGGTTTCTGTGTTGCAAATCCTATACGTTCTGGTGTTGGTGGCATGTATGCTATATCTTGCCAAATATCAGATTTCACTCCATATATTTGACGTAGTCTTTCAACCAACTCTTCGTCATCTACATAATTTATATCATCCCATACATCAGAAGGTGCTTTCCCAAGAGGATTTATTTCTGTTTCTTTTTTCCTATTTAGTTTTTCTCCGTCTCTCCCAGCTCCTCTAGTGTAAACAAGTTTTCCCTCTTCATTTAACTTAATTGATTTAAGGAACTTCTCGCTATAAGGTTGACGAACCTCATCTTTATTAAAAATATATCCTTTTGGTGTCTTTGAGAACCAAGTTATATATTCATGGTTACGCTCAAACTTTTTCGCATTTCCACCTATTAGCGTGTAAGCCCAAATAATATTATTTTGGTAGCAATCTTCCCCAAATATATTTTCTAATAAAATTCTTCCCATATAACTTGCATCTTCCCCAAGATGAAGGTAAATACTTCCATCATCACCAAGTAACTCATGACTTAAAGCCAATCTATCACTCATAATTGATAGCCATGTACTATCCTGATACCCATCTTTATACGGGAAATCTTCTCCTGTATTAAATGGAGGGTCTATGTACGTCAACTCTATATTATTCCTATATTTGTTCATAATTGTACTCAAAGCTTGATAGTTATCACTTTTAATCAATACACCATCTAGAATATCATCTAAATTCTTAAAGTGTGATAATATCTCTCCTTCTATATCTTTGAAATTCTTTGTGTCTATTGGTAAATATTTATACTTTTTATTTACTTTTACTTTCCCCTCTTCAGTTATTAGAAGGTCATCCTTATTGAAAGTTTCAGCTATCTTAAATTCTTTCCACGTTCTTTTATTCTCTTCATCTTTATGCAATAACTTCCATTCATTTATTTGACTTTCAAAGCCTTTGTTTTCTAATATTAATTGTATGAGTTCAATATTTTCACTTATTTTATCTATTGTAAAAACATAATTTGATTTTTTAACAAATTTAGGCTTTAGCCATATCTGCTTTAACTCTTCCTCAAAATCTGAAATATAATCTATTATTTTATAGGCTACTTCTTTCAGCTTAGATATTTCATTTATCCTTTCTTCAGACCATAAATTGTGGTCACCACTAAATAAATAATTGTACAGATATAAATTAAATTGCTCTCTTAAGAACCCTTGTGAATCCTTATGTACGAAGTAGTCTATCTCATTTTGTTTCTTATACGTTGATATAGCCTTCTTTATAGTTTTTAAATTTATATCTATAGATTGTTTTGAAGCGTAGTATTCTAATCTTGCTAAGTCATTTTCCTCTGTAATATTTATACCAATTTCAATTAATGAATAATCTAATAGTCCTTCTTTTGTTGAGTATATATTAGCTAAATATTTAAACTTATCTGCATCGATTGCTCCGTCTCTCTTTATAAATGCTGATATGTCTAAATTATTTTTATTAAATATAATAGTATTGTTATAAAATTCTTCATTCGATAGTAATTTTTTGCTTATCTCTTTTCTTATAGAATCTAATTTTGCAGACTTCATATCTATTTTTTCTGCAAGTAATTTATGTGGATTTGACTGTTTGTAAAATACCTTGAATGTTATTTCATTTTTATCATTTTCCCAGATTATATTTGATAATATGAATTCTAAGCTCTTCTTTTCGTTATTTGATTGATGAGTTATATTAGATGCATCAAAATTAAACTTAACCCCATCTATTTCAAAGTTTAATGAAGTATATAGAGCTTCACTTTTTACATAGAATAATTTCCTTGTTTTCCAAAATAATGATACATCCTTTGTGTCGCTATATACCTTATCGTATAGATTTTTATGTATCTGTGTATTATAAAAGAATGGCGTTCCAGTCTCATTCAAATAACTGTCAAAGAATGTATATAGTTTGTTGTACGCTTCTTCTTTATTGCTTTCATTAAATTTACTGTCTATTTCTTTGTCTATTAATGGTATAACTTGGGCAAAGTATAAATTCTTAATATGCATTAAATTAGTGTATCCGGAGTTCCCTTCTATCTTTTTACCTACATCCCCTAAAAAAGCACTCGTCATTGATGTATAGAATCTTTGTTTTGACCTGTTCATTATTATTCTCCCCTAAATATATCTTTTATCATCAATAGAATAACACTTCACATTTAAATATTTTGTAAAATTTTGCAAAATATCAATATTTTTATTCTTATTTTGTATTTTTTAGATATATAAATTATTAATAATTTAATATTTAACATGTTAAGTCTAAATTTAGTAATAATTCACAGATAATTTTTTTAATATATAAAAATAAAAAATAGGAAGTAAATCAAATGGAGGAATCTCTTCTGAAAGACCAACTACAAACAAGGCTAAATACCATTGCAAACTTTAATAATTTAATACTAGAAAAGAAAACAGCCACAGGTAATGTAGATGTTTATATAAAGACTGAAAATATGTTAAGTCTAAGCTTAAATACTAATTCTATATCATTTGATGATTTTAATGTGGTTGATGATTTTGAAAAAACAAATGCAGTTGAATTAACAGTAAGTAGTTCATTGCCATATGAAGTTAATGCTTATTTACCACATGAGATTCAAAACTCTGATAAGTCCGCAATTCTAGATAAGAATATATTTAAAATAAAGGCTAGTTCAGAGCCAACATATAATGTATTTGATAGCATTAATTCAAAACTACAACTACTAGATGCTCTGCCTGCTGGTAATGATATATCTCATACCATATATATGATGCTTAAAGGTGGATTGGCTCATAAGAAAGATGTTTATAAAGCAACAATAAAATTTGAAATAAATCAAAAGTAATAATATTATAATAATTATCTAGAAAGAGGAAATAAATCATTCTTTCAGATATCAATAAAAAGCGATGTAATCTTTTAATTACATCGCTTTTTTATTACTATCTATTATTTCTAATTTAAATTAAGCTATTTTTTGTTGAGTCTTTTTTGTTATTATTATTTCCTGCATTAAATCATATATAAATATCATATTCATCGCTGTTTCCATGTTAGCTAGCTCTAGTTTCTCACCATGTACCGTATGCCTACTAAAATTTTTAGCATTTCGTGTATTGTTATATAGATTTTCATTTATAAATTTTTTATGTAAGAATATTATATTTAGTGGCTCAAATAACTTTTCTATCAAAAACTTTTTAATCGTTGGATATAATCCTCCATTTGATTTTGTATTCTTCTTTGTTAAGTCAATTGAACTACTTTTTAGCAGAGCTTCCATTAATGTTGGAATTGTAAGTGAAAGTGTCTTAGCTTTTCTATGTTGCAGGTTAAATTCTATTTCATCTATTAGCTCTATAACATCAATATTTTTATGCTTCTCCTTCCATTTTCTAATTCTGCTTAAATAAAAAGATACTACCTCTTCGCTAATAATAAATTCTTTTATATTAAATCCATCTTCGAAGTAAGAAATATCTTTTTCTATTATGTAGTTTATGGGTGGAAATATATTATTTTGATGGAGCATATTTACTGCATCTTTATATCTTATAAATGCATTTTTATATAGTAGTTTCTTTATATTATCTTGATATCTTTTTTCAGTATTTAATTTCTGTAAATTAGTTATTACATTTTTTGAATATAAGCCTAACATTTTTTGTGCTGTTTTGTAACTTGAAAAATAACTGGCTGTAGCCTGCATTGTTTTTGCTATTTTTTCCACAGTTCTGTTAATCATGTTGGAAATTTGTTTCATAGGCTCCATAGATTTTGCAATATTTAATATAACATTTCTTGTTGCTGTGTTTACCGATGCTATCCTTGATTCTAATGAATTATTTGACATTTTATTTAAATGAACTAAGCTTGTATCATTCTTAATGACAAGATTATTTTGAACTATTCTATTTTTATTATCTTTATCAAAAGTTATTTTCATTAGTATGCTAAATAACTTATTTATATATATTTGTTTATTATTTTCCATAACTAAACCTCCTAAAAGTCTACTTTTCTTACACTTCTATATATTACCATAATTTACAATTAGATTAATCTATGAGAGCCAAATTTACTATAAAATGCAATATAATTAGCATAGTATAGACTAAATTTGTAACTTATACATACTTCATTTTTATGAATAATAAAGACAATAACTTGAGTTTATACTCTATTTATATTTTCCTACATTATCACAATGTAATTTTTTAATTACATCGTTCTTTTATATAAATTAATCTTAAGATATATTTATATAAAAAAATAGAGCTATATTTTATAACTCTATCCTTATTTCTATAAATTCAACTATACAGAATTCTATATTATTTTGGATTTCTACTTAATCCTCTGGCTCTATTTCTTCTTGACTCTAATACAGATTCATTTACGATATTTATTGATTTATTATTAGCTTCTTCATTTTCATTACTTATTTTAGCTAATTGTAGTATTTTATCTTCATCTTTGTACATATCCTTAAGCTCATTATAAACAAATTCATCATTTGACCTTTTCATAGATATAACATCATTTAATGAATTATTAGAGTAATGAGAGTTACAGAATAATGAAGCGAAACCAACTTGAAAATCTTCTAAATTTTTCTTATACTTACTTACATCTTTTTTTAACTTTTGGTTTTCTTTTTCTAATTTAGCTAATTTCTTCTTATCCGCTGTAAATATACTTACTAACTTTCTCGAAAGTACTTCTGGCTTTTCATGATATTGATTTACTAATAATATTACATCCTGAACTTCTGGTATAAATGTTTCCCCAGCAACTTTTATATTTGTTTCATTCTTTATCTCATTTATCTTCTTTTTTCCATAGTAATCTTCACCTTTATAATTCCCAGCCCAAAAATCATATCCATATAGATTAAATAGTTGACCATCTTTCCTTTTATACTCTGGGTTATTCGCTATTTTTTTATTGAATTGAAATACTGAGTTATTAGTTAATTTATTTTTAGCCCCACCCAATTCTTCTAATTTAAGTCTTATAATTTCTTCTACTTCTATTTCATTTATTTCTCTTTTTGCTCTAGCCATCTTTCTCCTCCACTAGCCATAATATTTAAATATTTATTGAAATCATTATAGTCTATTAAACTTTTTTTCGTTTCTGCATTTAATAAGATATTTCTATTTAATCTTTTAATCACTGTTTGTAATTCATTCTCGTAATCCTGGTCCAATTCTAATAGACCATTAACGTTCTTAGTCTTTACATTATCTAGTAGCTCTTCTAGAAACATCGATTCTTTCTTTATTGCTAAATCTATAGGTCTAATAACATTTTCTTTTAAATATTTTACTACTGTAATAAAGCTTTCATTGGTAGGTGGACACCACCAATGATTACATTCTAGGCAATTCTCACCGTTACAAGTTATATCTTCTGAAGTTAAATCTATGGTGCAGTATCCAGCTCCATCTTCTGTAGGTATACAATATTCAGTATCTCTTTTACATTCTTCATCCATGTTAAATATCCTTTCTTTCAAGCTTTTTGAACCTTCCTCCTGTACTATTTTTTTATTTCTAATAAAAGTCATTATCTCAGAATCAACATAAAGTCTAGTATGCCCTTGATAGTGGTCTTGTGATGATAATGAAGTATGACCACCTAGCATAGCAATCTCAATTGGAGATACACCTTGTAATAAAAGTGATGTAAATGCTAAATGTCTTGTGTCACCTGGGTCGATATTATCACTTATATTTATGCCATATGATTTAGATAATATCTGTCTATGAAAACTATCTAAAAGAGGTCCTAAAACATTTAATGAGAAATTGTCTTCATCAATTTTTTGTACTTCTGGCATTGTTATGTATCCGTACTTTTTTGCATTATTAATTGCTATATTTTTTCTAAATGCACACAATGCTCTATATGAGAACAGTGTATCGCTTTTGCCATACTCATTTGTTTTTCTTATATAGAAATCTATTAAATCATATATTTCTTTTGTTACTTCTATCTTATTTAATAGAGGTATTCTAGATTTTCGTACAGCTCCCTTATTAGATTTATCAACTTTTACACGATTAATTGATATATAATATTTTTCATCCTCTTTTATTAAGCAATCCCTTTTCATTTCACTACATAGTTCTGATGGTCTAATCGGTATAATTGTTGTCAATTTCCACCAAATTAATATAGGTATATAAAACATTTTTATATCTTCATCAAAATTTTTATCTTCTTCGTAGAAATATTTAATATAGAAATCAAATAGTAGCATATCATTTTCAGATGGTAATTTTCTTGCCTTATCTTCTCTATCATAACTTTGTGTTAATATACTTTCTAAAGCTTTGTAATGTCCTTCTCCTGCTACATCTAATTCATCAAGGTAATATATATAGTCTAATATTTCGTCAGCTTTATCTTTTTTAGTTTTACCTTTATATTTAACTAGAAATGTAGCTATAGCATTACCTGTATTATTCTCAATATCACTTAAATTAAAGTTATTAGTCAACTTAATTATACTCTCTACAGAGGTTAAAGCATTTCTTAATTTACCTATTGATTCTCCATCTAATATTTTTCTACTTAGCCAACACTTAAATATAATAATATCTTCATTACTCATATGGTTAAATCTTTTCATATCGCTAAGAAATTCCATGTTTAAATTACAATAAACCTGTTTTAAACCTTCTTTTAAAATCCATACATCACTTTCAAATGTCATATCCGAAGTATATTTCGTACTTTCTGATTGCAATAAACCACTATTTTCAAGTCGAGTCTTCAAGGTTTCTTTTATATTTGATAGGTCAACTGTTTCCTCTTTTATAAGTTGAATATCAATATTTTTTAATATATCCATTTATTAATATCTCCTCCGTTTAAAATTTATCTATATACTCTATAGGTGTTTTGATATCATCCAATAATATTTCAAGTTGTCCTTCTTCAATATTTAAACAACTATACACATAATCATATCCAAATGTTTCTATAGCTTCTTTTAATAGTACTAGTTTTCTTTCTATAGCTAAAGATAACTTGTATTGTTTAATCTTTGATGATGTATGGTATTGATTAATATCTTCCATCAAACTTTTGCATAAAGTTGTTAATGCATATATCGATGGTATGTGGTATTGACACTCGAAACATGTTTTTAAATTTGGTCGTTGGCATCCTTCTTTTGACATCAAGCACTGCACATTTAATTCTCTTGATGGCATTTTCTTAGCAAATAAATCAGTTAGAATCTCTTGACATTCTTTTAAGCTCTTTTCTGCTAAAGTTGCAACTACTAGTTCTCTTTCATTTCTGATTGTATTAAGGAATCCTACAGCAGAATGCATTTTAAAAACATCTCCAAATATATAATTTAATCTCATTATTTGCTCTGTTGTATTTTCAAGCGTAGTTATTTGCTCTCCATGTACTCTAGATAATAACAGGTTTGATATGTATCCAAACTCACCTCTCATAAATAATTGCTTGCTTAAGCTTTCTATATGCTTGAAATCTATATTTATATAATGTAGCGTTGACTCTTTACTCATATGTTCTCTAATTTTTTTAGCATATAATAGTGATTTGTTATCTCCTGATAGATTAGCTAAATAATATATATATGTCATTACAGTTTTATTCATCTTCTTTGAACTAAACTTAAATTCACTATTATTTAAGTTTTCAAATAAATTATTTAAATGACTTTGATATACATCATTATATTTGCTTCCTAAGACCATAATTGAGTCACCATATCTAGATACAGGATTGTCTCGATGATATAAACTTAGTATTGCAATACTTGTTGCAATTGCTGGAGCTAGTTCATCTGAACAAAAGAATGAGCCTGTTATTTGAGTTTTAGAAATTATTATTTCCCATTGAATAATTCTTGATATAATGGCTCTTGCTTTATCTATTGTAATTTCATTATTTAAAAACCATTCAAAACTATCAATTCCATATAACTCCAGTAGGTCTTCTATTTTTAATCTAGGAAATCTAGTTGTATCACCATGTCTCCAAGCATTATTTAAATGTAGCATTGCATATAGCCAAGTAGATACATATTTAACAGTATTTTTCATTCTTATCTCATGTATAGACTTCTTTATGTGGATATCTGTGTCTATCAGATACTTAAAGATTTCTTGGTATACTTCAAAGTCATACACTTCAGCTTCTTCTTTTTTATTCACATTTGCATGGGGGCTATGTATTAATTCAAACCTAAATCCTTTTCTTTTACTCTTTAGCATTGTTTTTAAATCCGCACTAACTATACCTAGAAATTCATATAATGTAATCCTTATTATATTAGTTTCAATTATATTGAAGTAAGTATTAATCTGATTTGTAGTTAGTTGGTATATTTCATTAATATCAAAGTAATCTAACATTAGTTCTAATGCTTTAGTGCATCTAATATAATGATTCACTTTACCTAATGCTACCTTTTTAGATGCATTCATAGTTTCTATTTTGTCAGACATAAATTTAAACCATTTTTCTTTTGTGTATACTGATTTTTCACTAAATCCATCCCAGTTATCATATAATCTAAGATTAAAAGTATCAAAATATGTTTCACCTTCAATATTATAATTTATGTAATCTCTACCTTTACCTTCTTCATAAGCTTTACATTGATTTTCTCTTTTAATACTTTCCAAGCTTTTTACAAGTTCTTTTATATCTGATATCTTATGACAATCACCATTAGCTGTTTGTAATGAACGATATTTATCCTCTGTATAAGCGATTAATGGGGCTTTGTATTTTTTTAAGCCTTTTCCATATTTATAATAAGTATTTTCATTCAAATATTTTTCTTTCATTTCTTTCTTATCTATATAAGTTTTATAAAACGTTTCTTGCTCTTTAAGTAATGCTAATATTTCTTTTCTCTCAAAATACAATGAAGTTTTATAGTTAATTTCCTTAATTTTGTATTCTTCTCTAGCTTTGTTGAATATATTTCTAGTCATATTTAGCATTTCATAAGCTTCTTTATGAGACAGGTATGTTCCATTTTTGATATGTGTTTCAATATCTATTAAGTTTTCATTGTATTTATCAATATCTTCTTTCCTATATACATTAATCATATTATAGTTAAAATTGAGGCTACTTCTTAAAATCACTTTATAATGAGAAGGCACTTTAACTCTTTCTATATTTAAAGTATACAAGTTAGGTCTAATAATTTTTGCTTCTTCTACTGTATAATGTTTTTTGAAAAACTCTTGAGTTTCTAGTATTGCTTTCTCTATATCTTCTTTTAAATAGAAATTTCTACTACTTTTAGTTATACATTTAATATTAAATCCAACCACAACATTTCTTAATGCCGTTTTCATATTACTATCATTGTAATGTTCATTCGTTATTTCTAGCATTTTACAAGCTTCGTGCTTGTCTATATATTTTTTAAATTCTTCATCATCAACTATACACTTTGTATTCTTGGTTTTTGGCTTATCCATTGTATCTTTTATGTACATTAAATCTGATTTGTTAAAGTACATGGTTTGCTTAAATATTATTTCTTCTAGGTTTAATTCTTTTCTGTACCTATTGAAAGGTCTCTCAGATATTCCTAAAAATTTTTCAGCATCTTTCTTTTTTATTAATTCTCCTTTTTCTATCTTTTCTAATATTTCATTTCTCGCTATTAAAAAATTATCTATTTCATTCTTTTTGTATGCTACTTTAGTTCCAGGCTCTGATTTTGTAACACCTCTTAGTATCAGATTGTATGCTTTAGGTATAGCTACTTTTTCAAACTTAGAGTATCTTAATTCTGGACATATTTCATTTGCAATATTAGAAGGATAATGATTATTATAAAATTCATTTACCTTCTCAATAAGATTTAGTACATCTTCTTTTAAATATAAGTTTTTTCTGTCTATCTTTACACTTTTGAACTCATACGTTTCTGCAATTGTTATTATAATTCTGTCTATTGCCGATTGCTTATCGTAATGTTTATACGTTAGCTCTAATAATTCACATGCTTCTTTTTTATCTACATATTTAATTCTATCTATTTTATCTATCATTAATTTAACCCCTTTCTTTAGAAGCTTTACTAATTTGAGAAATAATTTCTGTAACTGATTCTACTAGTGCAACTGGGTTTATGTATGTAAGTGCTGATGCTATACTCTTATCACCTCTTAATGCCGATAGTATTTTAGGGTCATGCTCTCCCATCGAGTTTTGCGTCAAGCCTTTTCTAATAATAAAATTAGTAAATATATGCCTACCTATATGGGTCGCCCACGTATGCTCTTTTAGTACATATGCTTCCGTAGGTTTTGAGTACTCTAAAAAATCTATAAAATCTGCTTTTAGTTTTTGAAATCTCTGTTCATAAGTATTTCCTGTCATTGGATTACCATGACTATTTATAAATAATGCATTTTTATTATTTCTTTTCTGACGATTTAGATAATTCATATATTTATCCATTGACTTAAACAACTCTCCATTAAAGTTGAAAACTGGCTGATTTTCTCTAACCGTTTTTACTTCTGATTTTTTACAACTCTTTTTCCCAAATAGCTCAATCTGTCTATCTTCAATATTTAAATATATTACATGTTGTTCTTTTACTGCTTTAACATCATCAATTGTTAGATTAACTACATCTCCCAATCTTAATCCACCCATACATTGTAATGCTACTCCAAATGCTATATCTGGGTATCTTTCTTCTGCAAATTCTAGCATTAGCATCCAAACCTCCTCATTCATATCTTTTAATGGAGCTTTCTTTTTCTCTCCATCTTGGCTTGAAGGATTTTTAGCTGGTCTATAAACTTTATACTTAGGATTATTATCAAACGGATGTATGCTAACATACATTCCTTTTCTTGTTGAATGTCCGTTACGCTTTATTTGAATAAGTTTTCTCTCTACAGTTGCATCCTTATCCGTTAATATATTTTTTTGATTAAGAAATTTAAAGAAATCAATAATAACATTTTCTTTCCTTCTCACAGTTGTGTAACTTAAATTATTATATTTTGATATGTACGTTATGTATTCAGCAACATGTTTAAAATTTAAACCATAAAATCCTTTTTCTTTCAATATTTCAAAGTCTTTATTTTCTCCTTTTTCAACTTGTTCTAATGTGTAATTTATAAATTCACAAATTGCATACCCCATACTAAATTTCGTATTATTACTTTTTTCAGATTTATATACATGTAAATAATCACTTAACTGACTCGGTATCCAAACATCTTCATTGTTCGTATCGTACTTTATAATTATAACCTCACGTTTTTTCTTAGGTTTATATCCTGATAAATCTGTAGTCAATATTTCTTTTGGTCTGTATCTAATCATATAGTTTCAGTGTCCTTCCTTTAATTATTAATTATTTGATTAGTATTTCTATAACTCACTTTTCCTATTCTACAACATTTTGTCTAATTATAGAATTATACTTATTTGATAATTCAATGGTTGTAATAGTATTTTTTATGTCTATAATCATTTTCTATAAATCTATATAGATAAGAACAGGAATGATGACAGGTATAATGAAGGCTTTTGAAGATGCAACTGGAGAGCCTTTAGATGAAGATAAAAAGGAAATTGCATCAGAAGAATTAATAATAACTGGTGATTTAGCTGATGAAATAGGTGGAGAATCTGGTCAAGATAAAGCTACAGGAATTATTAATGATATAAAAACAGAAATAATAAAGAACAACACTAGTGATACTGTTCAAATAGCTGAGACTATAAATAATATTACTAATAACTATAATATAACTTTAACAAGTGAACAACAAAAACAAATAGAGGAATTAATGGCTAAAATAGCACAACAAGATTATGATTATAATAGCATAAAAAATGCTTTAAATAGCGTTAAAGATAACGTAAATGATAGTTTAATCGCTGCTGGAGAAATAAAACCAGGATTTTTCGACTCTATAAAAAATTGGTTTAGTGGTATCGGTCAGTGGGTGTCTGGTATATTTGAAGGAAACAAAGATTTAGGTATACTTGAAAATACTAACGATACTCTACTTGGAGATAATGCAGTTATAGATGCTACAGATAAGGATGCTATAAACTTACCTTCAAGTGAACAAGTAGAAGGATTCTTTGCAAAAATTTGGAATTGGTTTACAGGATTGTTTGATAATAATGATTCTAATAATGTGGATAGTAATACTTCTACTACAGAAGAATCTAATGATAGTGATGTTAATTCATTAGAACAAAACTCTACTACCTATGAAAATGTTCAACCAGATTCTTCATCAACTCAAAATGGTACAGTTGAAAATCCATCTGAAGATGTAGATAACTCAAACAATAATGATACAGTAAATCCTTCTGATAGTGAACATGCTACAGAACAATAAAATAACTAAAATAAAAAAAGACAGATTTTATTATCTGTCTTTTTTATATATTTAAGTATTTTTTAAATTGATTATTGTCAATTTTAAACTTTGGAATTCCAACATAATATGGTGCTATATCATAAACTTGGAAATAAATCACAATTCCATCATCTTCAATATAAAAATCTTGATTATCAGATATCCCATTAAACCCTTCTTTTCCTGTAAAGTATAACTCTTTATTTTTATTTATTTCTGAATTTATATAATCATTAATTACTTTTTTATAATCTACATCTTTTTTAAACATATCACTTAATAAAATTTTATCTCCAGTAAGTAAATTGTAATTAAATGATTTTAAATAAGTTATCCCATGAGCTCCTCCTGTGAAATTATATGTAGTTAAAGGTATTGAGATAATATTATTTTTATTATAAGTAACATCGTACTCTGAATACGCTTCATACTGATATTTTACATATTGTTGATTTTTATCTTTTGAAAGATCATTTGTATATTCATTTTCATATTTTTTAGACTGTTTTTCTATCTCTTCTTTAAAATTTAATACGTATTTTTCTATATCCTCATTAATTTTATTAATTACTTTGATAGTATTTTTATCATTATAATTTTCTTTAATTTTTAAAAATGGATATTTTATATTTGCTTTAAAGAATTCACTTTCTTCATTTATACTCTTAACTTCTATTGTAAACATATTATTTGCACTTAAATCATTCTTTTCTTGTGCATATGAGTTACTTAAAACTATAAAAAACATAACTAGTATAGTTGATAATATTATTTTTAAATCTTTCATTTTCATTCTCCTATATATTTATTTTCGTAAATATATTTTCTTCTATATTCTATCAACTATACTAATTTTAAATTAATAAATTATCTATTTAAGTAGCTTTTTATTACATTTTTTACTTTTGGAACTAAATATGAAGATGTAGATTTATCCTTCATATCTTCCATTACCATAGCTATTGATAATTTTGAATTATCTAGATCTACTGCTACAAACCAACTATTTTCATTCCCATTATTATCATCTTTACTAGATTTTATTTCTGCAGTTCCAGTCTTCCCTGCTAGATTAACTCCATCTATTTTACATAAATATCCACTTCCATTAGGATCATTTATTACTCCAGAAAAATCTTTTTTTAATTCTTCTAAAAAATCTTTTGATATAGCTTCACTATATATATTAGGTTCACTATTTTCACTTATAACTAGTCTAGGCGCCATTATTTTTCCACCATTAGCCAATGAACTATATGCCATAGTTACTTCAAGAGGAGTGGTAAGTACTTCTCCTTGACCATAACCCGTATCTGCTAGTAGTATTTCATCTTCTATACTTCCACTATTAGAAATTTGTGATTTAGCCATAGGATATTCAAATTTTATATCTGCTCCTATTCCAAACTTCTTAGCACCTGATATAAATTTTTCGCGTCCTAACTTGATAGCTTTATCAGCAAAGTATATATTATCAGAATATATTGTTGCCTCATATAAACCAACTGAATCTATATCTTTTACTCTACTTACTTTATAATTTCCCCAAGAAGAAGAATTTTGCCAAGTTAATCCTTTTATGCTCATTTTTTCATTTGGATTTATTACATTATTTTCAAGACCAATTGCTGCTGTTATAAGCTTCATTGTAGACCCTGGAGAGTACGCATTATTTGCTCTATTATCAAACTCTGCATTTTTGCTTTCTTCCAACTCTTTAGCTATAGTTTTAGTTTTGTAACTTACCAATGTATTTGAATCATATGAAGGTGAACTTACCATAGCTAATACTTCTCCTGTAGTAGAATTCATTGCAATAGATGCACCTTTTTCATTATCCATTTGATTATATATTTCTTGCTGAAGCTTTGAATCTATGGCCAATTGTATATCTTCTCCATCTTTAGAATCTGTTTTGGCTACAGTAATTTTTTCTTCTCCTCTTTCTATATAAATATGTACTCCATCTTTACTTCTTAACTTCTCTTCATATACTTGTTCTAATCCATTTTTACCTATCTGACTACTTGCAGTGTAACCTTTATCTGAATTTTTTTCTAATTCTTCAGCTGTTATATTTCCAATATAACCAAGTAAACTACCAAATGCCTCACCTTGTGCATAGACTCTTGATATTCCTACTTGTACATTAACCCCCTCTATTTCAAGTGCTTTACTTGCCTTTTCTTCATCATACTTTGAAACTTTTACAATAAATATTAGGTGGTCTGGATTTGAATTACTATCTAACTTATTTTGTATATATTCTTCGCTAATATCTAAAATACTAGCTAAATTACTTACATTACTCTTATCAAAAGTTTTTGGATTTATATATATATAATTAACTTCTCCATCATATGCAAGTATATTTCCATCTCTATCTAATATTCTTCCTCTACTTCCGTTATATATTTGAACTCTTATTTTATCTCCTTGAATCATGTTAGGTAATATAAGACTCTCACTCCAAGATATTTTATATTCATTATCTTCTTTTTCTAATTTTATAATTAAATCATCATATTTTAACTGTCCAGCAGATGTATCCATGCTAATACTTATAGGGACTTGTAAATTTTCCTTACTTTCTTTTAATGCTATTTTAATATTACTTACATTCATAGCAGAATAAATTGATGTATATTTATTTATAAATCCTTCTTTACCCCCATACTCAGTTTCAATATATTCTTTAGATTTTTTTGATAATCCTTCATAAAATTCATCATACTTTTTTTCATTTAGTAATTGTACATAATTGTTTATACTGCTTTGTACTTTATCTTTAGTGCCACATCCTACTAAAAAAATCATCGTAAAACTTATAATGCTTATTAATAAAATAATTCTCTTTAATTTCATTTAGTTCTCCCCCTTATTAATTATTAAAGTAATTATTAATTATATCTTCTATCCTTTCTTCATTTATAGATATAGCTTTACCAACTTGTCCATCTAATATATTCCATACATAGTTATGAACTTCTACAGCATTTCTAAATTCACCCTTTTTCCACTTATTAAGTTCTGCATATAAATAATTCCTTGCCTCATTATTTTTAATATATTCTAATCCACTAATTGCTAGTTCTATACTTTTTGGTGTTATCTCTATATTTCCATACTTTTTATTGTCTATAGGGTTTATTATACTATTTGACATTTTATGTATAAACTGAACTGCTAAATATTCACTTTTAGGGCTTTCTGAGTTATCATTAATACTACTTAATATCTCATCTTCTTGATCTTCACTTATATTATCTACATTATTTACTTTATATTTTATAGGTTTAACAAACTTTATTTTATTATCTTTGTCTAAAGTAGCTTTGGGAACTATATTATCTATTCCTAACCTATATGCTAGTTCATCAATTTTCAAAGTTGAATTTATATTTCTTAACGCCATTTCTAAAATAGGTATTTTATGAGCTAATGCAGGGTTATATACACCTACGCTAAAAATAATAAATATACTCGCCGCACTTGCTACTAATCTTTTTTTATTTTTACTTTTCTTTATATCTAACTCAGCTTTATCTATAGATTCCTTTATCCAAATCTTCATATCATTAGGTGCTTTAATTGAGTTAATTTTTTCTTTATCTATATAAAATTCATTCATTTCTAAATCTAATTCTTCTAAACTTATATTTTCAATTTCATTGCCTGATTTATCATTTATTATCTTATTGTTTTTACTCATTACTATATCCCTCCTTTAATAGATTTTTCATATCAAAAATTGCTTTTCTAAGGTGGGTCTTTATAGTATTAATAGACCTATTTAATACTTTAGATACTTCTTCAATTTTCATATCATGTATATATCTTAATATTATTGCATCTTTATATTTATCTTCTAATTCATCTATAGCATTATATAAATCTATTTTTGTTTCTATTTTATCATCTACTATTATTTCTTTTATATATGAACTTTCATCGTGTTCTAAATCAATCATCCCAATTTTGCTTATATAGTCATTAGAAGTATTTATAAGAATTCTACTTATCCAAGTTTTAAAATATTTAGGCTCTTTTAGTGAGCTTATATTTCTATAAGCTTTATAAATTGTTTCTTGAATTATTTCCTTTGCATCATCTTCATACTTACATCGTATATAAGCTTCTCTATATAATCTATCTGAATATATATGTATTAATTCTTCAAATGCCTTTCGGTCCCCCTTTATGGCCCTTTTGACTAAGATTATCTCCTCCATTATATCCCCTCTTCTAATTATTTAATTTTATATTCACCTATTAGACTCTATTTTTCACAAAAAAGTTTTAAAAAAAAGACTATTTCTCACATACTTACATAGTATGATTAAAATAGTCTTTTTTTCAATATGTTTTTATATAAAGTTTTTATTTTACTGTAAATACTTTATTCCAAAGCAATGCGATTAATCCTACTAATAAGAATGAATAGCCATAAATAAAAATACTTTGCTTTGTAATACATATACCAAAATGAATTCCTACTAAAATTAAAGTTATAAACATAGCTTTAAAAACTACAAACATATTTTTAGATGAATTTGCAACATTATATGGCTTAGAAAATGGAAGACTTTTTTCATTTAGTTTAAATGTTGCCATTGATACAAGTATTCCTGATAAAAGAAGTACTATCATATGTTTTATAACTGATATGCCGAATATAAAAGCAAATATTATACTTAGTAATATAAATGATGGTAAAAATAATTTAATTAAACTACTTTTAAACATTCCAGTATATATATTTCTTTTATTTTTGATAGGAAGTATTTCATATATCCATGCTCCTTCATATTCATTTGAATATCCAACCATGGATACTATATTTTGCATTATTACTACTGCAAAGTAACCACTTAAAAATAAATAGCTTCCTTTTATTTCACTTAAATAATTAAATATACCACTATTATCATATGAAGTAAATATCATAATTAAAGGCATAAATGTTCCTAATGCTAAAGATGGATATACCTTTGTTTTAAACGTTCTATCCTTATCTAATACATTATAAACAAAATTAAATATAGCTCTTTCTTCTTTATCTTTGCAAATATATTTGCTAATCTTAAATCTTAAAGGATCTTTTTTTACTTTAATTTTATAATAATTATCATTTAACTTTTGTAAACTTTCTTCAAATACCGGTACTAATCTTTTATATATAAATAAAGATACTATTGGTACTATTATTGATAATATACTTAATATTATAGTCATAGTGTCAATATCATTACCTTGTATAAGTTTAAAGTTAGATGCAAAATACATTGGTACAAAAAATATATTCCACCATGATGAATTATATACAAAGTCTATGTTCATATAATCAAAGCTTCTAATTATAAATTGATATCCAATTGTAAATAGTAATAAGAATCCTATTTGGAATGTATTTAACATATCTTTAAGCTTTTCTCCTTTAAATAGCCTAAGAATTATTAAATATAAAATAGCTGTTATTACTATCATTAATATATCTATAAGAGCAATACTAAATAAAAATAGTAAAAAGTTTTTAATTCCAAATCTTAAAAATACAATCATGCTAAATCCACATAAAGCCAAACTTAAAGTAAATATGTATATAAATATATGTGTGGTTTTCGCTGCATTTAAAGTTTTTGAATCTATTCCTCTTATTCCGATTATATCTTTATCATCAATATCTAGTATAACACTTGAAAAATCTGATATTAATATAGTTAATAATAAAATCATAAAACATGAAAAATACATCGTCATTTTTAGTCTTATATCAATATTCATAAATAACATTGGTATATACATAACACCTAATATAGCATATACAATTAATGAACTATAAAAATAGTTTTTTTCTTTTAAATTTTTACTATTATCTATAGTATTAGGAACCCTTCTACTATCTAATGTAAGCTTTACTTGAAGAATTAATCTCATAGTATTATAATCAACACCAAACTTTGTATAAATACCTTTAAATAAATCTAATATTCTAAGTGTAAAATAATTTTTCATATTCTACACCTCATTTAAAATATCTATAAACTGTGTTGATAGGTTATCATGCTCATCAAATCCAGTTATATTATTAAATATTTCTTCTAAAGATCCATCAAAGCTAGCGCTTTTTATCTCTTCAAAATTACCATCTGCAGCTATATTTCCATCATTTAAAACTATTATTCTATCGCTTATCTTTTCTACAACTTCCATAATGTGAGATGAGTAAAAAATAGTTTTTCCATCTTCTTTTAATTTGCTTATTATTTCTTTAATAAGAAGAACACTATTTGCATCTAAACCACTTAATGGTTCATCTAGAAATAATATATCTGGATTATGCAATAATGAAGATATTATAGCTACCTTTTGTTTCATACCTTTTGAGTAGGATGATATTCTACTTTCATATGCTTCTCCTATTCCTAAAACATTCATAAGCTTTCTAGATTTATCATCACACTTTTTATAATCTAGTCCGTATAGTTGACCTATAAATGTCAAATACTCCCTTGCAGTTAAGCTTTCATATACTTTTACAACTTCTGGAACATAACCTATTTTGTTTTTGTATTCAAATTCTTTTTCTTTGATATTTCTTCCAAATAATTTTATTTCTCCGTCATAACCATCTATAATACCTAAAATTATTTTTATAGTAGTACTTTTTCCCGCACCATTCGGACCAATATATCCTATAATTTGCCCTTTATTTATATCTAAATTAATACCTTTTAATACTTCTTTTTCTCCATAGCTCATTTTTAAATTTTTTATCTCAATTATTTTATCGCTATCAAACATTATGATCCCCTTTTATTATTTACTCATTTTTTTTGATTTTTTTGCAGCCTTACTTACAGCTTTTATAACAGATGCTCTCAGATTTTCTTCTTCTAATACAGCAACAGCATCTATAGTTGTTCCACCTGGAGAACAAACCATATCCTTTAATTCACCTGGATGTTTTCCACTTTCTAAAACCATCTTTGCAGAACCCATAACAGCTTGTGCTGCAAACTTATACGCTTGATTTCTTGGCATACCTTCTTTTACTGCTCCATCAGCTAATGCTTCTATAAACATAAATACATATGCAGGTGATGAACCACTCACTCCTATTACTGAATCGATTAAAGATTCTTTAACTACTTCAGATTTTCCAAATGAATTAAACAATTCTATTACTAAATCTAAATCTTCTTTTGTTATATTTTTATTTGGGCAAATAGCAGACATTCCTTCATTCACTAAAGCTGGTGTATTTGGCATAGTTCTAATTATTTTTTTATCACTTCCTATAACTGCTTCTACTGACTCTATACTTTTTCCTGCAGCTATTGTTACTATTAATTTTTCATCATCTATAAATTCTTTAACTTCTTCTAGTACTATATCATAAATATTGGGTTTAACAGCAACTACAATTATATCTGAATTTTTAACTACTTCCTTTGAATCCTTAGTAGTCTCTATTCCAAAATCTATTTTTATTCTTTCTAATGTAGATTCACTTAAAGCTGAAGCTATTATTTGATCTGTATTTAATAATTTAGAATTAATTATACCTCCAATTATCGCAGATGCCATATTCCCTGCACCTATAAATCCTATCCTTTTCATATTTAACCTCCTTAAAATATTAAATTTCATTTTATTCCAATTTCTTTTTATTATATCATTTATAGATATAAATTTTTAAAATTTTATATATAAAAAAATAGAGTTAACAAGTAATTATATCGTTAACTCTCTATATATTATTTAGTTGATTCAATAAATCTCTTTTTAGCATTTCTAACATGCTTTCTAGCTTCTTCCTCTGCTAAATATTCATTACCTTTGTCAATTGCTTGTACTATTTTTATATGCTCTTCTAAAATATCCGATCTTTTCTCTATTGCATGTAATCCTACTTTTCTTAAGCTTTTTAAGTATTCATATATATTTTCTATTTGTGATAATAATCTTTTATTTTTACTAGCTGACATAATTATATCATTATATTCAGTATGTGCTTTCATATATTCATCATAATTTTCTTCATTCATAGTTTCTTTCATTATATCTATAATTTCTTTTAAACGATTTATTTCTCTTCTAGATATGTTTAAACAAGCTAGCCTTACTGCTAACCCTTCTAAAACTTCCCTTAAATCGTAAATTTCCATAGCATCTTCCTTTGAAATTCCTTTTACTAATGTACCTCTTCTTGGAATATTTACTGCTAATCCTTCTATCTCTAATTGTCTTAAAGCTTCTCTTACAGGCGTTCTACTTATACCCATGCTAGATGCAATTACATTTTCTACTAATCTATCTCCAGGCTTTATTTTATTTTCAAAGATTGCACTTCTTATTTCATCTAAAACTACTTCTCTTATTGGTCTTAAGTCTGTAACGTCTATTTTTTTAAATACAGTTTCCATTTTACACTCCTTAAAAAATTATAATCCATATATATATTACAATATTATTTAGTGTTCTTAAAGTGTTTTATGTAGCAAAATGAATACTTGTATTGTATAATCAAAATTAATGACATAATCTAGGAGGATATATATGGATAAGGCTATTTTAAGCTCGGCTATTGGATTAGACAAAATAATATACACTTTAGCTATTGGCTCTATTGGAGGAGTAATTGGGGTTAAGTTAAAAATTCCTGCAGGAGCTATGATTGGGTCTATGATTTCTGTTGGTATATATAACGTTTTTATCAGTAAAGGTTACGTTCCTTCTAACTTCAAAACTATTGCACAAATAGTTATTGGCTGTATAATTGGACTTAATTTTACTATGGATTCTATTTTAGGTCTAAAAAAACTTATAATCCCATCTATAATCTTAGTTATTGGATTAACTTTTTTAAGTATAATTTTAGGACTTATATTACATAAAACTACAGGACTTGATTTGCCAACTGCGTTATTTAGTTCAGCTCCTGGTGGTTTAACAGATATGGTTATTATGTCTGAATCATTTGGTGCACAAACACATATTGTTGCTTTACTTCATCTTACTAGATTAACAACTGTATTAACAGTTTTACCTATAGTTATAAGATTTATTACAACTAAACTTTTATAATAAAACTGGGAGCTTTACTTGCTCACAGTTTTATTTTTTTCAATTACAGAAACATATTTATTATTTTTTATATAAAATCTCCAAAGATAATCTTTAGCTTCTTGAGCATAATCTATATTTATTCTTTTTCCTATCTCAATTTCAAAGTTATTATCTGCATAAATTTTTTCATTATTTTTATAATAAAAATCACTTATGTATAATTCATCTCCTAATATACTTTTTTCATTTAAGCTTTTATCTATTTTTAGTCCCATACAAAGCTTTCCTGGTCCATTTGTAATATTTTTTCTTTGATATGTATTTAAGTCTTTATATTCTTTTTTATATCTATTTTCTGATATTTCATCTATATTTTCAATAGGTTCCACAGCTCTAATTAAAACACATTCGGGTATATTTTCTTTATTTGCAGATATATTTAGACAATAATACATACCATAAATTAAATAAACATATATGTGACCTCCCTCTAAGTATAAAGGTTTTGTCCTATTTGTTTTTTTATCCTTATATACGTGAGCTGCTTTATCATTTATTCCCATATAACTTTCTGTTTCTACAATTTTACTTACTATTTGTTTTCCATCATACTCTCTTATCAGATACATACCTAAAATACTTTTAGCTAATTCTATTGCATCTTGTTGAAAAAAATGTTTATCCAAAGTAGCATCTCCTTTATAAATGTATTTAAACTTAGTATATCACGACTTTAAATATGTATAATAGTATGAAGAAAACTGGAATATAATAATATCCCAGTTCAAGAATTAATTACTAAAATGATGGTATTATACTACCTTCATATTTTTCTTCAATAAAGTTCTTTGCTTTATCGCTAGTTAAAGCATCAGATAAAACTTTTATCTTCTCACTTTCCTTATTATCTTCTCTGCATGCTAATACATTTGAATATGGTGAATCTGAAGATTCTATTGCTATAGCATCCTCTGTTGGATTTAAGTTTGCGCTTAATGCATAATTTGTATTTATTACAGCTGCATCTACATCTTGCAATACGCTTGGAAGTTGAGCTGCTTCTACTTCTATAAACTCTATATTTTTATTGTTTTCAGATATATCTTTTACTGTTAATAATTCTTTATTATCAACCTTTATTAATCCATTATCAGCTAATAATTGTATAGCTCTTGATCCATTAGTAGGGTCATTTGGTATTGCTATTTTTGAATTATCTTTTAACTCACCTAATGATTTTAGTTTATTTGAGTACACTCCCATTGGTTCTAGATGTACCTTAACAGAGTAAGTTAAATCATATCCTTTTTGGCTTACTGTTTCTTCTAAATATGGAATATGCTGAAAATAGTTAGCATCTAAAGCCCCTTCAGATAAAGCTGTATTTGGCAATACGTAATCATCAAATATTTTCACATCTAATTTATATCCTTTTTCTTCTACTAGAGGTTTTATTGCATCTAGTATTTCTGCATGAGGAGTTGATGATGCACCTACAACTATTGTTTTATCTTCTGATGCATCTGCTTTTTTGCTACTATTCTCACCTAAAGAGCATCCCACTACTGATGTCATTATCACTAATCCCAAACCTAATCCTAATATTTTTTTTAATTTCATAATTTTATCCCTCTATTATATACTATTTTAGTTTTTTATAAGCTAAATTTCCTAAACTTTGTATTATTTGAACAATTATTATAAGAGTTATTACTGTGTAAATCATTACTGCTGTATCAAATCTTTGATGTCCATAAGTAAGCGCTACATTTCCAAGTCCACCAGCCCCAACAGCACCTGCCATTGCAGTATATCCTAGTATTGAAATTACTGATAATGTTATTCCTGACACAATAGAAGGCATTGCTTCTTTTATCATTACTTTAAATACTATTTGAGTTTTAGTAGCTCCAAATGATTTTGCAGCTTCTATTAATCCATAATCAACTTCATTTAATGCACTCTCTATTATTCTAGCTATAAATGGAGCTGCACCAACAGTTATAGGAACTATTGCAGCTTCTTCTCCTATTGATGTGCCAACTATTAGTCTTGTAAATGGAATTAAAGCAACTATAAGTATAATAAATGGGAAACTTCTAAAAATATTAACTATAAATCCTAATACTTTATATATTAAACTACAAGGCTTTAATCCATTTGGCTTTGTTACAACTAATGTTATTGCTAATATAAATCCAATTATTGTTGCAAGTATTGTTGGTACTAATATCATGTATAATGTTTCTAAGAGCGCTTCTCCTAAAATTTCTGTTAAAAATGTACTTAAACTAGTTTGATTCATTGTTTATCTCCTCCCATCTTAGCCCTTCACTTTCTAAGTATGCTTTAACTCTATCTCCATATTCTGAAGATACATTTATAATTAATGACCCTAATATTTCATCTCTGAATTTCTCTAACCTTCCAAATACGATTGAGAAATCTATATCTAAATTTCTAGCCATACTTGTTATGACACAACTGTTAGAAACATTTTTAGGGAATAATATTTTTATATTAGTTCCTTTTGGTAAAATTATATTTTCTTCCCCAATTAACTTACTAAGTGCTTTACTATCATTAAAAAAAACTTCTTCTGTTTCATTTATATCTAAAACTTCACCATCTTCCATTATTGCTACTCTTGTGCATATTTGCTTTATAACTTCCATTTGGTGAGTTACCATAATAATTGTTATTCCAAACTTTTTATTTATATCTTGTAATAAACTAAGTATTGATTTTGTAGTATTTGGGTCTAATGCTGAAGTTGCTTCATCACAAAGAAGAACCTTTGGATTTAATGCTAATGCTCTTGCTATTGCTACTCTTTGCTTTTGACCTCCACTTAAGTTTCTTGGTTTAATATTACTTTTATCACTTAAACCTACTAGGTCTAATAATTCCTTTACTCTTTCTTCTTTTTCTTTCTTAGAATATTTAAAACATTCTAATGGTAAGGCTACATTTTCAAATACCGTCTTTCTTTCTAATAGTGAAAAGTGTTGAAATATCATTCCTAAATCTTTTCTAAGTAATCTAAGTCCCTCTCCTTTTAATGATTTGACTTCTTTCTCTCCTACAAGTACGCAACCTTCTTGATAGTCCTCTAAGCCATTTATACATCTAAGCAGCGTTGACTTTCCAGCTCCACTATGGCCAATAATTCCAAAAATTTCCCCATTTTTAATTTCCATATTAACATTATTCAAAACCTTAGTATCACCATAATATTTGTTTACATTTTTAATGCTTATCATATTTACTCCTCCCAAATATAATTCAATTAACGCTTTAAATTTAAAAAGCCTGAGTATAAACTCAGGCTTTTGTAAGCAGTTTATACTCATCTTTCAATTCTTATGAATTGCAGGATTTAGCACCTTGTATATAAAATATACTGGTTGCTGGGTTTCATCGGGCCAGTCCCTCCACCTCTCTTGATAAGGAATTATTTTATTTTGTACTTCTATGATTTATATATTATAGTTTTTTTTCCATATGTCAATATATTTTCTGAATATTTTTATTTTGCACACTTTTTAGACTATTTGTTTTTTCCATTATTAGATGTAGTATCTATTCCTAACATATTATTCATATCTTTTATCATTTTATCAAACTCAGATCTAACATCATTTTCAACTTTAGTTGTATCATCAACTAATTTAATAAATTCATCTTGGCTCTTATTGTATGCATCTTTAGGAATTGTATCTAATCTACTTATTTTTTCATCTATTTCTTCTATTAAATCTTCACCTTCATCTATAAGCTCTTGATTTGCTTCTTTTAATTTTGCATCATCAGTTTTTGCATCATTTTTTAATCCATTAACAAAAGCTTGTAATTTTTCTTTACTATCTTGATACGCTGCTTTTACTTCTGATAAATATTTTTCATTACCAGGGTATTCTTTAGTTTTATAAGCGTTATTTACTTCATCTACACTACTATACATTGCATAATTATTTAAAGGAGATATATTATTAGTGTAAAGACCAGAGTAAGTATTTGCATACTCTGTATTTAAATACCCATTATCTTGTGTTGTAGTGCTATTTTGTGTTGTATTAGTGTTATTATCTGTTGTAGTTTCACCCTTTTTATTAGTACAACCAACTGATCCTACTGATAAACCTAACGCTAATCCTAGTGCTAATAATTTTTTTAATTCCATTTTACTTCCTCCTTAGTTTTATGTAGTACTCCTTATTATTTTTAATTATTTACTTAAATCTATACCTAATAAATCTTCTATTTTATCTAAAACATCATCAATATTATCATTATTATCTATTTCATCTAATTCTCTATCTAAATAATTTATTAATGAGTTTTTATCACTTTTTAATAAATCTTCTTTCTTTAAATTTAAATCATCTTGTTTTTTTATTATTATTTCAATTGCTTTATCTGAGTATGATATTAAATCACTATTTAATTCTTGTAATTTAGAATCAATTATTTTTAATCCTGTTATAGATTTCTTAAATGATTCTATATTATTTTTACTATCTGATAATAAATTTTCATAATTCTTTATTAACTCTTCATTATTTAAGTTACTGTTATTATCTAGTAAATCATCTACACTTTCATCCTTTATATCTATAGGTTCTAAATATTTTTCATAATTCTTAGTTAATAAATCCTTGTACTCATCTTTACTTAATTCATTTGCTTTTTCAGTTTCTGATTGTGTGTTTTGAATACTTTCATTTGTTGTTTTTTCAACTTCTTCACTATTTCTTTTTGCACATCCAGTCATATTGAAGTTTAACATTAAAGTAAATATTATACCTAAAATGCTTAATCTTTTCATTTTTACCTCCTTGTGTATAAATAATTTATTTAAGTTATTATTTGTATATTTTTCTTTTTTAGTCTTATAAAGAGTAATATGTTTAAATAAATTGAAAATATGGGTATAATTCTTCTAGGAGTGTGATTGTTTTGAAAAATATAAATAAAATAAAAATAACTTATAATAACGGATTCACGAGAATAATTGAAAAAGATAGTATTCGAAATTTTTCATCTTTAATTGAATGGATGGATAAATTTAATAAAAACGAAGATGCGGGATTCTTGACACTATCTGGAAGAGATCTCGGTAGTGCAGTTTCTATTAATAAAAATAATGTAAAATATATAGAATCTATATAATAAAAAAGTATCTTAAAATTTTTATTTTAAGATACTTTTTTATTTCATGCATATAAATGATTTAAATTCACTTTCTAAAACTTCTAAATCATCATAATCATAATAGAAATGACCTGAGCTTTCTAATTTTATAATACTTTTATTATTTAACTTATTATTGTATTTAAAACTCTTTTTATATATTTTTATACTTTTTAAACTTACAAGTTCATCGTTCATAGAGTGAAATATTAGCATTGGTATATCTATATTATTTAAATTTAATCTAACTTTTATTATTAGCTTAAATAAATCTATGTATCTTGGTGCCCATTTTATATAATTAAATAAATTTGTTTCATTTACACTAATAGCTTCATACGCATATCTTGTTAAAAGATCACCTTTAGGAATTATTCCTAGAGCTATTTTTATACAGCTTCTTATAATATTAAATTTTACTCTTATACATAACGGTGTTGCTATTGCAACAATATATTTTATATTTTGCTTGTACTTTAAATAGAATTCAATAGATAATAATGCCCCCATTGAATGTCCTACTAGTATTATATTTTTATATTTAGTTTTATACTTTTCAATTTCCCTTTCAATTGAAGTTCTCCACATATTTAAATTACTTTTTACAAAATCTTTTCCACTTTTTCCATGACCAGCAAGGAGTACTCCACAAACAGATATATTATTATCCATTGCAATTTGAGCAAGATTTCTAAATTGATATGGACTTTCTACTATACCATGTATAAATATTATCATAGTATCTGAATTCTTTACTTCTTGTACAAATGGCTTATGTCTATCTTTCATTTTCTCTACTCCCTATTACCCTTTTTAAGTATAAAATAACTATCTATTTACAAGTTTTTTTATCACATCAGGATCATCAGATATTAATGAGTCTATTCCCATTTCTATTAATTTTTTATAACTAACTTTCTCTTTACCTAACCAAACATTAACTTCTATACCTTCATTTTGTATTTTATTTACTTTTTCTTTAGTAAGATAATATGCTGATGGATGGTAGCATTCTACATTATAATTTTTAGTATATTTACCTGGCTCCATCATCCAGCAATCAGATAAAAATCCACATTTAATACTATCATCTATATTTTTCATTCTTATAATACTTTCATGATTAAATGATGATATAATAACTTTATCTTTTAAGTTATATTCAATTATTAGTTCATATACTTTCTCTTCTAGTTTTTCATAGTCATATACACTATTTTTTAACTCTATATTGGATATTATGTTAGTATCCTTTACTAGTTCGAAATATTCTCTTAATAGAGGCAATTTTATTTTTCCAAACTGTGCTCTGTACTTCCATGAAAAGTCATATTTTAATAATTCATCATATGTATAATCACATACTCTACCAGTACCATCAGAAGTACGATCTATAGTCTCATCATGTATTATGACAACTTCTCCATCTTTTGTTAGCTGAACATCAAATTCCATTCCATCTACACCAACCTCAATAGCTTTTTCAAAAGCTAAAAGAGTATTTTCTGGGTATTTTCCACTAAATCCACGATGAGCAAAATTTTTTACCATAATTTTAATTCTCCTATTCTTCTTATAAAATAAATCTTATATTACGTAATTTATGTAAATTGATGTTTACCGTAAATATTAATATTATTCAATAGTATTAAAGTAATCAGATAAATTATAAAATGTTATAATTACATCAGTAAACTCATTTTGTTTAGATATTATATTTATATCATGACTTAACTTTGTTAATATATTCTTAGCTATATAAAGTCCTATACCTGTAGATTTAGTCCTTTTTCTTCCATTTACACCTGTAAAACCTTTGTCAAATACTCTATCAATATCTTGTGGTGCTATTCCTATTCCATAGTCCTTTATATGCAGTTCCAATCCTTTTTTATTTTCAATTGTATAAATTTCTATTTTCCCATAACTCTCACTATATTTAATAGCATTATCAATTATTAATTCTATTATATGAGTAATCCATTTTTTATCAGTTAGTATAACTTTATTTAAGTCTAAAACATTTAACTCTATTTTATTATATATAAATTGGTATTTATTTTTCTTAATTACCTCTTTAACTATATTTTCTAAATTAACTTCATTTATAAAAAAATCTGAATTATAATTTCCTGCTCTACTTGAATACATAGCTTGTTCTACTAATTTATCTATTCTAGTAACTTCAGCTTTTATTTGTTTAGATAAATCTTTTCCATATTCTATTTCACTTACTCTCTTTCCAATTATCTCAAGAACTGATATTGGTATTTTCACTTCATGTATCCAATTAGTCATATAATCATTTATTTCTTCTAATTCTTTTTTTAAAGATTTTACTTCATCTTCATTTTTATCTATTATATTCTTAACTCTTTTATATTCATAGCTTTCTTTCAGTTCATAATTTTCTATATTAAAATCACTTACTGCATTAATAAAATTATTAACTCTTTTTTTATAATTTAAATAATCTAAATATAAAAATATAATAGATGTTAATGAAACTAGTAAATTCATATATATTAAGCTATCAGTGCTTTTAGATAAATTAGGATCTAAAATTATAATTAAATTTACTATTATCATTATTAAGATTATTAATATAAAAATTACCTTTGTATTTTTCAAATAATTTATAAATCTCATTTTATAATATATCCATGTCCTTTTTTAGTAAGTATAAATTCTTCTAAGCCTATACTTTCTAATTTTTTTCTAAGTCTATTTATATTAACTGTTAAAGTGTTTTCACTTATAAATTCTTCACTATACCAAAGATTTTCTATTATTTCTTCCCTACTAACTATTTTTTCCTGATTTTCCATAAGTATCTTCATAATTTTCAACTCATTTTTAGTTAAATCTGTATTTTTATTTTTATAATAAATTTTACCTTCAACAATATTTAATATTACATCCTTAAATTTTATTATTTCATTTTTTATATCACTGTTATAAGAATATGTTCTTCTAAGTATTGCTTGTATTTTTGCAACTAAAATCTGGGGTGAAAATGGCTTTGTTATATAGTCATCTCCTCCCATATTTATTGACATTATAATATCCATATCGTTATCTCTTGATGATATAAATATTATTGGAACTTTTAAAAAGTTTCTTATTTGTAAGCACCAATAAAATCCATCATAACAAGGTAAGTTTATATCCATTAATACAAGCTTTGGATTTTTTTCTAAAACTTCATCAGTTATATTTTCAAAATTTCTAACTTCACATACACTATATCCCCATTTACTTAAGGTTAAACTGATTTCTCTACTTAGAGCATTATCATCTTCTACTATAAAAATATCTGTCATAAATTTACCTCTTTACTTTAATAAATCGAGTATATCCTCATCTGATAAACTCTTTAATACACTTCCATCAGATAAATTTCCATCTATCATATCATCAATTAATTCCTTTTTCTTTTCTTGAAGTTCAACTATTTTTTCTTCTATAGTTCCTTTGGCTATAAGCTTTATAACTTCAACAACGTCTTTTTGACCAAATCTATGAGCTCTATCACTTGCTTGATTTTCAACTGATGGATTCCACCAAGGATCAAAATGAATAACTGTATTTGCAGAAGTTAAATTAAGACCAGTTCCTCCTGCTTTTAGAGAAATTAAAAATACCTTTTTATCATTTCCTTCATTAAATTCATTTACAAGTTTTATTCTATCTATCGCCTTAGTTTGTCCATCTAAATAACTATAGCTTATATTATTTTGAGATAATTTCTTTCCTATATTTTTAAGTACACTTGTAAATTGTGAGAATACTAATATCTTATTATTTTCTTCTGTATATTCTTTTATAATTTCAAAACATGCATCAGTTTTGGCACTTTTACCTTTATAATCTTGTATTATTACACTTGGGTCTAAACAAAGTTGTCTTAATTTTGTTAAATAAGAAAATACGGTTATTTTATCTTTTATATTCTTCTTTTCTTTAAGTTTTTTTTGTATATCTTCTACATATACTCCATATACTTTTCTTTGTTCTTTACCCATTTCAACTAAAAATTGTCTTTCTATTTTATCTGGAAGTTCTTTTATAACTTGTTTTTTAGTTCTTCTTAGTATAAATGGTCTTATCATTCTTTTTAGATTTTCTATATGACCTTCATCTCTTATAAAAACTGCATTAAATTTAGTTAAATTATATAAATATCCAGGCATTATAAAATCAAAGATAGACCATAACTCCATTAAATTATTTTCTATTGGAGTTCCTGTAAGGGCAAATCTATTATTAGCTTTTATAGATTTTACTGCATCCGTACTCATAGCTGTTGGATTTTTTATATTTTGAGCTTCATCTATAATGCAATAGTCAAAGTTTATATTTTCATATTTATCTAAATCATTTCTAAGGGAACCATAAGTAGTTAGTATTACATCATAATCATTAATATTATCTACCACTTTTTCTCGTTCTTTTTTAATACCATGAGCTATACCTACCGTTATACTTGGCGCAAACTTTTCAAATTCGCTTTTCCAGTTATGTATAAGTGAAGTAGGAGTTACTACTAAACTCTTTTTATTTTCTTTACATAACAAAAATGCTATTGTTTGTATAGTTTTTCCTAGTCCCATTTCATCTGCTAAAATACCACCAAATCCACAGTAATCTAAAGTTTCAAACCAACTTAAAGCATCAACTTGATAATCTCTAAGGTTTGCATTTAAGTTTTTTGGTATTTCTACAGATACATTTTTAAGATTTTTAAACTTATCTACTAATTCTTTAGTTTTTTCTATCCCATCTATATGAGGAAGCTTTTTTTCAGTAAGTAAATCATTTATAAATAAAGATTTACTTGTATGCATTTTCATATTTTTATAGTTATCAGTAAATCCTAAACTTTCCATAAGCTTAAACATTTCTTTAGTTTCGGCTTCTTCTAAGTTTACAAAATTTCCATTTCCTAATTTGTAAAATCTTTTATTAATTTTAAATGCGTCTATTATTTTTTTATATTCGCTTTCATCTACACCTTCAATTTCAAAATTAAATTCTAAATAATGATTTACTTCTTCTCCAAGTCCTACTTTAATGTTAGCTGAATTATATATTTTTCGTTCTTTTAATTTTTCAGAGTAGTATACTTCACCTATATTTTTCAATCTATTTATTTCCGTACTTAAAAAATCATATAATTGTGCATCATTGCCTTTAAATACATATTTATTTTTATAATCTTCAAAGTAATTACTATAAAGTCTATATATAGCTTCTTGTTCTTTTATAGTATCTCTTATTACAAATTTACCTTCATATTCGCCTTCGTATTCAAACTTAAGATCACAAGTTATTTTGCTATCTTCTAAGTCAAAGTAAAATTTAACTTCTAACTCTCCGGAAGTATTTTTTTCTATCTTCTCATCGACTTTTACATTACTGCATATTTTTTTAAGTTTTGGAACAACATTACTTAGTACCTCATTAACTTCACTTTTAGTAAATGATATTTCCTTAAACTCATCTAGTACACTATATAATTTATTGTAATATATGCCATTTTCAGAATTAAGTAAGTATATATCACCTTTATAAAAAACTACATCACCTTTTTGAGATATAGGAATAGGAAGTGGTCCTTCATTTTTAAGTAATATATTATCATCATCCATTTCTAGATCTATATTTATAGGTAGTTCTCCTCTTATTATTCTTGGAGTATAATACATATTTCTAAATTTAAAATCAAATTCTCTATGTTCTAAAGCTTCCATTAACCTTCTAACCTTTGGTCCTCCTAAGGTCATATATCTAAGCTCTCTTTGTGGTGCAATATATGAAAGGCCTAGGCCATATTCTTCTATCATATTAACTACTTTTTCATCTTCTTCTGAAAAATAATTATCTATAGGATTATAAACAAAATCAACTCCATACACTAGACTGTTAGAATTAGCTCTTGCAAAAGCAAACTCTCTTAAGTTTTTAAGTACATACATTTTATCAATACCTATTTTAAAGTCTGCACAAATAGTATTTGGTCCTACCATTTCTAGTTTAATATCTAAATTAACTTCCTCTTTAGAATTGCTTTTAAAGTAATTTAACAATTCTTTATTTATAAAATTTTTATTTCTATGAACCTTGCTTTTATTTTTTACTGTAAAAGTTGTCTGCTTTAAACTGCTTATTACATCTGATTTTAATAAGTTTACTACATACATAGTCATTGCTACTATGTGCTTGCATATAGCTAAATTAGTAGATGTACTTCTACTCATACAATCTTGGCAATTACAACTACCTGATGCGACTCTTTTGTTCTTTGAATCGATTACTATTGAGCTATTATAAACTCTATTTTGAAATTCTGAAGCTACTCTACCTTCAATAGTCAAAACTTTATCTTCATTTGTATATTTTACTTCTTCTACATATCCATCTTTATAGTATTCCGTACCTCTACTTAATCTAGTTTTATCCGTGTTATCAATTAGTATGTCATTTACTATTTTAAAGTCCATAATCTCACCTGTTTTCTTTTATTCTATTTATAACTTTATAAAACAAGTTAGAAGCTGTCTTTTATTTTAAGACAGCTTCTACGTTCATAATTTATATTTATTATATAAGCACCTGTGTTATATAATTTTAACCCGCTCTAATTTTTTTATTATAAGTTAGTTTATAGTTTTATAAATTAACTTATATTTTCTATAAGTAGTCTATTTACATTATATCAAATTTTTATCATCTTTTTTGCTCATTAATTTAAATTCTTTTAATGTACTCATACCCATAGGTAGAGCTATTATAAATGTTAATAAGTCAGCTATTAACTGGCTAATCTGAATACCTGTAACTCCAAATATCCTAGGTAGTATTATTATCATAGGTATAAAGCATAATCCTTGTCTTGCCATGGCTAATATACTTGCCTTTACATACTTTCCTATATTTTGAAGTAACATATTACATAGTATTATCCATCCTAAGAATGGAAATGCAATACAATGCATACGAAGTGCTGTAACACCTATTTCGATTAAACTAGAATCATCTTTAGTAAATAATGATACTATACTTGGTGCAAATATAATACCAAGTACACCTAATATGCTTAAAACTATTGTAGATACTTTTACACAAAACCAAAAAGCATTTTCTACACGTTTATAATTTTTAGCTCCATAGTTAAATCCACAAACAGGCTGAAACCCTTGACCAAATCCAATTAAAGCAGAGCTTGCAAATGTTGTAATACGCATAACTACAGACATTGCAGCTACTGCTCCATCACCATATAATCCTGCTCCAATATTAAGAAATATAGTAGCAAAACTTGTTATTCCTTGTCTACATAATGATGGTACTCCTCCATGTAATATTTCTTTATATTTATTTAAGTTTGGCTCAAAATTTTTAAATCTTATTGGTATAGTTCCTCCATAATCACAAAGCTTAATTAGTAAACTAAAGCTAATAATTTGACTGATTACAGTAGCTAAAGCCGCACCTTTAATTCCCATATTAAGCTTAAATATAAGAATAGGGTCTAATATAACATTCAAAACTGCACCTGTTGCTATACCAATCATAGCATAAGATGCATTTCCTTGTAATCTAAGCTGATTATTTAATACAAATGAAGAAATCATAAATGGAGCACCAATTAAAATTATGCCCATATAATTTTTTGCATAAGGTAATATAGAGTCTGTTGCTCCTAATACTTTAGCAAGAGGGTCTAAAAACATTATGCCTATTATAGTTATTATAACGCCAATAAAAAATGCTGAGAAAAATCCTGTCGATGCCATTTTTATCGCAGCTTCATTTTCCTTAGCACCTAATTTTCTTGAAATATAATTTCCCGAACCATGACCAAAACAAAATCCTATTGCTTGAAACATTGACATTAATGAAAATATAACTCCTACAGCTGCTGTTGCACTACTATTTATAAGGCTTACAAAAAAAGTATCTGCAATATTATAAAATGATGTAATTAACATACTTATTATCGTAGGAATTGCCATTTTTATAACTAATTTTTCAACGGGTTCTTCTACCATTTTTTTATATTTTATTTTCTGTAATTCCTGTGCATTCAAATATACTCCCCCTTATATTAATAATACTTCTTATATGCTCTACTTTACATTATACCATTATTTTGCTTTAACTTTTATAAAGTACTCATTATAAACTAGATATTTTAAATATATTCTATTAATATATATCTATTTTACTCTTAATAAATATTGCATCTAACACTAAATTAACTTGATATGATTGACTAACTCCAGTTTTACACCAAACTGCAAAATATTCACAATTATTAAATCCTAAATTAAACCTACGCTCTCCAATTCTACTTCTAGCTCTTTTTACTGTTTCATCAGGAGAATAAATTTTATATTTTATCTTATTTTTTAATTTTAATAACATATACATTGCATATGCACTTTCTTTATAACCTCTATTTAAACCATTAGCTCTTATTCTTTTCACTGATTTAGAACTATCTTCTGAAAATTTGTATACATAATATCTATTTGAATTTCCCAAAAATTTATCCATAGAAGTTTCATCTATGTGCATTTTTCTCAAAAAAAAATCTTCATCTTTACCAGCATAATGGATGACATGATTTTCATCTACATATATACCAAAATGATTATAAATACCATGATTTACACATATTACATCTCCATATTCTGGCTTCATCTATATCCCTCCCTGCATTAGTAGTTATATAGATATTTTATGAATTTAAGTCCTATCTTGTTAATTAGTATATAAAATTACTTTTTATTATAGGAAATTTATTTTAGTTAAACAAAATAAATTCCAAGCCATTTTAAGATTATTTTAATCTATATGACTTGGAATTTATTTTATTAACTAAACTAGTTTTAAAAACTACCTATTATATAAATTTATAATAAATATACTCCTGCTTCTTTGCACTCTTTAATCATTTTCTCTGGCCAAATTCCAACTTGAACCTCACCTATGTGTGCCTTGTTTAAAAAATACATACATATTCTAGACTGACCAATTCCTCCACCTATAGTATAAGGTAACTCTCCGTTTAATAAGGCTTTATGGAATTCTAATTCTTTTCTATCCTCACATCCAGATACTTCTAATTGTCTTTCTAATCTTTCTTCATCTACTCTTATCCCCATAGAAGAAAGTTCTATAGCATTATCTAATACTGGGTTATAGAATAATATATCTCCGTTTAATTCCCAGTCATCATAGTCTGGACTTCTTCCATCATGTTTTTGACCGTTACTTAAAACTTTACCTATTTGCATTAAAAATACTGCTTTCTTTTCTCTAACTATTGCATCTTCTCTTTCTTTAGGTGTTAAATTTGGATACATATCCAATAATTCTTGTGATGTTATAAAAGTTATCTCCTCTGGTAAATCACATCTTACTTCTGGATATATAGCATGTACATGCTCTTCAGTTTCTTTAAATACTTGATATATATCTTTTACAACCTTCTTTAGTGTTTCTATACTTCTATCTTCCTTATTTATTATAAGTTCCCAATCCCATTGATCTACATATAAAGAGTGTAGATTATCTAATTCTTCATCTTTTCTTATAGCATTCATATCAGTATATAGACCTTTTCCTACTGAAAAACCATACTTTTTAAGAGCCATTCTTTTCCACTTAGCTAGTGAATGTACTATTTCCGCATTTTTATTTAAATGAGGCACTGTAAAGCTTACTGGTTTTTCTATTCCGTTTAGGTTATCATTTACTCCTGTTTCTGGTAAAACAAATAACGGTGATGAAACCCTTGTTAATTTTAACATTTCCCCTAATCTATTTTCAAAAAAGTCCTTTAAATCTTTTATTGCTTGCTGAGTTTCTATTACTCCTAAGCTAGTTTCATATTTTTTGGGTACTATTAAACACATACTACAACACTCCTTTTTGTTATTAATTCTTGATATTAAAAAAAGCCCTTCATCCCTATATAAAAGGGACGAAAGGCTGTCTTCCGCGGTACCACCCAATTTAACTTTAATAAAAGTTCAACTCTATTAGCGTACAATTCATACACTACCAATATGATAACGGTTTGGCTCCGACTAAGTCTACTCTCTTAATTAAAGATTTCGGTTAGTAGCTCTGGGATGTTCTTCGTTATAAATCTTGTACTGGACTCTCACCATAACCAGCTCGCTTTGACTTAATTTTATAATTACTCTTCCCTTCAATGCGTTTTTGAATTTTCTGTATTTTCTTATTACTAATAGTAATTCATACTTCACTTTATGTCAATAAATAGTTTTTTTATTTTTTATTATTAAAATTCTATATATTAAAACTTTTTTAACACAGTATAAGATTTACATTCATTTATTTATGTAGTATAACGGTTTCTACTTAATTTTATAAGAAATTACTATATTTTACAAAATAATAAATTTAATCTATAAACTTTTATTTATACTAATATAATTATATAGCAATTTAAGAAATTAAGTACTACAATTTATTTTAAAGAAAACAAATCCTAATCTGAAAGGAGTAAAGTAAATTGTACATTATGGCATTAATACATAAATTGTGTGAGACTCATAACTTATCAGAAGATGAATTAATTTATTTAATTGATAATATTAGCTCAGAAGACAAAGAATATTTATTTAAAAAAGCAAGTGAAGTAAGAGATCACTATTATGGAAACAAAGTTTTTTTAAGAGGACTTATAGAATTTACTAATTACTGTAAAAATGACTGTTATTACTGCGGTATACGTTGTTCTAATAAGAATATAGATAGATATAGACTTTCTTTAGATGATATACTAGAATGCTGTAAAATTGGATATAAACTTGGATTCAAAACCTTCGTACTTCAAGGTGGAGAAGATCCTTTTTTTACAGATGATAGATTGATTAATATTATAAGACTGATAAAGGAAAATTATAATGATTGTGCCATAACTTTATCTTTGGGAGAAAGAAGTTATGATTCTTACAAAAAATTATTTGATGCAGGAGCTGATAGATATTTACTTAGACATGAGACAGCCTGTGAAAAACACTATTCTAAATTACATCCAGAAAATTTAAACTTATATGATAGAAAAAAATGCCTTTCAACTTTAAAAGAAATTGGATTTCAAGTTGGTGCTGGATTCATGGTAGAATCCCCATTCCAAACAACTAAAAATTTAGCAAAAGATTTAATATATCTAAAAGAATTAGATCCTCATATGGTTGGTATAGGTCCATTTATTCCTCATCATGACACCCCATTTAAAAATGAAAAAGCTGGTAGTTTAGATAAGACGCTATTAATGCTCGCAATAACAAGGTTATTATTACCAAAAGTTTTATTACCAGCTACAACAGCACTTGGTACAATAAGCAATGTAGGTAGAGAATTGGGTTTAAAGGCTGGTGCAAACGTTATAATGCCTAATTTATCTCCAAAAAAACTTCGTGAAAAATACTCTCTTTATGATAATAAGGTTGGTACAGGAGATGAGGCAGCAGAATCTAAAAGACTAATAAAAGAAAAAATCAACAATGCAGGATTTATATTAGATGATAGTAGAGGAGATAATATTTCCTGGGAAAGAAGTGGAACTATTCTGAATACATTATAAAAATATATTTTTACCATCAATAAAAGATAATATTTAATAATTAAGATAGTTAGGATATATATAATATAATATATATATCCTAACTATCTTTTATTTATACTACTTAATTACACTTACTATACCCACACTGTAAACAAATCGCACATCCTCCTGTAGGAATAACTGTTTTATTTCCACATTCCGGACAAATAAATTCTTCAACACCATCTTCTAATGTAACTATTCCTTCATCATGCTTATCTTCTTTTTTTGCCTTTTTATCAGCCTTATCATTTAATAAAATTCCACTTCTTTTGCAACCATCTCTATAAATAGTAATACCTTTAAGTTTATTTTTCCATGCTAACATATATATATTATACACATCTTCAACAGTAGCTTCATAAGGCAGGTTAATTGTAGATGATATTGATGCATCAATATACTTTTGCCATGCTGCCTGCATCTTTATTCTTTCATCAGGTTTTAATGTCATAGCAGTTTCAAAAATATTAGGTAAATCATTATCGTCTAAAATATCGTTTATATCCATATATTCTTTAACAATAGGTGTATATACCTTATAAAATACATCTTCATCATGTAAGCTTTCAGTTTTTCTTATATATGAAGTATTAAACATCGGCTCTATTCCTCCACTTATTCCTAACATTGTAGATATAGAACCCGTTGGTGGTATTGTCAATATTTGTGAATTTCTTAATCCATATTTTTTTATTAACTCTTTAACATCATCATCTATATTATTAATAAAGAAATCAGATTTAAATATAGCTTCTTTATTATATTTTTCATAGCTTCCTAATTCTTTTGCTAATAATGCAGATTGCTTAATAGCACTATTTAACATTATTTTAGCTAATTCTTCACATAATTTAATAGATTCTTCTGAGCCATATCTTATATTTAGTTTTATAAGCATATCAGCTATACCCATAACGCCTAAACCAATTTGTCTATATTCTCTAACACTTTCTTTTTGTTCATCTAATGGATGTAAGTTTAGTCCTTCATCCAATACTTCATTAAGTCCAATTATACAATCAGATACAGTATCTTTAAATTTTTCTTTATCAAAAATTGCATTTTCTGTAAATGGTTCTACTACAAATTCAGATAAATTTATAGAACCTAATAAGCAACTTCCTCCTGGTTGTAGTGGCTCTTCTGCACAAGGATTAACTCCAGCATATTTAAACTTTTCATCTTCACTTAATAAATGATATCTTTCAATGTTGTCCCAAAAAAGTATTCCAGGTTCTGCAAAGTCCCAATTATTAGTTATAAGCTTCATAAATAACTTATACGCATCCACTTCTTTTTCTATTACTTCTTTAGTTTCTTCTACTACAAACTTACATTTATATTTTTCCTTCTTCTCTACAGCTTCCATAAACTTATCATTTATTCTAACAGATATATTAGCTTTAGTTACTTTTTCTAAATCTGTTTTTACATCTATAAAAGATTCTATATCTGGATGATTTATATCCATAGATATCATTAAAGCTCCTCTTCTTCCTCTTTGACCAATTAATCCAGTTGTCATTGAGTATAAATCCATAAAGCTAACTGCTCCTGTAGTTGTTTTTGCAGAATTGTGAACTAATGCTCCACTTGGTCTTAATTTAGATATATCAAATCCAACTCCACCACCATAACTAAATGTTCTTGCTAGCTTTTTAGCTGTATCAAATATTGATTCTAAGTTATCCTCTGGTGGACTTAAAACATAACAATTTGAGTAAGTTACTTTAATTCCATCCTTAGGTAAACCTCTATTTGCTAGAATTCTTCCTGCAAATAGAAATTTTCTTTCTCTTATTAACTTAGCTATCTTTCTGTTATTTCCTGAAACTCTATCTATCCACTCATCAAAAGATTCATTATTATATTGATATTTGTTAGTCCAAATTGATTTTTGTAATTCATCCATATGCCATTTTGATTTTCTTATATCAGCTCTTTTATCTCTATATAATATATACTTTTTTGCAACATCTTTTCTATTAGATTCCATTAATAAAAGCTCTACATTATCTTGTATATCTTCTACGCTTATTTCTTCTTCCCTTGAATTTACTATTTCTTCTATTTTATCAGCAACTATTTTGGGTAATTCTTTATCTTCTCCTTCTTTGCTATTTATAGTTGACTTATAAATAGCATTCATTACTTTTACTTTATTGAATGGTTCAGTTGTACCATCTCTTTTTATGATTTTCTTCATAACTTTGTAACTCCCATTCTTAATATATTTTAGCTATTTTTATATTAACTTGTACACTTTATCTTGTGTATTAATATATTTTTTAAATAAAAACATACTATATATAGTATGACAATACTATATCTTCTTTATTTATATAAATATATTTTTAATATAACTTATTCACAAAGTTTTATAAAATTGATTGATATATTATTAAAAATATACTAAACTAAATAAGTTAAATATACTAATTAATTTCAATTGATTTTAATATTCATTAATATACTTATGGGAGGACTATACATAAATGTGGTTAATATTCGCATTTGGTTCAGCTTTATTTGCTGGTATTACTGCTATTCTTGCAAAGATAGGAATAAATAATACTGATTCAAATTTAGCAACTGCAATTAGAACTATTATTATTTTAATTTTTTCATGGTTAATGGTATTTGTCGTAGGATCTTTTGATACAATACCTAATATTAGCTATAAAACTCTATTATTCTTAATATTATCTGGTCTTGCAACAGGAGGCTCTTGGTTATGTTATTTTAAAGCCCTTCAACTGGGAAATGTTAATAAGGTTACACCTATTGATAAGTCAAGTACAGTGTTAACTATGATTTTAGCATTTATAATTCTTGGTGAATCTCTTTCTTTTACTAAAATTATTGGTATGATATGTATTGCTATTGGTACTTATATGATGATTACTAAAAAGGAAATAGATATTGATGATAATACTAAAACTAATAATAAATGGATGTTTTATGCTATTCTTTCAGCTGTTTTTGCTAGTTTAACATCAATACTAGGTAAAATAGGTATTATTGGAATTGAGTCTAATCTAGGAACTGCTATTAGAACTATTGTAGTTTTAATAATGGCATGGATTGTTGTGTTTATAACTAAAAAGCAGTGGGAAATAAAAAATATAGATAAAAAAAGTTGGATATTTATTTGCTTATCAGGTATAACAACTGGTATGTCTTGGCTGTGCTACTATAAAGCATTACAAGATGGAGAAGCAAGTATAGTTGTTCCAATAGATAAATTAAGTATTTTAATTACTGTAGCTTTTTCTTATATATTCTTAAAAGAAAAGCTGACAAAAAAATCTTTTATAGGACTGATAATTATAACACTTGGAACACTTACACTTTTAATATAAAAAGCTTAAGGCATGAATACCTTAAGCTTTTTATTTTTAAATTGCTATTTTTATATCTGATATTTTTCTTAATTCTTTTAAAATAATAACTATACTGCTTAATGTTATTTTAGTTCTTAAATCTTTTATTTCTCTTATATTTGCTTTTATTTCTTCTATTGTATTTTCGATTGGTTCATTTTTATACTCAATTAATTGATTTATTTCATCTAAAATATACTTTACATATTTTGGATTAACTTTTTCTCTTATAATCCAAATATATAGCTCATATATATTTGTAACTAAAAATCTTTCTTCTTTTATTAATTTATCATAAGAATTAATACCTAGTATTTGATTATTAACTTTTAACTTTTCTTCTACTAAAGATGTAATTATAAGTAAGTTCTTTATACCATGAGGTTGCTTAATACCTTCTGCAACATTTTTAATTTCTCTAAGCATATCTGATACCGCACCTTTATATATTGCTTGTAACTCATCATTTGAATCCTTTAGTTTATATGGAAATATCACTTTATTAGCTATTATCGCAATTAATGCACCTAATGCAACAAATATTAATCTATTTAGTGTTAATGATCCTATATCTCCTAAAATTGCTGCAGAACCAATTGCAGATACAGTTACACATATTGTACTATGCTTATATTCTTTCAAGTATCCACTTATATAGCCAGTTAACATTAATATTAAACTTCTTGATGTAGTATCTTTAAATATATTAAATAATATAAATACAATTATACTTCCTATTATTGTAGATAATATTCTATCTTTTATTTTGCCTTTAGATATCTCATATATTGGATTAATAATAGATAACATTGTAAACATTATCCATCGACCTTCTGATAAATTAAATAAATCTGTTATAAATGCTCCAAATGTAATTGTTATTGCTACACGCATTGCATAACAGAATTTAAGAGATTTATGATTTTTAGACATGTATTTAATTTTTCCGTTATTTTTAATGTCTCCTATTGATTTAACTAAGTTATAGTTTTCCTTTTTTAAGTTCTTTAATTCTTGTAATGTATCTTTTAAAAGTATAGTACTATCTAAAAGTTGTAGTGTAAGTAAGTCACTTATATTTCTTTTTTCACATTCACTTAAGAATTCATATATATCTTTTTCTAAATCAGTTTTAATATCTTTGCCTTCTAAAACATCTTTTGTGTCTAAGATTAGTTGTTCTAAGTTATTAATTATATACAATACATCATCTGATTTATCAATTACTTTAAGCATTGTATATATACTTTCTAACGCCACAGATAAATTAAGTTTTATTCTACCTTCTTCTGTTAGATAAAATTCAACTTCTCTTTTATCATAAACCATCTTTCTAAATACATTTATATTAGACTCTATATCTATATCTGTATTTTCTTTAGATTTGCCTTTCATACTTTCAATCTTTGATGTTATTGCATTACAAACACTTATTAATATTTTATTTCCACTTTTAGACATCTTATTTTTATTAGCTATTATTTGAGCTAACATTATAAATAATGCTCCAAATATAAGAGCTAATAATCTTTTGGGTATTTGGTCTATGTTTACTGGAGCTGATAATAAAAATAAATATTGTAGAGTAAATGGAAAATACATTGGTGTTTCTAGATTATAGCAAAGTGTATAACTCACTGTAAATAAAGCTATAAAATTAATCACAATACCTAACCATATATTTGATAATGCAATCATTGCACATATACCTATAAATAAATTAAGTAAAATTAATCTAATAGAATTCCTTATAGGTGATATGGTTAAATCTTTACTTAAAAACATTAGTGTAGCAGTTATTGTAGTTATTCCTATTAGTGTATTTTCATCTCCAAATATACTTTTAAATCCAACTACAAAGGCTACTACAAATATAAATACTAAACTTTTTGATATAATTAGTTTTTTATTCATACTCAGTCCCCTTTATCTTTTTATTTTGTCAATTTTAATTTTATAATTAGTTTTTTACTTTTTAATAGATATTTTTATTTTTAGATATATTATTAGTTAAAAATGTTATTATTATTGATTAAAATTTAATATTAAATAGCATATTTTAAATTCCTCTATTTGTCAATAACGGTATTTTTAAATATTTTAGTTACAAATTTGTAACTAAAAATCCTCTATATAAATTATCAATATTATATTGATAATCATATAGAGGATTTTTATTTATACACAGTTACTATATCTTTACCTTTATTTATTTTGCCAATAAACACTTACTTAATTCATAAATTTATAAATTTTAATATATACTATCATTATAACTTAATGCTTTACTTTGGCTATTACACATTTTTATTTTATTTACAACTACATCATACATTGCTTTTTTAGCTGGTACTAGATATTGTCTTGGATCTGTTGCATCTGGATGCTCTTTAAAATACTCTTTTATAGCATTAGAAAAAGGAATTTTAAGCTCTGTAGCTATATTAACTTTACATATTCCAAGACTAGTAGCCATTTTTACGGCTTGAGTTGGAACGCCTGATGCTCCATGAAGTACTAGAGGAATATGAACTAAATTTCTTATTTTATCCAACCTTTCAAAATCTAGTTTAGGCTCTCTCTTATATAGGCCATGGGCTGTTCCTATAGCAACTGCTAATGAATCTACGTTAGTTAATTTTACAAATTCTACTGCTTCATTAGGGTCTGTAAAAAAGGAATCTCTCTCATCAACAACTAAATCATCTTCTTTCCCTCCTAATTTACCAAGTTCAGCTTCAACAGTTGCACCATATTCATGTGCAAAATCAACAACATCTTTTACTATAGATACATTTTCTTCAAATGGATACTTCGATGCATCTATCATAACTGATTTACACCCAAGTGAAATTATTCTTTTTATATCTTCTACATTTTCATGGTGATCTAAATGAAATGTAAGTGGTATGTCATTTATTTCTTTTGCTTTTTCTATGATAGCTAATAGGTACTCTTCTCCAGCATATTTTACTGTTGAAGGTGTAGCAGCTAATATAACTGGCGATTTTAAATCTCTCGCTGCATCTAATACAGTTTCAATAGTTTCCAGGTTATGTATATTAAATGCTGGTACCGCATATCCTTCTTTTTGAGCATTTAATAGCATTGACTTGCTTGATTGTAATTTATTTTTTAATTTACACATATACTCGCCCCCTACTTTTATTTAGATTATCTTTACACTTATATCTATATTCATTATTTCTAAATAAAAATCCTAAAAATTGTAATAAGGTTAAGAAAATATAATCTTAACCTTGTTTATCTTCAGAGCTATTAAGTTGTAAATATTCCTTTATCCCCTCAACTATTGCATTAGCTATTTTATCTTGATACTTATCATTAGATAAGTTAATTGATTCTAAGTAGTTAGTTAAAAATCCTGTTTCTATAAGTATAGATGGACAGCTAGCATCTCTTATGACTTGGTAATTACCAGGCTTTATGCTTCTATCATTTGCATTAGTATATTGAATCAATTTATCATGTACTACTTTTGCTAAATTATATGAGTCTTCATTTTCCTTATCCCAATAAAAAGTCTCTATACCATCTACATTTGATGACTTTGGAGCTGCATTTGCATGTATTGATATGAATAACTGTGCATTATTATCTACTTCAAATTTATTTCTATCTTTTAAAGATATAAATTCATCAGTTGTTCTTGTAGCTAAAATCTTTATATCTTTATCTTTTTCTAATTTCTTAAGTACTTTATTTCCAATACTTAGAACTATATCTTTTTCTAATATTTTTCCATTTGAACTTTGAGTTCCTTGGTCTTTACCACCATGACCAATATCTATTACAACAACCGTTCTATCATCATTAAATAAACTAATTCCACTTTTTATAAGATAGTCTATTTTATTAAACAAAATAATAATTAATACTATTCCAATAACCCCTAAAGTTAATTTAACCCATCCTTTTAGCTTTCTTTGTGAATCCCTCTTTTGTGTTTTATTACTCATTATATATTTAACTCCTTTTTATAGCTACTATAATCTATGCGAATTAATTATAGACTAAGTTTACTATATAAATCAACTTAACATTTATATTGATATATATAAAAATATCCTATAAGGACTTTACCTTATAGGATATTTTCATATATTAAGCAGCTTCTTTAGCTTGCTCTGATCTTACTTTTTTAACTTTTAGCATAAACCATACTGCTAATAATATGGCACCTATTATACCTACTACATCTGATATTGTTCCATTTAATCTGAAACCTTCTTTAGCTTGTAGTATATAAGATATTACAACATAACTCATGAATATTGCTGGTAATGCTGCTATCCAAGGATTCTTCTTATTTATAAGTAAGAATACTGCACCTGTCCATAGGAATATTGTTGCTAGAGTTTGGTTAGACCAAGCAAAATATCTCCATATTATGTTGAAATCTATTTGAGTTAATGCTATACATACTACAAATAGTGGTATAGCTAATATAAATCTATTTTTTATACCTTCTTGCTTTATTTTAAAAGCATCTGCTATTGTAAGTCTAGCACTTCTAAATGCTGTATCTCCACTTGTTATTGGACAAGCAACAACACCAAGTACTGCAAGTATTGCACCAACTGGTCCTAATAATTCTTTTGAAACTACATTAACAACACCTGATTGTCCACCAAACTCAGTTAAAGCAGCTTGTATGCTTAAAGAATCTCCAAAGAATGCTATTGTTACAGCACACCATATTAATGCAACTATACCTTCTACAACCATTGCTCCATAGAATATTCTCTTATTTTCACTTTCTCTATTTACACATCTAGCCATCATAGGTGATTGAGTAGCATGGAATCCTGATAATGCACCACATGCTATAGTAGTAAATAAGAATGGGAATACACTATCTCCATTTGGATGTAAGTTTTGTAATGTCATTTCAGCCATTTCCATACTTCCATTGAAATGTCCTATAAACATTGCACCACATAATCCAACTGCCATTAATAATAATGCTGCTCCAAATATTGGATATATCTTACCTATTACTTTATCAACGGGTAAAACTGTCGCCACTATGTAGTATACTATTATAAGTGCAACCCATATAGTATTGTTCATTCCTGTTATATTAGATAATAATCCAGCTGGAGATGTAACAAATACTGTACCAACTAATATAAGAAGTACAACTGAGAATACTCTCATTATATTCTTCATTGTATCCCCTAAGTATATACCAACAACTTCTGAAACAGAAGTTCCATCATGTTTCATTGATATAACACCAGATAAGAAGTCATGAACTCCTCCTGCAAATAAAGTCCCAAATGTTATCCATAAGAATGCAACTGGACCAAATAAAGCCCCCATTATTGCCCCAAATATTGGACCTGTACCTGCTATATTTAAAAATTGTATTAAAAAAACTTTGTACCAAGGCATTGGCATATAGTCAACACCATCTTGTAGTCTTAATGCTGGAGTTTCTTTTGTATCATCGAATCCAACAGTTTTTGCTACAAATGTACCGTAAGTAAAGTATCCAACTATTAATATAGCTAGACAAGATAAAAATGTAATCATAATAATTCCTCCCATTTTGTAATAAAATTAAATAATTCATAAGTGCGTTTGTTAAAAAACTAACTTCTATGCTTATTATAACTACAAAAGAAAACATTTGCAACCATTTTTTATTATTTTTATCACTTTTTGTATTTTAAAGTAATTTATTGTAAAAAGTTATACATTTCATAAAGCAATCCTTTTCCCGCCTTATTTTTCGTATAATTTTGTATTTATTCATTGGTATTATTGTATTTTTTCAAAACAATTTAATAATATCTAATATACTTTATAGTTAGTTGCCATTATCAACTTTGTTAAATTTAAGTCATTAAATACAGTAAAAAAACAGTATTAAATTAATTTATATATCCTAAACCAATTTAATACTGTTTAAAATTTAATACTTTTCAATTTCCTCTAATAATTCTTCTACTAATCTATCACCTTTTATCTTTCTAACTATTTCACCTTTTTTAAATAAAAGACCCTCACCTTTTCCACCAGCAATACCTATATCAGCTTCTCTAGCTTCTCCTGGACCATTAACTGCACATCCCATTATAGCAACAGTTATGTTTTTATCCATATTATTTATTTTTTCTTCAACTTCATTAACCGTACTTATTAAATCAATATTACATCTTCCACAAGTAGGGCAAGATACTACTTTTATTTTATCATTTAATAAATCTAAACTTCTTAGTATCTCTTTAGCAACTATAACTTCTTCTGTCGGATCACCTGTAAGAGATATTCTCATAGTATCTCCTATCCCTTTTAAAAGAAGAGCTCCTACACCTATAGAAGACTTTATAGTTCCTTTTTTAATACTACCAGATTCAGTTATACCTATATGTAGTGGATAATCTACTTTCTCAGATATAAGCTCATAAGCATCTAATGTTTTATATATATCTGATGATTTAAGAGATATAACTATATTATGGAAATCTAAATCTTCTAATATCTTTACATGGCCTAATGCACTCTCTACAAGTGCCTCAGCAGTTGCTGAACCATATTTTTCTAAAAGTTCTTTTTCTAAAGATCCACCATTGACACCGATTCTTATTTTTAAGTTTCTTTCTTTACATTTTTCAACTACAGCTTTAACCTTGTCTATACTTCCAATATTCCCTGGATTTATTCTAACTCCATCAACACCTTGTTCTATAGCTTCTATTGCAAGTCTATGATCAAAATGTATATCTGCAATTACAGGAATATTCACTCCTGATTTTATTTTTCCAATGTTCTTAGCAGCTTCCATATCTGGAACTGCAACTCTAACTATATCACAACCTACAGATTCTAATCTTTTTATTTGTTCTATAGTTGCATTAGCATCTCTTGTATCAGTAGTAGTCATAGATTGAACACTTATAGGATTGTTACCACCTATTTTCACATTACCTACGCTAACTTCTCTACTTAACCTTCTTTTGTACATGTTTTCACCTTCTACCTATATGATGACTAAAATAGCCTTAGTATATCCTTATAAGTTATAAATACCATAAATAACATTAAAGCACCTAAGCCTACTATGTTTATCATAGCTTCCTTATTAGGATCTATTTTTCTTCCACCTCTTATAGCTTCTATAAGTAACATTAATAATCTACCACCATCTAATGCAGGAAGTGGTACTAGGTTAATTATACCTAAGTTTAAGCTTATTACTGCACCTATATACATTACATTTATAATACCCACTTTAGCAGCTTCTGAAACTATATTAATAACTCCTAAAGGTCCTGTAACTGAATTACTAACACCTCCAGGAACAGTTCCTGTAACTAATTGACCTAAGAATATAACCATTTGCTTTGTCATATCCCAAGTTGTAACAAATGCATTTTTTATAGATGAAAAAATACTTCTCTCTACTTTTGTTTCTATTCCAATTACATATCTACCCTCATCATTTTTTTCTGGAGTTACAGTTATTTCTTTATCTTCTCCATTCCTATCTATAGATAGCTTAACTTCACTACCATCAGAATTATTTAAGCTTAATATTATATCTTGCCATGTATCTACCTTTTTACCATCTATAGCTTCTATAACATCTCCACTTTTTACTCCTGCATCATATGCAGGCCCATTTTCAATAACATTTCCTAATGTTGTTGTTTGAGCTCCTATAAACATAAATATAGGTATAAATAATATTATAGTAAACACTATATTAAAAAATGGTCCAGCAAATATTATACTAGCCCTTTGAAGTATGCTTTTTTCTCCAAATGATCTTGGACTTTTTGATTCTTCATCTTCACCTTCCATACTTACAAATCCACCTAATGGAAGAAGTCTAATTGAATACTCTGTATCTTTTTTAATACTAAATAATTTAGGTCCCATACCTATTGCAAATTCATGTACTTTTACTCCATTGATTTTAGCAAAAAGAAAATGACCTAATTCATGTATAAATACAATTAAACCAAATAATAATATGGCAACTATTATTGTCATAAATTCACCATCCTACTTTATACAATTTTTTACGAATTCTCTAGCCCATTTATCTATCTCTAAGATTTCATCTAATGTAGGGTCTTCGATCGACTTATGTGCCTTTAGAGTTTCCTCTATGTAATATGGTATGTCATAAAACCCAATTTTATCCTCTAAGAATTCATTTACTAAAACTTCATTTGCAGCATTAAGTACTGCACAATATGTACCTCCCATTTTCAAGCAATCATATGCTAGCTTTAGACATGGGAAAGTTTCTAAATCTGGCTTTTCAAAAGTAAATGTTGAGAACTTTGTAAAATCTAGTCTTTCAAAATCATTTAACATTCTATCTGGATATGTAAGGGCATATTGAATTGGAAGCCTCATATCTGGACAACCCATTTGAGCTATAATTGAGCTATCATTGAATTGTACCATTGAGTGAATTATACTTTGAGGATGTACAACAACATCTATATCCTTATAATCTACATCAAATAGCCATTTAGCTTCTATCACTTCTAATCCTTTATTCATTAAAGTAGAAGAATCTATACTTATCTTTCTACCCATGCTCCAGTTTGGATGCTTTAATGCTTCATTTTTAGTTACATTTAAAAGTTCATCCTTAATTTTTCCTATAAATGGTCCACCTGAAGCAGTTAAAATAATCTTATCTATATTTTTATATTTTTCTCCATTTAAACTTTGGAAAATAGCACTGTGTTCACTATCTACAGGTAATATTTTTACATTATGCTTTTTAGCTTCACTCATAACTAATTTTCCTGCTGTAACTAATGTCTCCTTATTTGCAAGGGCTATATCTTTACCATTTCTTATTGCGCATAAAGTTGGAACAAGTCCTATCATACCAACAATAGCCGTCAATAATACATCTATTTCATCTAATGATGAAATTCTTTCTAAACCTTCCATACCACTTAAAACTTCTATATCAATTTCTTTAGGTATCATTGTCTTTAATTTATTTGCACTATCCTCATTATAAACAGCTACAAATTTAGGCTTAAATTCTATTATTTGTTCTAATAATAAATCTACACTACTGTTTGCTGATATTGCAATTACTTGAAATTTATCTGGATTTTTTCTAACTACATCTAAAGTCTGTGTTCCTATAGAACCCGTCGACCCTAATATCGATATTTTCTTCATCTTAAATTATTCCTTTCTAACAAGATTTTAATACTATGTTATATTTATGTCCTCTTTGTATTATACCATTGTTAAATATATTATTTACATTATTCACTAAAATTTCATATTAAAGTTAAAAATAATTAAAGCTTCAGTTTACACTGAAGCTACTTAACAAAAAGATTTATCGCATTATATACAAATGGTGCAACCAATATAACACTATCAAATCTATCTAATATACCACCATGACCTGGTATTAATTTTCCATAATCTTTTATTCCTACATATCTTTTTATAGCAGATGCAAATAAATCTCCTAATTGTGCAACTATACTTCCTATACTTCCTATTATGGCCATATGAATTAAATCTAATTTGAATATATATCCAAATACTACGCAGCAAACTATACTTCCTACGATTCCACCAATTGAACCTTCAATAGTCTTTTTAGGACTTATTTTAGGTATTAATTTGTGTTTTCCAAATAAATAACCACTGAAGTATGCAAATGTATCAGTTGCAAAAGATATTATAAATATAAGCCATACATAAATTTTCCCTAATTCAAAATTATTATTAGTTAAAACTATAAAATCCATAAATATGCCTACATACATTATTCCTAAAGTTGTAATTGCTATATCTATTATGTCATGTCTCAAGCTTAACATGTAAATAATTCCAATTAAAAATAGTATAAAACCTAAAGTAAGGGTATATGATACTGGTAGCTTAAGGTAATTCTTTATACCTATATATACAGCAAAAACATATCCTAACCAGTATATTGGCTTTATATTTTTTTGATTAAAGGCCTTATAAAACTCATGTAATGCAATAGAAATTAATACTATCTCAGTAATATATAAAGGAATCCCTCCATATATTAATATTCCAAGTAGTGGGACTAAAGCTAATGCAGCAATGATTCTTGTAAGCATATTAATTAATCTCCTTACTTAAGTCCTCCAAACCTTCTATCCCTACTTTGATAAACATATATTGCCTTTTGTAATTCGTGCCTATTAAAGTCAGGCCAGTGTATGTCAGTGAAGTAAAATTCAGAATAAGCTAATTCCCATAATAAGAAATTACTTAATCTTTGCTCTCCACTAGTTCTGATAAGTAAATCTGGGTCCGGAGTAGACTTTGTACTTAAATAGTTTTTTATAGTATCTTCATTTATACTATCTATATTTATTTTATCAGATTTACAATCTTTTACTATATCTAAAACTGCATTTGTTATATCATTTCTACTTCCATAGTTTAATGCTAAATTTAAAGTTACTCCAGTATTATCTTTTGTTAACTCTTTAGCATTATCTAGTTCTCTAATACATACTTCAGGTAATTTACTTATATCACCTACAGTTGCAATTTTAACATTATTTTTATGTAGTTCTTTTATTTCACTTTTTAGGTAAGAAACTAACAAGTTCATAAGAGTGTCTACTTCTAATTTAGGTCTTTTCCAGTTTTCTGTTGAGAAGGCATATAATGTTAAATACTTTATTCCAAGTTTTGAACATTCTTTTACAACTTCTCTTATAGTCTCTACTCCTGCTTTATGTCCAGCTGTCCTTGGAAGAAATCTTTTTTTAGCCCATCGTCCATTACCATCCATAATTATAGCTATATGAGTAGGTACATTTTCTAAGTCGATATCATAAATTAATTCACTATTCATATATAACTCCAATATTATTCTGACTCCTTATTTTAAGGAGTCAGAAAAGTATGTGACTATTAATTCTACACCATCTTCTAATTCAGTTATTTTTATAACCTTAGGAATAATAAGTTTATCCTTATCTTTATTTCCTTGAATAGTTTTTATAGTATAATTAATATTTTCTCTTTCAAAAAACTTTTTTACATCATCTAAATGAAGGCCTAAAAGTTCGTAATATTTATTCACTTTATTAAACAGCCATTATATCTGCTTCTTTAGCAGCTAATAATGTATCTATATCTTTAACATATTTATCAGTAGTTTTTTGAACGTCTTCTTGAGCTTTCTTTAATTCGTCAGCTGTTATTTCGCCTTCTTTTTCCATTTTCTTGAATTTATCGTTAGCATCTCTTCTTTCGTTTCTAAGTCTAACTTTGAATTCTTCAGCTACTTTATGAGCTTTCTTAGCTAATTCTCTTCTTCTTTCTTCTGTTAATGCTGGTACATTTATTCTTATAACTTCACCATCACTAGTTGGGTTAAGTCCTAAGTCAGAGTTTCTTATAGCTTTTTCTATTTCACTCATAGCAGACTTATCCCAAGGGCTTATCATTAAAGTTCTTGGTTCTGGAACAGATATAGCTCCTATTTGATTTATTGGTGTTGGAGTTCCATAGTAGTCAACTCTTATTTTATCTAACATTTGAGGGTTTGCTTTTCCAGCTCTTATAGTTGTAAATTCAAACTTAAGTGCTTCTATTGTTTTGTCCATTTTTGTTTTTAACTCAGCGTGTACTGCTTTCATATTAATTGCCTCCTTAAAGTATTATCTATTATTTTACTATTGTACCTATTTTCTCGCCCATTACTGCCTTTAATATATTCTCTGTTGAAAGCTCAAATACCTTTATAGGTATTTCATTGTCCATACATAAAGATGTTGCTGTTGAATCCATTACTTTTAATCCTTTTTGAAGAACATCTATATAGCTTAATTCATCAAATTTCTTAGCATCTGAATGTACTTTTGGATCTTTGTCATATACAGCATCTACATTTTTAGCTAATAATATAACTTCAGCTTCCATTTCTGCTGCACGAAGTGCTGCTGTTGTATCAGTTGAGAAATATGGATTTCCTGTTCCTGCACCAAATATAACAACTCTATCTTTTTCTAAGTGTCTCACGGCTCTTCTTCTTATATAAGGTTCTGCTATTTGTCTCATTTCTATAGCAGTTTGCACTCTTGTTTCAACACCTATGTTTTCAAGAGCATCTTGAAGCGCCATAGAGTTCATTACAGTTGCAAGCATACCTATATAGTCTGCAGTAGTTCTGTCCATTCCTTCAGAAGTTCTTCCTCTCCAGAAGTTACCACCACCTACAACTACAGCTACTTCTACATCTATTTCTCTTAACTTTTTGATTCCAGTAGCTATATCATTTACAACTTCGTTGTTAATACCAAAGCCTTTTGCCCCTGATAAAGCTTCTCCACTAAGCTTTAACAATACTCTTTTGTACATTGGTTTGTTCATCAGAAATCCTCCTCTAAATTGTTCCTATTTTATTATATGTATTTTACAAATTTTCTTACATTTCTAAAAAAGAGAACACGTAAGTGCTCTCTTTTGGTTAATTACTTAAGTTGCTTAGCAACTTCTTCTGCAAAGTTTTCTTCTTTCTTTTCTATACCTTCACCAACTTCGAATCTTACAACTCTTCCTACTTCTATTTCAGTTCCAAGTTTTTTAGCAGTTTCAGCAACTAATTGCTTAACTGTTAAGTCTCCGTTTTTAACGAAAGGTTGTTCTAAAAGACAAACTTCTTTTAATTGCTTTTCAAGTCTACCTTTTATCATTTTTTCAACTATGTTAGCTGGCTTTCCTTCGTTTAAAGCTTGTTGAGTTAATATTTCTGTTTCGTGAGCTATGTACTCAGGATCAACATCGTTTCTAGAAACATATTTTGGATTCATTGCAGCAACTTGCATAGCTATATCTCTTCCCATAGCTATTAATTCGTCGTTCTTAGCAGAAGTTAAAAGTTCAACAAGAACTCCTATCTTTCCTCCACCATGTATGTAACCTGCTATTTGTCCTTCAGTAGTTACTTTTTCAAATCTTCTTAAGTCTAATTTTTCACCTATTTTAGCAACTCTATCATTTAAAACATCTTGTAATGCTTTACCTTCTTTGTGAGTTTCTGCTAATAAAGCAGCAACACCTTTAGCTTCTGAAGCTAAAGCCATTTCAGCAGCATCCTTAACGAATACTTTGAAATCTTCGTTTTTAGCAACGAAGTCTGTTTCTGAGTTTACTTCTACTACTACAGCAGCAGTATTGTCAGCGTTCATTTCTATTGCAACTAAACCTTCAGCAGCAACTCTATCTGCTTTCTTAGCAGCTTTAGATAAACCTTTTTCTCTTAATATATCAACAGCTCTTTCCATGTTTCCTTCAGCTTCTTGTAAAGCTTTTTTACAGTCCATCATTCCAGCGCCAGTGTTTTCTCTTAACTCTTTAACCATTTGTGCAGTTATAGCCATTTTAAATTCCTCCTATATATTATTAATGGTAAGGGAATGACCCTTACCATTCAGTTTTTAATTATTCTTGATCTTCAGATACTTCTTCAGCTTCGTCAGCTATTGCTTGTCTACCTTCTATTATAGCAGTAGCCATAGCTCCAGTTATTAACTTAACAGCTCTTATAGCATCGTCATTTCCTGGTATTGCGTAATCTAATTCATCTGGATCACAGTTAGTATCTACTATACCTATTACTGGGATTCCTAATCTATGAGCTTCTTGTATAGCTATATTTTCTTTTCTTGGGTCTACTACGAATATAGCTCCTGGTAATTCAGGCATATCTTTTATACCATTTAAATATTTTTCTAATTTTTCTTTTTCAGCTCTTAATTTTATAACTTCTTTCTTAGGAAGAACGTTGAATACACCTTCGTTTTCCATTCTTTCTAATTCTCTTAATTTGTTTATTCTAGTTTGTATAGTTTTGTGGTTTGTTAACATTCCACCTAACCATCTTTCGTTAACGTAGAACATTCCACATCTTTCAGCTTCTTCTTTTATAGCTTCTTGAGCTTGCTTCTTAGTTCCTACGAATAAGATTGGCTTTCCAGTTTCAGCTATTTCTTTAGTGAATCTGTAAGCTTCTTCTACTTTCTTAACTGTTTTTTGTAAATCTATTATATAGATTCCGTTTCTTTCTGTGAAGATGAATTTAGCCATTTTAGGGTTCCATCTTCTAGTTTGATGTCCGAAGTGAACACCAGCTTCTAATAATTGTTTCATTGATATTACTGACATTGCTTTACCTCCTTGGTTTTATACCTCCGGTGTGATCAACTCCCTAAAAAACCTCATTGGGCACCTTTTAAGGATCCCATCACCGTGTGTGATTAATTATATTTTATTTTTTCACCTCTAGTAGTATAACATAGGGTTTTATAAAATACAACATTTTATTATCATATATTTTTGTATTTATCCTTTGAATTATATCCAAATTTGTATTTATTTACTCAAAGAATAATATTTTAATTTTATTGATGAAAGATACATTATCTACATCATTTGCACTAACTATATTTACACTACCTAATATGTCTCCATTATTTGTGTAGTATTTTATTACACCTAGCACATCACCTTTTTTAATAGGATAAGTTATTTCTTTAAATGTAACTTGAGATTTTAAATTTTCTTCTTTGTTTATTACTGCATATACTTCATCTTCTGCTACTAAAGTTACTTCAAGGTCATTTATTTTCTTTATATATCTTTTCCCAATTAAAGTTCCTTTTTGTAGTAAAGTTTCACTTTTAAAATCATTCTTAGCATAATCTAACATTGATATTGCAGCTGAAATTCTTTTGTCTTTATGATTAGCACCAAGAACTACACCTATAACTCTTCTGTCTCTTTCATTATCTTCATTTTTATTTATTTTCATTGAAAATGCTAAACAATATCCAGCATTTCCTGTATACCCAGTTTTTATTCCATCTACTTCAGGTATTATTCTAAGTAATGCATTTGTGTTATTTTTTACAAATCCTCTTTTAGGATTTGAGTAAGTTGACATATCAGTAATTGATGTTACTTGTTTTTCATAATGATCAAACATATATTTTGCTAAAATTGATATATCTCTTGCTGTTGATATATTTTGCATTGGTTGAGCTTTTGGATCACTCAAACTATATATAGGTAGTCCATTAGGATTTACAAAGTAAGTATTTACCATGCCAAGTTCTTTTGCTCTTTTGTTCATTCTTTGAACGAATGCTTTTTCATCTTTACAAATGTGTCTTGCTATACCAATAGATGCATCATTACCAGATACTATCATAAGACCTTTCATAAGCTCAATTAAAGGAACTTCTTCTCCTTCTTTTAAGTGATAGCTTGAGCCTCTTACTTTAGCTATATTTTTATCAATTTTGACTATATCATTTGCATTTACTTCTTTATTTTCTATAGCCTCTATTGCAATTAAAAAAGTCATCATTTTACTTAAACTAGCTAAAGGTCTTTTTGCATCAGGTTCTTTTTCATATAAAACTCTGCCTGTATCTTGGTCTATTAAGATTGATGATTTTGAATACTTATCTATCTTATCTAAAGCATAAACGTTTGTAGGAGTTACAAATGTCAAGATGATTATAAGTATTAGTAATTTTTGTGCTCCCTTTTTCAAAGATCTCACCTTCTCAGATTTAATAAGTCTATCTTATTTTTTGCCTTATAAGTAAAATTTATATCAGTAATTATTTACTAACTTACCTTATCATCCTTTTTATTACCAATGATGCCCATGTAGAACCTATTGTTACACCTGCAAAAGCTTCTATACAGACTAGTATTTTTCCAAAGAATGTACTAACTGTTAAATCTCCATAACCTAATGTGGTAAATGTTACCGTGCTAAAATACCATAAATCTAAATATATATCCAACACGTCTTTTATTGAATAGTTTTTTATATTATTTAAGTCTATACCTATAAATATCCCCTTAGAGTTTTTAACCCCACAAAACATATATAAAAAAGTAAACATGCTAATTACAATTACAGTGGTTACTAATAGCCTCAGTGGTTTTTCTCCATATCCTATTGTATATTTAGATAAATTATCAAAAAATTTTTCATTTAAATATTCACTATACTTAGGATAGTCACTGCTTTTCATTATTTTACTGGCATAATTTCTTTCATTATAATAATAGTATCCTATTCTTTCATTATCACCAATTATATTAGCTTGCGTTCTAGCTATTCTATAATTTATTTTTCCATATAAAGCATGTGCTTTTGAATATTTAACATACCTTAATACTAATTTTGTACATGGACTAAAAATTATACCTTCTAATCGAGGTAAGTTTTTTACACTTGTTATTACAAATGCTTGTCCGTTAAAATGTACCTTTTCAAAGGCTTTATTGGCTATGTATTTTTTATTAAACTTAGTTTTATTAAGTTCTAAATTTTCTTGGAAAATTGAACTTTCAAGAGTTGTATACCCTCTAAAATCAGTATAATTTAAAGTAAGGTTTTTTTTAAAATTATACTGATTTAAAAATACCTTTTTCTTAAATATTGCTTCGTCAAAGTTTAGTTTTAAATAATCATATTTAATTACGTCTCTTATAATAAAATCATCTTCAAATACAAATCCTCTAAAGTCACTTATCTTTTCTTTCATTATCAAATATATAAATAATGAATTTTCCTCTCTATTTTTATTTTCTTTATGAAATATACAATATCCAGATGCATCTGCTTTTCTACAACATTTTAATCCTTGATTATGAACAGATGTCCACTTACATTCATTCACACAAAAAACCTCCAGACAACTTACTATATCAGTAATTAGTTTGGAGGTTATTAAAATATTTATTCATTGTTGTATATCCTTATATATTAGAATAGTAAATCTCTTTTTACACATAATACTGATATAGCCTATTAAAGCTCTTTAATACTTAGCATGTATTCTCAACAGCTGATCCCAGTTCATTAAAGACCTCCTTTATAAAATAGCAACTAAATGTTGCTATTTTATTTTTTACATATATAGCTATATAGCTTCATAGTAATTAAACCTAATATAAATAATACACTTAAAAACCATATAATAAAGCTTATATACGGTATTAGTAATAAAACTTTAATTATTAATATACCTAATAAAACTTGAAGTATTGGATTTTGTTTTGATAAAATTAATTGGCCTAAAATTATACCTAAAATAACTGGGCATAAGTATATTATTATTCCATATAAAATTAAGATTATTATACCAACGGGTACACATATAACGCTAATAATAAGAAGTAATGATAGTATTGGCATTATAATAAGTACAGCTAATCCTATTAATAAATATTTATAAGATTTACTTAATTTTCTATCAAATCCAAACAATGACTTATTAAGTAATACATATAAAATTAATCCAGTTATTATAGCTGCAACTAAGCTTATCAAAAAATCTACTATATTTGATTTAGTAAATATACCTTCTTCTTCATTATTAGTTGTAATTTTTTCATAGTCTATATCTGACATAGACATTTTTGAATTTAAATTTGGTTCATTAGATGATTTAACCTTAATATTACCTTTAACCACTGCATTTTCTGTAAAAGTTATATTTTCACAATCCACATTTAAATTTCCATTCACAGTACCATCTATTACTATAGTTTGTGCACTTGCATAAAAGTCATTAGTTTCACCTTTAAAACTTATATCACTTGCTGCTAAATATATTGCATTGGCATTAGTCTTATCCCCTATATTAATACTTTCACCTGCTACAGTTATATTTTTAGTTCTACCTACATCTATATTTACTGTCTGACTTGCAGTTCTTATATTTCCTTTTACTTCACTTGATTGTATATTAATGTCTCTACCTGCACTTATAATATCTCCGCCTATAATATTGCCTATACTTATACTATTTCCAAATGTATAAACATCACCATCTACATCTTTATTTACAGCTATGTTACTATCACATGAAAATAAATTTGATGATGTAGTTGTATCTTCTGCAAAAGCAACAATACTAAACATAAGAATTACAATAGTAGTAAAAATACAAATAATCCTTTTTTTCATAATAGCCCTCCATATAAATATTTGCTTTCTATAGAGAGTCTATTATTATAACTTCTAAGTTATGCTATAGTTCTATTTCAAATACTTCATTTTCTTTATTTATTTTAACAACTCTATCTTTATATGAACTTGCCATATCCATTTCTTTTAACTTATCTATAATGCTATATGTTCTCCAAAAATGCATTGGAAAAGCATATTTAGTATCCGTCATATTCATAAATTCATTAAATCCTAAATAGAATTGCTCTCCTTGTCTAGAATCAAGAGGTAAAAATGCAACATCTACTTTTTTATCCTTTAATTTTTTCATTTCATATTTGAACCTATCTCCTGCATCCTTATTTTGAGCATCAGTATTTTCCCCTTCCCAGTGCCACCAATTTAAGTCACCCGCATGATATAGAGTTTTTCCATCTAACGTAATAATAAATGCAACTCCTAAATCTGTAGACTCTAATGTTCTTATTCTTAATCTATCTACTTCTATATCTTCATTTGGACCTACAAAAACTGTGTTTTCTGATTTTCTACAGTTTATATCATTAGAAAGAATATATTTAATATTTTTATACTCTTTTTCTAAATCGAATATAATTGAATTAAAGTGATCATGATGCTGATGACTTGAAAATACGTATAATTTTTTATCTTTATCAAATTTAGGTAAATCCCCTTTAAAATAATCAAATAGTAATGTAACTTTATCTAATTCTACACTAAAGCAACTATGATGAATGTATGTTATCTTCACTTTTATTCCTCCTCTTAATTAAAAATAGATTGCCTCAATTTTTAACATTTTAATAGTTACTTTGAGACAATCTTTTCTGTTTACATATATTCTTCTGTATCCTCTGGTAATCCTTTACGTCTTAATTTGCCTTCTATAACTTCTTTTATTATAGAATAAATTATAGCAAATAAAGGTACTCCTATTACCATACCTACAATTCCAAAGAACTTACCTGCTACTAATAATGCAAATAATATCCAGAATGCAGATATTCCAATTGAATCTCCTAATATTTTAGGACCTATTATATTCCCATCTATTTGCTGTATTACTAATATTATTAATAAAAACCATACAGCCTTTATAGGTGAAACAAATAGTATTATTATAGCTGATGGTATTGCACCAAAGAATGGTCCAAAAAATGGTATTATATTAGTTATACCTATTATAACTGATATTAATGTTGAATAAGGCATTTTAAAGATATTTAACACAATAAATGTTAAAACTCCTATTATAGCTGAATCTATTATTTTTCCACTTAAAAACCTACCAAAGGTATAATTACTTCTACTTACCAATTCAAAAACTCTATTAGCTACCCTTTCTGAAGATATAGCATATACTATTTTCTTTCCTACTCCATAGAATCTTTCTTTATCTATTAATAAGTAAGATGATACTATTAATCCTAGTATTATATTCCAAATACTTGATGCTATATTAACAACCCAATTTCCTAATATAGGTAATAAATCTGTTGCAAATTGTATTATATAGTTAACAATTTCAGTTAATTTTTCATTTGCAATATCAAAGTACTTAGGCTCTAAGTTTAAATTTTTCATTATATCTTCAAGTAATACTGTAAGATTATTTAAATATGATGGTATATTATTAACTAATCCAACTATACTTTCTATTACCTGAGGTACAACGAAGTTCATAAATAAGTATATAATTAAAAAAGCAGTTATATAAGTTAAAAGTAAACAAGTACTTCTTCTAACTTTCTTACTCATACTTTTAAATCCATCAATGTTTTCTATCTTTTCTTCATAAAATTTTAATATAAAATTTAATAAGTAGGCAATTACAAATCCTATAATAAATGGTTGTAAAATACCTATAACTTCACCTATTTTACCTGTAAATACTTTAAGTTGAGAACTTATAAGATAAAATACTATACTACAGCAAACAACTATAAATGCATATACAGAAATTGTTGTGTACTTTTCATTCCAGTTAACCTTCATTTATCTTCTCCTTACTTAAATTAGACTTATATAAATCCTATAACTAACATAATCACTAATAATATTGTAGCTACACTCATAAGTAGCTTTTTATTTATGTGATTACTTGTATAAATCTCTATTTCCTCTTCCTCTTCAAACTCCTCATTAACATCTTCCAATTGGGTACTTTTATATACTATATCACTTAATTCAACTAATACTTCTTGAGCTGAATTATATTTTTCATCTCTACTTAATAATTTCTTAGTTATCCTTATAATTTCCTCTAAGTCTTCATCGTAATATAAAAGACTCCATTTCACACCTTTATCAACACTCTTTAGCATTTCTTTATCATTATAATCATTTCCAAAAGGAAGTTCTCTAAACATCATTTCAAATAAGATTATACCTAATGAAAAGAAATCACTCTCTTTATCTGTGTAATCTATGTTTAGCTGATGAGGACATAAATAACTTAATTCTTTATCTAATCGTAAGTGTACTCCTTTATTTGCCTTAGTCATACCAAAATCAAATATTTTTATATTTTGATCTTCATCAATTAATATATTATTTGGGTTAAGACTTCCATGATATAAATTATTTCTATTTGCTATTTCTAAAGATTTTATTAGCTTCATAGCTATATTAGCTATAGTAATTTTATCTAATATATTATTGTAAATAAAACTTTTTAGTGTTTGTCCCCTGAAGTGTTCACTAACTATATAATAATATACATCATATTCAGAACAATGTATATCTATATGTAATAAATTACTAATATGATCGGAGTCTATTTGATTTAAAACTGTCGCCTCATCTATCAAATCAGGAATGAATCCCTTACTTAATGTCTCTACATTATTTATAAGCTTTAAATAAACTAAATTATTATAATAGGTATCTCTAGCCTCATATAATTTCCCCACTTCTATTTCTCCATTATAATTTAAAATATCATACCTATTTCCTACAAATTGCATTATCTTTTCCTCCAAATAAATCTTAAAACTCCATATAAATCTATTATAGCAATTTTGTTACATGTTTTACCATTTAATTTACAAAGTTTTTATTTATTTGTAAAAATAAAAAGGTTGATGACTCATTATTAATTTTATCATCAACCTTTTATATTTTTATTTTTTATATACGCTTGTTGCTATGTATTCTGTTTTTAATTGTTTACCATTAGAATCTTTAAATACTCTATATGTTTTAGCACCCATATTAAAGTTTTCTAACTTTATTTCTATATTTTGCTTATCTTGTGAATTTCCATAAATTTGACAAGTAACAGTTCCACCACTTACATAACTTTTTACATATATAGGATGGTCATATGGATTAGAGAACTTTAAATCACTTCCACTATCATTCACCATTGCATCCTTACCTCTTGGAGCATAGTTTGAAGTTATTGAGTGATTCTTAACTTGCTCTATAGTTAGTCCAGAATATAAAACTGCATTGTACAAAGTAGTAGATGTCTGACATACTCCACCACCTGGTGCATCTTTAAGATCCCCACCTATTATTACTGGAGCATTATAAAAACCATTAGCTAATGTTCTTATACCAGTTTGTTCATTATAAGAATATGTTTCACCAGGCATAAGAAGTACATCACTTATTCTTTGAGCAGAAACTCTAATGTTACCGGCTCTACCTGAGTGACTAGAACTAAATGTTGTACTATGCTCTGCTAATAATGTATCTACACTTTGAGCCATTGCTGTAGTTATATTTGGCTGTACATCGTTTACCTTTAAGCTAACTTGTCCATATTTTCTACTATTAATAGCTTCATATATAGCTTCTTTATTTGCAGCTACATCAAACTCCTTACCTATTAATGATGGAGTAACACTAAAACTACCACCTGATATGTATAACTTAGCATTTTTTACAGGTACATTAACCTTACTAGCTATACTATCTATAACTTCACTTAACTTAGCTTCATCAAAAGAACTTGTTAATGTGTATTCTTGCTTTGATTTATCTAGTTGAAATAATCTTTTTACATTTTCAAAATATGAGTCCGTTTTAGTATAGTTATATGCATTATTTACAACTTCTTCAATATTATACTTAAGGTTTATATCCTCAGGTACTACATCAAAACTTTCATTATTATAAGTTAAAGATAAACTCTCTGGCTTATATTTTTCATTAACTAAAGCTATTGCTTCTTCTTTTGTCATTAATGAGATATTTACACCCTCTACAAAAATGTTATTAGCTATTTTTCCATTATACATGTAATTATTGTTAAATGAATATATCATATAGCCTCCAATTATAGCTACTAATATACCTATTGTAATGTATATTTTCAATTTAGCATTATTATGTCTGGCTATACTTTCTTCAACAATAACTTCACTATTCATCACTCCACCCCCACTTACTACAAAATATAGTATATAACTAAGTACATTTTAATATAATTTAAATAACTTTAACAATATTTAGGTGGAATATGTAACTTTATTGTTACCCTTTTCTAAATTGTACAAATTATTGGATAATGATCTGATAAATTTATTTTATCTACAATATAACTTTTTGGAGTGTATCTTTTATCTACAAATATATAGTCTATTCTAACATTATATTTAGGAAGAGTTTCTTCACCATGTTTTTTTAAATAAACAGCACTATCATAATATGAATTTAAATATATATTTTTTTCATTAAAATCACCACATATTATGCTCGAACCTATAAATCTATTTTTTAAACTAAGTATCTCTAATATCTGTATATTTCTTTCCTCTTTATCTAACCCTAAATGTGTATTAATTATATTAATATTTTCTTCATCACTAATATCTATAGTTATAGCTAGTGCTCCTCTTTGTTCCTTTTTACTAGTTAATAAAAAATTATTGCTACCTTTAATTTTATACTTAGAAAAAGTACATACACCATACTTCATAGTTTTATTGTTTACATTAGCTGCAAACACTCCATCAATTTCTAAATCTGATTTTATCTTTACAAATTGATGATATAAAACTTCCTGTAAGCATATAATGTCACACTCTAGATTTTTTAAATATTTGATAATCTCTTTTAAAGTAGGTATTTTTTTTATATCGCTACCTTTGTGTATATTGTAAGACACTATTTTCATAACTTATCACTCCTAAAAAAACCTAGCTTATCTACATTATGTATAAAGCTAGGTTTATATATCTATATATAAATTATTATTAATGGCGTATCTCTCTTTTTATCTTAATAAATCTTCCTTCACTTGCTTCAAATATAAATCCAAATTTATTATATATCTCTTCTAATTGAATTAAAGTAACTTCTCCATTTTTTAAGTTAGCAACTGTTATATCTTGAATATTTTTAACTGTTCTCATTTGTATATCCCACTCCTTAAATTTAATTCTTTATAGTCTATATATATTTATGTATCAATTACTTTATTACAAAATTTATAAATATTTTTTTATTTTATTTTGTCGAACATTCGTTCTGTTTTTATTATATACGAACAGCTGTTCGTTTTCAATACGTAAAATTAATTTTTTTAATTTTATTTTTTATTTATTGTAGATTTTAAGTATATTAAATACTACCATTTAAGATATTATCAAAATTTACCAGGATTAATATCTTAATATATAAAGTCAAAATTAAATTTTTATATAAAAGGGGGTAATAAATATGAGTTTAAATTCAACACCTCAATCCGTTAGAGTACATATTGGATTATTTGGAAAAAGAAATGCAGGTAAGTCAAGTGTAATTAATGCAATAACAAATCAAAACGCTGCAATAGTATCAAATGTTGCAGGAACTACTACTGATCCAGTCTTTAGACCTATGGAAATTCTACCTATCGGACCTTGTGTTCTTATTGATACTGCTGGACTTGATGATATAGGAGAATTAGGTGAACTTAGAGTAAATAAATCCTTAGATGTTTTGGATAAAACTGATGTTGCCTTATTAGTAGTAGACTCTACTATAGGCATAGGAGAAGAAGATTTATCTTTAATTGAAAAATTTAAAGATAAAAAAATACCACATATCTTAGTTTTAAATAAGATAGATATGCTAAACAATGAAAATAATGTCTTAGAAGAAAGTAAAAAACTAGCCAAATGTCCTATAGTGTGCGTATCTACTATTAACAATGTTGGTATAGATAAGTTAAAAGAATGTATAATATCTAATACCAAAGAAGAAAGTACTGAGTTTAGATTAGTTGGTGATTTAATAAATGAAAATGACTTCATAGTCTTAGTTATACCTATAGATAAAGCTGCTCCAAAAGGAAGGCTTATACTTCCTCAACAACAAGTCATAAGAGACATACTAGATAGTGGTGCTATGGCTATTATAACTAAGGAAACTACTTTAAAAGAAACCTTAGCTAATCTAAATCAAAAACCAACCTTAGTTATAACAGATTCTCAAGCTTTTGAAAGAGTTTCAAAAGATACTCCAAAAGATATTCCATTAACTTCATTTTCCATACTGTTCGCAAGACAAAAAGGAGATCTTTATGAGTTAGTTAAAGGTGCTCATGCTATAGATAATTTAAAATATGGAGATAAAATACTTATTGCAGAAGGATGTACTCATCATAGACAAAGCGATGATATTGGAACTTATAAGATCCCTAAATGGTTAAAAGAAAAAACAAAAAAAGATCTTAATTTTGAATTTACTTCTGGAGTAACATTTACAGATGATGTAAATAAGTATTCTCTTATAATACATTGTGGTGGCTGCATGATGAATAGAACTGCTATGATGAGTAGAATAGAAAAAGCAAAAGAGCTAAATGTTCCAATAGTAAATTATGGTGTATTAATAGCTTATTTGCAAGGCATTTTAGATAGATCTTTATATCCTCTTAAAGAAAAAGAGTTATCACTTGATTAAATATTATTTTATTTTTTCTTAAATTTACATTTTTATACTTTTATCCTGTTTGTAATTGTATTTTTTTAAACTTTCATAAATTTTCTTGTATTATATTGCATAATTATGATTATTATATAATATTGGTATTTCAAATACTTTATAGTATGATTATTTATATAGAAATTAATAAAAACTTAAGGGGAGTTTAAAAGGGGGTAACAGTTTGAAATCTTCTAACATCAATAAAAATACAATTCATTTTAAAAGTAAAAAAGAAGAACTAAAAAATCTAAATAAAATCCATAACAGTAAAAAAGATTATTTACGATTTTATAAAGAACACGATAACTCACATAAAGTTCTTCAGTATCCTAGCAGAAGAAAAAAAGGAGTAAAGAAATTCAATAAAGTAAAAGAGTATTTCAATAAAAACAAGTATACTAAAGTTATTCTTTGCGTAATACTTTTTATAGGTTTATTATTTATCGCAGATAAAATTCTGCTTAATAACAATGATTCATCTAAATCTCAGAATACTTTTACTTCAGAAAATATTAATGTTGCTAAATCTAAGGCATCCACTTACTCCTCAATAATAGAACAAACAGTAAAAAAGTATGCAGGAATAAACTATAAAGTTACAACAGAAGATATGCATAAAAACGGAAATACTGTTTATGCAACTGGATATTTTCAGCATCCTTCTGAGGGAGAAATTTATTTTGATATAATATTAGAAAATAATAATCCTTCTTCTCTTGTTATTAACGGAGAAGAATATATAGATTAAAATAAAACGGTTAAAATAATTAGAATATTCTAATTATTTTAACCGTTTTATTAATTTACGCTTGGACTGTTAAGACTTCTAAGGATTTACTTTTCTTTTTAATAAACTTTAAAGAAAACGTTATCTGACAAGCTTCTTCTGTACCTTCTTGAAGTACTAGTGCAACTCTTTGTAATAGTTTAATAGCTTCATCATAGCTCATATAATCTTCATTTGCCGTTGCATTTATCATTATTTTTTCTGGATGTTCATAACTTCCTTTACATATTCTATGTTTTACTAGTTTTATTTTCATATCATCTTCCGAGCTTTTTTCATTTATTTTGATTATACTCATTTCAACATCTTGTTCTCCAGAAAAAATCCACTTCATATCTTCATAGTCAACATTTAAACTACATGTAGACATTAAATTATCTATAAATAAATCTATTATAGAATGAATTATATAATAATCATCAATTTTATCATTTAGATATTTTATATTTCCAAAAACTTTATTATTTGAAATGTTTATAGTTGGACCTATCATATTGTTAACTTTCTTCATAAAAAACTTATAATTAATATTTTGATTATCTTGAGTATTTATAATTATTGGAATTACAAGTATATTGCTTTTCTTGGCCATTTTACCTAACTCTATAAGTATATGAACAGAGGTTAAGTCACATATATCACATGTAATAAAAACTATTTTTTCTTTTTCTATTATTTTATATATAATTTCTTTATTTCTATTTATAATGTCTGTTATTTGAAAAAAATCTACCTTAGACAAGTCCTTATCTTTATTATATAGATTTTTTATTATCAACCTTTCACTTACTTTTTCATCTATATTAGTATCTTTTATGTCTATTGCACAGAGCTTTATATATTTTTTATTATCATGAGATAACTTATTTACTATGTCTATTCCTTTTACACCCACTCCTATAAACTTAATATCATTTAAACTGTTAATTCCCATAATTAACGACACCTCTATATTATTTTTCATCACCTAACATTTCAATTAATTCATTGTAAATACCTTCTGCACTTCCTTGCATTGTAAAACCGGTAAAAGTTATATTATCAGTACTTTCTACTATAATTCTAATTAATTTACCTCGCTTTATATCATCTAATGTTTTAGCTTCCAATCTTCCTTCATCTGTAGAGTAGTCTATTATTATCTCATTCATTTTTAAATAATAAATAGTATCTAAAACCTCTCTTCTTTCATAATCACTTAGATTTTCATCTATAATTTTTTCATCATCTATTATATAAAGTCTAACTGAGTTTTCAGGGTGATTTGAGATCTCTTTAATAAGGTCCTTAAATTCTTCTACTGAGAAAGACTTGGCATTATACTTTTCCTTTAATGTTTTGTCTAGTTCATCTAGAGTATATGCTTTTTTCTTAAACATAGTTTACCCTCCTTATATTAGAAGTATATTATTTTGTCTTATCTTTTAGCATTTGTTTTAAGTATTTAAGCCCTTCATTTCTATTCTTGTGATTCATATTTGGGAATGCCTTTAAAATCCTTCTTTGAACTTTTGATTTTTTCTTTATATTGACTAGTTTAGAGTAAATATCATTAATTTTAAACTTTAATTTATCATCTTTTTGTCTAAAATTATAAATAGATTTGAGTATATTTTCTTCGGTAAATTTTTCTGATTTTACATGTATGTTTATTTTTTTTAGATCTTCTAAAGCTTCTTCTAATCTTTCTAACTTATAACGCAACTTATTTAAAGAATTTAAAGTTATTGAAATGTCTATAATTATATATAATATTAATAAAAATACTAATATATATAAATAATTTATATTTATGTCGTCTACAAATTCCACTACCATAGGATGAATAATTTCCATTAATACTACACTCATCATTCCAAATAATATAGAATTTTTTAAACATACCCTTCCATTAATATTAAACATTCTATTTGAGTAATCCCACCAAGTACTATGAAATAAAAATTCTAATATAACACTTGTTACATATTCTAAAATTGACGTCATTATAAGTCCCATTGTAAAAACTATGGCCCAGTCTCCTATATAATCATTTAATAAAAAAATTATAAATAATGCTCCAAATCCATATATTGGACATATAGGACCATTAAGAAATCCTCTATTAACCACTTTCTTATCTCCAAATGAGCAATAAATACACTCACAACACCATCCAAAGAAAGCATATAAAAAAAAATACAGTATGTATTTACATAAATATATCATCAAATATCTCTCCTATATCTGTATACTTTTATTATACAACATTATTTATCATTACGCTTTACTAAAATCATTTTCCTATATTAATTGAGGTTTATAAAAATTAAATGCGACTCTATATTGTCGCATCTAAATTTATAGTTATTTATTTTTTACTAACATTATCTTTAACTGCTTTGCCTACATTTTTACCAGTTTTATAAGTTTCTTTAACTACTCCACCTACACCTTTAATAGCATCTTTACCTACATTTCCTACAGTATCAATTACTTCTTTACCTACATTTCCTACACCATTTACTAATTCTTTACCTACATCAGTAACAGGTTTAGTAACTTTTTTAACACTTTTTTTTGCTTTATCTTTCATATTATAGAGCATCTCCTTTATATAATATTTAGATGTATAGGTATTTATACTACCTATAATATAATATGTCATAAATTGTAATTAGTTACTAATTTCTAAGTTAACGTATATATCTATGGCTTAATATAAAATGCACATATAAAAAGATATGCTCAAAATAAATTTAAATAACCATTTATTTGAGCATATCCTCTTATCATTCTTTTTATTTACTTAAACAAGCTATACCTAAAACATCAGGACCAGAGTGACAAGCAACACATGACCCTATTTGAATTGAATAAACATTTCTAGGATTTAACTTTTCCTTAACTCTTTCAATAAATTGATCTCTAAGGTCTAAGTCATCATTATATGCAACATAAACATCTATATCAGAAAAATCTCCTGAAACTTCTTCACTTAATTTTTCCATAAGACCTGACATAATCTTTTTACTTCCTCTTACTTGAGACTTTTGCTTAACTAAACCATCTTCTATTTTTAAAATTGGCTTTATATTAAGTAAAGTTCCTACAGCAGCCTTTGCACCAGATATTCTTCCACCTTTATGTAAATGATCTAATGCATCAACTGAGAAGTAAACTTGAACCTTCTCTTTTAATTCTTCTAATTTTTCAATTATTTCTTCTACAGACTTTCCTTCATTAGCCATTATAGCAGCTTCCTTAGCAAGCATACCTCCACCTATACATAAACTATAAGTATCAAATATATAAAGAGGTCCTTCTATATCACTTTTAGCAAGCATTGCAGATTGATATGTTCCAGAACTTACTGATGATCCTGCTAAATATAGTACAGTTTTTCCTTCATTTATATATTTATTAAATACTTCACTAAATGTAGCGTATGTTATTTGTGAAGTCTTAGGTATTTCTTTAGATTCTCTTAACATCTTATAGAATTCATCACCATTTAAATCTACACCTGCTTTATATTCTTTTTCATTAAATATTATAGTTGCAGGCAGTACATCTATGTCATACTTATCAACTATATCTTGTGGCACATCATTCATAGTATCACATATTATTTTTATATTATTCATATCCTAAACTCCCTCTACGAATTAATTTATATTTTATTTAAAGCATGTAAGTCCTATAAAACCAGGCCCTGAGTGTGAACACATTGGAGGATTTATAGTTATCTCAATTAATTCTTTTGGGTTTAATTCTCTTAAAACCGCTTCTTTTAATTGTTCTCTTTCTTCTAAATTGTCTCCACAACCTATAGCTACAACTTTATCGCTAAAGTCCTCACCACATACTTCTTTAGTTCTCTTTATTATCGTAGGTATTATTTTCTTATTACCTCTAACTTGACCTTCTTGGAATATTAATCCATCCTTTACAGTAAGCATTGGTCTTAGACTTAACATATTACCTACTAAGGCCTTACCATTAGATATTCTTCCACCTTTTCTAAGATACTCTAATGAGTTCATAGACATAGATACGAAAACTCTATCCCTTAACTTTTCTAATTCATTTAAAACTTCGTCTAAACTAGAACCATCTTCTATCATTCTAGCTGCACTCAAAACTAACATTCCACATCCAAAACTAATACTCATACTATCAAATATATGAATCTCACCATATACATCTTTACTAGCAAGAACTGCAGATTGATACGTACCTGATGATTTAGAAGAACCTGCTATATATAAAACAGTACTTCCATCAGATACAAGTCTATCAAATATTTCTTTAAAGTCAATATAAGTAGCCTGAGAAGTCTTCGGCATATCCTTAGCTTCTCTCATCATAACATAGAATTCTTCATCTGTTATATCAACATCTTTGTACTCTTTTCCATCAATATTAATAGTTAAAGGAACTATTTCTATATTATATTGCCTGGCTAACTCTCTTGGCATATTTGCAATGCCATCACAAACAACCTTAATCTTGTTATTTATCATTTTTTATCAACCTCTATAATTATCTAAATTTATTTTATAAACACATTTTAATTATAACATAAATAAATTTAGATAAATATATAAAATAATGTAAATCAAACTCCGAAATTGTCGAATTTTTTAACTATATCTTACAAGTTTCTACTACACTTTTAACTAGGCTATAAGTTAAATCTGCAATTTCTTCTGATGATTCTATACAACCACCTTTCATCCAGTTCTTTAGAATACCTATATATCCACTTTTAAAGAAAGAATATACGTATGCTAGATTATTTATTCTGCCTTCACATCTTTCCCTAAGTTGATCTTTTATATTATTTTCAACTAGTTCTTCTAACTTAAATAAAAAATTGATATCTCCATTTTTACTAAAAATGCACTTACAAAACTCATAATTATTTTTTATTACATTACACATATCTTCAATAAATCCATGAACATTATCTGAAATATCAGCTATTCTTGGCTCTTTAGTAAGATGTATTTGTATTGTATATAGAAATTCTTTATAAAGTTCATCTTCTAGCTTAGATAACATATCCGGTATATCAGAGTAATAATTATAGAATGTTGATCTGTTTAAATCAGCAGTAGAAACTAGTTCTTTTACTGTAATATTATTTACTGACTTTTTACTCATCAGTTCTATTAAGCTATTTTTTAATGATTCCTTTGATTTTCTAATTCTACGATCTTTTTTTGTATCCATGATTTCATCCATTAATATTGTTCCTTTCGTGTACATATCCAACATTCATCAATAAAAATGTCGGTTATCATACATTTTTGTTTTTTTTAATGATTGAATAGTACTTCGTATAAAATTATAATTCATATTATAACGAAAAACAACACCATGTTGTTTATAATTTAAAATTAAAAACTAAATATTGAGAAAGGTGTGTAAGTATGCTAAAAAAAGAATGGAAAAATCTAATTAACAACAAATTCCTAATTGTAGCACTTATAGCTATAGTAACAATACCTACAATATATTCAACTTTATTTTTAAGTTCTATGTGGGATCCATATGGTAAGGTTAGTAATCTTCCTGTTGCTATAGTAAATAATGATAAACCTACTAATTACGAAGATAAGAAAATAAATGTAGGAGAAAAATTAGTTGATAGTTTAAAGGATAATGACTCATTAGCATTTAATTTTGTTGATGAAGATACAGCTATGAAAGGATTAGAGAATGGTACTTACTATATGGTAATTACAATACCTAAAAACTTTTCAGAAAATGCTATTACTTTACTAGATAAAAATCCTGAGAAAATGGTATTAGAATATGCTACAAACCCAGGTAAAAATTATATTGCTAGTAAAATGAGCCAAAGTGCATTATCTAAGATTCAAAAAACTATATCTGAGACTGTAACTGAGTCTTATGCAAATGTAGTTTTCGATCAATTTGAAACTTTAGGTGATGGATTACAAGAAGCAGCTGATGGTTCTTTAGAGCTTAAAGATGGATTAGTTAAATTAGAAGATGGTGGTACTAAGATAAGTAATGGATTAGGTACATTATCTGATAGTATGTTAACTTTCACTGATGGTACAACAACATTATCACAAGGGCTTAATACATACTTAAGCGGAGTTGAGTCTATAAACGATGCATCTAAAAAATTAGCTAGTGGAGCATCTCAATTAGCAGAAGGTGCTAATAAATTAAACTCGGCAGTTGCTAATATATCTATTCCTAATATTTCTTTAAGTGAGGAACAACAAAACACATTAATGAGTACTGCAGCTTCTAGTACTTCTGGTTATGCTAGCAAATTATCTTCAGGTATAGGTAGTGCTGTTAGTAATAATGTAAGCTCTACTTTAACATCTAAAGATACTATATCTGCAGTTTCTGCTAAAGTACTTAGCGATGGTAATATAATTCAAATGATTAATGCTCTTCAATCAGTAGGATATACTAAAGAGCAAGCACAAACTTTAGTTGTTGGAATTATATCTAATACTTTAAACGGTGTATCATCTAATATTACTGCTGATTCTATTACTAATGCAATTTCACCAACAGTTTCAAGTACTATAAGTCAAATTGCAGGAGGAGCAGCACAAAAGGGAGCATTAGCAGTTGTTGATCAAGTAAATTCAAATCTTTCTTCATATGAAGAAATGTTTGCTACATTAAAAACATCTACTAAGACTCTTTCAGATGGATTAAACACTTTAAGTTCTGGTGCTAATGAATTGAATGCAGGAGCTGGCAAACTTGTTGCTAATAACTCTGCTTTAAAACAAGGTGTAGCATCACTTTCAGATGGTTCTAATAAAATATCATCTGGTGTTAAAGAATTATATGCAGGTTCATTAACTTTAAAAGATGGGTTAAAAACTGCATCTGAAGGAACTGATACTTTACAATCAAGTTTAGCTGACGGAGCAGATACTTTAAATGATAAACTTTCTAATGTAAGTGATAATACATCAGAAATGTTCTCAGCACCTGTAAGCAGCAACGAAACTCAAATAACTAAAGTAGCAGATAATGGGCATGCAATGGCAGCATATATGATGGTTGTTGGACTTTGGGTTGGATGTATGGCATTCTGTACGATGTATCCATTAACTCAAGGAATTTCAAAAACAAAATCAGGATTTAGATTATGGTTAGGCAAAGCAAGTATAATGTATCCAGTTGCTATAATAGCTTCAATGGTAATGTTAACAGCACTACACTACTTCGATGGATTTAGTCCTGTTGACTTAAATAAAACTATATTAGTAGCAGCTATAACTTCAATTACATTTATGAGTATAATATACTTAATTAGTATAGTATTTGGAAAAGTTGGTCAATTTATAACACTAGTATTAATGGTTATACAATTATCAGGTTCTACTGGTACTTACCCTGTAGAATTATCTGGAGATTTCGTAGCTAAGATAACAAGCTATCTTCCATTTACTCATGCAGTATCAGCATTCAGAAGTACAATCTCTGGAGGAACTAGTATAAACACTAACTTAAGATTCTTAGGTACTCTAAGTATAGTTTTAATAATATTAACAATAATATTCCTAGAATTCAAAGCAAGATCAAGCAAAGAAAACTCTTCTTTAGACAACTTATCTGACGAATTCGCAGTATAAAAAAAAGAACCGCAAAGCGGTTCTTTTTTATTAAATTCAGTTATTATATATCTCTTCTATTCTCTATATCTTTCCAGTCAACTTTGTAAGCAGTAGGAGATGTAGTATATAAATTACAATACATTAGCAGCATCTTTTAGCTGCATGAATTGTAATTTATATACACATCTCCCTGCAACAAAACTTTACTCTTCTTCGTCTTCCATATAATCTTCTACTTCAAATCCACATTCAGGACATTTGTATGTATCAAGAACGTAGTGATAATCTTCTCTTATTTCATTTTCACTACCTTCATTTATTATTTCAAAATCATTTCCTTCTTCATGATCTATTAAGTCCATAACTTCTATTATACATTTAGGACAATACATTGTTGCCATAGTTTTACCTCCACTAAATAGTTTATTTAAATAAAAATATATTTTTAATATATTTTTATATTATTTTCTTCTCCATATTTTAATATACTGTTGTACTCTTTTTTTATGCTGTCAATTGCATTTTCAAATCCACTTATTAAATTATTTAAATATGAATTTAAATTATCATAATCATTCATAACATGATTACAAATATTTTTATCTATAAGGCCGTTATCAGCCATTTGGGAAATTATATTGTATATTTTTTCTTTTGAGAATGCATCCTTATAATGTCTTTTTTCAGTAAGAGCACAAAATATATCACATACTGAGATAATTCTATCTCCTATAGATAGTTCACTTGAATCTATTCCTATTGGATATCCACTACCATCTAACTTTTCATGATGATTGCATGCCATAGATATTATATCTTTATCTATATTAGCTTCTTCTAAAAGCTGTCTTGTAAATAACACATGCCTTTTCATCAATTCAAATTCTTCAAAGGTTAGGGGACCTTCTTTTTCTAATATATACTTTGGTATACCAACCTTACCTAAATCATGAAGATATGAAGATATTTCTATTTTCATAATATCCTCATCTTTAAGTCCCAAGCTCTTACTTACCTTTTTTGCTAAGAAAGCTACACTTATAGTATGTAGTGCTGTTTCATAACTATATAAATCTACACCAAGTGGTATTAAGGTTAGATATTCAGTTGCTTGTTCTACTTTTATATATGAGTTATTAACTACTTGATTTATTTCTTTTTTATATTCCCCACTTATTATATTATCAATAAGATTTTCATTTGATATTAAATCCATTAATATTTCAAAATGAACTGGATTAAAATCTTCTTTATTAATACTTTTTATTTTATTTATTATTTCTTCCTTATTATAATCCTCATTATTGCAGATTAGAGATATTTTATCTCCTAAAGATATTAAAAAAGCATCATCTGGAACTGGTATATCTTTAATAATTTTATCATTAAAATTTTTATAAGAACAATGATGATATAAAATAGTACTAGCACAATTACTAAGCCCCTTACTATGTTTAAGAAGCACATAACCATAATATGAATGTCTGTTACTATCTTTATATCTAAACCTGTCAATACAATCAATATTTTCTGTTTTATATGCCCCTAAATCATGTATTTCTCCTGTTATTATTAAATAGTAAAGTTGCTTTTTACTATACCCTAGTTTTTCACCTATTTTATAAGATATATATGCAACTTCTTTTCCATGTTCAACTATCTCTGGTTTTATTAATTTCATAATACCTTGAACTATACTAAGTAAGTCTAATACGCTAATAAGCTCCATTATTAAACTCTCCCTTTGATTATCATTCTAATTTATATTATAGTATAAATTTCGATCAGTTTCTATTTTTTTATTTTTAAAATATTATTTTATAATCTTTTTTATAATAAGTTCATATATTTTTATTTTATATTTCTATGTAATAACATAAAAAATAAGAGGTATGCTCTATAGCATACCTCTTATTTTTTCTATTATTATATTGTTGATATTTCTAAATAAGATTTTAAATTTTTATTAAATACATCTAGTATATAACATGCTGAAGCTGCACCTGGGTCCATATGTCCTATAGCTCTTTCTCCTAGCCTCATTGCTCTTCCTTTTGTTGCAACTATATCAATAGTAGACTTTGCTCCTTCATTTGCAGATTTCACAAAATTTTCAAAGCACTCTTCTACTTCCAATCCTTCTTCTATTGATTTTGTAAATTCATCTAAAGCTGGTCTTAGCGCATCAACCATTGTTTTTTCTCCAACAACAGCCTTACCCCTTGATTCTATCGCCTCTATACCCATTTTAAACATTTGATAAAATTCATTAAAATCAACTTCATTTTTATTAGCTGCTGGTACGCCAAATTTCATAAAGAAACTTCCATACAAAGGTCCAGAAGAACCTCCTACTTTTGAAAGTAAACTCATTCCAACTTTTTTAAATAAAGAAGTTATATCTAAGTCTTCCCATGTTGAAAGCTGTTTAGAAACTTCTCTAAATCCTATATTTAAGTTTATGCCATGATCTCCATCTCCTATTTCAGAGTCTAACTTTGTAAAATATTCATTTTTTTCTTCAGCCATTTGAACTAAATCTTTTATTACTTTTATAAAATAGTTTTTATCTAAACTAATATTAGTCATAATACCTAACTCCCCTTATTTACATTTTACAAAAACATTTTCCCTTATAATATTATTTTATTGTAAAATACGGAGTATCACATGGATAATCCATAGCTTCTTTTAATTCATCATCTAACTTTAATAAAGTTACAGACATTCCACACATATCCATAGATGATGCGTATGTTCCTACTAAAGATTTATATACTTTTATACCTTTTTCTTCTAATATATCATGTACTTTTCTATAGCATACATGTAAATCCATAAGTGGTGTTCCACCTAAACCATTAACTAAAACATAGACTTCATCTCCATTTTCATATGGTAAGTCTGGTAATATATTATCCATAATTTCAGTCATTACTTCATCAGCTGGGCGTAATTTTTCTCTTTTTATTCCCGGTTCACCATGTATACCCATTCCTATTTCCATATCTCCTTCTTCCATTTCAAAGATAGTGTTTCCAGTAACAGGTAATGTAGATGAAGACATTGCAACACCCATTGATCTGCAATTAGCATTTGTTTTTTGAGCTATATATTTAACTTCATCTAAATCTTTTCCCATAGCAGCTGCTGCGGATGCTGTTTTAAATACAAATAAATCTCCTGCAACACCACGTCTATTTTCTATATCTTTAGAAGATACACAATCATCAGTTACAAGAACTGTTTCAACTCTTATACCATCATCTTGTGCCATTTCTGCACCCATATCAAAGTTCATTACATCCCCTGCATAGTTACCATACATATATAAGCAACCTTTTCCACTATCAACAGCTTTAACTGCATTGTAACAAGGCTCTGGTGATGGAGATGTATTTATATTTCCTATTACTGCTGCATCAGCAAAATTTTCCCCAACATATCCTAAAAATAAAGGTTCGTGACCACTTCCTCCACCTATTACTATTCCGACTTTATCTTTTTTAGGTGCTTCATTATAAACTACTACTCTTTTATCATTTTCTAAAAGATGAACTGTATCTTTATGCGCTTTTTCATATCCTTCTAACATTTCTTCAACTATATCATATGGATCATTAAATAATCTTCTCATTTTTCCCCCTAAATTTATTAATTATATTTAATCTTTAATTTATAAGATAATTGATAAAGCTGTTCCTGCTATTATGCCACCTATTATAGTTCCAAATATTGTTGGAACACATTTTTTTAAACTACCACCATTCATTGTTGAGAATGTAAGGCCTCCAAAACATGCAGCAATTGCCATATCCATCCATATTCCTCCACCTTGATGCACTAAATTTATTCCATGATTTAAGGCCCAAGTAGTTCCAACAAGTGTACCTGCTGCAACCCATCCTCCTATTGGTCCAAAATTATCAACTAATTTACCCCAAACAAAGTTACATAAAAAAGCAAATACAATTCCTCCTAATATTGTAGTAAACATAAATTGTATAGTCATTATAATACCCCCACTATATTTTTATAATATATTTTATTATTTAAGCATTTAGAGATTCTTCACTATCTTTTTCCATACTTTTTTGAACAACATAAGCTAATGCTCCACCTATTATTCCTCCTATTGCTAAACATATAAATGTTGGTATTGAAGATGGTAATTCAACTACTCCATTCATAATTAAATCCCTTACTATACAAGTAGTTCCTATTGCTGTTGCCATATCAACAAAAGATCCTTCTGCTGAATTATGTATAAGTCCAACATAATGATTCATAAACCACATTAAGCCAATTATAACTAATGCTGCAAACCAACCTCCTATTATCCCATATGGTTGTGCTGAAAATGCTCCCCATACTCCTCCTGCAAACAAGCCTGCTATAGTACCACCTATAGCTGTTCTTAAGATAGCCATTATTTTAGTCCCCCTTTAATTTAAATATATTTATAATTACTGACCGTAGTAAGCGTTTTCTCCGTGTTTACGAAGATAGTGCTTATCTAGAACGTAATCATTTATATTACTAATACTTGGATTTAAACTCTTTGATATAAAATTCATTTTAGAAACCTCTTCTAATACTACTGCATTATGAACTGCATTTTTAGAGTCTTTCCCCCACGCAAATGGACCATGGCTAGCAACTAATATACATGGTATGCTAAGGGGTTCTATATTTCTTTTCTCAAGTTCTTCAAGTATAACTAATCCAGTATTTTTTTCATAATTATATTCTACTTCATTTTTACTTAACTCTCTAGTACAAGGTATCTCTCCATAAAAATAATCGCTATGAGTAGTTCCTAATGGTATGATACCAAGTTTAGCTTGAGCCCATCCAGTTGCAAAAGTTGAATGAGTGTGAACTACTCCACCTATTTCCTCATACTTTTTATAAAGCTCAATATGTGTATCTGTATCTGATGATGGTTTTAAATTTCCTTCAACTACATGGCCGTCAAAATCTACAACAACCATATCATCTACTGTCATCCTATCATAACTAACTCCACTTGGTTTTATAACTATTAAATTTTTTTCTCTATCAATTCCACTTACATTACCCCAGGTAAATATGACTAAATTATGTTTTACTAATTCTAAATTAGCTTCAAAAACTTCTTTTTTTAAGTTCTCAAGCATTATTAATCCCCCTAAAAATTTAAGCAAGTACACTTACAGTATTTTCTTTAACTTCTTTTTTAATATTTTTTAATCTTATCATAGCATCATTTATTCCAGTTCCAAAATAATCATGTAAGATTTTATATTCTTTATATAATCTTTCATAAATCTCTACATTTTCTTCAATTGGAACATATACTTCATCTTTTAATCTTGCCATATTATTTGCTGCTTGAACTATATTATCATATCCGCCTGCATCTTTACCTGCTGCTACTGCTGCAAACATAGAAGATCCTAATGATGTAGTTTGTAATTCTGCAGATACTTTTATTGGTATATTAGTTATATCAGCATATATTTGCATTAACATATTATTCTTTTGTGATAATCCACCACAAGCATATAATTCATTTATTGGCACTCCATGTTCTATAAATGATTCTATTATAACTCTTTGACCATATGCAGTTGCTTCTATTAATGCTCTGTATATTTCCTCTGGCTTAGTATGAAGAGTCATTCCTAATATCATTCCTGTTAAATCTGCATTTACAAGTATAGATCTATTTCCATTAAACCAATCTAGTGCTACAAGACCACTTTCACCTGGCTTTAATTTAGATGCTTTTTCTTCTAATAATTGATGTATTCCTATATTTCTTTCTTTAGCTTCTTTATAATAATTTTCTGGTACACAGTTATTTACAAACCATTCAAATATATCTCCAACTGCAGTTTGACCTGCTTCATATCCATATAATCCTGGAACAACCCCATCTTCAACTAATCCAAATATTCCTGGAACTGGTTTTTCTTCTTCTGATATTACAATATCACATGTTGAAGTTCCCATTATCATTAACATTTTTCCACTATCTACAACTCCACATCCTGGAGCTGAAACATGTGCATCTATGTTACCACAAGATATTGCTATCCCTGGATTAAGTCCCATCTTTTTAGCCATTTCTGGTAGTAATTCTCCTGCTTTTTCTCCTAAAGTCCTTACTTCACCAAATAATTTTTCTTCATAGAAGTTTTCTAACTTTGGATTTAACTTAGCCATAAATTCTTTAGTTGGATATCCTTCTTTTTTATTCCATAATGCCTTATATCCTAAAGTTCCATTACTTCTTACTAATCTTCCTGTCATTTGCATCGTTACCCAATCAGTTCCTTCTATAAATGCATAAACTTCATCATAAAGATCTGGATCATCGTTAACTAATTCAAATATTTTAGGTAATAATAATTCTGAAGATATTTTACCTATTCTCTTATAAAATCCTTCTCCCATTTCTTTTGCTAGATCATTTATTATATTAGCTTCTGGTTGACCACCATGATGCTTCCATAATTTAGTCCAAGCATGAGGATTATTTTTATATTTATCAAGATTACAAAGTGCTTCACCTTTTTCATTTATAGGTAATACTGTACAAGCTGTAAAGTCTATACCTATACCAATTATATCATCTTTGTGTACATTTGAATCTTTTACAGCTTCTGGAACTGCCTTAAATAAAACTTCTAAATAGTCATTTGGATTTTGTAATGCCCAGTCAACTGGTAATTCTTCTTTAGTTGTTGGAAGAACCTTATCTATAACCCCATCTGAATAGTTATACACTGATTCTCCTACTACAGTTCCATTTTCGCAATTAACAACTACAGCTCTCCCTGATTGCGTTCCATAGTCTATTCCTATAACATACTTCATTAAAAAACTTCCCCCTTGAATATATTTTTATATTAATATTTATAAGATAACGTTTTCTAAATATCTATTATTAAAGGGCTTATATTTATCTTGCTAGCCCCTTAATATTTTTATTTAGATAATGCTTTTTCTTTGTAATATTCATTTGGTATAACTTTACTATACTCATCTAATAATCTTAAGTCCCATAATAAGTGACTTATAGTATATCTATCTCTTATTTCTTTGGCATATAAAACTGCATCTTGTAACATTTCATGACTTATAAATGAATAATCATAATCTAATCCTATAGAATCATATATATCAATTATTTCTTTAGATGATGGACCGCTAGAAAGTAGTTCTACTATTTTTTGTTTATTTTTATGTATTGAATTTACCCTTTCTAATCTCTTAGATTCTGATAATGTATCATTTTTTTCACATAAGCTAAATATTTCATTTGATGCTTCTTTATATTTACTTAATATATCTTTTTTCCATTCATCTAAACTGAATTTATATTCTTTACTTTCTTCTAATTCTTTATTTGTATTTACTAATCTTTCTCTTAATCTTTGAGTAAGAACTGTACCACATGCTACTTTTTCTCCATGTGATGGTATATCAAAGTTTCCTAATAATGATTGAATTTCTATATAATGTGATAAGTGATGTTCTGAACCTGAAGCTGGTCTTGAATTTCCTACGAATGCCATTCCAATTCCTGTAAGAACTAAGCTATCCATTAAGCTTTTTATTCCTGAAGTGTTTCTATTTTTTATATTTTCTGCCTCTTTTAATAAATTATTTATTGAGTAATTAACTAAGTCATATACTTCCTCACATACATACTCATTATTTACTATTTGACCTAATCTCCAATCTTTTAAAGCAGAGAATTTACCCATTATATCTCCAAATCCAGCAAGTATCATTCTGTATGGAGCATTTTTTAATATTTCTATATCTGCCACTATAGCCTTCGGAAGGTTAGCTGGATATGTTACTTTTAAATTGTTTAAAGTAAGTGCAGATACATTTGATGCATACCCATCCATTGAAGGAGCCGTTGCAATAACCATATATGGCTTATTTAATTTATAACTTGCATATTTACATATATCATTTATTACTCCAGATCCAACTGCTATTATAAACTCATTACCTGGATTAAAATTAACCATAAGTTCTGCTAAAGATCTTTCATCTGGAGTTAATTCATGGTCTCTAACATAAACCATTGAATTTATATTAAATCCTTTATTTTCTAAAGCCTTATTTATTTTCTCATTACATACTTTATAAGTGTTATTATCATATACTAAAAATAAATTTTTATATCCGTACTTATTTAATAAACTTTCTAGCTTATCAATTGCATTATCTTCTATTATTACATCTTCTATAGAAACATTATGATCTCTTTTACAGCTACAATTTTGTATTCCTTTTAGTAAATTTTCTATGGAAATATTATTATTCATTTATTTTCCCCCACTTTTTTATTATTCTATGCTAATACATCAACTTCTTTTATATTACGATAAATATCTTTTACTGAATTAAATACATAAGTTGGATTTATATCCGACATTTCTAAGTCTCCCATAGTAGCTTCCCCTGACAATACTAATACAGATGTTATATCTGAATTTATTCCTAACATTACATCTGTATATAATCTATCTCCTACCATAGCCATTGTAGACTTTTCTATATTAAATTTTTTACTTATAGCTTCTACTATACCTTTGTTTGGTTTTCCTATTATATAAGGTAACTTTCCTGTTGAAGCTTCTATTAGCTTTATCATTGAGCCAGTATCTGGCATATATTTTCCACCTTCAAGGGGACAGTTTAAATCTGGGTGAGTTGCTATATATGTAACCCCTTCTCTTAAATAATCGCATGCTTTCCATATTTTTTCATATGTAAGAGTTGTGTCAAATCCCAATACTACATAATCAGGCTTTTCATAACTATCATTAACTAAGGTTATTCCATGTTTTATAAACTCTTCTTCTAAATCTTTTGTTCCTAATAAAAATACTTTTGGATTTTTACTTTCTTCCTTTAAGTATATTGCTGTAGCTTCCCCTGATGTAAATATGTTTTCTACTTGGCAATTTATTCCTAATCTTCTTAACTTTTCTACATAAGTTATTTTTGATTTTGAGGAGTTATTTGTCATAAATATATATCTTTTATTTTGTTTTTCTAATTCTTCTAAGAATTCCTTTGCTCCATCAATCAAATCATTTCCCAAGTATATCGTTCCATCCATATCTAATAAAAAACATTCCACATCTTTAATGTTTGTATTCATAATAATCTCTCCCTGAACCAAATTTATTTTTTCAGTTTCCCTTTTATTTGTTTTTGTTTTTTATTTTTTATAATTAATTTCATTTACGTTTATAATTATATGGTAGTACCCTAATTATTATTTCGCAACCATTTTTTAATATTTATTATCTTTTCTTTTCTTTTTTTGTTATTTATCTTTCTTTTCATTTTATTTTTATTTTTAAATTGTTTTTTTATTTTTTATATGATATATTTTTAGTAAATTATAATAGTGAAAAATGATAATTTATATAAAATATGGAGGTGATACCTTATGCTAACTCTAGAACGACATAATCAAATAATGGAATTACTATATAAGAATACTAGAATGACTACTAATGAGCTTTGTGAACAATTAAATGTTTCTGCAGCTACTATTAGAAATGACCTTAACTTTTTAGAAAAAGAACAGCTAATAAAGAAATTTCATGGTGGTGCTACTTTACCAGATCAATCAAATAATCTTGAATTTCATAAAAGAGATAAAATAAACAATATAGAAAAAGAGAATATAGCTAATGAAGCTCTAAATTTAATAAAAAACGATCAATGCATTTTATTAGATGCAAGTTCTACATCATTAGCACTTGCTAAAAAATTACATATATTTGACAGACTAACTGTAGTTACAAACGGAATTTACGCTATGTTAGCTTTAAAGGATGTACCTAATATTACAGTTATATTTATAGGTGGTATAGTTACTAAAAACTCTGGATGTACTGAAGGTCTACTAGGAGTTGATTTATTAAGTAAGATAAATGCTGATATATCTTTTGTATCTGCTCATGGATTTACCTTAAATGAAGGATTAACTGACTTTAATATTTATGAAGTTGAGTTAAAAAAACAAATGTTAAAAAGATCTAAAAAATCAATTGCTTTATTAGATTTTTCTAAGTTTGAAAATGTTTCAACAGCATCTTTTTGTAAATCTAATGAATTAGACTTAATAATAACTGATAATAAAGCTGATAATAAAGCTTTAGAAAAATACCGTAATGCTGGTATAAATATTACAGTTTGTGAATAATAAAAAGGGCTACCTAATTTTTAAGGTAACCCTTTTTTATATTTTATTTAAAAAACTAATTCTTTATTATTTTCTACTACTTTAATTGCTTTTTCTACTACATTATCTACAGTTAATCCAAATTTTTCAAATAAATCATTTGCATTTCCTGATTCTCCAAAATGATCTAGTGATAATATATCTCCATCAAGTCCTATATATTTATGCCATCCAAATGAAGATAACGCTTCTACTCCTAATCTTGATCTTACTTTATTTGGAAGTACACTTTCTTTATATTCTTTACTTTGAGCATCAAATAACTCAAATGATGGCATACTTACAACTCTTGAATCTATACCTTGTTCTTTAAGTTTATCATATGCTCTATATATAAGTTCTACTTCAGAACCAGAAGCTATAAGTATTATATCTGGGTTGTCTTTTTTAGAATCCCTTAGTATATATCCACCTTTTAATGCTCTTTTTCCATCACCTTCGTATAAAGGTAATTTTTGTCTAGTTAATACTAGTGAAGTTGGTGTAGTTTTATTAGAAATAGAATAATACCATCCTGCTGCAGTTTCTTTTGAATCTGCCGGTCTAAATACAGTCATATTAGGCATACTTCTAAGAGCTGCTAATTGTTCTATTGGTTGGTGAGTTGGTCCATCTTCTCCAACACCTATACTATCATGAGTTAATACATATGATATAGGTAAATTCATTAGTGAAGAAAGTCTCATTGAAGCTTTCATATAATCACTAAATACAAAGAATGTAGCACAAAATACTCTTAATCCGCCATGAGCATACATTCCATTACAAATAGCTGCCATTGCATGTTCTCTAACTCCAAAATGAAGGTTTGATCCACTTTTATATTCTTTTGAAAAATCACCTTTATCCTTCATATAAGTTTTATTAGATGGAGCTAAATCAGCTGAACCACCTATAAGATTTGGTACTAAATCTTTTAATCTATTTATTAATATTCCCGAAGATTCTCTAGTTGCCATTTCTTTATCAAAACTCCAGAATTCTTCATTTTCTAATAAAGCTTTTTCATTTATATCTTTATTAAACCATAAATCATATTCTTTAGCTAATTCTGGATATTCATTTTTATAAGATTGTAATAATGAATTCCAATTAGCTTCTTTTTCTTCTCCAGATTTTATGTATTTATCCATATTTTCATATACTTCGCTTGGAACTTCAAAAGGAACTTCACTTGGCCAATTAAGATTTTCTCTAAAAGCTTTTATATTATCTATTCCTAGTGGCTCTCCATGAGCAGATGCTTTTCCTTCTTTTGCAGGACAACCATATCCTATCTTAGTACTTACTATTATCATAGAAGGTTTTGAAGTTTCTGCTTTAGCTTCATCTATAGCATTGTTTATAGCTTCTATATCATTACCATCAGAAACTTTAATAACTTGCCAGTTATAACTTTCGTATCTCTTAGCAACATCTTCTGTAAATGCTATATCAGTACTTCCTTCTATAGAGATTTTATTAGAATCATATAAAACTATAAGTTTTCCAAGCCCTAATGTTCCTGCTAATGAACTTGCCTCTCCTGATATACCTTCCATTAAACAACCATCACCTACTATTGAGTAAGTATAATGATCAACTATATTATACTTTTCTTTATTAAATTTATTAGCTAAATATTCTTCTGCAATAGCCATACCTACAGCATTACATATACCTTGTCCTAAAGGTCCTGTAGTTATCTCAACACCTGGAGTATGATTATATTCAGGATGACCTGCTGTTATACTTCCTGTTTGTCTAAAGTTTTTTATATCATCTATACTTACTTTATATCCGAATAAATGTAATAATGAGTATTCTAACATAGAACCATGCCCTGCTGATAAAATAAATCTATCTCTATTTTGCCATTTTGGATTTTTTCCATTATGATTCATTTTTGACCATAATGTAAATGCCATTGCAGCTGAACCTAAAGGTAATCCTGGATGACCTGAGTTTGCTTTTTGTATAGCATCTGCAGAGAGTATTCTTATTGCATTTATACACTTTTCATTTAAATTAGAATTCATCTTTATTCCCCCTAATAGTTAATACTTTATTTATTAAAAGCATCTTCCCAATCTTTTTTAAACTTTTCTAAACCTTGATCTGTTAAAGGATGTTTTAACATTTGATACATTAATTTAGCTGGAACTGTTGCTATGTCAGCTCCTGCTTGTGCTGCTTCTATAACGTGTATAGGAGTTCTTACACTTGCTGCTATAATTTCTGTTTGTATATCATGCACTTTAAATATTTTAGATATACTTTTTATTAAATCCATACCATTCATTGATATATCATCGATTCTTCCTAAGAAAGGACTTACATACGTTGCACCAGCTCTTGCAGCAAGCAAGGCTTGTGGTGCTGAGAATATTAATGTTACATTTGTTTTTATACCTTCTTTAGAAAGAATATTAGTTGCTTTAAGACCTTCTTCTGTCATAGGTATTTTTACAACCATATTAGGATGTATTTTAGCTATTTCTCGTCCTTCTTTTATCATATTTTCAACATCTTCACTTATAACTTCTCCACTTATAGCTCCATCAACTATTTCAGTTATTTCTTTTATAACTTCATTAAAATCTCTTCCTTCTTTAGCCACAAGAGATGGATTTGTAGTAACTCCACAAATTACTCCCATATCATTTACCTTTTTTATATCATCAACATTAGCTGTATCTAAGAAAAACTTCATATTAATCTCCTCCTTTTACACCTTAGTATAAGTTCATATATTCAGGTATACCATTTTTATAATTTATACTTACTTCACCTTGTATTAAAGGTTTTAAATAATCTATCATTTCTTTTTTAACATCATTTCCATTTGAATTTATCCAGCTTAAGGGAACTTTCTTTTCTAGATTTGCAACATTCTTAATATCAGTAGTAACAAATTCGATTTTATATGGATTAGAACTTATCCTTTTAATGCCTACCATTACTCCTGAATTTCCTTCATTAGCACATTGAAATGCCTTCATGCCTAGAGCTTTAGACTCATCTAAATCAGTTTTACTTCCTATATGTCCTGCACATCTTTGCATTAAATTTAATTCTATAGACCTTACTTTGCAGCCTATTTCATTTCTTACTATTTCCTCAAGAACTCTTCCTGCACCAGCTATATAATTATGACCAAATACATCTTTAACACCAGATTGTACTTCATCAGATATATATTGACCATTTGAATTTTTTATACCTTCACTTATTGCTACTATAACTGAGTTATTATCTTTTAACTTTTCCTTTACATCATTAGTAAACTTATTTATATCAAAATCATTTTCACATAAATATATAAGATTTGGTCCAATTCCGCCATTTAATCTTGATAATGCAGATGAAGCAGTTAGCCATCCTGCATTTCTTCCCATTACCTCTACTATAGTAACTGATTGTGTATTATAAACAGAACAATCTCTTTCTAATTCAGAAAAAGTTGTTGCTATATACTTAGCTGCTGATCCAAATCCTGGACAATGATCAGTTTCAACTAGGTCATTATCTATCGTTTTTGGTGCCCCAATTATATTTATATCATCTATATTTTTTACTCTACAGTATCTACTTAATTTTTCTACTGTATCCATTGAGTCATTCCCACCTATGTATATAAAGTAGGCTATAGAGTATTTTCTTAACACTTTTATTATTTGTTCGTATTGATTTTCACATTTATCTATATCATTAAGTTTTAATCTACAAGATCCAAGAGCTGCTGCTGGAGTTTTATAAAGTAAATCCACATCACTAGTATCTTTTAATATTTCATTTAGTTCTATAAAACTTTCTTCTATAACTCCTTGAATACCATTCTTGGCTCCATATATTTTATTTATATTTCCAGAAATCTTAGCCATCTCAACTATTCCAGCTACTGTAGCATTTATTGCAGATGTAGGGCCTCCTGATTGAGCAACTAAAATATTTTTCATATCTTATACTCCTTCCAACTCAGTGTCTGATATTATGCCTTCTTTAGCCATTTTCTTCTTTAATCTTTTATCTAAAAACGCAACTATGAATGGGCATAAGAATAATGTAACTATTGATGCAGTTGCACATTGAGCAGTTGCCATTTCTGTATATGGTGCCATTGATGGATCTGCCTCTGCTACTGCTGCTGGCGTCATTGATGAATTTAGAGCAGTTGTACCAATTGCTGCACCCATTGCACTTCTTTCTTCTTTTTTAAGACATAAGTTATATAAGAAATAAAATAAAAATCCTGTTACAGTTGATATTAATCCAAGTAGTATTCCAGATGCTCCTGCTGTTGCTATTGTTGCAAGATTGGTATTAGAACCTATTGCTATAGTCATAAAAAAAGTAACTATAGGTTGAGCTTTTTTACACATATCTTTAAAATCACTATCTAAATTTCCCCATATAAAACCTATTAATATAGGTATTATTGTTGCTATTAATGAATTTATTGGAATAGTTGCAAGACCTGTTGCTCCTAATGCAACTAATGTAAAGAATGGACCATCATTTAATGAAAGTACTGATACTGCTCCTGTATCTGTGGCATTTCCAAACTGAGATGATAAAGAAATATATAAAGAACTATTTGAATTAGTTATTGCAGCTATCATAACCATCGGAGTAATTCCTAGTATTCCATTGTCACCGCATATTTTAGCTACTGTTAATCCCATTAAAACACCTACTATAAACTTCATTCCTGTTAATACTGTCCCTTTATAAAGAGGTAATCCAACTTGCTTTATGTTTATAGCAGAACCACATATAATTAAGAATAATCCCATCATTGCTGGTTGGCCATTTTTAAATAAACCAGTTGTAAATCCACCTATTTCAAAAAACTGAGGAAATACAGTATTTATAAAAACTGCGATTAATAAAGGAATAATTACAAGCCCACCAGGAATCTTTTGCATCTTCGATATAATTTTCATGTATAATCAATCTCCTTATTTTTATTTATTATATAACTATTATTTCATATACATTTTTTAAGTTAACTTATTATATAGGTCAATGTTTTACATTGACCTATATATGACTTTATTTATATATTCATTGCAGTTTTTGTATTCTTTTCATATTCACAAATTCTATCTACTTTATCTTGAGAACCTCCACCTGCAAATTCACAAGTTAACCATATTTCAACTAGGTATTTTGCAAGCTCTGGAGCTACAACTCTAGCTCCCATACACATTATTTGTGCATTATTACTTTTTCTAGCACGTTCTGTTGAATATGGATCGTGACATACTGCAGCTCTTATCCCTTGTACTTTATTTGCAGTTATTGCCATACCTATTCCCGTTCCACAAACAAGTATACCTCTTTCGTTATTTCCTTTTTGTATAGATTCTGCAACCTTTATAGCTACATCTGGATATAATACTTTTTCATCAGATGTATATGTTCCAAAATCTTCAACTTCAATCCCTTTTCCTATTAATAATTCTTTTACACTTTCTTTTAAATCAAATGCTGCTTCATCGCATCCTATAGCTAATTTCATCTTTATTTCCTCCTTTTAATTTAAACTTTATAAAGCTTTTTTAACTACATTTAAAGCACTATCTACCATAGCTTTAAAGTTCTCTCCCTTTAACCCAAATCTACCTATAAATAATCCATCAATATCTTCATATTTTACTAAATCTGGTGCAGTTTCTGGACTTACAGAACCTCCATATATAACTCTTATTGAATTTGCTACTTCTTTTCCATACTCTTGTTCAATAATTTTACGAATATATTTGTGAGTTTCATTTACATATTCAGGACGTGCAGCCTTAGGCTGACCTATAGCCCAAACTGGCTCATAAGCTAGGATTACCTTTTTTCTAAAATCATCACTTAAACCTTCTAAAGCCCATTCAACTTGTGTTTTTAAAGTTTGTTTTCCAATATTGTTATCTAAATCTTCTTTAGTTTCTCCTATACAAACTACAGGTATTAAATCATACTTTTCACAAATCTTAACTTTTCTATTTACTAAGATATCGCTTTCAGAAAACATAGCTTTACGTTCTGCATGACCTAATTCAACATAAGTACAGCCAATTTCTTTTAATACATTCGCTGGGACTTCTCCTGTATATGCACCTTTTTCTGCAAAACAAACATTTTGAGCTCCATATTTTATATTACTTCCTTTAAATTCTTCGCTTACTGTATGTATCATAGGAAATGTCGGTAATATAAATATATCTACATCTTCAACTTTTCCTACTTTATCACATATATCTTTAGCTAAGTTTTTTCCATCAACTATAGAATTAATGTGCATTTTCCAACTTGAAGCAACTATCTTCCTTCTCATCTTTATACACCTTACTTTCTTTTTTAGATTCTTTGAATAATCGATTGACTATATCAACCGCAGTATTTTCACTTCCTGTTAATCCACCTTTACCTATAACAGGCATTTTATTATATTTTGACCCTACTAACTTTCCAACATCAGCTTGTGGTATTACATAGTCTATAAGCTCTATACATTCAACACCTAATTGACGACATACACTTACCATTGTATCCCCGCCAGTCATATATAATCCTGCAAACTTATCTCTTCCTAATTTATCTAAAGATGACCATATTATATATCCTAATGAAGAGTTTATTCTTTCTGCACAAGAACCATACTCATATCCATGTTTCTCATCTTCTTTATCCAGATTTAGTAATTTTCCACTAAGAGCTGTCTCTAATAATATTGACCTTGGTTGATTTTTTTTACTTACAAGTTCTACAACTTTATCAATAGCCTTTTTAACTTCTAACTCAGCTTCTACTCCTCCATTTATTAAGGCTCTTGGATTAACATGTATTCTTACATTCCTTTCATCACTACATAAAACTTCCATTTGTTTTTTAGTTACTGGAGTAGCACTACCAGCTGCTATTAATACAGTTTTTTCTTCTGTGTAATCCTCTTTTATATTAACGTTTTCCCAAACTTTATTTGACATATATCCATTATGATAAGCTAATCTTTCTGTAAATGGTCCAGGGTCAACTGCAAGTACATTCCATCCCAATTCAACTACTGCACTTGCTATTGTATCTACATCTTCATCATCTATAGCATCTACAACTATTATTCTATTGCCCTCATCCTTTGAGTATATAAGTGATAATTTTACACTTTCTTTTCCACCTAAAACATAATCTAATCCAACAAATCCAACTTTTCTCTTACTTTGATCTTGTAAAAGTCTTGGTATATAATTTTCCTTTACAGGAGTTCTAACATCATTTGCTGCTGGAGTCTTTGTTAAAGCAACTCCATTTATAACAGAAAATCCACCTACTAATACCCTATTAGATTTTGGCATAGAAGGTACTACTATTGCTACATAGTCATCTCCTATTTCATCTAACATTGCATCTATTTCTACACCTATTCCTCCACGAAGAGTTGTATCTATTCTTTTTGAAAATTGCTTTATTCCCATTTTCTTTAAAGCTTTTGTTGCCTTAGTAACTTTTTCATAAGCTTCATCTGATGGTAATGGTCTACTGTTACTACTTACAATTATCCCTGTGTATTCATTCACATTCTCACATTCCTGTGCAGCAACTTCATTAAAAAATGCTGCTGTTTTTGCTCCTGACTTGGAAAGTAATACACCTACTGTAGTAGCTCCAGTTAAATCGTCTGCTACAGCCCCTATAATTGGCAAGTTACTTCCTCTCCCTTCTTTTCACTATTTCCATACATCATCTTTGCATATTGAGAAACCACTTTAGTTGATTCAATCATACTAACAGCACCAGCAATACCTTTTCCTGCTATATCAAATGCAGTTCCATGGTCTACTGAACTTCTTATAAATGGTAATCCAAATGTTAATGTTATAGATTTTTCAAAATCTAAAGTTTTACAAGCAATATGTCCTTGGTCGTGATATAAAGAAAGGATTGCATCATATCTTCCTTGTTTACCTAAGTTGAATACCGAGTCTGCTGGAACTGGCCCTGTAACATTTATACCTAATTCCTTAGCAGCTTCACAAGCTGGTATTAACTGTTCTATTTCTTCTCTACCAAATAGTCCATTGTCTCCACCATGTGGATTTAATGCTGCAACTGCTATTAACGGATTTTTCATATTTAATTTTTTTAATTCTTTATATATATTTTTGATATTATTTAGAACTTCTTCTTTTGAAGCAAAATCACATGCATCTTTTAATGACATATGACGGCTAACAAAGAATACTCTTAATTTATGAACTGAAAACATTGTAAGAGCGTATGGAGAATTTGTTTCATCTTGATATATCTCTGTATGACCTGCTTGCTTTACTCCTACTAATTTTATTGCTGATTTGTGTATTGGAGCAGTTGATACTGCATGAACTTCTCCTTTTTTTCCTAATTCTATAGACTTCATTATGTAATCAATACTCATTTGACCTGCTAGTTTTTGTATTTTCCCATATTCAATTGAGTCACAATCATAATCTCCTGTTTCTAATACATCCATTGTTCCGTATTCATATTTTGCTTCTGATGGAGACGTTATTTTATTAATATTTAAAGTAACACCTAATACTTTCATTGCTCTTTCTAAAATTTTAATACTCCCTATAATAAAAGGTTTACATTCATTATATAAATCCTTGTCTAGCATAGTTTTAACAACTATCTCTGGTCCAATACCTGCTGGATCTCCCATTGTTATAGCTGTTATTGGTCTAAATTGATTATTTAATTCCATTATTCTATACTCCCCCTGCAATGTTATTTTCATTTACTTGTTTTTATATTTATATAGTAATATCTTTATTATAAATTAGCAAGTGTTTTTTTGCGTTTTTTATTTTTTATTTTCGTTTTATTTTTATTTCATTGTTATTTATTTTTTATTTTTTGTTATTTGATTGTTTTTCAACCTTTTATGTGATACATTTTAATTAATAATTGATATAAAAATAACCATATTTATCATATATAAATAACTATAAGGAGTGAAATTATGCTAATGCTACAACGTCATATTCAAATAATTAACTTATTGAATAAAAATATTAGAATGACTACTAATGACTTTTGTAAAGAATTAAATGTATCTGCAGGTACTATAAGAAATGATTTGAATTTTTTAGAAAAAGAAAAATTATTAAAAAAATTCCATGGTGGAGCTGCAATATTAGAAAAACACTATACAATAGATATTGATAAAAGAAATAAACAAAATAATTTCGAAAAAGAAATTATTGCTAATGAAGCTTTAAAATTAATACAAGATGACCAGTGTATTATTCTTGATGCAAGCTCAACTGCATTAGCTTTAGCTAAAAAGTTAGTAAAATTTAAAAGATTAACGGTAATTACAAATGGAATTTATACAATGATGGCTTTAAAAGATTTACCCAATATTACAGTTATTTTTATAGGTGGAATTGTTACAAAAAATTCAGCTTGTACTGAAGGTTTACTTGGATGTGATTTATTAGATAAAATAAATGCTGATATATCTTTTGTATCATCTCATGGTTTTACTTTAGATGAGGGGTTAACTGATTTTAATCTTTATGAAGTTGAATTAAAAAAACAAATGTTAAAACGTTCTAAAAAGTGTATTGCTCTATTAGACTATACTAAATTTGAAAATATATCTACTGCATCTTTTGGCAATTCTTGTGATATAGACCTAATAATTACTGATAGCAATACTGATATTTCTATAATTGAAAAATATCGTAACTCTGAAGTTAAGGTTATAATAGCTAAATGAAGGACTACCTTAAATAAGATAGCCCTTCATTATTAATCCATATTTTTAAATCCAGCTGGATTTACATGCACCATACAATGTTTTACTAGAGGAAATTCTCCTTCAATCTTATCATGAACAGCTTGTGCTATTTTATGAGCCTCTTCTAAGGATATACTTCCATTAACAGAAATCTCTACATCTAAATAAATCTTAGAACCAAACATTCTAGTTTTCATATCATCTATATCACAAACCCCATCTTGACTTTTAACTACATCTTTCATTTTATTTATAATATCAGTATCACATGATTTATCTATCATCTTATCCATACTATCTTTAAAAATATCATAAGATGCTTTTATTATAAATAAACATATAACTAAACTTGCAATAGGATCAAGCATAGGAAATCCAATTCTCGCTCCAAATATACCAATAAAGCTACCTACGGAAGACATTGCATCTGACCTATGATGCCATGCATCTGCCATAAGAGCACTAGAATTTATCTTCTTTGCATAAAAGCGTGTATACCAATACATTCCTTCCTTTACAATAATTGATATTATAGCTGCTAGTAATGCCAAAAATCCTGGTATTTGTAAATTTTCACTGGTAGGTCCAAATATTTTTTTTATACCAACTATACCTATACCTATCCCTGTAGCAAAAAGTATGCAAGCAAGTATCATACCTGCTACACATTCAAACCTATCATGACCATATTGATGTTCTTCATCAGCTTCCTTACTAGAAATATTAACTCCAATCATAACAATAATTGTGCTAAAAACATCTGAAGCAGAATGTACTGCATCTGATACCATAGCACTAGAATTTGATATAATACCTGCAAATAATTTAAATCCTGATAAGATGGCATTGAATATAATACTGTTAGTCGAGACTCTCATTGCTATATCTTTGTCGCTTTTTATATTAGAATTTCTCATAAATAGTCCCCCTAATTTTACTTTATATTAAAAAGCATCCATGAGAATAAGGTCTCATAGATGCCTACACTTCATTAATTATATTTTAAGAGTGTATATAAAATTTTTTACTTTATTTTAATAAATTATATTCTCATTTAATTAATTTTGTGAATAAAAATTCTATATTTCAAATATTTATAAATAAAAGGATAGATTATTTAAAAATCTATCCTTTTATTTATAAATATATATCTGAAAACTCTACGCTCATCTTAGTTATATTTTTAAAATTATTATTAAACTCTGATACATCAGATTCTTCACCCTCAATTAAAACATCTGGCAATGTAATTATAAACTCAGAACCCTCTCCTAATTTACTTTTTACACATATATCTCCATCGTGCATATTAACTAAGGATTTAACTAAAGAAAGACCTATTCCACTTCCTTCTCTATTATTATTCATCTTACTTCTTACTTGTTCAAATCTTCCAAAAACTGCCTCCAATTTATCACAAGGTATTCCTATTCCATTGTCTTTAACCATTATTTTGATATTATCTTCACAACTTATTTCAACAGATATAATCCCATTATCTTTATTAAATTTAATTGCATTTGAAAGCAAGTTTAACATTATTCTTTCTATGTTATCTTGGTCAAAAGATATTATTTTTTCTTCAACATTTGTATCAAAAACTAAATTTAAGTTATTACTTTCAATAAATTCAGAAACAGACATGCATATATCCTCTACACATCTTACAATATATCTATTTTTAGGATTGTGTGTAAAGCTACCTGAATCTAGTTTAGTTGAATCTATTAAGTTGTTTATTAATTTTAATAACCTATAGCTATTTTGCTTAATAATATTTAAATATCTATCAAAATATTCAAACTCTTCAGAGTTTAACTTATTCATTCTTAATTTAAGAACTTGATATGAACTAAGTATTAAATTTAAAGGAGTTCTAAGTTCATGAGATAAGTTTGCAAAAAAGTCCATTCTTAACTTTTCCATTTGTAATTCAAGTTTTTTAGCATTAGTTATATCAGATACTATGCATACTTTTCTTAAAACCTTTTCATCTTCATCTAAAATTGGGCAATACCTACCATAAAACCATCTATCTTCTTTATCTTTAGTTACTTTTAAAAACATTGTGTCCGTTTTATTATATTCATATGGTTTAAACTCTTTTTCAATTTCAACTTCATCCCAATGATTAACCCATCCATTTATATCTTCATATAAATTTAATTCTTCTGCTTTTATACCATGTATTTTTTCAAATGCTTTATTTATATAAATGATCTTATCTTCTTCCCTTATAAATATAATATCCTCTACATTATTAACTATTTGTAAGAATATTTCTTGATTCTCTTTAGCTTCTTTTATAAGTTCTACTTCATTAGTTGTTTCTATTGAAACCCCCATAGTTCCAATAACTATATTCGTTTCATCATCTATATGAGGCCATTTAGCTATCTCAAAGTACTTGGTTTCAGATTTTTTTGAACTATATTATTAAATACATGTATTTCATTTTCCTTAATTACGTGTTGATCTTCTTCTATATACTTATTAGCTTTTTCTTTTTCTACTAAATCATAATCAGTTTTACCTATAATATCACTATATTTAAGATTTTCTACTTCTAAATATTTCTCACTTACATCTAAGTATTTACCATTTCTATCTTTTATCCAAGCTGGGAAAGGTGCTTTTTTAATTGACATAGGCAATTTAAATGCACTTTCGCTTATTTTATATACCCTAAAATGTATATATTTTCCATCTTCATTGTAACATTCCATCTTACAAATCCTATTTATAACGTTTACATACTTTTCAAATTCATATTTTTCATTTTTTATAGTTTCTAAAATAGCATTGTACCATATACTAATTTGATCTTTATCAATAAGGTCATTAGACCTTTTTCCAATAAGATCTTCTCTGTCCATATTAGAAAGCTCTTCAAATGCCTTATTGACGCGTACTACTTCTACTTCTGTAATTTCATTTTTATCATTTCTAATAACTTCTACACATATATATGCAATGGGACTTTCTTGTATCATTTTTTGGTATATATAATTCCCCATATTCTCCCCTCAAATCCGAATTTTCTATTTTTTCATATACCTAGTAATTATAACATATTTTTACATTTTATTTTAAGATATATTTTAACATTTTATTGTATACTTGATTTAACAGAAAAGATGATAGTTTATAAACTATCATCCTTTTAAACTACTTAATATATAATCTATTTTGTAAAACTTTTATTATAGTTATTTCTGCTTTTTGCCTACATCTTCCACAAGCTTTTCCAGCGTGAGTCTCATTCATTATTTCTTTTACACTTTTACATCCTTTTTCCTTTGCATCTATTAAATCTTGAACTGTTACATTAAAGCAGCCACATACTTTTTGACTATTACTCATAAGTTACCTCTCCTTATAATTTTACTTATACTTTCTATTTTTACTTCTAATACAGTGAAAGTCCATATTTGTACTTTCTTTGTATGATTTCTCTATCATACTTAAATTATCTTTATTTTTATCATCTATTTTTGATTTTCTAATTTGTTTATTATATTTAATTTGCTCTTTTACCAAATTCATATCATCTTCATTTATACTATAAAACCTTGCTATATTCACATCAGAAAGATTTAATTTAATTAATTCTTCTATTTGATTAAAACTTATAACATTGTTATTGTATTTATGAAAGTATTTATTATAAATAGTAAAAACTTTGTATTCATCTATTTTTAAAGATTTCGATATAAAATCAAATCCTATATTATTTTCTAATAAATCATTTATTTTTATTGCAGTTTCTATTTCTATAGCCTTATTTTTTGAAATATTGTTATTTATATCATTTAAAGCATATATAATATTTACTTTTTTACACTTATATAATTCAGATATTTCACTTATTGTTATTCCTTTAGATATAAGGTGTTCTATCATTCCCTTAGTTAAATTTATCCCAAATATTATTTCTTCTTGCAAAATATTAAGTACATCTATTGTATGTATTTCTAACTCTATTGCTATATCTATATAACTTTTCCCTTCATTTATCTTGGCTTTAATTTCCCTTAAAAGTCTTGCCTTTTCTATTTTTTTATACTTTACAGTTTTTATATTTTTTGGAACTTTAAGTAATATATCTATACAAGCTCTTTCAACGCTTCCTTTCATAAATTTATTCCTTCCCTTTTATGCTTTATATAAATACTAAATTATTATTTATATACCCACATTACAATAAAATTATTGATTTGTAATAAAAAAACTACTTTAAAATGAATAAAATCATCAAAATAGTTTTTATTTATGTATTAATCTTTAATTACTATATTTTTTAATTTACCTATACCTTCAATTTCTACAGTTACAACATCATCTATGTTCATTTCACCTACACCTGATGGAGTTCCTGTAAGTATTACATCTCCAGGATAAAGTGTCATTCCTTGAGTTATAAATTCTATTATTTCAGGAATTTTAAATATAAATTCCTTAGTATTTGATGATTGACGTATTTCATCATTTAAGTATAGTTTTATATCTAAGTTATGCGGATCTATATTTGTTGCTATTACCGGTCCTATTGGCATAAATGTATCAAATGATTTTCCTCTAGTCCATTGTACATCTTGTTTTTGTATATCTCTTGCTGTTACATCATTTGCACAAGTATATCCTAAGATATAGTCATTAGCTTTATCTTTTGATACCTTATAAGCTTTTTTCTTTATTACTATTCCTAATTCTGCTTCGTAGTGTAAATTTTTTGATATTGATGGATATTTTATACCACTATTTGGATTGTTTAGTGACGATGATGGCTTCATGAATATTAATGGTTCTTTTGGTAATTCTTCATTCATTTCTTTTGCATGATTTCTATAATTTAGCCCTACACATATTCCTTTTGTAGGGCTACATGGTGCTAATAGCTTTACATCATCAAGACTTACTTTTTCTTCTGTTATTTCATATTCTTCAAATATATTTCCTTTTATTATATTTATTTTGTCCTCATTTAAAGCTCCCCATTTCTCCTTACTATCGTGTATAAATCTTGTTATTTTCATATTCCCTACCCCTTTTATTCTTTTATTTAAATATAACCTATTTAATATAATAAAGGCTATAATTTTTCTAGTCTATTTAGTAGTAACCTTTAGAAAATTAATTTTATTTGAATAAATTCCAATACCTATAAAAGTAACTAACTCTGTTATAGGAACAACAAGCCATAAACTACTTCCACCAAATAAGATAGGCATTACAAAAATAAGAATTACATTTAATAAAAATCCTCTTACTATAGATATCTTAACAGATAACTTTTCTCTACCAACAGATTGTAAATAATTGCATACTAAAATATTAATATTCATAATACAAAATGCACTTAAATACATTCTAATTGCAGGTATACCAATATTTATAACATCACTATTAGCATTTACAAAAACTAATATTACTTCTTTTGTAAATACAAAAACTATAAAAAATAAAATACTTCCTATAGCTATAGTTGTGTACATTGCATATTTTAAAACATTATCTACTCTTTTCTTTTCATTAGCACCATAATTAGTTGATATAACTGGTTGACTTGCTTGTGCCACACCATTAAATAAAGCTATTCCAACTAATACACAATTTGAAATTATTCCATAAACAACAATTCCATTATCTCCAATATACTTTAATATTTGTATATTAAAAATAAAAATCACAAACCCACTAGCTACTTCCATTAAAAAATTAGAACCACCACATAATACTATTTTCTTAATCATAGAAAGTGATAATACTTTGATAGATATTTTAACTCTATTTTTCTTTTTTATAAAATGAGTTAACAGTACTAAAGATGTTGTTAAACTTCCAATAACAGTTGCTATAGCAGCACCTTTCATTCCCATTTGCATTGGAAAAACAAATAAATAATCAAGAACTATATTAAGACCAGCTCCAATTAGTACACCTATCATACATAAATTAGGCTCTTTCCTATTTCTAATTATAGGTCCTAAGAAATTAGTACAAATAAATATTGGTGTAGCATAGACTATATATTTTCCATATTCCATAACTAAATCAATACTACTTTCATTTGCACCTAAGAAATATGAAATTTCTCTTAAATTTAAAATTGATAATATTGTAAGTATAATTGCAACTAGCCCTACAGATAAAACACTATTTATAAAATACTCATTTGATTTTTCAGTATTTCCTATACCATCTTCCACAGACATTAATATACCAGAGCCTATTCCAAATAATAGTCCAATGCCCATATATATAGAATAAAATGGTAAAAATATATTAAGAGCTAGTATACCATCTGCACCAACACCTTGTCCTATAATTAATGTATCAACTAATATATAAATTGATGTTACTAAAGTTGAACAAATTGATGGTATTAAATAATGATAGAAAACTCTTTTTTCATTTCCTTTTAATAAATCTAATGATTCCATTATATATCTCCTCCTTTTTAAATTTTTGCATAATAAAAAATCCAAATGCGTACTGACAGTGCACGCACTTGGATTGTTATTGTTTTATTTAATTTTTTAGAACCTTGCTACTTATTAAGTAAATTTTTACATACACTGACATTATAAAAATTATAATACGCCATATATTATAGCTCTTTTACAGAAAATAATTCTATAATATTATATTTAGAAAGTCAATAAGTAAAAATTTATTTTATTTTAACTAATTCAAAATCATCCATAGTTCCCCATGCATAAGCTGGAGCTTTTATTTTAACACCTATAGTAATTTCTCCATCATTTACAGGTATATTTTCTATAATAGGTGTCTTCCAATTTCTCCATCCATCAACCTCAAAACCTTCTTCCTGTATCCCTGAAGATGTCTTTGAGAATAGCTTCATTTCTGAATTAGTTGCATCTCCACCTTGTATATTTCCTTTTAACTCATAAATTCCATTTTCTAATCCTGAAATAGTTTGATAAACTACAAACTCCATATCAGAATTTGACCAAAAGTGCATAGCTCTATCTCCACTCTTAGGATCTTCCCATTTTATATTTGCACATCCATTATTATCATTTAAATACTCTACTTGCCAAACACTATCATCTTCTTCAAAAGAATGATTTACAACATGATTTGTAAGTAATAATGTCACATTAGCTTTAGCAGATAGTTTCTTAAGTTCTTTGTCTTTAGTTTTAAACTTTCCACTTACATCAAAAGTACCACGAACGAGCTTTTGAAGTTTCTTTATATCACTATTACTCCAAGTAACATCAACCTCAGTCGTACTCTTATCATTATATTTTACTGTTAAAGTATCTGGTAAGTTTATATCATTCTTATCATATGTCTCTACACTTACACTTTCAACTCTTTCAACTCTCTTTGTAGTTGTAGAACCTGTCATTATGTACTTAAATATATTTATAGACTCTAATGGCTTACCGTTAAAATCAAATAAACCTTGATTATCTACTGCACTACCACCATACCATTTACCTGCATCATCAGGATCATATTCTGAAGCGTAACTTGATGCCCATCCAGAACCATACTTCTCCCATAGTAACTTGTTACTTTCTAAATTACTGCTACTTCCAACTGGTAACCATGCTGGTTCCCAGTAAAATATACCAAGACCAGATTCACCTACATCAGCTACTGCTTGAAATACATTTCTCACTGAATCAGCTTGTCCTTGTACAGATATTGTATAATCTAAAGTTTGATCACTCTTTGGAGAAGTATTATAATGACCATCCCCATCTTCCTCTGTATATACATAAGAAGTTTCAGCTACCATAACTTTTTTATTATACTTGCTTGCTATATTACTTAATTGATTAGTTAAATTATCTAAAGTACCATGCCAAAATGGATAATAAGAACTTGCAAATACATCATAATCTACATTATTATCATATAACTTCTTAGATATATTTTCATAGTTACCACTCTTTTCTGGATTAGTAAAATGAAGAGCCACTAAAATATTACTATCAAAATCACGAACAGCTCTACTTCCTACATTAAATAACTTAGACATATTAGTCCAGCTAGTTTCCCCTACAAATCCGTTATTTGTTTCATTACCTATTTGAACCATTCCTACATCTACACCTTCACTTTTAAGTTTTTGAAGGCTTTCTTTTGTATAATTATATACAGCTTCTTCTTTTTCTTCTAATGTAAAGCTTTCCCAAGCTTTTGGTGCTTTTTGCTTAGCTGGGTCTGCCCAGAAATCTGAGTAATGAAAATCTATTAACACTTTCATATTATTCTCTGTTGCTCTTTTTCCTATTTTAATGGCTTTTTCAAGGTCATTATTTCCTCCACCATATCCATTACCATTTGAGTCATACGGATTATTCCAAACTCTAATTCTTACATAGTTAGCTCCTGCATCAGCAAAAGTTTTTATAGCATCTTGTTCTTTATTTTCAAAATCGTAAAACTTAACTCCACTTTCTTCTAATGAAATTATACTAGACACGTCTACACCCTTTATCGTATCTTCTGTAACTCCCTCAACCTTATCTATAAAAATTCCTGTTTCTGTTTCATTACTTGTTTTTGCACTGGCTATAATAAAGTTAGACTGTAATGTTGTTAATGAAATTGCTAAACTACACAAAACTATCATTCCTTTTTTTAATTTCATAAGATCCCCCTAGTAAATATTTTTTTAATCAACACTTTGTAGAAAACGTTTATCTTAAGTTTATTATACATTATTTTTTTATTTTGTGTAATATTAATTAGTAACTTATCAATATTTTTTAGTAAATATTTTTACTATATTTTCTCAATATAGTTTAATTTATATATAAAACATAAAACTTATAAAATTAAACAACTATTTAATCCATATGCAGCAATAAATATAGCTAAAGAATTATTACATCTTATTTTTTCCATATATGTATGTAATAATTTAGGGAATCTACCAGCATATGTTGGCATACCAACTAGAATTATATCATTTTCATCAAAATCTAATTCCTCCACTCTATTTTGAGGTAATGTAATATTAAACTCTTTATATTCTAAATTTATTCCTCTTGCTACTTCTCTTACAATTTTCTTAGTTCCATCAGTAGGACTAAAGTAAAGTAAGTTTAAATTTTTCTTCATTATATACTTCTCCTTTGTCTTTTATCTATAAAAGGATTATATTATACTCCCTGTATAAAACCCAGACTCCCCTATCCTTAAGATTGATCTGTATTCTATAAAGCATTTGTTAAAGAATATAAAATATCACCAAAAGAATTTAAAAATTACGCTATGTTTAAAGATAATGTTGATATATATTTTACTCCTTACTACTATAAAAGGCAGGCATTGAGGACTGCCGTTTTAAGTGGAGCTATTTTCATAAAGTTTCTATATTGACAGTTTTGCAATAAAGTTATAATATCAATAGGATTATGGTTTTTTATATTTGGATAATCGTAAAATTAAAATAAAGGATGATAAAAAATGACAGAACAAAATTTAAACTTGATTGATGAGGTTAAAAGAAGAAGAACCTTTGCAATCATTTCCCATCCCGATGCAGGAAAAACTACATTAACTGAAAAGTTTCTATTATATGGTGGTGCCATTCGTGAAGCAGGTTCAGTTAAATCAAGAAGATCTCAAAAACATGCAGTATCTGACTGGATGGAAATTGAAAAACAAAGAGGTATATCTGTTGCATCAAGTGTTCTTCAATTTGAATATGATAACTTTTGCATAAATATTCTTGATACTCCAGGGCATCAAGATTTCAGTGAAGATACTTATAGAACTCTTATGGCAGCAGACAGTGCAGTAATGGTTATTGACTCTGCTAAAGGTGTCGAAGATCAAACAAAGAAATTATTCCAAGTTTGTAAGATGAGAGGAATACCAATTTTTACTTTTATAAATAAAATGGACCGTCAAGGAAAAGATCCATTTGAGCTACTTGAAGATATTGAAAATGTTCTAGGAATTCGCTCTTGTCCAGTAAACTGGCCAATTGGTTCTGGTAAAGAATTTAAAGGTGTGTTTAACCGTCATAAAAATCAAATTGAATTATTTGATGATGGTAATCATGGACAATCTATTGCTAATTCTATAACTGGAGAGGTATCTGATGAAAAATTTAATGCTTTATTAGGTGATGCTCTTCATGGAAAGCTACTAGAAGATATTGAACTTTTAGATATTGCTGGAGATAATTTTGATTTAGATGAAATATTAAAGGGTGAATTGACGCCTGTATTCTTCGGAAGTGCTCTTACTAACTTTGGTGTAGAACCATTTTTAGAATCATTCCTAGAAATAACATCACCGCCAAGTCCTCGTAGTAGTAATTTAGGTGATATTGATCCTAATTCTAATAACTTCTCAGGATTTATATTTAAAATTCAAGCTAATATGGATAAAAATCATAGAGATAGAATTGCATTCCTTAGAATTTGCTCTGGTAAATTTGAAAAAGGTATGACAGTAACTCATGTACAAAGAAACAAAAAGGTTAAACTATCTCAACCTCAACAGTTTGTAGCACAAGACCGTGTTATTATAGACTCAGCTTATCCAGGGGACATTATAGGTATACATGATCCAGGTATATTTAATATTGGTGATACATTAAGTGAAAAACAATCAAATTTACAATACACTGGTATACCACAATTTGCTCCTGAGCATTTTGCAAGAGTTTCTACAAAAAATGCTCTTAAGAGAAAGCAGTTCGTGAAGGGTATTACACAGTTATCAGAAGAAGGTGCTATACAGGTATTCAGACAACCTAATTCTGGTATGGAAGAACTTATTATAGGTGTAGTTGGAATTCTTCAATTTGAAGTTTTAGAATATCGCCTAAAACAAGAATATGGTGTTGAGATTCTAATGAATTCACTACCTTATCGCTATGTACGTTGGATTGAAAATGATCTTTCTAAATATGGTAGGCTTTCAATGCCAATGGAGACATTATTAGTCGAAGATAAAAATGACAATTCAGTATTGTTATTACAAAATGAATGGTCTATTAGACATTTTATTGAGAGAAACGAAGATTTAGTTTTAAGAGAAACTTCTTTATAAAAAATTCGCTTAGATTGCCACTGTGTGGTCGAATAACTTCATATAGCCAACAACTTCGTTAGTTGCTAAAAATAAATGTTAATCCCTCTATATCTATTTTTAAACGTAGGAGGATTAATTGTTTATTATCTTATATAATATTTTATGGCTATGTTAGATAACTTCATGATAAACAATATAAATTAGTTCACAATTGTTATATATTGTGAACAATTTATATTATAATTAGGCTATGCTATCCCTCTTAGTGATAAATATGGCATAAAAACAACCACACCTTAGACTTTTTAATACATTAATCTCTAAGATGTGGTTACTTCTATAACTTACTATAGATTATTCATAATATTTTAAAATTGTACCTTAAAATATAAGCATAATATCTCTTCCAAAATTAACTATACCATGTAGTAATATACTTGGCACTATAGAACCATTATATATTTTTTCATCAATATATCCTAGCATCCATCCTCCCATAGTTGGAATTATAAAATAACTAACAAGTAGAATTCTGGATTTAAAATTAGTAATTATGAAAAATTCGGTAATAAGGTTTTTGTATTTATAAAAGGAATTGCTTATAAAAATCCACTTTGTTAATAATTAATTTCTATATTAAGTTTAGAGAATTATTTAACTACATACCATATAAAAAGTCAAAATAAATTTTATTTTGTTTTTCCCATGTTGATTCATTATGTTTTCCATTTTTAGCTATATAAACATAGCTACTTGCATTGTAATGAGTAAAATAATCATCAAAATAACCTATATAATCTAAAATCAAATCCATATTTCTTACTTCCCTTGTTCCAAAGCTAAAATAAATTCTAGTATTCGAGTCAATTATAGATGACTCTAATTCCTCATTCAATTCATCCATACATAAAAATATAGATGGTGATAAACATGCAGCCTTAGAAAAATACTTATTATATTTTATAATAGTATACAATGCCATTAGCCCACCCATAGAGCTTCCTCCAATTCCAGTGTACTCTCTAGACGGATAGGTTCTATATATATTATCAATTAATGGCTTTAACTCACTAACTACCCAATCCATTAATTGTTGTCCTCTTCCATTAATTTTTCCTATAGACTCATCTTCTATATTATAAGGACAGTATTCATTTAATCTTTCATTTCCAGTATGATTACATTCCATTCCAACAATAATAAACTTCTTATCATAGTTATCTAAAAAATCTGATAGCCCCCACGACTTTCCATATGTTGCATCATTATCATTAAATAAATTATGACCATCATACATATACATAACAGGATATCTTTCTTCACTATCGTAATAATCATCTGGTAAATAAATATGCATTGTTCTTTCTAGCTGAAAGGGCGTTATATTGATATCAAATTTTTCTATCATGGTGCTCCTCCTTATTCCTATCCAACTTTTTCATTAATAAAGCTTTCACATACTAGTATATGCATAAACATACCTCAATTAGTCTTTTTACATAAATTTAAATTTAAAGGCTATCATAATTTATATATAAAAAAGTTTAACTCCATTTGAAAGGATACTAAATTTATGATTATTGCCACTTTATCTATATTAGTTCATATTTTAAATATAATAACAATCATATATATGATTTTTAAAGAAAAACGTTCAGCTAATAGTATAATATCCTGGGCATTAATTTTAACTCTATTGCCTTATATAGGCTTTATACTTTTCTTACTAATTGGTAGAAAGATTAAGAAATCTGATATATTCATAATGAAAAAATCTAAAATGGAATTTTTTAAAACATATACAGATCAATTAGATCAGATGAGAATTTCTAATGATAGTATTAAAAATTCTAGTAATTATGAAATAATTAGAGCCATAGAATCTATGGAGTATTCACCTTATAGAAACAATAACGAAGTAGAATTATTTTTTGATGGTAAAGAATTATTTAATGAAATTTTAGATAGTCTAAGAAAAGCTGAAAAAAGTATAAATATACAATTTTATATCTTTAAAGATGATGAAATCGGTTCTCAAATATTAAAAATATTAAAAGAAAAAGCAAAGTCAGGTGTTGAAGTTAGATTATTATATGATTCAGTAGGTAGTAGATCTCTTACAAATAAAAAATTAAAATCTGTAATAGATGCTGGCGTAAAAACTGGTGAGTTCTTCCCTGCTATACTAAAACTAGTAAACCTAAATATGAATTTTAGAAATCACAGAAAAATCATTGTTATAGACAATAAAATTGGTTTTGTTGGAGGATTCAACGTTGGTGATGAATACTTAGGTAAAGACCCTAAATTTGGTTATTGGAGAGATACTCATATAAAATTTGATGGAAGTGCTGTTAAAGATTTAAACTTAAGATTCTTATCTGATTGGAACTATGCAACTAAAGAAAATATAGACTTAACTTCTGTATTAAAAGATTTTAAATCTAATACTATATATGATTTTAATTACTCAGAACCTGGAATACAAATAATATCAAGTGGTCCAAATCCATACAATAGATATGAAATTAAATGGTCATATTTAGAAATGATTCAAAAAGCTAAGGATTATATTTATATACAATCACCATATTTGATTTTAGATCAAAGCATAGCTGATAGCTTAAAACTTGCATCTATTTCTGGTGTTGATATAAAAATAATGATTCCTGGCAAAGGTGATCATCCATTCGTTTATTGGGCTAATTTAGTTTATGCAGGAGAATTATTAAACTTCGGCATTGAAATCTATCATTATGATAAAAATGCATTTCTTCATTCTAAAACTGTAGTCATAGATGATAGGGTGTGCTCAATAGGTACTGCAAACATGGATACACGAAGTTGTGAATTAAACTTTGAAGTAAATGCTTTAATTTATTGTGAAGACATTGCTAAAAAACAACGTGAATAGTTTGAAAAAGATATGTTACTGTCTAATAGATTAACTTTAGAAGAATATAATAATAGAAGTAATTATGTAAAAATTAAAGAAGGTTTCTCAAAATTATTCTCTTCTTTACTTTAATCTAAATAAAATATGCTATAAAAAAGCTATAAAACATTTCTTTCATCATTTTATTGCTAAATAATTATAGCTGTGCTACTATTTTATTAATGAAATATTTGTAATAAGGCCATGAAGGTTTTTAATCTTTAGGGCCTTTTTTTGTGCAAAAAGGGGGGATTATATGTCACAGGTAGATTTTTTTGATTCAGTAGCTAAAAATTGGGATAATATGATTGAAGTTAATGAAAGTAAAATCAATTATATTCTAAGTAAGTTAAAACTAAAAGAAGACGACACTATACTCGATGTAAGTACTGGTACAGGAGTGTTAATACCATTTTTAATTAAACTATCACCTAATGGTTTAATTAGAGGAGTTGACATTTCTAAGGGTATGCTAGATATTGCATGTGAAAAATTTAAGAAAATACCTAATGTTCACTTTGATTTAGTAGATGTAGAAGATGAAAATATAGAATCTAAGTATGATAAAATAATTCTTTATTCTATGTATCCTCATTTAGAAGATAAAACAAACACTATATCAAAACTTGTAAAAAATAACTTACGTAATAATGGTATCTTGATGATTGCTCATTCTAATAGTAGAAAGTTTCTAAACAATCTACATAAAAATGCTGATGAGCGTGTTAATGAATCACTTTTAATGGAAGTTAGTAAACAAAAAGAAGTATTTATAAATGCTTCTTTGAATGTAATTGAAGCATTTGAAGACGATGAAATGTATTATATTGTAATACAAAATAGCTAGAATTTACATTTAGTATAAAATTATTTTAATTAATCAGGGGGATTATTATGAAAGCAAAAAAATTAGTATTATCAGGATTGTTTGTAGCATTTGGAGTTATTTTACCTATGATATTCCATATATTCAATATGGGAGGATCTGTATTTTTACCAATGCATATTCCAGTTTTAATGGCAGGATATTTTCTAGGACCTGCACTTGGTGCTGCTGTTGGTATAATAACACCTATACTTAGTGGTTTATTAACTAGTATGCCACCATTAGTTCCTGTAATGCCTATTATTGCATTTGAACTTTGTGGTTATGGATTAGTGACTGGATTAGTTTTTTCTAAAACTAATAAGGTATATATTTCTCTTATTTGTGCAATGGTTGTAGGTAGACTCTTTGCTATAGCTGGTGCATTTGTAGTTTCTTTAACTTTAGCTCCGCAGGTAAGTCCAATAACTTACGTTGCTTCAGGGCTTTTTCCTGCTATACCAGGTATGATAATTCAATTAATATTTATACCAATTTTAATTAATTTTCTATTAAATAATAAAGAAATTGCTAAAGTTATATCATAAATTTTTATATAATTTATAGGCTATGTTATATGGTAAAAATATGAATAGTTACAAATATAAGCATCATGCATTTCTTTCAATTATAATTTCAGGTATTATAGGAGCATTATCTTTTTTTATAATTAAGCCTACTATGATTACTTCAATAACAGGGGAACTTATATCAAGAGACTCTGGTCAAAGTATAATACAATACACTACTTATGGATACAATGCAGTATTTACAGTAATTATAATAAGTTTTATTATTATGTTGTTTTTATACAAGCCAATAAAAAAAATAATATTTAATCCACAATGTTAATATAATACGAACAAAAAAGTAGGAGTTATATGATTTGGTATACCCCTACTTTTTTATTATTAAAATTGTTCCTAATATCAACACCATATTAAACATATCCTATTTATAAATAAACAATAGAAAAGTTAAGTATATTATAGACATAAAAAAAGACACACAATGTGTCTTTTCCACGAACATATATATTATAATATAGTTACGTTTTCAGCTTGAGGACCTCTAGCACCTTTAACTATATTAAAGTTTACTTTTTGACCTTCTTCTAAAGATTTAAATCCGTCAGTTTGTATAGCTGAAAAATGTACGAATACATCATCTCCACCTTCTACTGATATAAATCCAAATCCTTTTTCATTGTTAAACCATTTCACTGTTCCATTATTCATAAAAAATACTCCTAAAATCTATTTCTAGACACCTTTTAATTTATTTGTATGTTACTACATATATTATTATATGCACTTATTAGTTATTTGATACTAATTTTATATTATTTTTTTATATACTAATAAAATGTTTCTCATTTTTATATAATATTTACTTTTATAACATTATTATTAATATGCTCTAAAAATTTATTAAAATCTTCTCCTGATATATTAAATGTTTCTGTATTTATAGATGGATGAAAATTAAGATTTTCACCATTTAGCAAATCACTATCTATTAATAACTCTACTTTACTATTTACATCATTTATAATACTAAATGGATTTACACTTCCTGGAGTTACCTTTAATAGTTCGTATAAATTTTCTGGTGAATCAAACGAAAGTCTAGTACTTCCTATTTGTGCTTTTATATCTTTTAAGTTTACATTTTTATCATGTTTTGCTACTAATAAATAGTTTTTACTTTTATTTGAGTTCTTTAAAAATAAGTTTTTACAGTGATATCCTGGCATATCTTTAGTTGCTTCGTAAAATTCATCAGCGGTAAATACTTCTTTATGTTTTAGTATTTTATATTTTATGTTTAATTCATCTAACTTTTTGTATATGTCTTTTTTCATTTATCTACATCCTTTTTTAGTACTTCATTCTTTCTGGTATTACTCATCTTACTCCACCTTGTGGTGAATTTGTGTCTCCTTTGTATCTTGGTATTAGATGTACATGGACGTGCATTACTGTTTGTCCTGAGTATTCTCCACAGTTTACTCCTATGTTGTATGCGTCTGGAGAGTATTTCTCATCTAATAGTTTTTTCCTTCATCTATTAGATTAAATATAGCTTCTCTTTCTTCTTTTGTTATATGGAAGAAGTCTTTTACGTGTCTTTTCGGTAGGAATAGCATATGACCTATTCCTACTGGGTATTTATCATAAATTGCGTAAGCTAGTTTATTCTCAAGTATGTAATTATCTTCCATGTTACAAAATATACAGTTCATAAATTCCTCCTTTTTATATTAAATTATTGACTTAATTTAGTACAAAATCTACTTTATCTCCTAATATCTCTTTTATCATATACAGTGCCGATGATAATGTTCTGTTTAAGTAATTTCCTGTTATACAATTTATATTTAATATTATTTCATACACTCATATTTTACTTATAACTATATACTATCATTTTTTTACATTCATTTTTAGAGGATTTATAATTTTTTTATATTATTTAGGAGGTTTATTATGAAAGTTTATAATAAATTAATTAGAGATAGAATTCCTGAGATTATCAAAGAATCTGGTAAAAAGTGTGAAGTTGAAATTGCTGATGTTATGGAAGTTCTATTTGCTATTGATAAAAAGTATAGATATAGTGAAGATGAAGTTTTAGAAGTTCGAAATAATAAAAAATCTGCTAGAGGTGGATTTGAAAATAATATAATTAAAAAATGTTAAATAATAATTATAAATAAAAGCTCTGTTAGCCATCTTCTTGATAAGTATGGCATAAAACAACCACATCTTATAATTCAATACATTGAATTATAAGATGTGGTTGTTTCTATAACTTACTATAATAATATGTTAAAATTCTGAATTCCTTTACATTCAATTATGTTAATTTACCTTTATATTTCCCTATTCCACCTAAGTTATATACTTTGTTAAATCCATTCTTATTTAAAATATTTGCAGCACTGGAGCTTCTACCTCCAGATGCACAATATACTATAATATCATCATTTTTATAAGCATCCAAATTGTTTATCTGTGTATTTAATTCATGAACTGGTATATTTTTCGCATTAGGAATATGACCACTTCTAAATTCTCCAATAGTTCTAACATCTAATATTAAAGCATTTTTATTATTTTTGATTATACTTTGTAACTCTTCATTATTGATATTAGTATAGTTTCTACTTCCAAATATATTTGAAAAAAATCCCATATTGATGCCTCCTCTATTTGTCTAGTATCTCATTTAAAGCTTCATATGAAAATTCAATTATCTCTGCACAACTTATTTTACTTTTTTTAAGATCTGCACAGATTTCAGAATTAAAATTTTCTCTTACTCTACTCATTAATTCTCTAGCATAACCTCTAGCCTCATTTTTATTTTCATTACTTTCTCTTCCTTTTATATATCCTACTATCATTGCCGCAGCATTTACAGCACCACATAAACTTCCTACTGTCATACCAGTACCCATTCCACTTCCAATTGCTACTGGTATATCTGTATTATGTTCTTCATTGTAAGATTTTATTAATGCTTCTGCACAAGTATATCCCTGACTATGGTAAACTGATGGTTTTGTCATTTTTTATCTCCTTTGTTAATCTTTTTTATTATCTATTCTATATCTATAATATCATCCTTACATATTTTTATATGTAACTTTGTCACACTTATTAGTTACTATTCTATTTAAAATTACAAAACATCTTATTTTTTATTCGCATTATATAATATAATTAACTACCAAGTTATATAATATAGCCTAAATAAAAAGATTCTAATTGGATACAGTATCCAATTAGAATCTTTTTATTTATCTTCAAATATAGTATTTTCAGTTTTCCATTGTAATAATTTTATATATAACCAAAATCCATATATACCAAAAGTTATTATAGTAAGTATCCACCATTTTATATAATGTAAAAATAGACTAGATCCTTTACCTATAAATCTTAATCGTCTTCCTTCTATAACTGTATTCTTAGCTTCCCAATTATACTTTATACACATAGCCCATGGTGTAGCTAATCCAAATGTTATAAGAGTTATAAAATATGCTAGTATATTAACACCTATAAGCCCAAGTAGTCCGCCTTCAAACCTTGATTTCATTTATTAAGCCCTCCCTATATATGACAATACACAACATTATACTAAAACTAAATATAGTTTGTATATATGTATTTTATTAAAACTTATCAGTTAATATATTCATATTTGTCCATTTATTACTATTAAAATTTATAGATATAATCTATTACCCATATAATCCTCTGCATTCAAATTCATTCTTTTAGCTTTTTTATCATATTGCAATACCAATTACACTTTAAATTGCATATCCTACATAAATATAGGGGTACATTAATTATGTACCCCTATATTTTTATCTTTATAATATATTTAAACTTTTAAATTTTATTTATAATTCTAATTTCCATAATCCATGAAGATTACAATATGCATATACTTCTAATAATTTATCATTTTCAGTTAATGCAAATTCTACAATTGGATCACTATCTATTTCTAAAGATTTACGTTGCCCACCTTGTGTTGTTAAAAGATATATCCAGCTTATGTGATGCTCTTGAGTCATAGGATGTAGTGCACTTCCAACTTGTACTTTTACTTTATTGTTATCTATATTTACTATTGGTATATGTTTTTCTACTGAAGCTTCTGTTGTATTTGCTACTAGCTCATTCATCTTTTTTCCACAACATACTAGTTTAGGTCCTTTATCTTCTATCATTCCGACCATATTTCCACAGACACTACATATAAGAAACTTTTTTGAATTACTCATTTTGTAAACCTCCATAATATAAAAAATCTTACCTATAATATCTATGTTGTGAAAACTTAAACTATGTTTATTTTTTATATAAAATTATCTTAAATTTAATAAAGCTCTCTCTAAATCATCAATAATTTCATCATTAAGTTTTATAATTTTATTGTTTATAACTCTGACATAATTCTCTCCTATAGTAAATCCACCTTTTTCTTTCTTTAAAATAAGATTATTTTTCTTACTAAAACTTTTTAAAACCTTATATACTTCAATTTCTTTCCTATTATTCAAATACAACTCATGCATAGTTTCTGCATTTTTTAGTAAATACATAGTAGTATAATTAAATGTAACTGGGCCGTATTCTACTATATCAATAGGACCTACTTTTTCAAACTTCTCAAGATTAAATCTTATATATATATCATCTATTTTAGATTTATTACTACATTTAAGCTCTAAACAATTACCTCTTTTGTATTCATATACATCCTTTATCTTAGCAAAATAATAAATTCCACTATCAGCCTTAAAACTTCTCTTAGATTGATAAAATGCTAAATACTGTACATTAATATCAACCTTAGATAAGGTACTTTTTGGTATATGGTAAAAATTATGCTCTTTATATGCATCAAAATGTTCTTTATCTTTTACATTAACTATCATTACATTTTTATTCTTAAACTTATAATAATCATTTTCTTCATCAAATATAGGATTATTATTTATAGCTTCTATATATGATTCATCTATTAATTTGCATATATGTTTCTTCATAAGTGATGTTGAACCTGGAAGCATAGGTATTGCACCTATATTAACCTTATCTATACTCTTATAAAATTTATGTTCTTTATAAGATTCTTCATCACTACAAGGGAACATTACATATGCTCCATATGTTTCATATTTATAATAGTTCTCATCTTTATTTTCACTAACTATAGAATCTCTATATCTATGCATAACATTTATATCTTCTTCCATAGGTCCTATAACCCCATTGTTATCTATATATAATCTATATTTAGCATCAAATAAATAAACTCTATCAGAATTTTTATCACTCTTTAAACAAAGTACTGTATCTGGTCTTTGATTAGTAGTTGGTAATCCATAATAAGGCTTATTGTACCAAAGTTCTAACTTATTACCTTTATCATTTTCATATATACATTTTGATTTTTTATTCTGTAATAATGATAAAGTTAACCCATTTGAAGTAACTTGTATCATTGATGAATTCTTAGTTTTATAGCCTAATTCTTTTATAATATTATGTATCTTTATATAGCACCAAATCTCATATAAGTTCCAAAGCTTTTTATAATTGATATCATATACACCACTACATATATCAAGGCCCTTGGATAATAAATTATAGTAGTAATACACTTCCTTATATCCACTTGCCATTTTAAATGCTAAAGTCATAGACTTATTACTCTTTATATCGCTTATATCCTTAAAAAATGTATTCAAATGATTATTTAATTTAGATTCATAAAATGATAACTTCTTATAAAAAATATGGTCTTTATTCTTTGATTTCTCTATTTCTTTTTTTACACATTTTATCTTTTTTATAGTTTTGCTTATTATATCCTTTACAAGCTGATTTTCATATATATCAAAAGTTGTTTTCTTTTTTACTTCTACTACATTATTTGAATTTTGATTTTTTCTTTTATGTTTTATAGTATCTTTAACACATATTCTTTTAGCTTTATTTTCATTTTTTAAATTAAGCTCTTTTATAACACCATGCTTAGGATGATTTTCTATTCTCTTAATAGCTTTTTCTAAGTTTTCATAAATGCTGTTAAGTATAGTTATAAACTCTAAGTTAGTTTGATTCTTTACATCCTTTATTTCTACTCTTGAGAAAGTTTTGGAAATAAACTCAAACACTAATGAGTTTATTTCTTCATTTATATCTCTTAGAATCTCATTGTAATCATCCAAGTAATCTAATTTTGATGGAAATACCTGTATTGTAAATGTTAATACTATAGCATTATCCTTTAATACTTTAAATGTAGAATATCCTATGTCTCCGTTAAACTTAAAAGATCCATACACATCTCTACGTCTTGATACTATGTTATCTCTTATCTCTTTGTCTGTATGATATATTTCAAAGTGAGATTTACTATTATTCTCTAAATATATATTATAACTTCCATCTTCAAAAAAACTAGGATACATGAAGTTTGTATCATTAAGTTCTAATTCTTTAAAGCTGTTTAATGAGTAAGTTTCTACATCATAATATTGTGATTCTACACTTATATATGAAGTTATATCTTTATGATTATTAGTAGCTCTAAATTTTTTATTTTCAATATTTCCAGATAAATATATTGTAAAGTCATTTGTTGATATTTTTAATATATCTTTATTAATACCAGTAACTACAGTATCCATCATTTTGATATCCTTTTAGCATATATAGTATTTTCTTAGCACTATTTTCATATCTTACATTTTCATTTTTTATATAGTTTTCTGCTTCTTCTATATCTATCTCTTCTATTACTTTTTTATCACATACAAAGTTGAATAATTTTATTAAAACTTCACATATACTATATTCACTACCTACTATAGCTGGAAGTATTTTTTGCATTATTTGATAATCAAATGCTAAATCATCTTCTAGTAATTGTGATTTTTTATTTTCTATCATATAGAATATGATTTCATCTCTTACTCTATATGCAAATTGTTTTTGTGATATTTTTAGTATTTCATTTATTTCTATTATTTTTTTATTTATAGTTTTTGCATATTCTCTGTATTCTTGCTCTATGTCTATAGTCTTTAGATAACTTGTTTTTAAGAAGTTATTATCAACTTGTAGTGCTTCTTGTTCTTCTTGTATTTCTTCTGGAAATAGATTTTCTAAGTCTACATCGGAAAATTCTATTGTATTTGCTCTATCTAGTACTTTTCTACTAAATTGGAATGTTGTATCATCCATGTTTACTGTTCCTATTATATATAGGTTATCTGGTATATATAGCTTTATTTTATATTCATCTACTATATTATCTGTTATTATTTCTCCATCTACTTTTTTGCGACTTTCTATTATACTTAGATAATCACTTAGATAGTATTCTACTCTTGCTAGGTTCATTTCATCTAAACATACAAAGTATGGTTTATTTTTATTTTCTTCTTTTGATGCTTCGGCTATTACTTTTGTTAAGGTCCCTTGTATAAACTCATCATTTAAATTTTTATATCCTATTAATTCCGTACTATCATTGTAATCTGGCCTTACACTTATTGTTTTAAATTGTTTATTTTCTGATGTTGCTCCTAGTGAATTAGCTAGAAGTTGTACTATTTTTGATTTTCCCGTACCACTTATTCCCGCTAGTATTACAAATGGTTTTGTTTTTAGTGATAGATATAGATTTGATAATTGATTATATTCATATGTATACCCTTTACTCTTAATATATTTCTCTATACACTCAACTAAATATTTTTTATTTATCATATCTGGCTCCGCTACATTTTTTATTTTTCTTCTTAGATATAAAGACTCTAAAGTTTCTAATACTTCTTTAAATTTCAATTTAAAACTTTCATCTTTTATATAGGGTCTTAATACTTCATTCAAACAAAATAGCTCTTCTTCTTCATAAAAATATTGTGATGTATTTTTTAAGAAGTTTTTTATTGGATTATCCTTCGCTATTTTTAGAAGATTCTTTTGCTCTTGTTCATCATAATTTATATTATCTATATTAATACTTAAATCATCTTTAAATTCATCTCTCTTATAAAACTGTTCAAATGATTTTAATATATCATTATCATTTATCTTTAACTTTATATCTCCATCATTATAAAATGCATATAACAATGGAATTTTATAACTCTTAGACATTTTAGTATTTTTCATTTCATTAAAAAAGCACTCTGCCTCATTATTTGTTAAAAATATATTATAATAATATTCCTTATAAATCTCTATCATATTTTCTAGATCATGTAATAAAGCTTCTTCTGAAGGTATTGATCCAAGGTTATACTGTTTATAAAAAATACATCCTTCTTCATACTCTGGTTTTTCTACATTTATGTTATTATCATCTTTAAAATCATATTTATTAAGTTTGCTCCTTAAGTAATCACGCTTCTTTATCATTTCTAACTTAGAATCTTTTTTTCCAAGTTTATTTTGTAAATTCGTATATCCTTGATTTAGAGTTAGATACACTCTCTTCATATCTCTACTAAATAAATATACTATATACACTCCTTCTTGTATTGTTTTTGTTATTTTAGGATTAAATATGGCTATCCATGGATTATATGTCCATCCACCCTTACCACAAGATGACTTAACTTCTAATTCCATGTCTATTATGTTCATTTGCTCTATATCTTTTGTTATTATTTGTTTTGTTTCATTTACTACTAACTGATACATTGAACTTTGTGAGTTACAATTTTCTTCTTTTATCTTTTTTAGATAATCATTCATTATTTTATTTAATATGTCATGTATATTCATATAAATATATCTCCCTTTTGTTACTTACTTATATTCTTTATATTTAATCTTTCCAAATTTAATATTTTTGTATATTTAATTATAATATTTTTACTTAAAAGCATAATTTAAAGCTAGCATTTTATTAGAATGCTAGCTCATATTTTTATGAAACAATATCCTTTAAATATACCTCATCTTCATACCTTTGTGTATTTTTACAATGAGGGTAATTAGTACATCCTAAAAACTTACCCTTAACACCACTTCTAATAACCATATAGCCTCCACAACTACTACAAACTATACCACTTGCAAGTATGTCTGTTGACTTACTTGTAAAATCACACATTGGATAATTAGTACATCCTACAAAGCCTTTCTTATCTGAACCAAACCTCTTAACTAATTTACCATCTATACACTTAGGACATGCAATTCTCTCTTTTAAATTTAAATCATCTACTCTTTCAACATTAATATTGAATTCCTTGATTAATTCATCACAAAATACAGAAGAATTACTTTCTGGAATAACTAAATAAGATGTATTTTTAGTTCTAGTTAAAGCTACATAAAATAATCTACGCTCTTCTGCAAAATCAAAATTATCAGACTTTGTTAATACTAAATCTAACACTGGATCATCTGTCATTTGATTTGGAAATCCTGTTATATTATTTTGCAGATTTATTATAATAACATTATCAGCTTCTAATCCCTTTGATTTATGAGCTGTAAGATAATTTATTGATACATTTGGATATAGCTTTGATTTTATAATAACATCATTTTCTGTTTTTATAACTTTATATAATACATCATTTTCCAATACATTAATATCAAAATTATTTCTTCCTAATATAGTTATACTTGACCCTTCTCCATAATTTTTAACTATATCCTTAATTGCCTTACTTATACCCTTTGATATATCATCAGTATACTGAAGTATTCTTATAGGTACTTTGTTTTGTTTATCTGACTTAAGATTTTTAACTAATTGTATCTTATTCTTCATAACAAATTTACCAGCTATATCAATTAACTGTTGTGAATTTCTATAAGTCTTTTCTATTTTTAATAATTCATAATATCCTACATGCTTTTTAAAATTAGTAAATAAATCTATATCACTACCTGTAAACCTATATATAGATTGCCAATCGTCACCTACACACATAAGCTTAGCATTAGTTTGTCTTTTTATTTCTTTTATTAACTCAAATCTACTTTGAGATATATCCTGATATTCATCTATTATTATATATTTATAATTAAATTTAACTTCATCTTTTCTAACTATTTCAGTAGCTTCAATAATCATATCATTAAAATCTATCTCTAGATTATCTGATAGTGACTTTTGATATTCTACATAAATTGGTTTAATTATATTTAAAAATAATATACTTCTCTCTTTTAAATATGGGCTTTTTATCTGTTTTGCTTTTAATAATAAATCATCAAAATTCTTTAATGTATATCCTCTAGATTTAAATAACCCTATAAATGTAGCTATTAACTTTCTAAATTCTTTAAAATATTTATCTTCTTCATTCTTTATTATAGTATTATATATATCTTCACAATCTACTGATTTAAACTCAATACCCAATTTACTTAACTTTTGCTCTAATTCACTTAATAATCTACCTTCTGAATTATAATAAGAATAAGTTTCAATCAATCTTGTTTTATTTTATTTATGTAATTCTCTTTTCCACTGTATACCTTCTACATACTTTTGCTCTTCTATTTCACTTAACCATGGTGCATTATAATCCTTATTAACACCAAAATGTTCTATATACACATCATAATCTGGAAGATAAAAATCAGGTCTATATATTTTTCTATAGTTATCTTCTATATCATAAGGATACTGATATTCATATATGTATTTTACTCCATTTAAGTAAAGATAGTTAGCTATTATTACCTCTTCTATACTCTTTACTTGCTCTCCATTTATAGTTTTTTTATCTATCTTTAGTTTTTGTTCCTCAGCTTTATTTATATTTTGTAATTCAAGCTTACCTTTTATAGTTGTAAAATTACTACTATTAAAATGTTTATAGTATTCTCCCAAGTTTTCAAAATCATCTAGATCCTTTGGTATATCTATATAACATCCATAGAATCCCATCAAATTATTTAAGTTAGCTTTATCTTTGTATACAGCTTCTTTAAAATAGTTATTAATTACTTTATTTAAACTATCTGATATATCTGGAGACTTCTTTCTTTTTTCTTTTATAATATCTAGACCTAACTTATGGAAAGTTTTAGACTCTACATTAAGTCCTAGTTTTTGAGATATTCTTTCATTCATCTCTTCTGCAGCTTTTTTTGTAAATGAAATTAATAATATTTCTTCTGCTTTTATATTTTTTGCATCTACTAAATATTTAACTTTGCCTGATATTGTAAGTGTTTTACCACTACCTGCTCCTGCTAATACTAAATTATTATCTTCATCAACTACTACTGCTTCTCTTTGTTGTTTATCTAAAGATTTACCATCTATATTATCAAGTAAGTCTTTATGTTCTAGTAGCTCTTTATTAATATAAGTTTTATTATATTCTCTTACTAATTTGTCTAAATTCCTATATATCTCATTGAATTTATTTATATTTACATTATTTAATTTTTTATATTTATTAGTTCTTGTTAGTTTATATATGTCTTTATATTCATTTATAATTTTTACTTTTATAGAATTTGTAAAGTATCCACTTTTAGCTTTTTCAAATTCACTTATGAATTTTTCTATTTTCAGATTTAATTCTTTATAAGTTGAACTTCCCTTTATTTTATTTGATTTTGTATTCCTTATGCTAACTAAAATAATTAAAGCAAAAACATAAATAAAAAATATGTAATATAGCATGTATAATTCTCCCCCGTTGTTAAAATTGTCTTATTTATATTTGTAATGATCTTTGTATGCTATAACATCATTGCAACTAAATCAGTTCCATACTTTTCACATTTTACAGTTCCAAAACCTTTTATATTTTTTAATTCATCTAAATCTTTAGGTCTATTAGAAATAAGTTCTTCCATAGTTTCATTATTAAATACCATAAATGGTTTAATCTCTTCTTTTTTACTAATAGCTAGTCTGTATGATTTAAGTTCTGATCTTAATTCGTCTTCACTTTTTACTTTTATATCTATTTTATCATTTGATTTCATTGAGTATTTTTTATCATAATCATACGTAATTTCTTTATGATATTTCATTAAACACTCTGATATATTCATCATATCTTCTTCTATAAATGTCCAATCAATTTTCTTATTTTTTTGTTCTGCTTGTATTCTTTCTATTAATTGATCATGTCTTATTATCTTTTCACTAATAGATTTTGGAGCATCTTTTTTATTTATTATTGTTTTTGTATTTCCTGTTACTATTAGCGATTCTATTCTTGTTAGTTTAAATTTATATTTAAGCTCTTCTTTTAGAATTTCCTTTATTATGTTTATATGTCTTTCATTTTGAACTATTGGACTATACATCCCCTCTGTTGATACGACTTTTCCATATGAGTTTTTTATACTTCTTATGAATTCTCCATCTTTTGTTATTTTTATGTTCCCTACTAGGTTCTTGCATTCTATTACGTATATGTATTTTGATGTTATTGCTATAAAATCTATTTGTGCTACCATTCCTTTATATTCTATTCTTAGATCGTGTAAGCACACCATTGGTATGAAGCTGTTTTTTAGTTCGTAGTATACGTTGTTTTCTCCAATTTGACCGTATTTTAGCTTTTTTATGTCTCTTTCTATGCTCTTTCTTGTGTTTTCATCGGTTACTTTTAATAAGTTTTCTAGATCTGTTATTTGTTTGTTTTCTTTGTTGTATTCTTTTGTGAATACTGGTCCTGTTATCTCTGTTGGTTTGTTTGTCAGTACTTTTATTGCTCTTTTTAACATTTATTTTGTCCCCTTGATTATTTTTCATAGTTCTCTTTACTTAAAGTTTGTTCTATATTGTAATTATACAATATACTTTTTGTCATTTTTTGTCCTTATTTGTTTATTTGTAGTTATATATTTGAATACTATCAATTTTAATATTAAATATAATCTCTAAATTTTCCCGTTCTAATTGATAAAAAAACGGTTTTCTTCTATAATAGAACGAGAAAATAATATTTTTTACGCCGTTACATTAGCATTAAAGGAGATTGACTATGAGTTTTACAAAGAAGTTACATGAATTTAGTAATAGAGCTGTATCTTTAAAGGATTCTTTATCCACTGAAGAAGCAACAAAAACAGCTTTAATAATGCCTTTCTTTTACTTATTAGGTTACGATGTATTTAACCCAATGGAATTTGTACCTGAGTTTGTGGCAGATCATAGTATAAAAAAAGGCGAAAAAGTAGATTACGCAATTATAAAAGATAATAAACCTGTTATATTAATAGAAGCCAAATCAGTTTATGAAAATCTAGACAAACATACAGGACAGTTACATAGATATTTTACTACTACAGAATCAAAGTTTGCTATTTTAACAAATGGAATTGAATATAGATTTTATACTGATTTAGAAAAAGCTAATATTTTAGATACTACTCCTTTTTTAACAGTTAATTTAGATAATTTAGATGATAAATCTATTGATTTTTTAAATAGATTCTCTAAGAATAATTTTGATGAGCTAGAATTAATTGATACTATATCTAATAACCAAGATTATGATTGTGTATATGAAAGTATTGATAAATTAATTAATCAAGTTCCTGATGAGTTTGTTCAATTAGTGTTGGATAATTTCTATGAAGGTAGAAAGACAAGTGCTATAATTAACAAGTTTAGACCTATTATACAAGATGTTTTAAATAATAAGTTTAATAGCGATTGTACATTAGATGATTCTTATAATGAAATTAGTATAGATAAAACTACAGAGGATAATATAGAAATTCCTAATGATAACATTAAGGAAGAAACTTCTAAAAAATCAGAAAGAGAGCTTTTAGACCTTGAGATTCAAGCTTATGATTTAGTTTTAGATATGTTATCTAAGTATACTGATGTTGATAATATATGTCAAAGAGTTGCTGGGCGTTATTTAGGAGTTCTTTATACTAATAATGTTAGGAAGTGGATTATTAGGTTCCATTTCCATGGAGCTAGTTTATTTATTTCGTTGAATAATGCTCCTAAGGATGGTACTAAGTATAAGATTTCTTGTATTGATGATATTAATGGATTTGAGTTAGATATTGTCAAAGTTTTAAACAATATTTCTAATTAGTTCAATAAGTTATAAAATCAAATAATATCTTCCTTTATTTCCTCATAAGATACTAGAATCCTCATGTCCTCAGGATAACATTCTGAATAAGTTATTACATTATCAATATTTTTTGAATTTACATTTTCAATAAAATCTACTACTATTTTTTCTAACTTATCATACTTCAATCCATCTTCATAATGAACTCTAAGAAGTGGTATTTTTCTTTCAATAGAAAATTCATTTTTTATACCATCTCGTTCTAATTGTCCTTTTAAATCATTACCAAAAGATGTTTCTTTAAAATGAAACTGCCCATCTAACTCTATACTGCAACTAATCTCATTATCATTAAGAATGTCTTTACTTATTGATTTTTCATCTTTAAGAATAACAGCATCTATTCTTAAAGATGATTTATTCTTAAGCCCCTCTACTTTAGCCTCAGTTTTATATAAGTATCCTCGCTCTGAAAGTATTTTTTCTATGTATTCTTCCATAATTGAAGTCTTATGCTTACAACTACATTTTTTATGTGGTTCTTCAGTTTTATAATTTAATATATATAAATATGTACTATTTTTAGTTGTATTAATTTTATTACATTCCTTGCAGATAAAAGTACATGTAGCATTTGCGCTTATGCTGCATTCTACTACTTCTATATTATTTCCAACTTTAATAGCTTTTTCTTCTATATACTTTTTTCTAGCTTCCTTAGTATCTATAAAGTTTATATTCTTTATGCCTAATAATTGCCCTCTAGCTGAAATAGAGCTTTTACTTCTATTAAGTAATTCTGATATTTCTTTTAATGTATATCCTTTATTGTATGAGTCCTCTAAAATTTTATCTTCTTCCTCTGTCCAAAAACAAGCATGTTTTACACCTAGTAATTTAGCTCTACATACAGTTCAACCTATACTTTTATCTATTTTACTGGCTATTTCTAATATAGACTCTCCATTTTCGTATCCTTCAATTATTAATTTATCATCTTCTTCTGTAAAATAATTTGGATACTTTATACCTAAATTATTAGCTCTACTTAAAACACTTATATATGATCTATTTATTTTTATAGCTATATCCTTTATATTAGATTTATTCTTATATCCTTCAATAATGATTTTATCCTCTTCCTCGGTCCAATAATTTATAGAATTTGTTATCCCTAGTCTATTAGCTCTAGCCCATACTGCATCTTTACTTTTACCCAAAATAGTAGATATTTCTTTTAAAGTTTCTCCATTCTTATAACATTCAATAAGAACATCATCTTCATCATTTGACCATCTAGCTTTTTGGGTAGTTATACCTAATAATGCTGCTCTTTGCTGAACAACACCAACACTTCTACCTATTTTATTTGCTATGTCTTTTAACTCATCTCCATTTTTATATCCATGCTTTATTACACTATCTTCGTCTTCTGTTATTAATCTAGGATGTCTAAAACCTAATTCTCTTGCTTTAAATGACACACCTTTGTAACTTTTACCAATTTCCAGTGCTATATCAGATACACTTTTACCTAATTCGTAACCTTCTCTTATTATATCTATATCATTTTCCGTAAAGTACTTTTGGTGAACTAAACCTAAACTTTGAGCTTTTGCAAATACTGCAGATTCTGTTCTTCCAATTTTCCGAGCAATATAATTGCTTGTATACCCTTTAGAATACAAGTCCCTTAATATATTTTCTTCTTCAATATCCCAATAACTATCATGTTTTATTCCTAATCTTTTAGCTCTATTAATTACTCCATTTTCACTTATTCCTAATTTATCAGCGATACTCTTAATTTTTTCTCTATTATTATAAGATTCTCTTAGTATATTATCTTCCTCTTCACTCCAATCATCATTTTTTCTTTTTATTCCTAGTTTATGTAATTTTGAATTTATTGCTTTAATGGTTCTATTAAGCATACTTGAGATTTCTTCTATACTAGTATCAGTATTATATAAATGTAGTAGTTTATTTTCTTCTTTTGACCATCTTTCTAATACACTTAATCCCATATTTTTTACTTTTGAATATACACTACCTTCTGTTCTTCCTTCTAACTTTGTTGCTATATCTTTTATTGTTAAACCAGATTCTATGCCTTCTTTTATTAATTCTTCTTCCTCTTTACTCCACTTAGATGGATGCTTTAAGTTCAATACTTTAGCCCTACGCTGAACAGAACTTTTATGCCTTCCTATTCTATTTCCTATAGATTCATTACTTTCACCATTCTCATAACCGTCTTTTATTATATTATCCTCATACTCTGACCACTCTTTTGATTTTTTTATTTTTAATTTTCTAGCCCTAGATTTTATAGCTCCTTCAGTTCTATTCATCATCTCTACTATTGATTTTACAGGTATGTTATCCTCATATAGTTTTTTTAATAAAGAGTCTTCTTCATCTGTCCATTTACTAGTTTGCATATTATTCTCCTTATTTTTATTAAATACACTTTTTTATTTCAATCTATAACTTACTAAATTGTATAAAGGAATTAGCATTTCTATATACTTATATACAATATCACATATAGAATCTAAACTTTTTATTTCTTCATCATCTGGGTTAAATACCTTACTCAAAGAAGAAAACTTACCTTCACAATCATTACTTATATAAAACTTATGAAACTGACTTATATCATCTTTATCAATATCAAATGTTTTTTCATTTATTGTCCATATAAATCCATGACCTTTTAAATTACTTAGCTCATTTTCTATACTATTTCTAAATCTATCATTTTTTAATCTTTCATATATAGTACTTCTATCAAATGCATCATTAGGAACTGAATGAAATAAATTAACCTCAAATACATCAGCACTTATAGCATATTGAATGCATGCATGTTTTTGAAACCCTAAACCTTCACCTTTATCTGTACCCATATTTAGTACTTTAATTTCAGACTCGGTTTTCCCATATCTAACCCCAAGCCAATCAACTTTTCCATAATTATATGTGCATGGTCTTATTAAAGACGTAATATGATCTTTTCTCCAATGACAATTAATTCCTAATTTTTTAACCTTACTATAAATATTTTTATGTATTTCTAAAATTTTCTCTTTAACTTCTGCTCTACATTTATTTATACTAATATCATCTTTTTTCTCATTTCTAGTGAAAAATGTTTCATAATCACTGTATTTAAAGTAATAGTTAGTAAAATCGTAATCATCTTCATCAAATGGATCCTCTTTCATTTCATTTGCATAAATTCTTTTAGTTATTTTCTTTTGAACTTTTCTTAACTCTTCTAATTCTGATTCTATACTTTCATACTATTTAATAATCTCTTCATCCACTAATTTAGATTTACTGTTACAATGGTCAAAAAATAAATCTACCTTTGTTTTATATAGTGAATTATTTTCAATTTCCATAATAGAATCAAATTCAATATTATTTTCTATACCATTTTGAGTAAAATTAGAAGATCCAAATATTAATTTATTCTTATTTTTACACTCAAATAGATATACCTTTGGATGAAACTTAGCATCAAAAACTATATTTACCTTTGCAATATCTATAAGTTCCTTTAATATTTTACCTTGATTTTTATTTGTAAATTCTGGAGATAAATAAAGTTCTACTCTATTTTTATTTAGATTATTATTCTTTATTAAATCCTTTAAAGTCTTTAGCCCATACTCAGAAAAATATGCAACAGCTATCTTAATTTTACTTATATCTCTAGTACTATTGATTGATTCTTTTAATGTGTTTCCACCATAATAAAGTTGCATTTTATATCCTCCCCCCAATAATTTTTATATGTCTAATTATTTATTTACTTTTTATTCTATATAATTGTTTTATTAAACTAAAAATATATTCTAACTCATCATCATTTGATAATTGTATTTCATAATCACCATTTCCCCAATGGCCTATATTAGTAACATCTCTAGCTATACCTTTACTATCATCTAGCATTCCATATCTCGTATTTAACCATATCTTTAAAGCTTTCTTTTGTAAAAGTATATCTATAATTATCTTATTTTTATATGAAAATCCTATTTCTAACTTCTTAGGTTTTATAGTTATGCTATCATCTAAACTTAATATAAATTCTTTAATAGTATTATATAACTCGACTATATCTTCTGAGGATTTATTTAAATGATCTTCTTATGTATATACTACTACTTCTTTATTAACAGTTTTTATTTGCTCACTCGTTGTAGCTATCGTATTAATAGATTCTGAAGTTTTTGATGGCTTTATGTTATTAAAACTTATAGTATCATTAGAAAATCTTTTTACTTCCCATAATTCAAAAGGTAAGTCCTTGAAATTTATAGATTCTTTTTGATAGTTATTAAATGTTGGAGATACGAAAATAACTTTTGACTGACTCCAGTCTACATCTTCTCTTTTTAATGATTCTTTGCAGCTTTCATTATATTCAAGTATAAATTCAGCTTTGTTGTTTAACATTAACGATAAGTATGCGTATCCTTGATCTATTACACTAAAGTTAGATATCTTTTTATATTCAATAATTACAAAGGATTTATTACTTTCATCGAATGCTAGTGTATCTAATCTAAAGTTGTTAAAGTTAAACTCTCTTTTTACAAATTTTAATCCAAATATATTTTCTAAATTATTTTCACATAGTTTATGAAGCTCTATTTCTTTTTTAAATGGCTTTTCTTTTATTTCTTCCATTTTATTATTATTTATTTGATATAAAAGCATTAACATTTATCTCCTTATAATTGCTTGTCTATTTTATTATAATTATATTTTATCATATATAATTATTTATCTATACTTAGACATGAAAATAAGTGTCAGCTATGCTAACACTTATTTTTATGGTAGAAGTTTATATTATTAATTTATAATTTATACCTTCAGTAAGTATTATAGTATCATCTATGCTATCTTTATAAACTTCTCTTAAGAAGTTTCCACATTCTTTGCTACCAAAAGGATACATATTTTCTTTTACAGCTTTATTAAAAAAGTTATTTAACATTCCCATATAAAAATTCTCCTTTATTTTCCCTTATATATTCTATAGTTTAATTTTTTTCCTTTTATTTGAACTATATTTTCTTCACTCATTTCTATAAGTCTACTTCCTATAGCTTCATCAATTTGTAACAAAGAATTAATATCGTATTCACTGCTAATTATCATGGGTAAATTATTTAAATATCTGTAATTTACTATTTCAAAGATAATGTTAATATCACTTTTAGAAATATTACCCTTGAATAAGTCATCTATTAAAAGTACTTTTGCTCTTTGGTATCTTGAAATGTATTTTTTATAATATTCTTCATCTAGAATGTTTTGCTTTATTTGTGTTATAATATCCCTAAAAGGCATATAAATAACGCTTATTCCTTTACTTAATAATGTGTTAGCTATTGCCATTGACAAGTGAGTTTTGCCAGAACCTACTTGTCCAACTAATATAATTGAGCTTATCTTATTGATAGCTCTTTTATTTTTGCTATTATCAAAAGCTCTTACAAAATCTTTGCTGTAATTTACTACTTTTGTATAAGCTCTTAAAATTTCACTATCTATTTCATATTTAAAGCTTTCAAATGTTTTTTCTCTAAACTTTTCACTTATTCCACTTTTTTGTAATATAGTTTCTGCTATTCTTATATCCCTACATTCACATGGTATTGCTTCATCTTTATTTAATACAAATAACATATCTCTGCATTTATCACATTTATACATCTGTATCCCCCATTTAATTGATTGCACTTAATGACCTTGCATAAGCTAAATATTCTTCACTCGGTTTAGAGTAGTTTACTTTTTCTTCTTCAAATTTTAAGCTTCTTATATTCGAGCTTTTATTTATTTTTTCTTGAAGTTTATATGAATCTAAATCTTCTATACTTCTTATATTTTTATCCTTCCATTGATTGATAATTCCTTGTACATAACCTTTGCTACATTTTCCTTTATTAGTTGCTATTTCTATTGCTTTTTTAAATAAGAGTAAATCTACACTATCAGATATTTCGATTAACCACTGAGAAACTATTCCATTAATTACGCCTATATTTTCTGTGTATAACTTTGCATACTTACTTAAGTCATTGCTATTTTTAAGTATTTCTTTTTCATTTTCTTTTTGTTTTTCTTTTTTATTTTCTTTTTGTCCACCTAACGTTAACGCTACGTTATCATAAGCATTATCAAATAGTTCTTTTATTTCTTCTTTTCTTATATGTTCACTTATAACTTTCAAAAGCTCTACATCTTTTACTTCTAAAAGTTCTTTTTTAATACAATCTTTAATTGGACGTCCTGAGTTAGTAAGATTAAATCTACCCCATTTAGTAATTGCAATTTCATAAGTGCTTTTATTGTAGACTATTATTTTTAAATCATTTTCAAATTTTTCTAATGTTTCTTCTACTATATTCATTGGTAAATCTAGATCATATGCTATTTGCTTTTTGGTTATTTTATAAATTCCGATTTGTGTTGTATGTTGATTAGTTAATAGATATACAAAAATTAATTTTTCATTGCTGTTCATACATTCGCTGACTTTAGGATTTACCCATATTTCACTTCTTACATGTCTATATAAAGCCATGATTTTCTCCCATCTTTTTATAAGTTTTATGATAAGTTACTTACTTCTAAAAATATTTCATCTACGTCTTCTAATGTTAAATTTAATATTTTAATAATTTTTGTAACTTCATCTAATGTAAATTTAGTCCTACCATTTTCCTTATAATTGTATGTTTTTGGATTTAAGTTCAATTTTTCTGCTACTTGTACTTGAGTCAATCCTTGTAACACCCTTTTTGATTTAAGTATCCTCAGTCCCATTTTACCCTCCTATATGGTTTTTAAGTTTAAGTTTTTATCCCCTAGTTGTAATTAAATAGTAGTACCATTTTTTTACAGTGTCAATTAATTTTCGATAATTTTATTACTTATTTTCTTATAATTTTATTTAATATTCCCATTTATACCATTTTTATTACTTTTTTGTAATCTTATGTTATCATTGTAATATATTACTAAATCTAGTCAAATTTACTCATAGGGGGTATGAAGTTGGAAACTATTGCTCAAAGAATAAAAAAAGCTAGACATAATTTAGATTTAAAGCAAAAAGAATTAGCTAAGAAAGCCAATATAACTGAGTCTAATTTATCTAGATACGAAAATGGATTAACTGAACCTAAATCAGCAGTACTTTCAAGACTTGCTGATGCATTAGAAGTTTCTATTGATTATTTATTAGGGATTAGTGAGTTTCAAAATCATAATGAGTGCGATATAAGTAAAAAATCTGAAAAAGATCTAGAAGAAATTTTAAAAAATACACAAGAAATGTTACAACAAGATGGTTTAATGTTTTGTGGTAAACCTGCTTCTAAAGAGGCTATTAGTACAGTATTGAATTCTATAAAAATAGGTATGCTTTTAGCTATCGAAGAAGAAAAAAATAAGTAAAATACCAAGACTCAAAAGAGTCTTGGTATTTTTTTATATTTAAACTCTATTAGCTAATTATGTGATAAATAATAAAAATAGATAGACATATTGGAATTTCCATTGTCTAGCTACTTTTATATAAATTATTTCGCAATATATTAATATAGTGAACTAATATATTATAAATCTTTAATTATACTTGGATTTTCAAATACACTATCTAATTTTTTAATAAAGGGTATTACTTCACCAAAATCTAATGCACGATGGTCAAATGCTAAGCATATAGGTAGCACCTTGCGAATACCAATAGTCTTTTCACTACTTTCATTAATGTATATTCCTGGTTTTTCTAAAATTGCACCAAATCCAATTACACAAACTTGTGGTGGTATAATATCTAACATAGCAATAGCACCTTTTTGTTCCCTATATGTAGAACCAATATTTGATATAGTTATAGTACCAATTTTTATTGGTAAGTTAGATTTATTTTTATCCTTATTATCTTTAGAAATTTCATGTTCTCCACTTATTATCCTATCTATAATATTATAGTTTATTTTATCTGAAAATGATTTAGATAAAGCTTGTGTATCCATATTTGAAATTTTTTCACCTAAATCTTTGATATGTTTATTTATTTCACATAAAGACATTTATTCAATATTATTTATACTTATCGTCATCATTTTTCCACTTGGTAAAATCCAAGGCATATTCACATTAATCTCCTTAATAGTTCGAATTTCTCCTTCACCAGTACTTTGATTATATGATATGTGAGAGTTTAGTTTTGGAGCAAACTTTAGCCCCTCTGAAAATACTTTTAACATTAATGAATTAATAGAGACATTTTTCAAAGAACTATATTCTGTTTTTAATTTTTTAAATTAATCAATAAAATCTGTAACATCTGGCTCATACATATAAGATACATGAGGTATATTCTGCCATGATTTAGTTGTCATATAATATATAATTTTTCTTTCAACCGAAAATTTTTCTATATTACTAATTGTTAATTTGCTCATAATAATTCTCCTTGTATATTTTTTTGTATTAATTATGATATTCACTTCTAAATAAAATATACTTTACTCGCATTATATAACAATTACGAACTATCTTATATTGCTTGTATTATGTAATTTATTAAATAATACAAGCAATAAATATTATTAAAAGTTTCTTAGCTTTAAGCTAATTCAATATATCTATTCCTAATAGTGTTTATAGTTATACAAGTTTCTTTAGTTGCTAAATTAATCAACATATCCTTAATTTTGTTACTCTTCTTATTATTTTTATTTATTATATCTTCCCAACACATGATAAATAAAAATCTTATCATTTAATTAAATAATAAATAAGGAGGTAGATTTTATGGCAACTGAAACAATTAATGCTTCATCTTTAAAATTAAGATTTGATAAAGGATTAGGTGATAATGGAAAGGCACTTATAGGCACTAAAACTTATTCCAATCTAAAGGAAGATGCTTCATCTGATGACATTTTAGCTGTGGCAAAAGCAATAGAAGGTTTGCAAAAGCATACTTTGTATGACACATTAAAACTAGACTCAACATCTATATTATAAAATTTAAATAAAATAAGGAGGTAATAATTTATGGAAGCAAGTAAAAGATTGGTAATGACGTTTAAATCTGCAGGAGGGAACACAGTTAATTTAACAGTAGATGATCCAAAGGAAAGTTTAACAGAAACGCAGGTAATAGATGCTATGAACTTGATTATAGAAAAAAATATATTCTGCCCAGGAGAAGTAGATTTAAAAGAGGCAGTTAAGGCAAGAGTGGTTGAAACATACGCTACTGAATATGACCTTAAGTTATAGGAGGTAGAAAAATGGAAGCTGACTTTCTAACTATCATAGCAAATGTCGGCTTTCCAATTGCCCTATCAATGTACTTGTTGGTTAGGATAGAAGGAAAGCTTTTAGTGCTCTCTGATAGTATAAATGATTTATCCAAGACACTTTCAAAGCTTAGAATAGAGTAATTTAAAAGTAAAAATTGTGATTTTGTTAAAAAGTTTGTAAATACAAAATTTAACAGCTTTCTATAATAATATTAAATTATTATAGAAAGCTGTTTTTTATAAAAAAATAAAAGAGAAATTTTTACAGTATCCACCTCAGTCGTCTTAACCTAAACAGATTTTATAACTGTATTATTTATTTCAGGTTTATCTTCTTTTGTTTTATTTGTTTTAGATAATGTTTTTTTATAAAACACTGCAAAACATATTAATGTAGTTAAAGCTGCTATTATATCAGCAACTGGTTCTGCTAGCAATACACCAAATAATCCATCACTTGTAAAGTTTGGTAATATAAATATTAGTGGAATTAATAATATTATCTTTCTAAGTAAAGCTAAGAATAGAGAAATCTTTGCCTGACCTAATGCTAAAAATGTCTGTTGGCAAGCTATTTGAGCTCCAAGTATAAATATTGCTGCGAAATAAACTTTAATACTGTCAGATGTTATCTTTAATAATGATGGATCACTGTTAAATATTTTAACTACAAACTCTGATGAAGTCATAAGTAATATATATGCACCTGATGTAAATACTAAAGATGATATTAAACATACTTTAAACGCCTTCTTTACTCTATCTATATTGTTCGCACCAAAATTGTAACTTATTATTGGCTGAGCTCCCTGTGTAAGTCCCGTAAGAGGTAATATAGTCATCTGCATTATACTGCTCATAATCGTCATAGCTCCAACAGCTAAGTCTCCACCATACTTAGATAATTGAGTATTTAGTGAAATTAGTACAAGACTTTCTGTAGACTGCATTATAAAAGGTGCCATTCCTAAGCCTACTATTGACCCTACTATTTTTTTATCTAATTTTAGATTTTCTTTTCTTATTTTAAGTATACTATTTTTTCCAAACAAGAACTTAAGTACCCATATTGCAGAAACTGCTTGAGATATTAATGTTGCAAGTGCTGCACCTTTAACGCCTAAATTTAAACCAAATATAAATATTGGATCTAATACTATATTTATAATAGCACCTATTGTTACTGTCATCATTCCTATTTTAGCAAAACCTTGAGTATTTATATAAGCATTCATTCCAAGTGCAATTTGAACAAATACTGTTCCTATTAAATAAATACCTATATAATCCATACCATATACTAAAGTTTTATCACTTGCACCAAATGCCATTAATATAGGCTCTTTAAATAAAGTAAATACTATTGTTAGTATGATTGCAATTATAATTAATAAACTAAAACTATTTGCCATTATCTTTTCTGCACCGTCATTATCTTTTTGACCCATTCTTATAGCAGCAAGTGGTGCTCCACCCATACCTACTAATGAACTGAATGCAGATATTAATAAGATTATAGGAAACGCAACTCCTACACCTGCCATAGCTAAATCGCCACTCGGCATTCTACCTATAAATATTCTGTCAACTATGTTGTATAATACATTGACTATTTGAGCGATTATAGCTGGTGCTGATAATTTTAACATTAATTTACCTATGGAGTCTTTCCCCAAATCAGCATTTTTTTTACTCATTTTATTCCTCCTCCAATTATTAAATTTTATACATTATAAATAATATTTCATATTTACTATAAAAGATTTTTTTTCATTTTATCTAATACTTTATTGAAAATAGCTAACTCATCTTTGTCTATACCTTTTAATATAACTTCTGTTGTTTTATTTCTATTTTCCTTCAATAATTTCACTATAGGCTTTGCATCTTCTTTTAGTATTAAACGAGTTATTCTTTTATCTTTTTCATCTTTTTTTGTATCTATATATCCCTTTTTTATAAGGGAATCTACAGACCTACAAACAAGAGATTTAGATATTTCAAAACTCTCTGCAATTTCTGCAGCTTTATCATATACCTCCATATCTAATGCTACAAGTATATCTATCTCGTTAGGAGATAATTTATACGAAGATATTACACTTCTATTTTTTCTTTTTAGTTCTTTTATTATGGTTGCAAACTTTATTATATATTCTTCCATAGTAGCTTCTCCTTAAAATAGTTTACTTGTTAACTATTGTATGCTTAATTAGTTAACTTGTCAACTAATCAAATACCTTATTATTATAAACTAATAAAAATTTATCATATCTACCAAATATACCTATATAAAAATAGCTACTTTATAAGTTGCAAAACCTATAACTGTAGTAAGTCCACTAGATAATATAAATCTTGTAGATTTTGCTAATGCCTTAGTCATTGCTTCTTTTGGTTCATATCCTTCTTATATCATTTCAGAAAATCTGTGTAAAAGTAATATGGAATAGTCCATAGACACTGCTAATTACAGTACATTTCCTGCTGCATTTGTTACAAAGGATATTGTTCCAAATATTAAATTTGTACCTTGATTTAATTTAATTGCTATACCTATACTCCCAAGAAGTAGTATTGGTTCAAACCATGATGTTAATGTTAACATCAGTATTGCTAAATATAGTGGAATAATAAATAATATTATTTTACTTACTTCTTTAGTTGTAGCTTGTGTTGCTATTGATGTATTTACTGCAGAACCTGCCATGGAGTTTTCATCTCCAATTAAATTTCTAATCTCATTTACTGTTTTAATTCTTTTATTTTCATCTATTGTAACTGTATATAAAGCCTTATTATCTTTATAATAATTTTCAACTACCTCTTTAGACAATGTTTCTAATGGTGTATCTAAGTCAATTACATCATCTAACCAGGTTACTGACCCCCTCTATTTTCAGTAATTTCTCCTTCATGCTTTTGCTTATGATAAGCTTAAATCTGATACCATTACTCTAGCATTTGGTATGGACGTACCATATTCCTTATCCATAACATCTAATGCTATTGATGAAGTTGCTTCATCTGGTAAGTAGTTATTCATATCGTAGTCAATCTTTACTTGTTTACTACAAAACATGTAAACTATTACAGATATAGTAAATCGGACTATAATCAATAATAATACTTATGTTCATATATGAACACCAAAATAACAAACCGTATTTTAATAAACATTTTTTTGAAATCTGTTTATTTTTGAAAGGAGATTTATGGAAAAGAAAATAGATCGTAGAATAAAAAAACAAGAAAATAACTTTAGGATGGCTTTACAGCTTTATTACTAGAAAAAAGTATTAAAGATATAACTGTAAAAGAATTATGTGATAAAGTTGACTTGAATAGAGGAACTTTTTATCTTCACTATAAGGATATTTATGATATGGCTGAACAGTTGGAAAATGAATTGTTAAGTCAATTAGAGAATATTTTAATCATTGGATGGTTTTATTTAATACAAATAAAATTGATAAATTTGAATATTTTTATAATTTTGTAGTTTCAGGTTCTATTGGCATTATTGACGCTTGGCTTAAAAATAGCTTAAAAGAAAGTCCTGTGGAAATTTCTGTTATTGTGGGAAAAATTATTCTTAATGGGTTTAATATAATAAAATAATAAAATAATATAATAAAAATAACCATATTTTAGTAGTTTCAATATTTTACATTCTAAAATGTAGTTATTTAATTTGTTATATTATTCGTAATTGTTAAATATTGTATAATAGTGTAATATAATATTAATTAAAATTTTATAAATAAGGGGTATTTTATGAGTCTTATAGAAGAAACAACAAATATGGGATTTGATTTTAATTTAATTTTAATTAGTATTATGCAATTATTAAATATGGCTATTAATCTTACAATCAAGATATTAGTTATATACATTATGTACTTATTAATATGTGCTTTAAAAAAATACTTAAATAATAAATAAGTTTATTATTCCTATAAGCAAGTTTGTAATATTAATATATTATGTACTAAAAAGTATTATTAAAGAGGGCTATTGTTAGCCCTCTTTAATAATTTCATATTCTTTATCACTTTCTATAGGTATTTTCTCAATAACTTCAAAATCATCTATTGAATTATTAAGCTTAATATATGGTATAAGTGATTTCTCCTACTTATCATATAATAATATTGAAAAATCATCAGAACTTTTTATACTTATCGGTAACTTTTTTCCTTTTTTATTAAACTTACGATTACTATTATTTGCATTATGTATTTATATACCAATTATTTAAAATAATCATTAATTTACTTGCAATACTTCATATATTTGTTATATTATATATATAACAAATATATTATTTAATATAGAGGTGATAAAATGATATTAAACTTAGATTTTAACAGTGATATTCCTATATACACACAAATTAAGGAACAAATTATAAAATCTATTGCAACAGGTGATTTAAAAATAAATGAATCATTACCATCAGTTAGGAATATGGCCGAAGAAGTAGGAGTTAATCTCCACACTGTAAATAAGTCATATAACTTGCTTAAAGATGAAGGCTATATAAATATCGATAGAAGAAAAGGTGCTATAGTAAATAATCTTCCTTTAGAGAAAAAAGATGAGAATGTTGAAAAAATCAAATCTACATTAGAGCTTTTAACTGCACAGAGTTATCTTTTAGGTATGTCTAGGGATGAATTTATAGACTATAGTAATAAATTATTTGATAAATATGGGGTGAAAGATTATGAATAGTACTTTAGCTGTTTTAATAAATGTTCCAATGTTGTTATTTATTTATGTGATGATGTATTTTACTCAAGCATTAAGTGGTAAAAGACAATTTTATGGAGTTAGCTTAAATAGTGATTACTTTACAAAAAAAGAATTTAGAGATTTAGATAAAAAATTTAAGTTACTTCTTACTATAGGTTTTATTGCTTTTGAAGTAATTACATTAGTGAGCATTTATGTATTTAAAGCTTATATATCATCTTCTATTGTTCCAATATTAGGATTTTGTATATATCAATTTATTGTATTTATATATATCCATAATAAAGTAAAAGCTTTAAAACAAGATTTATCTTTAGAAATAAGTGATTTAGAATTAGAAAAAACTAAAGTTATATTAGACACTGATTTCATTAATGAGAAAAATAGAATTATAAAAAAATACTCTATTTTATTTTTAGCTCCATTTATAATTACTATATTAGTTGCCATATATGTAGCTACTCAATATAATTCAATGCCTGATGTTATACCTACTCACTGGGGATTTAGTGGTGATCCAGATGCTTTTTCACAAAAATCATTTTTTAGTGTTTTTGGTATTATATTTATGAGTATTGGAATCGGAATAATAATATATATTAGTTCTGTAAATTCTTTAAAAACTAGAGCCAAACTAAGCTCTGATAATATTGATGAAAGTAAAAAAGCTCATTTAAATTATTTAAATAAAATTGCAGTTACTTTCTTTATACTAAATATTTCAATGCAAGTTTTATTTATCAATATATTAATTGCTACAGTTAATGCTAGTAGTCTAAATACTTATATAGTGTTGGCTAGTACTTTATTATTAGTTGTATCTTCTATTTATCAAACATACTTATATTATAAGTCTCCAAGTAAGTATAAGACTGCTGTTTATTCTGTAGATGATAATGATGATAATTGGATATTTGGAAGTATATATAATAATCCTAATGATCCATCGTTATTTGTTCAAAAAAGATTTGGTGTAGGTTGGACTGTTAATATAGGAAGTGTTAAAGGAAAAGTGGTATTCTTCTCTCCTTTTATACTAATAATAGTTGTACTATTTATAACATTTAATATGTAATGTGTTGAAAAAAACACATCTATTTAAACAGATGTGTTTTTTGTAATATTAATATTTTCTGGGCAATATATATAATCAAAGTCATTTTCACAGTTGAATACAACCTTTATAATCATTTTTCCTCCTGATTTCAACTATATATGTATGTTCCTTTTAAATTATAAGTTTTTCTTTGACTAAGTCTATATAGTTGTTAATATCAAAATCATCTATATTAATAGTAATAATCACATTATCATAAACTATTACCTTTTCGTTTGTATCAATGACAGTATAAACTGACTTTGCTCCCCAGTCCTTTGTATCATTTTTATCATATTTATAACTAAATCCATATCTATCATATTCTGATAAAATAGACTGTAAAGCCATTTCTAATACTTTATCATACTTACTTTCAATTACTGAATAAGCAACATAGCCCTTAGATTTTTCAATATACTCCTCATAATATCCCTTACTTGTATTATCATAATGTATTTTTTTACTTTCTACAAAGGCATAATCAGAATATGTATAATATTTTCCAAAAGGTGATGAAGACTTCGATTTATAAACTTGTCTGTTTCCTGAAATATCCTCATTAAAATCTTCTAAAGATAATGGTATATCTTTATTTGAAACAAGCTTTTCGCTACCATTAATACCAACTATAAAAAATATAGTCATAATAATTGCTAAAGTACCTGTATTACTTAATAATTTTGTATAAAAACTTTTCTTCTTAAAGTTATCCCAAATATCAAAATTTAAATCCTTATTTTTAACTATAGCATTATATTTTTTTAATTTTAAAATAAATATGCTTATATTAATAAATATAGCTAGTATAAATAAAAATAATAATATCAGCATACGATTGTCTGTTATTATTATAAGCCCATTTTGCTTTGTGCTAATTAAATAAATATTTAGTATAATAATAGAAAATGTAAATATCATATAAAAGTATTCTTTAAATACGTTTATAAAATTTAGTTTTTGTCTATCTAAGTTTTTATTATCTGAGTTATTTATAAATATTTGAAACTTTTCATTTCCACAGATAAGTTCTAAATTTTTTTCTTGGCATGATTTTGTATATTCTAAGGCTTGTACACTATTGTTTCCTACTAAATTCTTTTTTGTAATATCTACAAAGAAATTTACTACTTTCGGATCAATTCTTTCAAAAGTTAAATTTCTTATACTTATATCACTTATCATCCAACCTTTAAGTGCCATTTCACTTAAATAGTTTTCTAAAAGATCTGCATCTAGAACATCAAATGAATTGTGCTTTTTTAGTTTGTTTTTGCCTATTAACATTTTGTCTCCCCCTGAAATTATATATCCATTTTAAAATCATAAATATTATCTTATGTTAATGTAAAACTTATATCCACTAATAAATACATTTATAAGATATAGGCTAAGAACTAAAACCATTACAAAAACCATCAATAAGCCTAATGTGTTATAAAATAAAGTTCCAATTATACCAGTAATCAGTAGTTGTTTTCCATATTTTAAATTGATTTTTGCTAATCCTTCAGATTCCATATAATTCACAATATTATCTAATATTTTAAAATTACTAAGTTCTTGTGTATATGTATTTCCCTTAATTGTTACTTTACCTAACATTATTAATGATATACCTAAAATTCCTAGGTTTATAAAAAAATCCATTCAAATGCCTCCTAATTATGTTCAGTTAAATAATACCATATATTGGTATATAGTGTATAAATATATGCTATAATATATTACGAATTAAAGTCCGACAAATAATTTGTTGGACTTTTTTTATTTATCTAATAAAGTTTTATTTTATACTACATTAAATATAATCCAAAGTAATTAAATAAATATCCAGTTATCATTATACCAACAGTAACAATAATAACAAAAATAGTAAGCAACTTTGGTTTAACAACTTTAGCTAACATTATAATTGATGGAAGAGATAAAGCTGTAACACTCATCATAAATGCAAGTACAGTACCTATTGGAACTCCTGCCATAAACAGAGCCTCAGCTATTGGAATAGTTCCAAATATATCTGCATACATTGGTATACCTATTACAGATGCTATAACTACAGAGAATGGATTATTAGAGCCAAGTATAGCTAAAATAACATCTTGTGGTATCCAGTTATGAATTAATGCACCTATACCAACACCTATTATTACATATTTATAGACGTTTTTTACTATTATCTTTGTATCATTTAAAGCATAATCAAGTCTTTGCTTTTGATTAAAGTTTTCAGACTCATCATATAACTCACGAGTTTCTTCAGTGTAAACTTTTATCTCATTTTCCATATTAATTTTAGAGATTATAGTACCTCCAACTATGGCAATTATAAGTCCTAATACAACATATAAAATAGAAATTTTCATACCAAAAAATGAAGAAAGCAGTAAAAGTGATGCTAAATCAACCATTGGTGAGGATATTAAAAATGAAAATGTTATACCAAGAGGAAGCCCAGCTTTAGTAAATCCTATAAATATTGGAATAGAAGAGCAGGAACAAAATGGAGTTACAGTTCCAAGTAATGCTGAAATTGTAGCACCAGTTACTCCTTTGAATTTAGTTAATATTTTCTTTGTTTTCTCTGGTGGGAAGTAACTTTGTATATATGATATAAAGAATATTAATACTGCTAAAAGGATAAATATTTTTATAGTATCATATATAAAAAATTGAACACTACCACCAATTCTACTAGAAACATTTAAATTAAGAACATTCTCAACAAATAAATTAATTAAATCAGATAACCACTTCATGCCTAGTATTTGTTCTGTAAAAAAATTAAAAATACTCATAATAACCTCCCATTATACATCAAAAAAAATTGATGTAATACTATATAGTTATTATATCAATTTTTTTTGATTTGGCAACTGATTATAAAAATAAATTTTTAATTAATTCATAAGTTAATATTTGTGACAAGATATCTTTATTTACAGAATAATAATTCCATTTCCCTCTAGATGTTTTATTTATAATGTTAGCTGAAAGCAGCATTTTCAAGTGATAAGATAATTTTGATTGAGATATATTAAACTTATCAACTAGCTCGCAAACACATACACTATCAGCAGAATAAAGTATTTTTAAAATATCCAATCTAATAGGGTCGGATAATGCTTTAAAAACTAAATCTATGTTGTTCATGTAAATACCTCCAATATATTTATTATAACAAATATTTTACAATTGATAATAGAATCTACTTAATTTAAACATTGTATAACATATAAATATAACTATAAACAAAAGTGAAAAACATTAAAATATATCAAAAAAAGTTGATGCAAATATTTACAAAAATAAAATTAAATATTATTATATGAATTAAGACAATTTGATGAAGGAGTTATAAATATGAAAATAGCAGTAATATCAGATATACATAGCAACGTATATGCACTTAATGAAGTTTTAGTAGATATTAAAAATAGAAATGTGGATATGATTGTATGCACAGGTGATTTAGTAGGATATGGTACTAGACCCAATGAAGTTATAGAAGTTCTGAGAAAAGAAAAAATCCTTACTATAATGGGAAACTATGATGATGCCATAGGAAACTTCAAAATAGTATGTGGATGTGATTACAAAGACCCAAAAGATGCAGAAAAAGCAGCTCTTTCTATGCACTTTACTAGTGAAAAAACAACTGATGAAAATAAAGAATATCTAAGAAATTTACCTAAAGAAATTACTTTTACTTTCAACAATAAAACTATAAGATTTGTTCATGGAAGTACAAGATTAATCAATGAATACTTAAAAGAAAACTCTAAAGAATCTGAAGAAGTTATGAGAGAACTTAAAGAAGATATATTAGTTTGTGGTCATACTCATATACCATATTCTAAATATTATGGTGATAAATTATTAGTTAATGCAGGTAGTGTTGGAAAACCAAAAACTAATAGTCCAAATGCTAACTATGTAACTATAGATATAAACTCTTCTGTTAAAGTTGAAATAATAGAAGTACCTTATGATTTTGAAAAAATTGCTAAAGAAATTGAAGAAAATGAAATACTTCCAAATGATTTTGCAGGATTAATAAGACAAGGTAGTGCTAAGTAGCATTAATATGAGTTATTAGCAGCTCATGCATATACTAGATTTATGGCAGACTTATTTGGTGGAAGAACATTCGTACCTCTATTAGGACAAAAATACGGTATTACTGAAGAAGGATTAAACTACTATAACTGTGAAGGTGTAGGAGAGATAATGCCTTATGTTATGGGATATGCTATGAAGATAAACAACATGAATTTATCTGAAGAACTTGAAGAAAAATTAATTGTTGAAGTAAGTAACTCTTACATTTACAACATGGCTATTTCTCAAGAATTAGAATCAAAATTATATAAATAAAAATAATATAAAAAGGCTATGAAATAGACTTAATTCTTTTTCATAACCTTTTTATTTATATTCTAATTATACAATATAATATGAATTACATACTTTCATAAATTCTTTGAAAATTATCAGATATATTCTTAAATTCGTCCACTATATTATTTAAAGAATTAATTATATCTTCATTTGAAGTCATCTTTTGTAGGGAAAGTACTACTCTTTCAGAACTTGTTATACCTCGTTCCATATTTTTTAGGGCATGATTTACAATATCTTTATCCTCATGCATAAACATATCTTTCATTTTTTGAAAAATCTCACTAACTTTAGCATCTATTCCCATAGATTCTTTTGCATCATGGTCTAAATCAGTTATATATGAATTAATTGATTTTTTCTGCGAAGCAAATGTATTTAGAACCTTTGTAAACTCATTTTTTAAATTTTTATCATTTACTTTCTCTTCATAAGTTTTAAAAGTATCATAGGCCATATTTATACCTGTCAGAAATTTATTTAATTCTTTTATAATTTTATCTTTTTCTTTCAAGTTAATCACCTCTTATAGTAATTTTTCCTTGATTAAGTTACATTATTCATTTTATGAACTACCTTCCCTTATAAGCCTTGTAAAATCATTCGGAAGAATTTCATTTTCTTCTATTTCTTTTTCTTCTTTAGAGTTTTCTTTTAAATATTCATTTATAACTATAATACTTCTATGTACAAATCTTATTGTTTTATTATTAAAAGTGAATATAGCTTCTTTTGACAGTTTTCTTAAATTTTTTTATTTAAAGCTTAGAATAGAGTAATTTAAAAGGTAGTGCTTCTTATTATTTTTATAAGTCATATAAGCATCACCTTTTTTTAATCTATTTTAATTTAACTTTTCCAATGGTTTCTCTCTCTAAATTCCATCCAATTACAATATCTACTATTCTCTCAATAATCTTATCCTTATTGTAACTCTTAGGAATTTTTACCTCTAAAAACTCACTCAACTGAAGTAACTTCACCTTAGTAAGTTTAGATTTAACTAGTATATCTTTAGCTTCTTCCCTACTATTACTTTTCTTTATTTTTTTATAAATGGCTTCAATTTCTCCATTGTCTTTTAAAATTTCTTTTTTCTTAACCTCAACATTAGTAAATGCAAGTTTATACTCACCACTAATTAATTTATTTAAATCATCATTTTTTGCTTTAGAAATAAATTTATAAATAATCTCTATTAATTTCTTACTATCTTCCATTACATACCTATCCTTTCTAAAAATTCATTAACTAAATTATCTAACTCCTTATTTATGTCATTATATTGGCTATTTAATTTTCTCATGGTTACTGGGATACCTTCTTTAGGAGCATCTCCGTATACTGACTTATTTTCTCTTAGCATACTATTAAATACCGGTATATCTCCTTGTTTTAATTGAGATAAGTAATATTCCTCAGTTGAAATTAAACCTTCTTTTCTTCTAGTTACCATATTACAAACTACCCCTAAAAATTTTGGAGATATTTCTTTATTAGTATTTTTCAAATTATCATTATAATCTTTTTCTAACTCTTTTATGTGTTTATTAAGTTCTTCAAGTCCTAATGTAGATAAGCGGTCTAGCTTAATAGGTACTAGATAGTAATCACTAGCTACAATTCCATTTCTTGTTATCATATTAAAACTTGGTGGGCAATCTATAAGAACAATATCATATCCCCTTAACTCTTTAATTCCATCCTTTAAAATATCATGTAATTTTATGTAGTTTTCTTTTTGATTTTTATTACTTATACTAGATATTTTGCAAGCCATGTCTATGTCAGAATATATAAGTCCTATATGAGAACTTATTATGTTTAGATTCTTATCTTTTACATTATTAGGATTTAAGATTAGATTTTCAAATCTCAAATCCCCCTTACTTTCAAACCAATTTTTTATAGTTTTATTTTGAGCATATTTATCTTTCCACTCATCTAAATTAAAAAACGAAAAAGTTAAATTTGATTGAGGATCTAGGTCTATTGCTAATACTTTATATTTTCTCTTTGCAAGTCCTGCTGCTAAATTTGATGTTACTGTTGTTTTTCCTACTCCTCCTTTGTAATTTACTACTGAAATTACTTTCATATATTCACTCCTTAAATGTATTTTATACATTTTATGAATATAATTATTAATATTTCCTTATTTCTAATAGAAAGCTTGTCCTTTTAGAAAATACTCAAATAAAAAAAAGTGACTAAATAATAATCTATTTAATCACTCTTTTTCATCAATAATTATTTACTTATATTTTTAAAAGCCTCAGCTTGATTCTTAATTCCAGACTCAGTAGCAAGTCTCTCTATACTAGATGCACCAAAGAAACCATCAACACCAGTATTTCTCTTAATTACATACTCTGCATCACATGGCTCAGCTATAGGACCACCATGACAGATTACAATTATATCTGGATTTACAGATTTACCAGCATCAGCTATTGCTTGAACTCTTTTTACACTTTCATCTAATGTAAGTGCAGTTTTTGCACCTATAGTACCTTTAGTAGTAAGACCCATATGAGCAACTAATATGGATCTGTTCCACAAACTCCAGCTAATACTGGCGTATATTTAACAACAGGTAATACTTCATCTCCCATTTCTACAACTATTTGATTAGCATCTCCATATGGTAAAAGTCCTGCTAAAGATCATGTTCCTGCACCTGCCCCTAATATTATATTCCCTTTTTTTATTTCATCTCTTAAATTATCATTATATATTTATCATCTTAATATATTTTATCAAACGTAAATTTCTTTAGATAGTGATTATAATTAAGTGATATCACCCTTTTTTTAATTAAAGTATAAAAAAAGGATGAACTCATATTAATTCATCCTTTCTCTTTTCATAGTTTTAGTTTAAAACTTGTTTATTTTGAGTACTTTATCTAAACTTAAAACTCATATCAGTTGATAATAATCCTAATATTGTATATAAAAATATTAAACTACTTACTAGTAGCTCTATATATAATTAATATAATCTAAAACATCATCATTTGAAGATGAATTTTCTAATAAATTTATAAATTCTTCTTTATCAATAAGCTTCATAATCTGTGTAATAAAGTCAATATGACTATCATTATTAGGACTTGATATAGTTATAAATATTTTTATATTATTATAAGTCCCAATTTTAATAGGATTTTTAAAAGTAGTTATGGATACTCCAAAATCATTTACATAATTTCCTGGCTTTGCATGAGGCATAGCTATCATATCATCTACAACAATATAAGACCCTAGCTTATGTATATTATCAATTATTGCATCAACATAGCCTTCTTCAATTATATTATCATCAATTAATGGTTTGGCACTTTTTATTACACCATCTTCCCAATCTTTTGCATCTATATTTAATTGTATATTAGACCTATTTATACAATGCTTTATACTCTTAAAATTCCTACTACCTGTTTTCAAATATTTCTCTATATCTTGCACCAATTTATCCTTATCTTTTATTACACAACTATCTTCTATTATCTTTATTAAATCAGTGATAGTATAGTTTTTCTCTTTATTAATCTTATAACTAAAATATTGTTTTAAATTATTAACATCACTATCATTAAATATGGCAGGAATAGTTATAACTGGAGCAAAATAGCAATCACTTATCTCTGTTGTTGATATTATATAATCTATATTTTCATTTTCTTTATATGTATTTATATCATGTATTGATGTTATTGCTACTATATTTACATCAAATATATTACTTATTCTAGATTCTAATAATCTAGCTGTCGCAAATCCTGAATTACAAGCTATTATTATATTCTTTTTACCATCTTTAGTTTTATCTTTCATATTTTCTTTAGCTGTATATATATACATAGTTATATAACTTATCTCATCATCATTAACTTCACAATTAAATTTCTCTTCTATAATCTTAGCAATATTTTTCGAAATTAAAAACTCTTCTTTATAGTTTTTCATTATAGAGTCACATATAGGATTATAAGTAAATGTATTAAACTTTATTCTAAATATTAAATTGTTTATATGATTTATGAATGATTTATATAACTTGGAATCCATACTAAAGTCTTTTATATATTGCTTTCTTATTTGAAGTATTATTAAATTTGCTAAACTACTTGCTTCTAGATAGTCTTTAGATTCAAATATATTTTTATTATTTTTACTTGATGATAATATAATTGATGATAAGTAGCTTATTTCTTGTTTATCTATGTTTAATGAGAATTTACTATTAAGCTTTTCAATAAGTTTGCATACTTCAATATGCTCTTTTGCATATTCACTTTCTATTGATTTATATGTATTATCATCAATAAACCTTTTATCTATATTTCTATTAACTATTATATAAATATAAATTACTATATTCATAAAATCATTATCTGAAAATGTTCCAAAACTAACCTCTAATTCTCTAACTAAGCCCTTTATATATTCTATATTAGTAGATGATAGTTTTATTTTTCTAAAATTTTTTATTGTATCAGAATTTTCCTTTGTATACAATTTTTCTAAGGTTATCATTACATTATATTCATTATTTGCTATTAATAAGTCCGCTATAGCTCTTCTTATATTAACTTCTAAACCTTCAACTAAAATCCCCTTATTACTTGATTTAACTATATTTAAATTATATTGTTTTAACCATTCTTTCGCTTTTTTCAAATCAGATACTACTGTACTTTTACTTACACCTAGCTTATCTTGAAGATAAGAATATGTACACTCATTATTCAAACTTAGAAGTTCATATAATAAAAGTCCACATCTTTCACTATTAGATAGTATATATGTTTGTATATTGATGTTTTTTATTAATTCTTCAATTTCTTCTTTTTCTTTTTTACTTATATTTAGCTTTATTGGAGAATTAGGCTTTTTTTCTATCTCATTAATTTTATGCTTTCTTAAATAATCATTTATAGAATCTATGTCATATCTAATCATTCTGTTAGAAACATTAAATTTATTGGCTATATGATCTACACTATATGTTTTATCTTCTTTAGATAATAACTCTAAAATTTTTATACATCTTGAATTTAACATTATGCTATTCTCTCCCCAAAGCACTTAATGCAAGGCTATAAAGCCTTGCTATTAAGTATTATATATTTAACTATATGTTTTCACTTTCTTCATCTTCATAGTAATTATTTATTACATTAGTTTTAGTTTTCATAAAGTTAGGAACTATAACACATGCAACTAATACTACTAATAATCCAAGTACTCCTATAGACCCTAGATATTCATATAATTTTCCTATTAATATACCTATTACACCAAAGTCAAAGTCTCCAAATGTTGTATTTTGGAATCCTAAGTTTCCTAGCACTGGAAGTAATAATGCTGGTATAAATGTTATTAATAATCCATTTATAAATGATCCTACTATTGCACCCTTTTTACCACCAGTTGAGTTACCATATATACCTGCTGTTGCACCACAGAAGAAGTGTGGTACTAGTCCTGGTATTATTAAAACTCCACCTACAGCACCTAATATTAACATTCCTATTATACCGCCTATAAAACTTGAAACAAATCCTATAACAACTGCTGTTTGTGCATAAGTAAAGAATACTGCACAGTCTACTGCTGGTATTGCATTTGGTATTACCTTCATTGCGATTCCTTGGAATGCTGGAAGTAAATCTCCTAATATCATTCTAACACCAGAATATACTATTGTAACTCCAACTGCAAACTTCATTGCACTCATTAATGCAAATAACACTAAGTTTGTTCCATCGGATATTTCTGCTACAAATTCTGGACCAGCTGCAATAGCTGCTATTAAGTAAAATACCATCATTGTAAGTGCTGTTGATATAGTTGTATCTCTTAAGAAACTCCATTTTTCTGGTATTTCTATATGCTCAGTACTATCTTCTGGTTTACCTACTTTAGAACCTATCCATGCAGATATATAGTAAGCTAAACTACCAAAGTGACCCATTGCTATATCATCACCATCAGTAACTTTAAGAGTATATTTTTGACCTATAGCTGGAAGTATAGCACTTATTACTCCTAAGAATATACCTCCTACAGCTATTAATACAGCTCCATTAAATCCTGCTGTTTGTAAAACTGCTGATAATAAACATGCCATAAATAAACTATGATGACCTGTTAAGAATATATACTTAAACTTTGTAAATCTTGCTACTATTAAGTTTACTAAAAGTCCTACTATTAATATGGACATTGTTTCTACACCTAATATAGTTTGTGCCAAAGAAGTTATAGCTTCATTATTTGGTATAATTCCGTTTATATGAAATCCTGCTTGTATCATTTCACCTAGTGGATTTAAGTTTGCTGTGATAAAATCAGCCCCTGCACCCAGCATTAAATATCCTAGTATAGGCTTTAATGTTCCTGACATAATCTTATGACCTGGTCTTTTTAATGCTACTAATCCTACAAATGACATTAGACCCATAAGTAAAGCTGGTTGACTTAAAAAGTCATTGAAAAATCCTAATATGCTACTCATTTAATCACCCCTTATTATTTTTATTTTAATGCTGATGATCTATTTTTTAACTCTTCTAATATGTCCTCTTTTATCTTTTTCTTATTTGTATAGCTTCTTACAATTAAAGTTTTACTTTGATCTAAGTTTGGAGCTAATTCTTTTACTGTTACAAATAAATCACAAGTTTTTCCTGGTGCAGAGTTTGCATCACAAGATTCTACATCTGCTGATATTCCTTCTGCATCACATAATTCTTGTATCTTCATTGCTAACATTAAACTACTTCCTATTCCATTTCCACATACTGTTATTATCTTCATTATAATTCCTCCCAAATTTATATACTTTCTGCGTATACTTTTTTTATTAATGAAATTAATTCACTTTTCTCTTTACAATCTTTAGCTTTTTCTATTAAATCTTCATCGTCCATAATATTACTTAGATCTGATAGTAGCTCTAGATGAGATTTACTATCTACTGATGATAAACCTATAACCATTCTTACTGGATCAAAATCTTCATTCCCAAATTCAACTGGCTCTTTTAATGTTATTATTGATAATGAAGTTTCTTTAGCTCCATGCTCTGGTCTAGCATGAGGCATTGCAATCCCTTTAGCCATTACTATGTATGGACCCATATTTGTTACTGTATCTATCATTGAATCAATATATCTTTTCTCTATCTTATCGTTAAGTAATAATAATTTTCCAACTTCTTTAATGGCATCTTGCCATGAGCTTACATCTACATTTACATCTACATTTTCTTCATTTAATAAATTATCAATCATTTTACTACCCCTATTTTAAAGTATTGAAAATCCTAAGCTGTTAGCATCTTTGAAGAAGTCTTGAACTGTTTCTACAGAATATTTAGTTAAATCTTTTCCTACATTATCTAGTTTATCTAATATACTATTTTGAACAGTAATTATATGGCACCCTGAGTTTTCTGCTTGGAATATATTGTATAACTCCCTACAACTAGCCCATAATATCTCAACATTTTTGTATTCCTTTGCTAACTCAACTGATTCTTTTACTAAGTCCATTGGATCAACACCAGTATCAGCTACTCTTCCAGCAAATATTGAAATTATTGCATGACTATCTTTTTCTAAACTTTCTAATATATCTTTAACTTGATTAATTGTAAATACTGCTGTTATATTTAATTTTACATTTTCTTTTGCTAATACATTTATTGCATTTTTATTAAATTCACCTTTTGTATTTACTACTGGAACTTTTACATATATATTATCAGCCCAAGTAGCTATTTCTCTAGCTTCCTTTATCATTAATTCTTCATCATCTGCAAATACTTCAAATGATATTGGCATATCTGTTATTTTAGATACAACCTCTTTTCCAAAACTTTTATAGTCTTTTACTCCTGCTTTTTTCATTAAAGAAGGGTTTGTTGTAAATCCTTTCACTAAACCTTTATCATATTCTTTTAACATTGAATTTACATCTGCTCCATCTGCATATATTTTTACTTTTAAGTTTTTCATCTTTTTCTCCCCCTTATAGTTTTTATATTATTATAATAACTTAAGTTAACGTTTTCCAAAAGTTCAACTTATTTCCCTTTTAATCGGAAGATATTACTTTATATTTTTATAATTAAAAACATACATATAAATTAAATAAAAAAGAGAAGTATAAAGTAACAAAATATCACTCCATACTTCTCTATTTTATAAAGTCACTTAATAAATTCCTCATCATTTTCCTCTAATTTACTCATCGATTTGTTTACCATACATATTAATCTTTATTTTTAATCTTAGCAATGGAGAATCCAGTAAATCCAAATATTATAGCAAAAACAAAACTAGAATAACAAAGAACTGCAAATGGAAGATATTCAAGAGTTGGAACACCAAGAGTTGTGGACATGTAAATACCTGCAATTGACCAAGGAACAAGTGGAACTACACAAGTACCAGAGTCCTCCAATGTTCTAGATAAATTCTTAGCATGGAGTCCCCACTTTTTATATAAATCCTTAAACATTTCTCCTGGAATTAATATAGCTAAATAAGAACTACCTGTAAATATAGACATAAGTATTGTTGCTATTACTGTAGATAAAATAAGTTTACCAACAGATTTAACCTTAGAAACTATCATAGATAAAATAACTTCCATACATCCAACCTTACTAACAATACCTGCAAATGAAAAAGCACACAATATAAGTAATACAGTTGACATCATACCCACCATTCCACCACGATTTAAAAGTGTTGCAATTTCAGGTACAATAGAAGATGTATCAACTCCTCTAGTTTGAAGCATATCTACACTAAATCCTTTTACTAATGCATCTAACGCTGTATTTATACTAAATCCTTGAACAAATATAGCAAGAAGTACTGCTACTACTGAAGATAGTAATAACATAGGTATTATAGGCTTTTTAGTATATGCACCAACAAATACTATTATTGGTGGTATTATTAATAACCAACTAAATTTAAATATAGAACTAAGCCCTGTAAGCATAAGTGTTACTTTTTCATTATCTGATAATAGACTATGAGGTGTGTTAAATCCTATTATTGTAAAAACGATTAAGCTTAGTATTGTTGCTGCTCCTGTAGTATACATCATATGTTTTATATGATCATATAAATTACATCCTGCTGCAATTGGTGCTAGTATTGTTGTATCTGAAAATGGAGATAGCTTATCACCAAATACAGCGCCTGATATAACAGCTCCTGCTGCATAAGGTAATGGAACACCTTGAGCATATGCAATACCCATTATTGCTACACCAGCTGTACCTGCTGAACCAAATGAAGTGCCTGTAAATACTGATATTATTGCAGTTACTATAAATGCAGTTACTAACAAAAATCTTGGATTAATTAACTTAATTCCATAATATATCATCATTGGTATTACGCCAGATACTATCCAAGTACCTATAAGTGCACCTACACATATCATTACAAATATTGATATCATAGAACTAGATACTTTTTCTGTTATTCCACTCATCATAGTATCCCAATCAAGTCCAACTCTTTTTCCTACTAAAAATGCTATAAATGCTGCTACTAATAATAAAACTTGTATCGGTAATTTATAGTATCCATATCCTACACCTAATAATACAAGCATTGCTACTATGGGTATAATAGCTTCAGTTTTTGTAGGTTTTCTCATACTTACACCACCTTATTTTTTTACTCTAGTAATTGTCATAGCACATCCATTTCCTTCTCCATCTGCTACTGTTGTTGGAAACTCTATCTCTACATTAGAGAAAGGATGGCAAATTGCATAGTCACATTGACCTAACATATCTCTACAAAACATTTTTATTTCTTCTTTACTTAGTCCAAGTTCTGTTAAAGCTTTTACATGAGGACATTGATTAAACATTTTTACAGCTTTTTCATCTGTAAATTCTAGTATTTCTTGGTCAAATACCATTACTCCACCTTTTGATGTTTGACCCATTATAGCTTCTTTTGGACCTATGTTTTCATAACCGTATTTTTCTAATATTTTTTGTCCTTGATATAAACCAAAGTCCCATGATCCTTCTCTTATAATTTTATTTGCATCTATGTCTGGGTATAATTCTTTGATTTTTTTCCATATAAAGTATACTTGTCTTGTTCTGTCCATATATGCTGATAGTATTGCTTGATAAAATTCTTCATTTGTTGGAGATTCGTTTAATTTTAGTGAATCTAAGAATTCATTGGCTTCTTTTTTACTCATGTGTAACCTCCTTATTATTTTTTCTGTTATAATTATACTTTTTGTAATACTTTTTTATGATTTGTATGGTAGTACATCTTTTTTATTTTGGCTATGTTACACCTCTTAGTGATAAATGTGGCATAAAAACAACCACACCTTAGACTTTTCAATACATTGAATTATAAGATATGGTTACATATATAACTTACTATAAATTGTTCGTAATATATTAATATTGTTTATTAAATATCTTCTACAAATTATTAATCTTTATTTATCATATTCTCTATCTAAATAAAATCATTAGATTAACATTAATAACAAACTTTACAAGCTACATAACCTTTCTTTTTAGCAGCAGTTTCAGTCATTTTTATGGCACATTTCATACCATGATCAGTAGCAGTTTTATGGTATTTGTTAGAAGAAGAAGTTCCTCCATTTGCATATTTTGTTTTGTTACAGGATATTAATTTGTACAAACTCCTAAATATATCATTACAGTAATACATAAAAAAATCAGGCTCTATCACTAATTAACTATAATCCAATAATCTTTAAAATTTATTTTATTGCAAATAAAATAATAATATGATATTATCATATCACTTAAGTTGTAACATCAATCATTACAAGTTAGTTAATTTTTATTATAACAGGAGGATAAGTTTTGAAAATCAATACAAAATGTTCTTTAGCGATACACATTCTAATATCAATAGCAATGTTCTCAGATAAAGTTAAGGTAACAAGCGAAATAATTGCAAATAGTACAGGAACTAATCCTGTTATTATTCGTAACATATTTGGATCACTAAAAAAAGCAGGAATTATTAAGGTTCGCCGAGGTTCTGCAGGTGCAGAATTGGCGATGAATCCATCAGAAATTACGATTTTTGATGTATATAATGCAGTTGATCCAACTTCACTAGAAAATTTAATTGGAATACACAAAAATCCATCTCCTGAATGTCCAGTTGGTTGTAAGATACATGATGTTTTAGAAGAGCCTTATAATGCTGTACGCGAAGGAATAAAAGATATTATGTCAAAATATACTTTAGCAGATTTAGTGCTTAAGTATGATTATCAAGGAAATTAATTAAAATACTAATTGTGTGGAGGTAAAAAATGAAAATAAATATTCCAGTACAAGAAACTATAAAAAACGTAATAGTGTAAGATCATATGAAGAAAGAAAGCTTTCTACACAAGATAAAGAAAAACTTATGGCATATGCTGATAGTTTAACAAATCCATTTGGAGTGAAAGTAAATTTTCATATTATAGATAAAGATTTAGATGCTAAAGGCGAAAAATTAGGAACTTATGGAGTTATTAAAGGAGCTACTACTTTCCTAGGAGTATCAGTAGAAAATACTGAACTAGGTCTTGAAGCAGCAGGATATGAGTTTGAAAACCTAATTTTATATGCAACTAATATGGGACTTGGAACAGTATGGTTAGCAGCAACTTTTAGTCGTGATAACTTTATGTCTGCTATGGATATTAAAGAAAGTGATTTATTCCCAGCTATTTCCCCTGTAGGATATCCAGCTTCAAAAAGAAGCTTAAGAGAATCAGTTATGCGTAAGACTATGAAGTCAGATCAGAGAAAACCATGGAAAGATATTTTCTTTAAGGATAACTTTTTAACTCCTTTAACTGAGCAAGATGCTAATGAATATGCTGCTTCTTTGGAAATGCTTCGTTTAGCTCCTTCAGCTACTAATGCACAACCATGGAGAGTTCTAAAAAAAGGAGAAGTTTATCATTTTTATGAAACTCATAAAGCTAATGCAAAACCAGAAGAAAAACTTATAAAGAAAGTTGATGTTGGTATAGGTTTAAGTCATTTCCATCAAACAACATTAGAAAATGGTTTGTCTGGAAAGTTTGAAAAATTATCACAAGATAATATTGAGGTTCCTGAAAATACAAATTATATAATATCTTGGATTCCGAAGAAAACTAATAAAAAAATAGTATCACAAGAAATCTGAAAAGGTATGTTAGCTAAACTCTAAAAATTATACATACAATGAAGAATAGAGAACAAGTAATTACAGGAAGAATAAATCTAATATATTGATTTAATATAGAAAGAGGAAATATATGAAAGCTGTACAAATTAATAAATATTCAAAAGATATAAATGTAACGATTAATGATATCCCTATTCCTAAAATTAGTGATAATGAAGTTTTAGTAAGAGTTAAAGCAGCTGCTGTTAATCCATTAGAAATTTTAATTCTTACGGGAAGTGTAAAATTAATTCAAGACTATAATATGCCACTAACATTAGGAAATGAATTATCTGGAATAATAGAGGAAGTCGGCAAAAATGTTACTAAATTCAAAAAAGGAGATAAAATATACTCTCGCCTTCCGATAGATAAAATAGGAGCATTTGCTGAATATGTAGCAGTTAATACTGATGCCATTAGTCATATGCCCAAAAATCTTGATTTTAAAGAGGCAGTTGCTGTCCCATTAACAGGTTTAACTGCCTATCAAGGATTACATGAAGAGTTAGAAGCAAAAGCAGGACAAACTGTATTTATTCCAGGTGGATCTGGAAGCTTTGGACAAATGGCTATTCCCATAGCTAAATCAATGGGACTTAGTGTTATTGTTTCTGGTAATGCAAGAGCTCGTGAACAAATGATGAAGTTGGGGGTTGATAGTTATTTAGATTATACTAAGGAGAATTATTGGGAAGTTATCCATGAAGTTGATTTTGTAATAGATACTCTTGGTCCTAAGGAGTTTAAAAGGGAACTGTCTATTCTAAAAAAAGGTGGTCGATTATTAAGTTTGCGTACAGGTCCAAACAAAAATTTTGCTGAAAAAAATGGATTTCCATTTTTGAAGAGAAAATTATTCTCACTTGCGGGTGCAAAATATGATAAATTAGCTAGAGAAGAAGAAAAGGAATATCGTTTTATTTTTGTACGTGCTGACGGAGAACAATTAAAAGAAATTACGCGAATTGTTGAAGAGAATAACATTGTACCTTCAATAGATTCACGTATATTTACTATTGAAGAAGCGGGCGAAGCATTAAAATTAGTTGCTAATGGACATACTAATGGTAAAGTAATTATTAAATTGTAGGCTATGTTTTAATATAGTGCTTATATTATAAATAATTTTAATATAATACGAAGTTAGTTATATTTGTTGGACTTTAATTTGTAATATATAACAATTGCGTATTTATTTTTTATTATATAATTGTTAACATTGATTTAAATCAGATCATTATTTTTTTATAACTAAATTAAACTTAATTAGTTTAAAATTTTGCATTGTTGACCATATTTATTAGTAAAGGTTATATTGTTATAATCCTTCTTAATATTATAATCACTAGGCAGTCAGCCTAAGTGTAATAGGTATAATTTTAACTAGCGTAGGTTTCTTTAAATAGTGCTTGGCATTAAGTGTTAAGCACTATTTTTATGAGTGTTTTATAAATTAACAATATGTTATAATTAGTGTATGATTTTACATAGGTATGAATAAAAATGTATTCATTTGAACAATAGAAAAAGCTTAATAAAATAATTTTATTAAGCTTCTTTAACTATAAAATTCTAATTAACTCTTTTGTATTTCTGCCATCTGTTAGGTAGCAAATCAAACAATGGAAAAGTTATAGTTATTATTAATACTTGCACAATAGTTTGTTCTAAGAAATCATTTAAAATAATAACATAATTAAATATAAATATATTCAACATAAGTATAGTAAAAATGTATATTCCCCTATATATATTTGCTTCAGATCTATAATCTGCATTACAATGTGTACACTTTAAATGTCCATTGAAAAGAAACTTTAATCTATCTATAAATGTAAACTTATTGTTACATTGAGTACAAGTTTTCATAATATTATCCCCTTTTTATTAATAATTTCTATTTTATTATACCATAACTTTAAAATTATTAAATATACACTAAAAAAGATGTAGTAAACAAAATTTTACTACACCTTTTCTTAGTTTATTAAATACCCATCATCCTTCCTATAGTTAATATTAAATTCTCAATTTCCATTAATATTACTGGTGAATACTCAATGACCCATACAGGTATCTTATATATCATTGATATACCAACTATTATTGAAAGTAAAATGTTCTTAAGACCTTTATTACCTTCTATCACGTCTATTATTTCTTCTACTTTATCTTCTTCTGTATTTTTCTTAATACCTATTACCGGTGTGATATGATATATAAAATGTTCATTTGGCATCCTATACTCACTAATATTACTTTTATCAAAACTCACTGTTTTTCTAAGTATTTTTACCACACCCTTTCTTTATATGTTACATCTATATTCTATTTCTAATTGTTAAATTACTCCTTCTTTTTTATACTACAAACTATATATATCTGAGAACTCTATGTGACATTTTTCTATCTGAAAATCTTTACTATCATAATTATATTCATATTCTTTTTTATTATCTAATAACTTAATAGGTATATTAAAAACAAATTCAGTTCCATTTCCAATAGAACTATATGCTTGTATTTTTCCACCATGCATCTCAACTATTGCCTTTACTAAAGATAAACCTATACCACTACCTTCACATCTTCGTGTTAAAAGATTGTTTGCCTGTCTAAATCTATCAAATATAATATCTAGCTTATCTGATGGAATACCTCCACCACTATCTTTTACTGATACAATTATGTTATCATCATCAGTAGTTATATTAACTTCTATACTTCCATCTTCAGGTGTATGCTTAATAGCATTAGATAAAAGATTTAACATTACTCTCTCTATCTTATCAGGATCACAGGAGGTTATTACTTCTTCAGTATCTGTATCAAATATCAGATTTATATCTTTATGTTCTATATAGTCAGCTACTGATAGCGTTATATCTTCTATTATATTTATTATATTATGATTTGAAGGCTTTAAATTATAATATCCAATATCTACTTTACTTATATCTATAAGGTTGTTTACTAATCGTAAAAGCCTATATGAGTTTTGCTTTATTGTATCTGAATGCCTATTTAAGTTTTCTATTCCTATGTTATTATTTTCTATATTTTTTTTAATCAATTGTATTGTTCCTAAAATTATATTTATAGGTGTTCTAAATTCATGTGATATATTAGCAAAGAATTCATTTTTAATTCTTTCTAAATGAATTTTCTCTTCTAACTTTCTCTTTTGAATTTCCATATCCTTTTGTTCTGTAATATCTTTTGCAGTTCCTATAATTATACTTTTTTTCTCATCATATCTGAAGTTCCAATCTAGCCATATGTATCTACCATCTTTATGTATATATCTATTAGTTAAAGTAGCTGTTGTATCTTTCATATTCTTAAATGATCTATAGTTATTTACATCATCTGGATGTACAAAATTTACATATGATTTATTAATTAAGTCTTCTTTATCCCATCCTAGTAGCTTAGTCCAATTTTCATTTACTTTTAGAAATTTTCCATTCTTATCAAAGGTAGAAACCAAATCTGCTGCTATATCTAGATAATTTTCTAATTCTAGTTCTACTAATTTTCTTTTTTCATTTTCATTTTTGATTTCTTCTGAAAGTCTACAATTTTTAATGACCATAGCTATTCCATTACACATAGATCTCATGATATCATCTCTATTGTATGTTGGTATATAATCATATTTATAAGATATATTTAATATTCCTATAAATTCATCATATAGCTGAATTTTATATGAGCCTATATATTTAACAGATTTAAAATAATCTTCATTTACATCATATTTAATTGAATATTCATCTACTAACTTTAATCCATCATATTCACCATATATCATATTTTTATATTCTTCATCATTTCTTATAGGTATTTTATCAATACCCTTAAGTCCCTCTAGTGCACCTGCAAGCTTAATGTATGGTATAAGCGATTTTTCATCCTTATCATATAATAGTATGGAAAGTCCATCTGCGTTAGTTGCACTTACTATTTTTTCTCCTATATGTTTTAATAAATTATACATATCTATATTATTAAGATTATTTATATCTAAATTATTTATTTGAGTATAACTCTTGTAAACTTCATCCTCTAATATTTTTTCTATTGTTATATCTCTAATTGTAGATGTCATATATTTAAAATCTCCATTTTCATCATATATAGGAGACTTATATACATCATACCAAACTTCTTCACCATCAATTGTTATTTTTTGATTATAGTGCCTATCCTGTTTTAGTCTAAGTACTTCTTTGTCACTCTCTTGATGAATTTTATATAAATCTTTTGGAAGATAATCTTGCATTGATAATCCAAGCATATCTTCTTGATTTACTAGTGAGATTTTTGAAAGTGATTTATTTACATATAAATACCTTGAATCTTTATCCTTTATATAGATCATCATTCCTGAATTATCAAGTAAATTTTCTAAATCTTCAATTGTATAATATTTATGTCTTATATCTTTAGAAATAATAAAAATTTCCTTATTCTTTTTAAAATAATCAACACTTATATCACTATAAACTTTTATTATTTCTTTAGACTTTGAATAAAGGCTTAAATCAATAGTTGTATCCTTTGAGTATTCTAATATATTTATTATTTCATTATATTTTGTTACTAAAATATCTTGTATATTAAAATTGTATAATTCTTCTTCCTCATATTTTAATTTTTTTAATAATTTATCATTTGCAAAAATTATACTTCCATCATATTTGATTACTAGTACATAGCTATCAAATTTATTAAATATCGATTTCATCTATAATTAATATCCCCCTTACAAATCCAAAACTATTAATTCTCTATAGTTTCATATTTTATATATTTTATCATTTTCACTACAATTTTACAATTTTTGCTATTTATTTTGATATTCTATGTCATACTTTATATTATCTATTTTATTATGATAATTATCAATTTACTTGCAATCCCTCATTATATTGTTATATTGTATATATAACAAATATATTATGTAATATAAGAGGTGATAAAATGATACTAAACTTAGATTTTAACAGTGATATTCCTATATATACACAAATTAAAGAACAAATTATAAAATCTATTGCAACTGGTGATTTAAAACTGAACGAATCATTACCGTCTGTTAGAAATATGGCCGAAGAAATAGGAGTTAATCTTCATACTGTAAATAAATCCTATAACTTGCTTAAAGATGAGGGATATATAAATATCGATAGAAGAAAAGGCGCTATAGTAAATACTCTTCCTTTAGAAAAAAAGATGACAATGTTGAAAAAATCAAATCTACATTAGAACTATTAACTGCCAAGAGTTATCTTTTAGGTAGGTCTAAGGAAGAATTTATAGACTATTGTAATAAATTATTTGATAGTTATGGGGTGAAAGATTATAAATAGTACTTTAGCAGTTTTGATAAATATTCCAATGTTATTGTTGTGTATGTAATGATGTACTTTACTCAAGCGTTAAGTGGAAAAAGACAGTTTTATAGTGTTAGTTTAAATAGTGATTATTTTACAAAAGAAGAATTTAAAAGTTTAGATAAAAAATTTAAATTACTTCTTACTATAGGATTTATTGCATTTATAATAATTACATTAATTAGTATTTATATATTTAAAGCTTATTTAGCTTCTTCTATTATTCCAATATTAGGATTTTGTATATATCAATTTATTATATTTGTATATATCCATAATAAAGTAAAAACTAAAAAAAAAAGATTTATCGTTAGAAATAAACGATTTAGAGCTACAAAGAACTAAAATTATACTAGATACAGATTTTATTAATGAAAAAAATAGAATTATAAAAAAATACTCAATTCTATTTTTAGCTCCACTTATAGTTAATATACTAGTATCAATATATTTATCTACTCAATATAATTCACTACCTGACGTTATACCTACTCACTGGGGATTTAGTGGTCAGCCAGATGCATTTTCACAAAAATCATTTTTCAGTGTATTTGGAATTGTGCTTATGAGTATAGGAATTGGAATAATAATATATACTAGTTCTGTAAACTCTTTAAAAAGTAGAGCTAAGTTAAGTTATGTTAATATTAATGAAAGTAAAAAAGCTCATTTAAATTATTTAAGTAAAATTGCCTTTACTTTCTTTATATTAAACTGATCATGTCAGATTTTATTTATTAATATATTAATTGCTACAGCTAATGCTAGTGGTGTGAATACTTATATAATGTGGACTACTACAATATTATTAGTTGTATCTTCTATTTACCAAACATACTTGTATTATAAATCACCAAGTAAGTATAAAACTGCGGTTTATTCTGTAGATGATGATGATAATTGGATATTTGGAAGTATATATAATAACCCTAATGATCCATCTTTATTTGTTCAGAAAAGATTTGGTATAGGTTGGACTGTTAATATAGGTAGTGTTAAAGGAAAAATAGTGTTCTTTTCTCCTTTTATAATAACAATAGTTATACTATTTATAACATTTAATATGTAATTATATATTAATCATCATAAACTATTACCTTCTTATTTGTATCAATAACAGTATAGACTAACTTTTCTCCCCTTATTTATTGTATCTATGTCTTTAAAAAATCCCCCTATAAAAAACTAATTTTATAGGGGGGATTTTCATATTAAATACTAATAATCTATATTCTCTAAAAGTTTAGAAAACTCTTCATTTCCTAATGGTCTTGATAAATAATATCCTTGGAATAAGTCACATTTTATTTCTTTTAGTTTTTTAAATTGACTTTCAGTTTCTACTCCTTCAATAATTACCTTCATATTTAATATATTTGAGATCTTTTTTATATGATTAATAATCTCAAAATCATTTTGAGAAGCATTATCCAAAAGCACCTTATCTATCTTTAAAATATCTAATGAATACTTGGTTAAGTAATTAAATGATGCATAGCCAGTTCCAAAATCATCCAACGCTATCTTAATCCCCTTCATTCTAAAAGATTCTATATTTTTAAAAACAGTATCATTATTCTCCAATATAACAGATTCTGTAATTTCAAAGCAAAGTTTGTTATAGCTTACATTATATTTTTCTATAATTTTCTTTACATTTTTATCAAAATTAATTTCCATCAATTGAATAGGCGATACATTGATACTAATTTCTATATTCCAATTATTATTCTTGATATATCTGCAAACCTCTTCAATCACCCAGTATCCTATTTTTATGATATCCATAGTCTCTTCTGCATAGTTAATAAATTTATCTGGTCGTATAAAACCTAGTTTTTTACTGTTCCATCTTAATAAAGCCTCAGCCTTTTTTACTTTTTTATATTCATCATAGATTGGTTGAAACTCTAATATAAGTTCATTTCTTTCACATACATATGTTAATTCATTTTTAATGGTTTCAATATACAGCATATCCATGTAAGTATCATCATTAAAAAATAATATTTGGTGATTAATATTATCTTTTTTATTTTTATACATCATAAAATCACTTTTATTAATTAATTCATCAACATCCAAACCATCTCTAGGATAAACTGCTACACCTGTTGAAAAGTCAATAAATGTTTTAATATCTTTATTAATCTCTATAGGCTTTTTAAATTTTGATAAAATCTCACTTTTATAGTAATGCATAAATTCTAAATCATCTTTGAAGTCTTTGTATACAATTACAAATTCATCCCCAGAATATCTAGTAATAATGCCTTTATCATTCAAAGCATTCTTCATAATATTACTAAACTTAACTAATAATTGATCTCCAACTAAATGTCCATACACATCATTTATTATCTTAAATTTATTTAAATCAATAAAAACTAATGCAAACTTAGTTTTACTATCTATTAATTCATTGCAAATTATTTTTAATTGTTTTCTATTAGGTAAATTAGTCAATTCATCATAATAAATAAGAGATTGAACTTTTTTATCAAAGCTCTTACCTAAAGAATCTGAAATTATCTCTAATTGCTTAAATTCATCTTTATTTTCAAATGAAATCTTACCTTCATCTAAATAATTTAATATATATCTTAACTTTTCAATTGATTTTAATGCAGGCTTAAATGCTAATCGTATTGCTACTACTAATGCTATTGATATAAATATACCTATTGCAAATAAAATAATCGTTGTTGATTCAATAACCAATTTCATATATGGATTATTTTTAATAGAAGACTTATTAAAAGAAAATAATAAATAATTTCCATTACCTAGGTAATCTTTATTATTACTAATATAATAATTATTATGGTTATTTATGTATTTATTATCTTTTATTTCTCCATCTTCTGAGTAAAGTATTTCATTATTCTTCAAAATATATGTATTTAAGTCTCCTGAGTAAAAAGATGTATTTGAATATTTTAGTAAATCTTTTACAAATATATCCAAAACGGCTGCCCCTAAAAGTTCATTATCATCAGAATAAATGAATGATATAATTGCTATAGTTTCTAAATTTGTACTATAATCCTTATGCATATCAGTTATAATTGTTTTACTATTACTATTTAGAAGTCCTTTATTAAACCACGGTCTTTCAGTAAAGTCAAAATTTTCATATACTACACCATTAGAAAATAAATACTCTCCTGATAAACTAGCAATATTAATTGTTTTAACAAAACTTGATGACTTTAAAACTCCTTCAAATGCATTAATTTCAGTTAATATCAATTCAGATTCTTCTCTACTTAATTCTTCGAAGCTCCTGTTTTCATCTAAAATATTTATAATTTTATTATCATTAGCTATTTTTTCAGTACTAATTTTTAAGAGGTCAATTTCTTCGTCTATTCTACTAGAAATTTGATTATGGTAAACATTACAAGTAAGTTCAATACTTTTATCTAGAATAGAATCTACGAAGAAGCTATTTGCTAAGATGAATATTATCATAAATATACTAGCGATGATAATCAATTTAATATTTATTTTTTTGCAAATAATATAATAATCGCCTCCTTCACATAATAAATTCCTAGTGATTGTATCTATAATTACTAAATAATTAACTAATCTGAACTATAAAATATATAATAATTTTATAGAAAAACCATCTTAAAACCCTTACAATATTCAAACAGGTTTTAATTATATTTAATTAATATGACATATAGAGTCTTATTCATTATAAAAAAGTATTTTTTTGGATAATTTTGTATTTTTTTGTAAAATCATTAATGCATATTAATATAATAAAAAAAGTCTCTATATAGAGACTTTTTAATTCATATAATCATTTTTATATCATTTTTATTATTTATATATTCAATTAAATCTTTATTGATTACTTTATCTATAATTTTAGATTGTGATATTTTATTTATCTTAATTAACATATAATCATCACTATAGCAATATAAAAACATTCCTTCTTTTCTTAAAATATATGATATTGGTAATGTTTCATATTTCTTTTCATCTACTATTATTTCAATAGCTTTACCAGCATCTAATGCTTGGTTAATTCTAATGCATACTTCATTAAATATGTCTATATCATTGTTTTCTAAATCAATCACAAAACATGATTTTAATTTGTCTAAATTATATTTAACTTTTTTAGAATCTATCATTAACATTTTTTCTATAATAGAAGACGTATTTACATTTTTAAATATTTTTTCAGATATATATAATGACATTATTAAAGATTTATAATCATCTATAGTCATAAATCCTTTATGTATAGTATAATCTTTATCTAACTCTATACCACCATTACCACCTCTATGCGTAACTATTGGTATACCTAAAATAGTCAATTTATCTATATCTCTTTGTATGGTCTTCATTGATACATTAAAATGTTTAGAAAGCTCTTTAGTTGTAGATTTATTATTCTTTAATAAATAAAATAATATTTCTAATAATCTCATATAATTCCTCCAAAATGGTAAAAATTCCTATAAGTTTTGAATATGCAATAATAATAGTTTAAAGATCGAATAATGACTATTTTACTTATAATATTATAGTCTTAGTATGTATTTAGTAGATTAATTATAACATATATTTATATATAAGTAGATGTTATAAAAATATTCAGAAAACTACTTTTGTATTTTATTTCACCAAAATACTTAAAGTAGTTTTCTTTTTATATGTATATATCTGAAAGTTCAATATCGCACTTTTCTATAATATCATTTTTACCTATTTTTTGATTATATACATATTCTTCATCTATAGTATATATAGGTAAATAAAATGTTATCTGAGTAGCATTTTCTATACTATCTATATATATTTTACCACTATGCATTTCCACAAATTTTTTAACTAAAAATAATCCTATACCACTACCCTCATTCTTTCTAATAAATAAATCATCTATTTGAGTAAACTTTCCAAATATACGCTCTCTATCGCATTCGTCTATTGTTTGACCATAATTTTTGACAGATACAAATAATCTATTTAAGTCTAAATCCGTCTTTATTTTTATTTCTATATCAGTATTGCAATATGAAAATTTGATTGCATTTGATATTAAATTAAACATTATTCTTTCAATATTATCTGAGTCACAAGCTAATATTACATCTTCTTTATCTGTGTCAAAGACTATATTTAATCTTTTGTCATTGGCATATCTTACAGTTGACATAGTTATATTTTCTACTATGCTAATAATATTGTGATTTTCTAATCTTAAATCATATGAGTTATTACTTATCTTTGCTGTATCTACAATATTGTTAACTAACCTTAACAATCTATATGCGTTTTGCTTTAATATTTTTAAATATTCTGTCATTTTTGTTTTACTAATATTAGAATTTGTACTGTTAATATATGAATTTACTAACTGTACAATAGAAAGTATTATATTAACTGGTGTTCTAAATTCGTGAGATACAATATTCGCAAAGAAATCTGATTTTATAGATTCTAATTCAATTATAGACTCTAATTCATCTTTTTTCTGATTTATGCACGATATTTGATCTTTATTTTCTATTTGTTTTATTATAATACTTATTTTAGTTAAAATTTCTTCCAAATAAGAATCATCCTTACATGTATTATCTATTTCTTCTTCATAAGATATACATACTAGTCCAAATAGCTTATTAGCTAATTTCATACTTTTAATTTTTAAATTATCTTTTATATTATCTTTTTGCAACTTAGATATACTTTCATGTATTTCAAAGTATCTATTTTCATAAACTTCATTAGAGCATAGTTTATTTTCTATTTCTTCATTTATATGTATTTGTGATCCTTCTTTAAATTTACTTTCTTCTTTATTTTCACTTAAATATAAGTTGAAATTTTTTTTATCTTCATCATATAAAAAAATTTCTATATTTTTACATTTTATAAATTTCTTTAAGCTTACTAATGCAGAATGTAAAATATTTTTAGAATCATCTTCAATTTTACTTTCATCTAAATAACTTAAAAGGTTGCTTTCTAATTCCAATTGTATTTTTTTATCTAAACTTATCTCTTCTGCTATACCACCTATAAGATTTTTCTTGGTAGTATTTTGGTTTACTATAAATTTGTGTACTTTATGATATATATCCTGTCCATCTATATTGCTCTGTTCTTCATTGTATATATCATGGTTCTTATCTATTAAAACTCTATCTGTTTCAGCACACTGTTTTGCTATATTATAATCTCTAATATCATAGTCAGACTTGCCTATTATGTCTTCTTTAGATAATCCAACCTTCTCTATTCCTAATTTATTAATGTATACATACTTTCCATCTTCATCTTTTAACCATATTTGATAAGGTAGTTTATCTAGTATTTCTTCTAAGTCTTCTATAGTATAATGTTTAACTGATTTATTAAGTTCTTTATTCACTATATCCCCCCCTATGATTTATGTTATAGATTTATAATAATATAAAGTAATGTACTTAGCAAGAACAGTTAAATCAACATTATGTTATTTATTTAATCACCTTATCAAATAAAGTATTTCCCCTTAATACCAAAATAGTTTTAAGGGGATTTTTTTATTATATAGACTTAGCAGTTTCTTTTTCTTCAACTTCCCCTTCTGATGATAAATAATAATGTCTTATTGGTTTTAAGTCATCATCTAACTCGTATACTAAAGGTATTCCTGTTGGTATATTCATATTCTCAATATCATCATCTTCTATATTATCTAGATATTTTACTAAAGCTCTTAAAGTATTGCCATGCGCAGATATTATAATCTTTTTATTATATTTTAAACTAGATACTATTTCATCATACCACTCTTCTATTACTCTTTTTTCTGTATCTTTTAAGCTTTCTGTAAATGGTATTTTATCTTTTGGCAAATGTTTATATTTAGTATCATTTCCTGAGTATCTATTATCATCTATTGTTAATGATGGTGGTGCAATATTTACAGACCTTCTCCATTGCTTAACTTTCTCTTTTCCATATTTTTTTGCTATTTCATCTTTATTTAAACCTTGCAAAGCTCCGTAATGTCTTTCATTTAATTTCCAAGATTTATAGACTGGTATCCACATAAGATTCATCTCATCAAGTATTATCCATAGAGTTCTTATAGATCTTTTTAAAACTGATGTGTATGCCATATCAAATTCGTATCCGTACTCACTTAGAATTTTTCCAGCCTTTCTAGCTTCTATTAATCCATTTTCTGATAGGTCTACATCAGTCCATCCTGTAAATTTATTTTCTAAGTTCCATAAGCTTTGACCATGCCTTATTAATACAATTTTTCTCATTAAATTGACTCCTTTCATAGTAGCTTTATTATGAGGTTATAAATGAACTATATTCTCTAATGACTATATTTATCATATTAATAAGGCTGTTTATTGTTACTTTTTCTATTTTAAAATTTTTACGAGTTCAATTAGCCTACTTTATCAACCACATAATATAATAGATTTAAAATTATAAATCATTAAAATACTATATTTATATATTCTTTGCAACTAGGGCACTTATGTCCATGAATATGTACTTGAGTCAAGTAAACATCTCTGTTAACTAAATTATATCCACAATTAGGACAATAAGTATTATTATCTACACCTGCAATATTCCCTACATAAACATAATTTAAATAATTCTTAGCCACTTCCTTTGCTTTCATTATATTTTCAACCATAGTTGGTGGGTTTTTCATTTCATATCTTGGAAAATATCTACTTAAATGAAGAGGAATATTTTTATCTATACTCGATATAAATTTTGCAATATACTCTATTTCTTCTACTGAATCATTTTCATCACTTACCATTAAGGTAGTTATCTCAACATGAGTTGATTTACTTGCTATTTTTATAGTTTCTAATACCGGCTGTATATCTGCTTTACAAATTTTATTATAATATCTATCTGTAAATCCTTTTAAGTCTATATTCATTGCATCTATATATGGAAGTATTTTTTCTAAAGGTTCTTTATTTACATATCCGTTAGTGACTAAAACAACGCTAATATGTTTATCATATTCTTTTATTCTCTTAACCACATCATATATATATTCATACCACATAAAAGGTTCATTATAAGTAAATGCTATCCCTACATTATCAGGTATATTTACAATTAAATTTATTAATTCATCTATGTCTGTAAATTTTGATTGTGGCTTATTTTGTGATATTTCATAATTTTGACAAAAGCTACATTTCATATTACAACCAAAAGTCCCTACAGATAAAATCTCACTTCCTGGTTTAAAATGATAAAGTGGTTTTTTCTCTATTGGATCTACATTAAATAAAGTTACTTCTCCATAATTTATAACAACAGGTATATTATTTTTTACAGTTCTAAGAGCACATACTCCAAACTTATTTTCACTTAATAAGCAATTATGAGGACAAAGCTCACATTTTACATAACCTTCCTGTGATTTATAGAATCTTAGTTTTTCATCCATTTAATCACCTTCTTTATATCTAGTAACTTGAAATCTTTCTATTTCATAATCTCCATTAGAATCTATTCCTGCTTTATCACAAGCAATTTGAATCTGTTCTTCTATTGTATCTACATCCTCTAAATCTGGAAGTAATAGTCATCTTTTATATCCTTGACTAACTATTATTCCATATTTTTTAGGGTCTAAATCTTCTTTTGTTGTTTTATGTGGTCTTTCTAATACATCTACAGATATATCAATATCTATTAATTCATCTTCTTCTACCCTTGTGAATCTTGGATCCTGTGTAGCTGCTTGTACCGCATTAGTTATAATCTCTTCTGCTATAGAGTCTGTTGTTGGTAAAAAAGTACCTATACATCCTCTTAAGTTATTGAATTTTTTTAATGATACAAAAACTCCACCTTTTTCTTCACTTAATTCTTTTAGTAAGTTTGATGGTTTTGCCATAAGAGTTCCACTACTATAGTAATGATTTAAACTTTCTCTTGCTAACTTAACATAGGGGTTAGAGCTTAATATTTTTTTATTTAATTTTTCTCTTTTCATATTTATTAATGATTCTAAAATGCTATCATCTTTTAACTCATTATTAAAAGTCATAACTCCATATCCAACACCAAAGGGACCTTCATAAGATAATAATTCTCCGTTTACTTTTTCTTTATCCATTGCTCCAAGCATAATAAATACAGATCTAAGTCCACATTCACCTGCACACTGGACTGCATATTTATCCATATTAAATACATTTAATACATTTCCACTTTGTAAATTTTCTAATAAAGCTTTGTCAAATTTAGATCCTTCTGGAGAGTATTCATATGGGCCTTCTTCACTTAATCTATGAGATAAATCACCACTAGCTATAAATACTATTTTTTTGTTTAAGTTCTTAGCACTTTCTTTTATTGCCATTCCAAATTTATATAATTCAATATCGCTAAGAGCTGCATATGTAATATGAACTATTTTATAGTCTTTATAATATTTATTTATAAAGTACATAGGAATCATTGCACCATGATCTAATTCATAATCTCTATTAAATCTTCTAAGAAGATTAGAATCTACACCTGCTGCTGATATATTTTCTCTTTCACAAATGTTAATTAATCCTTCATTAAATTCTTTATCTATTGTACCTTCAATTTGAGTATCAAAATCTCTAAATTGTCCAAAATCCCCTCTTATATATTCTTCATTTGATATTGCAATGGCATCTGAGAACATAGTTCCATGAGGAGTTATAATTACAACTGTTTCTGGTTTTAGATTTCCTATTTCTTTTCCTATTTTATTGCAAGCATCTATTGTATTTTGAATTGTTTTTTCTTGCCCTTTTCCAATTATTGGGATTATTAGTGGTGGATGTGGCATTAAGTAGTATTTTAGTATATTTTCCATGATATACACCTCACTTATTTGTTTTATTAATATGTTTTATATTTCCCTAAATTATTATTCTATTTCCTTAGTTAAATAATATTTTTATGAATTTATTTGAATTAATTGTTGTTATAGTACCTGATTTTATAAAGGCTATAACTTTATGAGGTTATCAATGGATGATGGGTTTTGCAATAGTTCCAATACTTATGTATAATGGTAAACTTGGAGTTAATAATAAGTTTGTAAGATGGATGTTTTATTGGTTTTATCCTATACATCTAATTGTAATTGTATTATTATAAAGATTAATATGTAATTAAAATATTAATTTCTATACAAAAAGGCTATAAATAAAGATTTTAAATCAATATTTATAGCCTTTCATATGCTTGATGGATTTATTTAATTATTAATAATTAATAATTAAATTATGATATTTAAGTTTTAATTGTAAGTTTAAATTTTTAAATAACTTGATATTTGTAAATTGTAAAATCCTTGATATTTGTACTTAATATAATTCTTATTTCCTGTTTGAAAGCTATTAAAGCTAAAAATTGTATAACTTTTATCCATCAAAGCATATTTTATTATAAATATGAGGTTTTCACCTCATATTATAATAATCAACTAAAATTGTATAAATGTTTCATTATTAGCTTTGTTTATAGCAATTTCTAATTCTAAAACATCTTCATTTAGGTCTTTTACTAATTTCTCCATTTCTTTTCTATCAAAATTCAACTCAGTAATCTTGTAATATACAGAAGTTGCAGCAGCATCTACTTTTCTTTCTTTGTTAACTTTAACATTCTCAAGTAGATTTTCAAGTTGAAAAGCTAATTCTCTTTTTAGTTTCACCTTATTTAAGGCTCCTTGAATGCTTATTTTACTTTCTAATACTTCTATTTCAGTAGTATTATTTGCGTAAGCTATTGCTGTTTTTAGTGTTTCTATTTCTTTAGATAAAAGCATTAATTCATCTAACTCTGCTTTAAAATCAATTTTTTCATCACAATCAAATCTACTTCCATTAGATTCTAGTATATAAGTTATGCTAGCCTTCTTTTTGTTTAAAAGATTAGGTAATTTGTATCTATAATTTCTTTCCAATTCTGCTACTTTTAGCATGGCTTGATTTATTGTAAGATTTTGCATATTAAATATCCCTTTCAATTTAACTCTATATTGATATATCATTAATAAACTTTCTATTTTTATCTATATTTATCAGATACATCCACTATAACACATCTTATGAATATTTTTCTATAGCTACATAAAATGAATTTATAAATAAAATTATTTCTAGTTAAAATTGATATAAATAAAAAAAGAAATTCACTACTATTTAGTAAAGTTCTCCTTCTACTTTAATTATATCAGATATAAAATGAAAACTTAAGTCTACAATTTTTATGAAATATAAACTAAGATAATATAACTATATTAAAAATATAAGGAGATATTTTATGAGTATTAAAAATAAAACACATATTCAAAATAAATCAGATTTAATTTTAGATGAAGGTCCTTTTTACCACGGAACTAAGGCTAATCTTAAAATAGGGGACTTAATTAAAACAGGATTTAAATCTAATTACGGTAAACGTAAAAAAGCTAATTTTGTTTATATGACAGCAACCTTAGATGCAGCAATCTGGGGAGCAGAACTAACACTTGGTGATAATACTGAAAAAATATATATTGTTGAACCTACTGGTGAATTTGAAGATGACCCTAATTTAACTGATAAAAAATTTCCTGGCAATCCAACTCGTTCTTATCGAACTACCTATCCATTGAAAGTTGTTGGGGAAATAAGTGATTGGCAAGGACATTCACCAGAAATGCTTAAAAATGTGAAGGATAATTTGCGTAAGCTTAAAGAACAAGGAATTGAAGCTATTAACGAGTAATAATGTATCAATATCTTATAATAGAAGAATTGTGTAGATATTTATAAAGTTTATGACATATTAAATAACCACACCTTAGAATCAATAACATTTAAAATACTAAGATGTGGTTATTTTAATATATTTTCTTACTTACGACCTATCATTTCTTTCATCTTATCACTAGACATACCATGTCCCATTTGATTTCCATTTCCAGTAACTTGAGTATACTCTGCTTTTCCATCAACAAACTTAATTTCATAAGCTTGTCCAAATCCTTTTACAAGTCTTCCAGACTTTATATTAAGTTCAAACATATCAAAGTCCATATTCTTAAACATTGACATCATTTTAGCATCATGAACTTCATCAAATTTAGCAAATATCTCATCACTAACAGACTCCATCATATTTGCTTCACAAGCAAATGATACTCTAGTTCTTGCAAATATTGTCTTACATGTACTTTCATCTTCTATAATCATTACACTACACTTATGATTATCTCTTAAGTTATAATAGTGATTTGCAGCTTTACTTAAATATAAATAAATTTTATTATCTATCATTACAAATGGTGCATAACTTATTTCTGGATTGTTATCTTTTCCTAATGAACTTATCATTAAACTTTTTTGATTTTTTAATAAATTTTCCACGTCATCATCCCTCTGCTTTCATAGTATTATATATGATTTATACATATATCTTTACCCTATTTATATTTATATTACTCACTTATAATATAATTTTTAAATTATTTTTTTATAAAAATAAAAAAAGCTAATTTATATAAAAGAAATATTTCTTTTACTTTAATTAGCTTCTTTATTATATACTATAAGTTTTCTCTTACTTTATCTATTAATTGAGTATACTCTTCTTCACTTAAAAGAACCTTTGGTGATGGCATCATCTCAAAAGTGCCTCCCCATCCTGGTCCATCTTCGTACTTAGGTACTAAGTGGAAATGTAAGTGAGGCATTTTATCTGAATATGCTCCATAATTTACTTTGTTTACATCAAATGCTAACTTCATTGCTTTAGCAGCTCTAGTTACATCCTTCATAAATAAATCTCTTTCTTCATCAGTTAAATCAAATAATTCATTTTTATGACCATTAAAAGCTACTAAGCATCTTCCCCTATATGTTTGCTCCTTAAATAAATATAATGTAGATGCTTCTAATTCGCATATTTCTATCATTAATTCATCTAATGCTTCATTTTTTTGACAATAAAAACAATTGTTACTCATTTTGAAGTCCCCCTATGATTATGTATTTTGTTAATATATATAATACCATTTTTATCTAACTTTAACATTATATTTTACACAAAATTACCATTATATTCTAATATAAATTTCAAACTATAGTATTTAAAATTTGTAAAAATACCTTCCATTTATATCATAAATCTAAAAAATTCAATTTTAAATATAATGATTTTATTTTGGTAATACTAAATTTGTTAATACTAAATAAAATATATAATTTGGAGGGTTTTAGTTATGTGTACGTCTCTAACATTAAAAACTAATGATGGATACCATCTATTTGGTAGAAATATGGACTTAGAATATACATTTGGACAATCTGTTGTTTTAGTTCCAAGAAACTTTAAATATGAGGATAAAATTAGTGAGCAAATTAAAAACACTAAATATGCAGTAATAGGTATGGCAAGTTTAAATGGAAAACATCCATTATTTGCAGAAGCACTAAATGAAAAGGGATTAGCATGTGCAGGACTTAACTTTCCAGCTGCATATTGGTCAAAGGATGTGGTAGAAGGTAAGGAAAATATACCGCCATATGATTTAATACTTTGGATAACATCAAACTTTGAAACTCTAGATGAGTTAAGACCTCATTTAGATAATTTAAATATCGTTGGTAAAGCATATGATGAAAAAACTCCACTTCCAACTCTTCACTGGATTGTAACTGATAAATCAGGAAAATCATTAGTTATAGAAAAAACTGAAGATGGTCTTAAAGTATTTGACAATCCTGTAGGAGTATTAACTAATGCACCATCATTTGATTGGCACTTATTAAATTTAACTCAATATACAGGATTAACTACAAGTAGACCAGATACTCGTAAATGGAGTGATTTAGAGTTAGTTACTTTAGGAAATGGTAGTGGTGCTTTTGGACTTCCTGGAGATTCTTCTTCCCAATCTAGATTTGTAAAAACTTCATTTTTAAAAAGTCATGTAACTATAGGTGATTATGAAAATGCTGGTGTAATTGAATTCTTTAATATATTAAGTAACGTAGCTATGATAAGCGGTACAGTAATTGACCCACAAGGTAGAAATGAAATTACTCAATATACATCTTGTATGTGCCAAGAAAAAGGAATTTATTATTATAGAACTTATAAAAATAGTCAACTAAATGTAATTGATATGAACAAAGAAGATTTATCAAGTAGCGAATTAAAAGTATATCCTTATAATGATGACCCATCTTTTAAATACGAAAACTAAGAATATAAAAATAGCTAGATTTATTGAAAATCTAGCTATTTTTATATTCTTTAATTAATCTTCAGATTTCTATATACACTCTTCCCTTTTTTCATAACCTTGACTACTTAATTTAAAGTAAGTAAAATATATCTTACATTACATACTATAAATACTTTTAAGGAGAATATTAATGCAAATTTATTTACCTAAGATAATATACTCATCACCTACTAAACTACCTACACTTGAAAAGCTAATACTCTATTATATAATACATAAAGAATTTGAAAACAATATAACAAATAATGAAGATTCAAATATAGAAATAGATTTAAAGGAACTATATACAATACTAAATAATTCTTCAATAGAATTTACAGATGTAAAATCACAAATAAAATCTGCAATAGATAATTTAACTAAAATAAATATGAGCTTAGTTGACAATGGATTCCATATAAAGTTAGCTCCAATAACTGGTATTTATTTAGATAAATTTTCATCTAAGCTATATACAGTTATAAACCCTATAATAATTGAATATTTAGACCAAGTATTTACTGGTAACTATATAAACTTTGAATTAAATAAACACTGTAAATAGATTTGCTTTAAACAAACCTATCTACAGTCTTTTTCATTTTTTACTCTATTGGTAAAATAATTTTAAATGAAGTTTTACTACTATTACTTTCAACTAAAATATTTCCATTATGAGCTTCTATTAGATTTTTACTAATAGCAAGTCCTAAACCAGAACCTCCATCATTTCTATTTCTTGATTTTTCAACTCTATAAAATCTATCAAATATAAATGGTATATCTGATTGTGGTATTAGTTCTCCGTAGTTAATTATCTCTACCACTGCTTTATTACTTTCTTTTTTAGTAATGATATCAATATATTTTCCATCACTTCCATATTTAATTGCATTATTTATTAAGTTTTCTAGTACCCTTACAAGCTTATCAGGGTCTGCATTTACTATTAATTTATCATTAGAAAATTGAGGCCTTATTTCCATATTTACTTCACTTAGTTGATAGCCCAAATATGATATTACCTGAGATACCAATTCTACTAAGTTAATGTCAATCTTATTAAGAGGTAATGTATTATTTTGTAATTTTGTTAGTTCAAATAAGTCATTTATAAGTATATTTAAATCCTTTGACTTTTCATAAGCTATATTTGTATAATACCTAAGCTGAACTTCATCTTTGTATCTATCTTCTTCTATAAGGTTAAGATATCCTATTATAGATGTTAATGGTGTTCTTAAATCGTGGGATACATTAGTTATTAAATCAGTTTTTGTTTGTTGAGCTTTTCTTTCTTCTACTGTCTTATTTTCTAATTGCTCAATTATATGATTTATATTTCTTGATAATTCTCCTATATCATCATCTGAATTAACATCTATTCTTTTATCTAAATCACCACTTGCCATTATCTCTACACTTTCCATTAATAGAGCTATATTTTTCACTTTATTATGAGTGAGTATAAGATATATACATGAAGTTAAAATGAATACTATAGTTGAATATGTAATAAAATCACCAATATAATTATTTTTCATATATAAAAATAAATGTACCAGTTGTCTAATTATAGGTAAATGTTGAAAGTCACTTATAGTGGTACGTAAGATAAATAATGTAAAAATAGCAATAGCAGCACTTACTGCTAAGTATATTACTTGACCAAAAATATATTTATATACTTTGATTACATAATTATTTCTGTCTTTATTTTTCAATTTTATATCCTACCCCCCATACTGTATGAATAACTTTACTTCCTTTCATATGTTTTTCTATTTTATCTCTTATTCTACTCATATGAACCATTACAGTATTATTAGATTGATAGTATTTTTCTTTCCATACCTTTGAGAATATTTCTTCTGTACTAAATACTTTTCCTCTATTACTAGCTAATAAATATAAAATATCAAATTCTCTTGATGTTAATGGTATTTCTATATCATCAACAGTTACTATGTGTTTACTTTTATCTATTTTTAATGATTCTATTGTTATAATATTATCTCTTGTATTTTCTTCTCTATTATTAAAATAATATGCTCGTCTTAAAAGTGCTTTTACCCTAACCGTAAGCTCTAATGGATTAAATGGCTTTGTTATATAATCATCAGCTCCAGTCATAATTCCTTGTATTTTATCCATATCTTCTGACTTTGCACTAAGCATTAATATTGGTATATTCATTTTTTCTCTTATTCTCTTGCAAGCTTCTATACCATCCATCTTAGGCATCATTACGTCTAATACAATTAGTTTTATATCATTATTATTAACTATTTCAATAGCTTCCTCTCCATTACTAGCTTTTATTACATCATAACCTTCATTGGATAAATATATCTCTAGTAAATCTCTTATTTCTGCTTCATCATCTACTACAAGTATTGTATTTTTCAATTTATTTCGCTCCTTACTAACTTATATTGTTTACTTTTTAAATATTATAATATCAAGAAAGGTGTATACTTAGAATTTTCTAAGTATACACCTTATAACATGCATAATTATACATTATTTTTTGCTAAATGTATATCTTCGTAACTCTATCTCCTATAGCTGTTAAAGTTTCATTGTTAATAGTATTAGTTACTTCACTAATTTTATCTATTGAAATATATAACTTCTTATCTTCACCTATTAAGGTAACTGTATCTCCATCCTTTATATTATCTATATCACTAACATCTAATATCATTTGGTCCATACATATATTACCTATAATTTTAGCAACTTGTCCATTAATTAATACTTCAAAATCACATTTTGATAGCCCCCTTGGATATCCATCAGCATAACCAATAGTAGCTATAGCAATCTTCATATCTTTAGTTACTGTAAAATTATTTCCATACCCTACAGTTTCAGATTTATAAACATCTTTTACAGATGCAATCTTTGTTTTTAGTGAAAGTACTGGTTTAAGTCCTAACTTTTTAAGTTTTTTATCATTAGGCATACTTGAAACGCCATATAATATTATTCCTGGTCTAACTAAATCACATTTTAAGTTTTTATAATTTGTAATACCATAACTACTTTGAAGATGTATTTTACCTACATCTATATTACATTCTTTTAATTTATCTATTATCTCATAAAACTTATTAACTTGATTATTTGTAAAGTTTACATCATCTTCTAATACACTGTCCGCTCTAGATAAGTGGCTAAATGTTCCTTTTACATTGAATTTTTCACTTTTATATATATTAATAAGTTCTTCTAATTCTTCAAATTTTGTACCTAATCTATTCATCCCTGTATCTAATTTAATATGAACATCTAAGATACCTTCTAATTTACATAATTCTTTTGCATAATTTATATCAACTATAGTTTGAGAAATATTATAACTTATTAAGTCATTTTTACTATAAATAGGAGTATAACCAAGTACTAAAATTTCACCTTTTATACCTGCTTTTCTAAGTTCAATAGCTTCATCTATACATGCTACTGCAAAATGTTTTATACCTAATCTTTGTAAATATATTGATATTTCTACTGCACCATGTCCATAAGCATCAGCTTTTACTACGGCCATTACTTTACAGTTATCATCTATTAATGACTTTATTTGAAGTAAGTTGTGTTTTAAATTTGAAAGATTGATTTCTCTATATGCTCTTAGGCCTTCTTTATTTGTATTTTCTATATTACTCATTTCAATCTCCTTGTTTATTAATATTTATGACTTTTCTATTAGGATATGTTCACCATCTTTGCGATAACTAATAATTTTGCTTATATAAGAAAAAATTATAAAACCAGTATAAGCTCCAAGTGAGTTAATTAAAATATCATCAATCTCTGCAAATCTTCCACCAAATAATTGTAATAATTCTATACTAAAACTAGTAGTAAATCCTATAATTAAAATTTTCTTTCCATTAACTCTTAGTTTTTTAAATACACATGGTAATAAAAATCCATATGGTAAAAATAATAAAAAGTTTAGAAATAACATCATTATAGATACATCTTTAAAAGGTATCAGATTCATGTTATACATGCCATTCATTACATATGAAAAATAAAACTTCATTCCTATTATCCCTGTTATTTTCAATAGAGTTATTGTATATGTAAGTAACATAACTTCAAATATAGATTGCATTAATTTAAATATTTTTCTTTTTTTGTTATCCATAATATACTTAAAAATACTAAGTACATCTTAAGAGCTATTACTATATTAGATGTTAATATCCAAATACCCGTCCAAATATATTGATCCATCATTTGCCCCTTTTCTTCTTCTTTTTCTGCTTATTATCTATTAAAATTTATTTTCTTTTATATTTATTAATATTATTGATATTAAAATTGACAGTATAATTACTACAATATAATTAATTAAACTATTATCTATAATAAAATAACTAAGTTTTGTTATTTTTCCTATTACTCTAGATAGAACTATAATCATAGGATGTAATATATAAATATATAAGCTTAGTTGTCTTAAGTTTTTCATTTGTATATTTTTAAATTGTAAGCATATCTTAAATAAGAAATATACAGCTGCTACTAAAAATACTGTCATACTATCATGTTTTGGTATGTTATATATTTTTAATATTGTAGATTCTATAAAAAATAATAAAAAGAAAATTATAAATAATAATAAATCTCTTTTTAATAATTTATCTACTTTGTTTTTATCATACATACATGATAATTTATAACCTAAAGTAATATATATAGGCGCAAAGAATAAACCATTTCTAGTATATTTAAATATTAAAAATAAAATATCATATGTATGTTTTAATAAACTTATATTGTTAGATATTCCATAATAACTATCTCCAAATAAACCTACAATATATAAAAGTATTGATATAATTAATGTGTTTTTTAGTTCAAATCTACTTATTAGTAAATAAACTATAATCATACCTAATATTAATGCAGGAAGGTACCAAAGATGATACATAGTTCCATTAAATATTAAGTCCTTTAAGATACTTAATATACTGTTATTTTCCTTAAAGTAACCATTATATAAATTAATAGGAATATAAATAATTATTGAAAATAAATATAATTTAAATACTTTATTTATATATTTAAATAAAGATTTATTATTGTTACATTTATCATCACTTAATTTTATTGAAAACAAATATCCAGATGATATAAAAAAGAATGGTACTGCTAATCTTGAAATTATTCTAGTTAATATAAAGTTTGCAGAGTCACTATAAGTAATTAATGGATCTGTATGAATTGTAATTACAAGTATTGATGCAATAAACTTAAATAAGTCTATATTACCAAATCTTATTTTATCATTTACTTTTTCATAGTTCATAATTAGTCTCCATATGTTCAAATGAAGTAATTATAAAACCATCAACATTATTTCCTGATATATTATACTTTTTATGTTTATCTAGATTTATTTCTACTGCATTACCTTTCATTTCAATATAGAATATCTCTATTTTTGAGTTATTTTCTTCTATTTTTAAATGATTAGTGTTATATTTAAATTGTTTTAAAAAGTCTATATACTCTTCTAAGCAATAATTATATTTATTAATCAACTTTGCATGAGGTGTTCCTACATACCTAAAATGCCATTTTTCCTCTGATATATTTGTTATGTTTTCTTTATCTTTTTTATATCTCATTATAAATCCATATTCTTTAGCTAAATCTTTGAAATCTTTGCATATTCCATAGTCAGGAAAAGATGGACATATAAAATCTACATTTTCTACTATCTCTCCAAGGTCAATTGCTAATCCAGTTTGATGCTCACTTTCTTTTGGTCTTGCTACATATTTTTTTGTATACTCTATTCCATTTTCTAATATTGAATTATTATATATTTCTTCTTGTTCTTCTTCACTTCTATATCCACTAACTGCTATAAGCTTCTTTCTTGCATTTATACTATCAATTAAATTTAACAGTGGTTTAATTATTTCTTGACTAACATATATTGGCTTATCACAATAAATTTCAAAATATAAGTTATCTATAGGGAGTAGCTTTACTCCCTTTTGTTTAAATTCATTACCTTGATTGACTAATATTAAGTTCCCTAAATATAAATCTTCCTTTGTAAGTTTTATAGTTTCATATTCTTCATTTTGTAAATAAGAATCTTTTTTATATTTATCTATTAATACATTCATAATAAAACTTCCTATACACTTAAAGTTTCAACTAGTTCATTTACTAATGTAACTTCAATTAATTTATCTATTAATTTAATGTAACTAAGCCCTATTAAGTCCATCATTTTAGGGTATCTACTACTTCCAGTAAATCCTGGTATTGTATTTACTTCATTAAAGAATATATCTCCGTTTTTATCAATAAACATATCCACTCTTGCCATTCCTTCACAAGAAAGTAATTTATATATTTTAATAGCAGTTTTCTTTACTTCCTCAAGCTTAGTATCACTAATTCTAGCTGGTGCATGAATTTTGGATGTTTCTAAAGTGTACTTTTCATTAAAATCAAAGAATCCTCTTGATAATTCAATTTCATCAACTCCACCAACTATAAGGTCACTCTTTCCTAAAACTGCACATCCAACTTCAAATCCATCTATTGCTTCTTCTATTACTATCTTATTATCATGAATAAATGCTTTTTCTATAGCTTCATATAAGTCAGATAAATTTGATACTCTTGTTATACCTATTGAAGACCCTGATTTTGCAGGTTTTATATATAGCGGAGTTTTCATATTTTTTTCTTTTATTATATTAACTACATTTTCATATTCTTCAAAGATTGTTACTGATTTAGCTACATTTATTCCAGCTTCGCTTACTATGTTATGAGCAATTGCCTTGTCCATACAGATTGCTGATGATAAAGTCTTACATCCTACAAATGGTATTCCTGATAATTCTAATAATCCTTGTAGTGTTCCATCTTCTCCAAACTTACCATGTAGTATAGGAAATACTACATCTACTTTTATTATTTTTGTTTCAAAATTATCTATTTCTATAAATCCTTTATGACTTCTACATGGTGATATAAATGCTTCTTTACAGTCTTTGTTATTAAACCATGTATTATTTCTTATCTCATCTGTTGTTCCGTTAAATCTTAACCATTTTCCTTCTTGAGTTATTCCTATCATCATAAGATTGTATTTTTCTTTATCTATATTATCTATAACAGCAGAAGCAGATTTTAAAGATACCCCATATTCATTTGATTTTCCGCCAAATATTATTAATACATTTTTCATTTTTATATTCTCCTTTTTATTTAACTAACTTATTTGTTTATGAGTTTATTCTATTTTACAAACCTTAAGTAATTTATAAGTAATTCTTAAGTTTTCTTAAGTTGATAAAATAAAAATAAAGGGATAAACTCACATAGAGTTCATCCCTTTTTACCACTAAAAATATGTATCAATAACTTATTCATCATCTTTCACATACTCAAGAATATCTCCTGGCTGGCAATCTAAAACCTTGCATATTTCATTTAAGGTAGTAAATCTCACAGCTTTAGCTTTATTATTTTTCAATATAGACAAATTAGCCATAGTAATTCCTAATTTATTAGAAAGCTCTGTTGCACTCATTTTTCTTTTTGCCATCATCACATCTAAATTCACGATTATAGCCATATAATATCCTCCTTAAATAGTTTTATCATTTTCATCTTTAATCTCTATGACTCTTTCAAACAATTTAGATGAAATAAGTGCAAACACGCCTATTGCCAGTGATAAGAATGAAACTATAACACAACTAAAAATAGTAATTGCATAAAGATATATATCAAATGCAAAGTAAAATATTATATTCATTAAGTTAAAAATAATAACTTCGCTAAAAGCACAATAAGCAATATTATTTATATACTTTGGTATACTTCTTGAAAAAGCATCTTTACTTGTAATATATTTACATAATCTTCTTAAATTAAATAATGCAACTACATAAGGAAGTGCACAAATATAAACCCCTCCAGTTATCGTTACTATAAATTTTGATTCAATACCTATATCTGCGCTTTTACTAAGTGCCCCTAATATAAAAGGAATACCTGCTAACAACATTATAGTTAATAATATACCTACTAAAACTATAATATTTAAAATTTTAGAATAATTATTTTTCATTTTTACACTCTCCTTTTTTAATTTATATAAATATATTAATATATTTTTTATATAAATACAATAATTTTTTATCGATAAACAATAAATTTTTATTATTTATCATCAAATTTTAATTTATCATATTACATAAAAAAAGGATATCTCCTTTAACGATTGAAAAATCATTTTGAGATATCCTACTTTTATTCATTTCACTATAAATTTAATTATTATAAACTATATATATCAGAAAATTCTATATGACACTTTTCCACATGAAAATCTTTACTATCATAATTATGTACATGCTCATCTTCTTTATCTAATAATCTAATAGGTATATTAAATACAAATTCAGTTCCTTTATTAACATTGCTATACACTTGTATATTTCCACCATGCATTTCAACTATTGCCTTTACTAAAGATAAACCTATACCGCTACCTTCACATCTTCTAGTTAAAAGGTTATTTGCTTGTCTAAATCTATCAAATATTACATCTAACTTATCTGATGGAATACCAACTCCACTATCCTTAATTGATACAATTACATTTTCTAAATCTGAAGTTATATTAACATTGATAATTCCATTATTAGGAGTGTACTTAATAGCATTAGATAAAAGATTAAGTATTACTCTTTCTATTTTATCCGGATCACAAGCAGTTATAACTTCTTCTATATCTGTATCAAATATAAGCTCTATATTTTTATCTTCCACATAATCTACTACAGAAAGAGTTATATCTTCTATGATACTTACTATATTATTATTTGAAGGATTTAAATTATAATATCCTATATCTACTTTACTTATATCTATAAGATTATTTACCAATCTTAAAAGTCTATATGAATTTTGTCTTATTGTATCTATATATTTAAATAAGCTTTCTGAATTTAATTTATTATTTTCTATGTTTTTCTTCGTTAGTTGCATTGTCCCTAAAATTATATTTATAGGAGTTTTAAATTCATGTGATATATTGGCAAAGAATTCATTTTTAATACTTTCCAAATGAACTTTCTCTTCTAACTTTTTCTTTTGTTTTTCTATATTCATCTTCTCGGTTATATCCTTTGCCGTTCCCACAATTATCTTTTTTTCATCATCATATTTAAGTCTCCAGTCTAACCATATATATTCACCATTTTTGTGTAAATATCTATTAGTGTGCATATATGGTGTGCCTAACATATCAATTCTATATATATTATCTTTTATATCCTCTGGATGCATAAACTCTCTATATGAATGATTAATTAATTCATCTTCACTCCACCCTAATAACTTGGTCCAATTTGAATTTATTTTTAAAAAGTTACCATTTTCATCAAAAATAGAAACTAAATCTACTGCTGTACTTAAATAAAGTTCTAATTCTTGCTCTGTTGATTCTCTTTTTTCATTTTCTAATATTACTTCTTGTAAAAGTCTACTATTCTTAATTATCATAGCTATACTATTACATATAGATTTCATAAACTCTTCTTGATTATAAACTGGAGTACATTTGCATTTATATGAGATATTTAAGATACCTATAAATTCATTATAAAGTCTAATTCTATATGAACCTACATATGTAAGATTTGGCAAATATTGTGGATTTTCATCATACTTTATTAAAGAATCCTCTACTTTAGTTAACCCTTCAAATTTACCATTTACCATACTTTCATATCCTTGTTCACTTTTTATTGGTATAAAATCTATATTTTTAAAAGCTTTCTTCGCATCATTAAGGACAGTATATGGAATAAGACCATTTTTTTCTTTATCATATAATAATATAGAAAGACCATCTGCACCTATTCGATCTACAATTTTTTCACCTATTCTTTTTAATAAATTGCTCATATCTATGAAATTTGATGTAGCTGTATCTAAATTTGTTAAATTTGTTATTTGATTATAGTTTTTATAGAGCCCATCTTTTACTACTTTTTCTAAGGTTATATCCCTTAGTGTACATGCCATATACTTAAACTCTCCATCTTCATCATATACTGGAGATTTATATGCATTATACCAGACCTCTTCACCATTACCTAATCTTCCTCTTTGATTACACGATCTATCTTCTCTTGAATTTATAATTTCTCTATCACTAGATTCATATTCATTAACTAAGCATTCATTTGCATAATCTCTCATAGATAAACCTATTATATCGTCTTTATTTTTTAGAAATATACCTGCAAATGCTTTATTTACATATAAATATCTTGAGTTTTTATCTTTTATATATGCCTTAACTTCACATTTATCTAATAAGTTTTCTAAGTCTTCAATTGTATAATATTTATATTTTATATCTTTAGATATTATAAATATACATTCATTTTTTTCAAAGTAATCTATACTTATATTACTATATAGTTTTATTATTTCCTTATCTTTAGAGTAAAAATTTAAATCAATTTTTATATCTTTTGATGTTTCTAACATATTTATATCAAAATCATCTTTATTTAATAAAATATCTTTTAGTTTAAGCTTGTATAAATCATCTTTATATTTTAACCTTTTTAATAATTTATCATTTGCAAAAACTATATCCCCGTTATAATTTATTACTAACACATAACTGTCAAATTTGTTAAATACTGATTTCATATTTAATTAATATTCCCCTCACAATATAATACTAAATAAGAATTTTTATATTATAATCTTATCATTTTATTCATTTAATTACAATTTTTGAAAATATATTTTACATTTCATACTCTATTATCTTTTATATATTTATAATAAATAAAAATTTTAAAAAAAAGCGCTATAAACCTAGCACCTTTTTATACATCATTCATCATATAATTTATATCTATATTCTTTTTTAATATCTTTTTTTCAAAATATTTATTGAAGAACTGTACTAATGGTCCAGTTCCAAATGCAATTATAAGTGTACTTATACCTATACTTCCACCAAATACTATTGCAAGTATAACACAAATAGTATCACAAAATACTCTCCATATTCCAAATTCAAATCTAGTTTTTTCTGACAGTATAATTGGTAAACAATCATAAGGTGCAATTCCTAGATCCGCTGTAATATAAAGCGACATACCTATTACTTGTACTAATAAAGCAACTAATAATAATATTAACTTTCCTAGTATAGTACTTGGTGCAGCTAAAAATTCACCATATAAAAAACTAAAGTATTGAACCATATAGCCTAAAAATAACATATTTACAATTGTTCCAAGTCCCATTAATTTTTTTATAAGTGAAAAAAGTGTTACAAACAAACCTATATTAAGACACATTTGAAAAATCCCCAATTGAATAGAAAACTTATTACTTATTCCAATAGTCATAGACATAAATGGATCTACCCCAAATCCTACATTTCTAAATAATGTTATTCCTATTCCTAAAATTATATTGCCTATTATCATTATAAGTAATCTTTTGTTTTTTTGCTTAGTAACCTCATTCATTCTCCAAATACTCCAATTCGAATTTTATTTTTGTATATAATTACATTAATTTAATAATATAATTAATAATTACTATTGACACAAATATATATACTATGTATTATAGTTTAGTACAAAACATATTTAAAAAAGGTGATATTATGATAAATAAAGATAAATTAAAGCTAGGACTTGATATTAGTAAAATAAACCACATAATTTCAAGAAAGATGGATGCTGCTGTAATTAACGCAATAGATGATAATTTAACTGTATCTCAAGCTTATGTAATAGATTTTATTTCTAATATAGAAAAAAGTAAAGATATATTTCAAAAAGACTTAGAAAAACAATTCGACTTAAAACGTTCATCTATTAGTCTTATGCTAAATAATATGGAGAAAAGTGATTTAATTCAAAGAATACCTGTTGCTAAAGATGCTCGTTTAAAGAAAATAGTTTTAACAGAAAAATCTATAGAACTTAACGAGAAAATTTCTAATGCAATTGATTCAATTGAAAATAAATTATCTAATGATTTAACACAAGAAGAAATAAAAGTGTTTTATAAAGTTCTTAATAAAATGAGAAATAGTCTAGAATAATTTTTAATCTCTAGACTATAAGATATTATATAAATATTGTTTTGTGCAAAACTTAATTTAAGTAAGGAGATTGATATATGACAAAAGTATCTAATTTTACAGAAGGTAAAATATTTTCACCTTTATTAAAATTTACAATACCAATACTAATGGCTCTGTTTTTACAGACTATGTATGGAGCTGTAGATTTACTTATAGTTGGGCAGTTTGGTAATGCTGCTGATGTATCTGCTGTTTCAACTGGAAGTCAGGTAATGCTTGCTATAACATCAATGATTACTGGACTTACTATGGGAGTTACTATATTAATAGGACAAAAACTTGGCGAAGGAAAAAGAGAAGAAGCAGGAAATGTTGTAGGAAGTGGTATTTCAATATTTGCTGTTCTAGCTATAATTATAACTATTACTGTTGTTAGCTTTGCACCTTCTATTGCAACTTTAATGCATGCTCCAGCAGAAGCTTTTAATAATACAACTTCATATATAAGAATTTGTGCTATGGGTGCAGTTTTCGTAATTTCTTATAATGTTATTGGAGGAGTATTTAGGGGTCTTGGAGATTCAAAAACACCATTTATAACAGTTGGTATAGCTTGTATAACAAATATTATAGGTGATTTAATATTCGTTGGTGTATTTAAAATGGCAGCAACAGGTGCAGCTTGTGCTACTGTTTTGGCTCAATCAACTAGTGTAATTTTATCTTTAATATTAATAAAAAAACGCGGACTTCCTTTTGAGTTTTCTAAAAAAAGTATAAAGTTCCATAAGAATTTAACTTCACAAATAATTAAATATGGTGCTCCAATAGCTCTACAAGATGTCCTTGTAAACTTATCATTTTTAGTAATTATGATGATAGGTAACTCAATGGGAGTAATTGCATCAGCAGGTATAGGTGTTGCTGAAAAGTTGGTTGGATTTATAATGTTAATACCATTATCATTCTCTCAATCAGTATCTGCATTTGTGGCACAAAACTATGGTGCTATGAAGTATGATAGAGCTAAAAAAGTTTTATTCTATGCTGTATTATCATCTTTATGCTGTGGAGTTTTAATGTTTTATATTACATTCTTACATGGAAATTTACTTTCAGGAATATTCTCTAAAGATGATGCTGTTATTTTAGCTTCTTGGGATTATATGAAAGCTTATGGAGTTGACTGTTTATTTACTGCTATCATGTTTAGTATGGTTGGATATTTCAATGGATGTGGCAAAACAACATTTGTTATGATTCAAGGTATAGTCGGTGCTTTTTGCGTTAGAATACCTGTATCATATTTAATGAGTAAGCTAGAACCTGTATCTTTATTTAAAGTAGGTCTTGCAACACCAATATCTACTTTAATTCAAATTATATTATGTGTATCTTTCTTTGTATTTTTATCAAGAAAATCAAAAAAAGAAGATATGATATTAGATATTGCAAATTAATATAATCTAAATAAATTATAATAAGAACTCCAATATAATTTATCATATTAGAGTTCTTATTATAATAGCTATTCTTCACTTATCTTTTTATCTAAAAATAAATTAAATAAATAAGTTATTATAGAAAATATAAATGCAGTTAACATTGAACAAGAAACACCTTTAATAAGGTATTCTGACATTCCAATTATAATCATAGTTAATGGTATACCTAATATAAAATATAATATATTATGTTGAATATCTGTTAATCCTTTTATCTCTTTTAATACCTTTAAAAAGCATACCACTATAAAATCTATTGGTATACTTAAAATCAATAATACTCCAAAAACTTCGCCAAAGACCAAAAACTATCGTATTTTAGTCCAAATAATAATAAAATAGATCCTCCGAAAAAAAATATAAATCCATAAATTATTGAAATTAGTATAATTCCAGCAATTATCATTAATATAACATCTTTTATATTTTTGTCATTTCTCATAAAAGTCTCCTCATAGTTAATAGGTTCGATTGTTCAATTATAATATAGCTTAGACAATTATACTAGTTATTAACTTCTTAATTTTACATATATTTTTATACTCATCTTATTATTTTAAATAAGAATAGAATGTATATTATTTACTCATATTAAATTTATATAACTTTAATACGGAGGATTATCATGAGTGAATTTTTAGTAGAATTTAGAAATTTTATTACCAAAGGTAAAGTAATCGATTTTGCTTTAGGTGTTATTATAGGAAATACTTTTTCTAAAGTTATATCATCTGTAGTTTCTGACTTAGTTATGCCTATAATTAGTATTTTCTTTAAAATTAGTGATTATAAAGATTATACAATACCTATTGGAAATGGTGGTGCTTCTATTGCTATAGGAAGTTTTATTGATAATTTAATGAATTTATTATTAATAACAATTATATTGTTTTTATTTGTTAAGATGGTAAATAAAATAAAAAAAGGAGATGCTATAAGTTTAAATAGTGAACCTTCAAAACCTGATGATATAGCCTTATTAGAAGAGATACGTGATTTACTAAAAAACAAAATAAAGTAAAGGTCGCAATGCTATGCTACCTTTACTTTATTTTGTCTCTGAATTATTCCTTTTTTATTATCCTATATTAAAGGTTCATTTCATTTTTGATACATTTTCTCCAAAGAATAAGAGCAACAACTACAGATATTGCCCCACTAATTGTTGGAGTTACAAATATTCCATAAACACCAATAAATTTAGTTAAAACTAAAGTCATAAATAATGGTAATACTACTGACTCTGCTAACATAAGTACAATAGATGAAGTAGCTTTTTCAAGTCCTGTCAAAAATCCACTTACCGTCATAATAAACCAAGTAAATAAATATGATGGTGCATATAAAAGTAGTGCCTTCTTAGCCATGTTTATGACAGCTATGTCTGACTTAGAAGAAAACAATCTAACTAAAAAATTAGGAAATACAAATATTATAATCATTGTTAAAATAGAAATAGTAAGTGCTACAGTACAAGTTATTTTGAAAAAAGTCATTATACGTTTATTATTTTTAGCACCATAGTTATAACTAATAACAGGTTGTACAGAATCTATCATTCCAAAAAGCATTGGTACAATTAATGATTCTATATACATAACAATAGAATATGCCGCTACTCCTACTGCTCCACCAAAATGAAGTAAAAAAATATTCATAATAATTGCCATAACAGATCCAGAAATATTACTAAAAAATTCTGAACTACCATTGTAAATAATTCCTAATATCTCTTTTATTTTTATTTTTGGTTTTGTAAATTTAAGTACTACTTTTTTCATAATAAAAGGATATATTAAAATTACTGTTCCAATAGACATACTTAATGAACTAGCAAGAGCTGCGTATTCTATCCCTAGTTTTAAATATCCTATAAAAATAGCATCTAGAATAATATTAAGTACTGATACACTTATATTTATCCACATACTCATATTAGCCTTACCACATATTCTTAAATAATTATCTATAGCAAAAAAAGGAGCTATAATTGGTAAGAACCAAATAAAAACATAAGCAAACTTATATGCATGCTCTGCAAGTTGCTTATCTTTAATTAAAATAAAAATAATATCTCTTGCAAAAATTAAACTTAAGGCTGCAAAAACAATATTTAAAATGAATATAAATAAAATGGCTACTGAGAAAATTTCACTTGCTTCTTCTTCTTTCTTTTCACCTAGTTTAATCCCTATCTTTACAGCTGCTCCTGATGCTATCATATCTCCAAATGCAAAAACAATCATAATTATTGGAAATACAAGATTTATAGCTGCTAAAGCCTTACTTCCTATTACTTTACCAACAAATATTCCATCTGCCATCATATATATAGATGAAAATAGCATACTAATTAAACTTGGTACTGCTAGCTTAGCAAATAACTTTTTCGGTTCCATTATTCCAAAATGTTCTTGATTCATTATCTTATCTCCTTACAAAGTGCAAACATAGCATCAATATTAAATCTCCAAATCTTTCTTGCATCAATTTTAATATTACAAATAAATGATTTATCTAAACCTATGATCATATTATGTATATTTTGAGAAAATGTTTTAAGGTCTGCTTCTTTACTAAATGCACCTATTTCCCTACCATGCAAAGCAATTTTGTACAAATTATCTGCTATAATATTTTCACATTCATCTACTATCTTTTTTGCTTCATCAATTCTAGTTGTTTGTAAATCTATTTCAGCACAAATTTTGCGTATATCTATATCTTCTTCATATGATTCAATAAACTTATCACCATACTCATATAATGCTTTTTTATAATCTTCAATTGATGTAATAGACTTTATTTCATCTAAAATAATACCAAAGTTAGATGGATATGTTTCTTTAATTATATTAATAAATACTTCTTCTTTTGAATTAAAATAATGATAAAATGTTGGCTTTTTCACACCAGCTAATGTACAAATCTTGTTTATAGATGCTTTTTCATAACCTTCTTCAGCAATTAATTTATACATAGCTTTAATTAAATTTTCCTTAGTACTATTTTTAGTCATTAATTTCTACCCTTTCTATACCGACCGTTTGGTATATAATATATCACCTTTATTTTATCATGTCAATTAATACAGTAACTTTATAATTATTAAATAATAAAAAGTTTATTTTTATTGATTACTATCTAAATTAGATAAAAAGGATATGCATTTTTGTTTTTGCATATCCTTACACTTTAATAATCCATTAAGTTTATATTAATTCTTGCTAAACTTTCAAATTTTATATTAGTAAATATAATTCCATTAAAAATTAAATAGTTTATCCTTCTATATATGTTTACTCTATTGTTCCTTTAATATTTTCATATTCATCTTTAGAAAATTTAATTAATGCTCCACATTTTTTACATCGAAATGCTGGTACTATATATAATCCTAATTTAAAGAACAATACATATATCAATATTAATGATAACTTAAAATATAATATAGATGCTAATAGTATAATTACTGATACCAATTCTATCATTGGTTCATATATAGCTCCTATTAATATTAATAATGATACTGCAATTAATAATATTATTATAGCTATGCTTGTCATTTTTGATTTAAATATTCTTAAGTCAACATGTTCGCCACATTCAGGACATTTACCTATATTAGTTGCAGTTTTAATATAAATCACCACCTAATTATATATAATTATTAATTATTATATTTAAAAATTATTTTTAGGTGCTTGTCCTAAAAAAAATTCTAAAAGTTCAATATGAACTTTTAGAATCTTTTATATTTCTATTTAAATTTATATTATTTTAATGAGAATTTATAAATTGTCTTTTCCTTAAATAAATCATTCTTTTTTAATACTACAGATGGAAAATGCTTATGCTCTAATGCATTTGGATAATACTGTGTTTCTAGGCATAACCCGTATCTTTCATTGTAATTAACTCCATTTTTTCCAAGACGATTTGATAATACATTCCCACTATAAAATTGAACTGCTGGACAAGTAGTGTAAAGATCCATTTTTATATTGCTTTCATCTCCACATAAAAAGCCTGCATATTTTAAATCTTGCTTTGAATCTAATATATAGTTATGATCATACCCTACTCCATTTTTTAATTGTACATATGTATCATTAATATCTTTTCCAATTTGCTTTTCACATCTAAAGTCAAAAGGCGTATTTTCTACACTTAATATTTCTCCTGTCGGTAAGCATTTTTCATCATTCTCAGTATAATAACTGGATTCTAAACTTAACGTATGATTTAATATAGTTCCACTACTTTCTCCATTTAAATTAAAATATGTATGGTTAGTAAGATTTACTACAGTATCTTCATCACTTTTTCCTTCGTAGTTTATTATTAATTCATTCTCATCATTAAATTCATATTCAACTTTTACAATTAAGTTTCCTGGATATCCTTCTTCTAAATGTTTTGATTCTCTTTTTAAGACTAGCTTGTTATCCTTTACTTCATATTCCCATATATGTTTATCAAATCCCTTATCTCCACCATGTAGGTGATTACCTCTATCATTAGTTGCCAAGTTGTATACTTTTTCGTTAAGTTTAAATTTACCTTCTTTTATACGATTTGCATGTCTACCTACAACAGCTCCTAAGTATCCATCATTATTTTCGTATTCTGATATTGTTTTATATCCAAGGCATACATCAACTTTTTCACTATTTTTATCTGATATAACTATATTTCTTATTGTTGCTCCATAGTTTAAAACTGTTATATAATTCCCTTTTTTATTTTCTAATTTAAATTCATATATTTTATTTTTGTTTTTATCAATTCCAAATTCTGTTTTTAGTATACTCATTTATCTCTCCCATTTTTATATAACTAGAAATAGATAAGAGTTATATTTAATAATTCTTATCTATTTCTTATGATTTATATTATATTGCTTTTCTATTTTTTAATATTTCTAAGTCGTTTTTATATTCGTCTTCTGTATATTTATATGTAGATAGTACTATTATTCTTATAACTGATCCTAATACAGGAATTATAGATATAGCTAAGAATAATCCATTAAGTGTTTCTGGTGATTGTACTGAAACATTAGCATTATATCCTATAAATGTTAATACTGCTCCACTTAAAGCTCCTGATATTGCTGCTGCAAGTTTCCCAGTAAATGTTTGTCCACTAAATATTATAGCTTCACATCTTTTGCCAGTTTGTACTTCACTATATTCTATAGTTTCTGCTATCATAGTAGACATTATAGGACCTGCAGATGCATGTAAGAATTGTGTTGCAGCAAGCATTATCATTAATAACGTTGCATTATCGTACCCCATTAAGTAAAGAGCTACTCTTACTGCTATATCAATTGAAGCAATTCCTAATAATATATGTTTTTTCTTAAACTTCTTAGTTAACATTGGTATAAAGAAGAACCCTAGCGCACTTGCAGTTCCTACTATACCAAATATAGTCATAAGTCCATCATTTCCCATATTATAAGTAAAGAAGTATATTACCATTCCGTTTACAATATTCATAAATAAATTCATAAAGAATATTATTAACATTTTGAATAAATGTTTATTTGCTTTTAAAGTATTTACAACATCTTTTACTGCAACTTTTTCTGCTTTAGATGGCTCTACTCTTTCTCTTATAGTAGAATATCCAAACATCATAAATGCATAACCAACTACCATTATAGCTATAACACCTAGTAAATATCCTTTAGATAAGTCACCTTTTCCAAACATTATAACTAATGGAGGTAATACTGATCCAACTATACCTATACCTGCAAAAACTCCTAAGTTAGCTGCAGTTACTAAGCTAGTTCTTTCTTGTGGATCATCTGATATAACTGCTGATAATGACCAAAATGGTATATCTGATATTGTATAAACTGTTCCCCATAATATATATGTAATACCAGCATATATAACCTTACCACTTGTAGATATGTCTGGAGATACGAAGCATAATATACTTGATATCATTACAAAAAGTGGAGCAAACTTCATATATCCTTTGAATTTACCTGATTTTGTTCTTCTTGTATCCATAAACCCTGCTACCATTGGGTCATTTACTGCATCCCAAACTCTAGCTATTAAAAATATTGTACTTGCTGCTGCAACTGATATTTTTAATATATTAGTATAGAAAAATAATATAAATGAACCAACTAATCCGTAACTAAAGCATTGTCCAAATCCATAAGCAAAATATCCAAAGTACTCCTTTTTACTTACAGATGTGCTTATATTATTTTTTAATGAACTCTCCATTATTCTTTTCCCCCTTTAATTTATTTAAAAATAAAACCTAAATTATGTTTATACTCTAGTATTTCCCTTATTATCTTTGGATCAAATTTATATTCATGGTTATGGTCTAACAATCCATTTATCTCTTGTTCTACATCTGAAAGCTGTGTATAACATAAACCACAAACATCTTCAATGTCCATTACTACTTCTGTTAATTCCTTAATCTTATTAAGTACTGATTCTTCTCCTATAAGTCTTTCTCCATATCCCCATGTAGCATCTTTTTCATCATCTTTACTTGTATCATATGCTACACCACCATATTCACTTATTATGATTGGTACATTATTATACTCATACCCTTTGCTATAACATCTTCTTGTACTTGTTCTTGATGGCGATCCATTTGCTGCTTCATTTATATTTTTATAACTTTCTCTCATTGTATCTTTATCAGAATTATAATCATGTATCGTTAATATATCAGTTGTTGTATGTTCCCATCCATCATTTCCTACTACTAATCTAGTACTATCTAATGATTTTGTTAAATATACTAAAGCATTTACAAAGTTTTGTTGTCTTACATCTTTATATACTTCATTAATTCCCCATGACTCATTTAATAATGTGTATATTATTACTGATGGATTATTGTAATGCTTATCTATAAATTCATATAATTCTCTAGTTACATTTTCATTAGTTTCTTTACTATATTCAAATGTACTTGGCATCTCAGCCCACATTACTAAACCTAAAGTATCACATAAATACATAAATCTATTATCTTCAATTTTTTGATGCTTTCTAACTCCATTGAATCCCATTTCCTTTATTTTAAGTACATCATCTTTTAACTCTTCTGGAGTTGCTGTTAATCCACCATCCTTAAAGTATCCTTGATCTAGTACTAGTTTTTGATAAAATTCTTGATTGTTTAAATATATCTTTTTACCTATAGACTCTACATTTCTCATTCCAAAATAACTATCTATAGAGTCAACTAGTTCATTGTTTTTGTATAACTTGAATTTTATATCATATAGATTTGGTGTATTTGGAGTCCAGAAATTTAGTCTAAAATGAGGATTTTCAGAACTTACATCTACACTTAGTCTACTCCTTTGTGATTTGAACATTGTTGTAAATTTATTGATTAGCTTATCTTCAAAATATATCTCTCCTACAAGGCTTGTATCATTATCATCTTCACCTATAAATATATCTAAATCAATAGATGCATTATCTATATCTGGTGTCATTTTTATATTTGTTATGTAATTTTGACCTACTTCTTCAATCCATACAGGTTGCCATATACCCACAGTTCTTGTGTACCAACATAAAAAGTTTGTATCCTTCCATGATTGTTTTCCTATTGGTTGTCTACAAGAATTTCTATCTTCAACTTTTACTACTATTGAATTACCTTCCTCTTTAAGATAATTAGTAATATCTAAGTTAAAAGGTGTATGTCCTCCTTTATGAGTAAACATATGATTTTCATTAATCCATATATCACACTTATAATCTACTGCTCCAAAGTTTAATATGTACTTCTTATTTTTCTTAACTTCTAGGTTTAAATCTTTCTTATACCATACTATTTGATTATCTTCATTTAATCCTATACCTGAATTTTTAGTATGATAACTATATGGAACAATTATATTAATTTTATAAAAATCATCATTTAAAAATTCTTTACTTATTTCCCCTAAATTTTCATCATCAAAAGTAAATTTCCACTGTCCATTTAAATCTATCCAATTTTCTCTTATAAATTGAGGATTTGGATAATATAACTTCTTTAACATATGATACCCCCTAATTTAATTATATAAAGTTAACTATACAGTTAATCATATAACTAATTACACATTCTATTTTCAGTATTTTTATAGAATTTAATAATTATCATAAACTTTTCAGTTGTTTTATTAACTCTTTAGTTAACTTAATTACAGTATAAATATAATATATGAAATATCTATTGTCAACGTTTTCCTTTATTTTTTATTTAAAATTTCACATTTTTTCTAATCTACATAAGCATTATGTTATAATATTCTTATAATACGGAGGTACAATTTAAAAATGAGTAATAAGAATTTAAGTAAGATATATATAAAAGCTTTAGATAAAAACTTAGCATTTTTTCAAGCATTAGCAAGTGAAACTAGATTAAAAATTATTTCTTTAATACAAAATAAAGAAATGTCTATAAAAGATTTAAGTTCTGAACTTAATATGTCGTCTGCAGTAATTACTAAACATATAAATCAACTAGAAAGCGTTGGAATTGTAGAATCTTATTCTCAACCTGGTGTAAGAGGATTACTAAAGTTATGTAAAATAAAGACTAGTGAAGTACAAGTCATACTAAATAATAATTATGAGGAAAATCCTAGTAATTACACTGAAATAGATATTCCTATAGGATCTTACTCAGCTTTTAAAATTTATGCTCCTTGTGGATTGGCTTCAAAAGATAAGCTATTTGGTATATTAGATGATCCAAGATATTTTGCTTCTCCTAATCGTAGCGAAATTTCTCTTATATGGTTTACATCTGGTTATCTAGAATATTCTATACCAATTTATGATATAGACTTTAACAATTTAACTGAGATAGAAATTTCTTTAGAAATTTGCTCTGAGTTTCCAGGATATAATAATTCCTTTAAATCTGATATTTATTTTTATCTAAATAATCTATCTTTAGGCAAATGGACAAGTCCAGGTGATTTTGGTGATAGAAAGGGAGTTTTCACTCCTAGTTGGTGGGATTTAGGAACTGAATATGGCTTATTAAAGATGATTAAAATTAATGATGAAGGATCATTCCTTGATGGTATTAAACTTTCAGATATTAAATTATCTGATTTAATCAAAGATGATATGGATAGCTTATCTTTCAAGATAGAATGCCCTAAAGATACTCAGAATCCTGGTGGTATTAATATCTTTGGTTCAAACTTTGGAAATTTTAACCAAAATATTAAAGTAAAATGTTATTATAAATAATAAATAAGCTAATATTCATTATTTTTCTATAATAAAAAGTAGATGTCTTTATATTATTTTAATGTATTAAGACATCTACTTTTTATTTCAATTGCAATAAAAAAGACACATAATGTGTCTTTTCCATGAACATGTATATATATTATAATATAGTTACGTTCTCTGCTTGTGGGCCTCTAGAACCTTCAACTATATTAAAGCTTACTTTTTGACCATCTTCTAATGATTTAAACCCATCAGTTTGTATAGCTGTGAAATGTACGAATACATCATCTCCACCTTCTACTGATATGAAACCAAATCCTTTTTCATTGTTAAACCATTTTACTATTCCATTTTTCATTAAAAATACTCCTGTAAACCTATTACTAGGTTTTTCTTAATTTATTTGTGTATCGCTACAAATATTATTATATCACACATTCCTAATAATAGATACATTTTTATTTTAAACTATATATCTTCCCTTTATTAGTTTATATTTTCATATAATTGACTATATTTACTAATGGAGGTGAATTTATGACAGTTATTACAAATATTATAATCACTTGGTTAGCAGGGCTAGGTGTAATAGGTATAATTTTAGCAAGCGTAGGTTTCTTTAGATAGTGCTTGGGAAAATACCAAGCACTAGTTTTTATTGTTATTAATCTTCTAAATAATTAGTAAAACTCTTAATCCACTTCTTTATAGATCTATCCATCTCAATAGAAAAATCTGCACTAGTTTTTCTTTTATAAGTTAACTCCCCAAAATTTTTTGCATTAAAAGCATTATACTTAGGCATATTCTCTTCTTTTTCTTCAAACATTTTTATTAAACTTTTATCATCTAATCTTCTATATTTTTCATCAAATACAACGTAATCTTTTTTAAATCTTTCCCTATATATTCTCTTAATATTTTCCGGGTAATATCCAAGAGTTATCATAGCTGCTGGAAATGTATAATTGGGTAAGTTTAATAATTCTTTATGTACTTCATAATTTTCCATAATATCCCCTATATAACAACTTCCAATACCTAAGCTTTCTGATGCTAAAACAGCATTTTCACATGCTATTATTGCATCATTTATAGATAACATAAAATCATTCATACCTGGATATTTTATATTTTCTATATTACATAATTTATAATAGTCATACCATTTTTGCATATCCGCCAAAAATATAAGTATTAAAGGTGCTTTTTTTATAAGTGGTTGATTATCGCAGCTTTTACTTAAAATTTCTTTTGTTTTTTCATCTTGTATTTTTAATATTGAATACATCATCATATTACCTGCTGTTGGTGCTTTTATGGCACTGTCTATTATTATGTCTATGTGTTCCTTTGATATATTTTTTGCTTGATATTTTCTTAGCGATACCCTTTTGTTTATAGTTTGTATAACCTCATTCATACTGGTTTCCCCCTTATAGTTTAGGCTTATATATTTTACCTAATCACATTAATCTTAACATCTATAGGATAGTTATATTTTAATATTAATGCTAAATTTAAATTATAACTATCTCTTTTATCAATATCAAACCTACTTCCATACCACCCTTCAGATATATAATAACCAGAACTTGCATATTCTTTATCTATAGAACTTGCTCCAGCATAGCTAATATTATCATCTTCTAAAACTTCCACAATTAATTTGTTATCTATATACTCAACTTTTCTTATAGTTAATACATGTCCAAAATAATCTATTTCTTTTGGGTAAGTATCATTTAAATTAATTTCTATTTCTTTATTGGCATCAATAAGTACACCCTCAGCTTTTAAATTTAAACTTTTGCTTTTATCATAATAAACTGATGGAATTATAGTTTGTCTCCATCCACCATCTTTTCCAATACCTGATAGTGATAAACTTTCATTATACATACTTCCATTATCTGATAATATCTTAAAGTTGTATAATCCTTGTATATTTCCAACTTCCTCTAATTCGCCTGATGTATCCATATACATCATTGTAGGCGATACTACTAACTTTTCTATACTAATATTTAAACCATCATCTTTTATTACTTTATTTATTTTAATTTCTTTTGTATTTTGTACATCCTTAGGTATATTAATAGTTATGTCCGTTTTACCTAATATCTCCTCTTCAGTATCAATATACTTTACTAATTTTAATTTTAAATTTAACCTGTCTTTATTTTTTATTAAATTAGAAACTCCATCACCAATAATTTGAACATTAGCTTTTAACTTATTATCTTCTTCATAAAAAACGCCGTTATTTACTGATATCTCTTCAAAGCTAATTCCTTCAACATATAAACTACTATTTGCATCCATATCATCAATATATTTAATATCACCTAAAATTACTGCTTCAAAACTGATTCTCAAAGTATCTATGTATATATTTTCTATACTAATATTATAATTACCTATTTTTATTTTTTGATTTTCTCCACTACTATACTCATTATTAACTGCATTCTCAAAACCAATATCACTAAATATATATTTAAAAACTGAATCTCCAAAACTCCTAAAAGATGGAATTGTAATATAAGAAATTCCTATTACTAAAATAGATGCAGCAGAAGATACTATCCATTTTTTATAAGGGTTAAGCTTTAGTTCTTTTAATTTCAAATTTAACTTATCGTCTAATTTATCTGGAACTTTTATTTCTTCACTTTCAAATTCTTCAAGTAACTTTTCTATATCATTATCATAAATTCTCATATTACTTCACCTCCAACTGTTTTTTCATATCTTTTAATGCTGTATACATCTTTCCTTTCACAGTTCCTATTGGTACATCTAAAATGCTGGATATTTCTTCTAATTTATATCCCATATAATATTTAAGTCTTATCATTTCCCTAATTTGTGGTTCTACTTTCTGTAAACATACTTCTAAATCTAGCTTAGATTCTTTATCCTCATGTTTAACATCTTTTCTTTCCTCTAATTCTTCTAGATAAATTACTTTGTTATTTTTATTAATAATATTTTTAGCTTCGTTTATAACAATTTTTAAAAACCATGTTTTAAAGTATTTAGCCTCTTTTAAGCTTGTAATATTTTTCAATCCTTTTTCTACTGCTTGTAAGTATGCATCTATACTGTCATGTTCATTTTTCAAAATTGTATAAGCTATTTTATATCCTTCATTCTTCAAATTATGCACTAGAATGCTATATGCATTGAAGTTTCCTTTGATCGCTTTTTTAACTAATTTTTCATCCATATTATGTCTCCTCTCATATATTAGACTAATGAAAGTATCAAAAAGTTATAATTTATTATTGAAAATATTTCAATAATAAAAAAGTAGGGGTATACCAATTAGGATATCACTACTTTTTTTTCATATTATTCTAAAATTATTTATAATTTGTATTTAAGTATTTCATTTTAATTCCTATAAACTTTAATAAATAGTTTACTAACCAAAATGTAGCAAGATAATATGATACAAAAAGGCTTGTGCTCGTTTTATTATAAGCAATTACACTCTCTAATATTAATAAAATACAATTTGCTATACAAAATAATAATTGTAAATTATAATAATTATCTTTTGAAACATTTATCCTTTTATTACGTATAGTGTAAATTATACGCTTCTTTTTACACGATATTATACTATATATTAAGAAAATCAATGCTATGCTTATATAAACTGTAAATACTACATTCCCCATACTATTCTCCTATTTGGTATAATTAATAAATTAAATTAAATTAAATTATTTGTTCTCTTAGTAAAACTTTCTACACTTGCTAACTTTACAAAAAAACATATTATGATTTATTAATAAAAGACTAGATTTTACCTAGTCATATTTATTTTAAACATTAAGTTTTTTCCAATAGCTTTTTATAAAACTTTCTTCAAATCCTCTTTTCTTATACATTTCATAAGCAACCTTATTATCTTCAATAACAATTAAATTAACACTAGCTCCTAATTCTACTAAAAAAGAAATTGCAGTTTCTAATAATCTACTACCATATCCCATACCTCTATATTTTTTACAAAGACCAATATCAAACATTCCTTTTCCATCTTCAATAGTAACTTCCATAAATCCTATTTCATCTTGATTATCACATACAATATAGTAAAAGTGAGTTTTATCATTATTATTATTAATTTTTCTTAAATACTCTTTTACATCTTCTTCACAAATAATACACCCATGAGGCATATCTTTAAATGAACTATTATATATTTTTATATACTTTTCTTTATTATAATAATTCAATTCTTTTAGCTGTAAAATTTCACACCTCTTATCAGTATCATTTAGTTCCATTTGTAATGCTCTATATTCATCCTTAAATCCAAGACTTTTAAAAACTTCTATTACATCAGGACTTATGCCTAATCTAATATCATTTGCTCCATGCTCTTTTGATAGTGATATTCCTTCTTTTATAAGTAACTCTAGTATTGCATATTTGTTGTTTATTTCTTTATTTATTGTTATATCATATATAAAGCTATTTCCTATAGTTTTTGCGGCTTTCAAGTACTACACATATACTTGCAACTGCTTCATTATCTATAAAATAAAATAATGCACCCTTACCATTTTTGTATGCTTTATTTTGAAATTTATCTTTTAGTTCCTCTTTATCATTTATTTTATTTTGATTTTTTAGTAACTTATATATACTTTGTATCTGACTTTGTGTTGGATTTTCATAGTTTATAATTTTATGTATATTACCTTTATTATCTATATTTGAGCTCTTAATTTCTATCATAAAACTTTGCATACTCCTCCACACTCTAAGCATACAAGGTCTGGTTGTTTATCTTCACTTATTTGTACTGATATGCTTTTGCATTTTTCACATTTTAATTTATATACATTACCACTTTTTAATAAGTTTCCTATTAGTTTGTTTTCTTTTTTATTTTTCATTTTATCCCCCTATAATGTTAATTATTATATTTATTATAACAAATAGGTTGTATAATTTGGATAATATTTCAGGTTAATTTCTTCATGAATAGAATTTGTAACTAATTTTCGATTGTAAAATAATTCTAATATGATAATATAATTCTAATACATTATATTTATATATTCTGCTATTTTAAATAGATTATAAGGAGTAAGATTTATGATTAATATTATTTTACCATTATTAGCTGTAGGTCTTTTAGCTATTATGTTCATAAATAAAGTTAAAAGAGTTAACAAAAAAAGAAAAAGTTTGATAAATGATAAATCAAATAAAAGAAGTGATTATATAGAAGATGATTATATGTCTATGGGAATGACCTTAGGAATGTGTTTTGGAGTTGCACTAGGTTCCGCATTTACAAGTATCTTCGGTCCAGAGGCTATTTCTTATGGAATATGTTTTGGAATGTTAGGTGGTCTTATTATAGGTAGTACTATAAAGAAAAAGTAATTTTTATTTATACTTAATTATTAGATATAGGATCTATAAGTAGGTTTATGTAAAATTAAACTTACCTATAAATCCTATATACTATTCTAAACTTTATCTTTATCTCTATTCATTCTATTCTTTCTAGCTTTGTAATAAATTGCTCCACCAACTCCAGCTATTGCTCCTAAGCCAACAATACCAGAAGTTGTTTCTTTCTTTTTATCACTAACACCTTTGACATAAGATTCATTAATTACATATTCAGCCAAGTTCATTTCTTCACTTATATCTAGCTCTTCACCTTCATAACCTAAATTATAAGCCTTTTCTATTTCATCTTCTAGGCTAGAAGTTCCATCGTCATAACCAGTCTTAAACCATCCTATATATTTTTCATTATTTTCATCTATAGATTTATATTCTTCACCTTTAATAGCTGATGTAAAACCTAATTTATAGTATTTATTTTTTAATTCTAATTGAACATCATTATATGATTGTATATATGCATTTTTAAATTCTTCTTCAATATCATCTGTAAAATCTATTATTGCCTTATCTTCATAACTATCATTTTTACCTTGTAAAGTATACTCTTCTATTTTTACTTTTTTATATTCACTAAAGCCTTTATTATATCCTTCTTCATATGCTTGTGATAATGCCTTATTTGTATAAATATTATTTAATAAAGCTCCTGATAAACCAATATTATATCCACTATTTTTTACAGAATCTATTTCTAACTCAAGTTTTTTACTTCCTTCATCATACCCATTTTTGTATCCTTCACTATATTCCTCACGATAATTTCCAGTGTAAGATGATGTATCTATATAACTATTATTATATCCATCTTTATACCCTTGATCATATCCCTTAGTTTTCGCTTTCTTCTTATCACTTTCTACTGATGATTGCGTTGTGTTTGATGATTGTGTTGATGTTGACGATTGTACTGTCGCCGATGATTGTGTAGTTTCACCTGAACTTTTATACGGACATCCATTAGTATGTAAATGTGCAGGATATCCTCCACAATGATAATGATAGCTACCTAGTCCAGATTTATTTTGATTATCTCTATGACCTCCCGAACCATCAGTTCTCCCAGAATGAGCATTTGAAAAACTACTCATACCAACTATAAAAATAGCTGTTATAATACCACATTTTTTTAATTTAAACATAAATTCCTCCCTCAATTTGCAAAATATAAAATATGCGAACTAATGTATTATAATATACACTTTAATAGAAATTTGTTGAACTTTGTCATAAATGTAATATATTTTTAATTTAAATATTTCTATTTATCATTAAATTTAATCTATAATATTAATTTAATAAAAGAATGGTAGATATAAGCATCTACCATTCTTTTATTAAGTTTACTCAATTTATTTAACAAAATCTGTTACAATAAATCCTTTCATACCTTTTATTCCATACATTAGTATAGGTTTATTTTTTATCATAATATCACAACAAGAACGAACCTTAACTTTAAATTCTATAACAGCTCTTTCTCCTATACTAACAGTACCTAATATTATTCCTTTTTCAATGCTCTTATTATAAACTTTATATCCATTTATCATTAAGCTATCACTTATAAAATCAACATTTTCACATAACTTATCGAAAAAAACTAATGGTATATTATTAGAACCTATTTCTATATCACCAATATTTTCAATTATTATAGTATAAGTTATAATATCTCCTACACATATATTCTCTTTATCAACTTTTCTTATTATATTTAGCTGAGGATTTAATATCTCCAAATATACAGTATTACTTTCATCAATTAAATTATTAGTACTCATATTTCGTACAACACTATATCTTACATTTGCATTATTTGATATAACTAGACTTGGGCATATTGAATTTACTACTGCTTTAAAAGTCAATACAACTTGTTGATTTACATTTAAAGTTCCAATATTAACTCCATTTATTATATTTTGATTTGAAGGAACTCCATTTATGATTAAACTATCTGGAACAAATGTAAGTTGTGATGAAAGTGGATCTTCTATTATCGTATTTTCATATGTCATATTACCCGTATTTCTAACTATTATAGTATAAATTATCGTCTTACCAACAGTTGCTATAGATGTACTTTCTAGTTTGACTATACATATACTTAAATTGGGACATATACTTGTAACTGATTGAGTATCTGTAGCTGAACCACTTACTGTAGTTGGTTGATTAGCATTATTAGCTTGTACTGTTCCACTTGCAGTAACAATATTTTTAAAATTATTAAGATTATCTGATAATACATATACTGTAACTACTATAGTCGTTGTCTGTCCTACTAATAAATCACCTATATTTAATCCATTAAGATTAGTTGTTCCTACAATAGTTCCATTTACACTTATACTTCGTATTGATAGCTGAGATGGTAGACTATCTTGCAATATGACATTAGATACTTTTAATCCACTATTATTTGTAACTGTTATTGTATAGTTAAATGTTTCCCCAGGGTATACAATATTTTCATTTGATACTTTTGTAACTTTAATGCCCGTATTATAAACGTTTAATGAAACGGTGTTACTAGTTGAACTATAGCTAGTAATCGAACTTTGATCTATAACATCATAACTAACTGTTGAATAATTAGTTATAGTTGAATTTTCTAAAACAGAATTTACTTTAGCTTCAAAAGTTAATATTGCTTCTTCATTTACATCTAAATTTCCTATATTTACTCCTGTTGTTATATTTAAATTTGATTGTACTTCATTTATTTTCAAACTTCCAGATACAAATGTTAATTCTGGCTCAAGCTTATCTTCTACAATTACATTGGTATTAAGTGTATTACCTGTATTTTTAACTACTAATGTATAGGTAACTATATTTCCTACTATAGCTTCATCTATATTTTCTGATTTTACGATTGATATATTTGGATTCTTATCTATTACTATTACAGATTGCTTATCTATTGCTGATCCTTTTACTGTTACTGGTGGGTTAGCTGTATTTACTTGAACTGTTCCACTTGTAGTTACTATATTTTTAAAGTTATTAATATTATTTGACGTTACAAGTATTGTTACTAATATTGTTACCGTTTCTCCTATATTTAAATTTCCTATATTAAGTCCATTAAGTTCAGTGCTTTGTATTATTATCCCATTTACATCTATGCTTATAACTTTAAATGCTGATGGTAAATTATCATTTAGTATAACATTTGATATATCTAAGTCACTAGTATTTGTAACATTTATAGTGTAAATATAAGTTTCTCCTACACACACTTCTTGCTTACTTGACTGCTTAGTTACTTCAATACTAGGAGTATAAACATCTAACTGAACTACATTACTTGTTGCACTACTATCAATACTTATTCCTCCAATTAAACTACTATAAGTAACATTTGCACTATTATCTATAGTTAACGTTGGTGGTGTATCATTTACTATTGCTTTAAATGTTAATATAACTTTATCACCTACATTTAAAGTCCCTAAGTTTACACCTGTAACTATACTATAATTAGAAGCTCTATTATTTATAACTAAACTGCCTGAAACGAAAGTTAGTTGTGGTACAAGATTATCTTTTACTATAGTATTTATAGATTCTATATTGCCTATATTTTCCACAAGTAAAGTGTAAGTTACTTCATTTCCAATAATTGCTTTGCTTATATTTTCTGATTTTACTATTGATACATTTGGATTCACTACTAATGTATAAACTGTATTACTAATACTATGTTCAACTACTTCACCTTCATCTAGATTTACAATATGACTATATGTTATATTTGCTACGTTTGGTATTGGATTTGGATTAGGAAGAGTATTTACTTTTACTTGAAACATTATCACTGCTTGTTCTCCTGGTTGTAGCGGATTTGTTAAATTTATACTTGTAAGTGGACTTCCTGTAAATGCAACTGTTGATGTTATTGAATTTTCTATATAACTTGTTCCATTTGGTATAACATCATCTATTTTTATATTATTAGCCTCAATATTACCTCTATTTTGTGCAATTATAGTATATGTTAGTGTATCTCCAATTTGTACATATTCTTTATCAACTAATTTTGAAAAACTTGCATTTGGTTCTGTTACTCCACCTATAATAGCTCTACCAATATAGACTTTGGTGTCATTACTATCTCTATTAAAAGTATTTGGTATTCCACCTCTTATTGGAGTATATTTATAAGTTACATTGGCTTTATTGATTATATTTGGATCTTGTGGCAAACTTATTACTTTTACCTTGAAAGTAATGATTGTTTTACTTTTTCCTTCAATGTTAGGTACATTAAATCCATCATTTGGATTATATGATGGATATGATATGTTATTTATAGTTACACTTCCACTGATAAATTCTAATGATGATGGTTGTGGATCTTTAAATATAACATCCGTTAATGGATTATCATTTGTATTATCTAAAGTTACAGTGTATTGTATTGTATTTCCAACATTTGAAGTTCCACTGTCAACTTCTTTTACTGGAGAAATCACAGGATACCTTATTAATCTTAACTTCACATCATCAACTGCATAATCATTTCCTGGAGCCGCTGCTCCTTCACTATAAAAATTTAGTCCTATTGATTTATTATCACTTGTATTTAAGGCTGTACCTATTTCTTTCCATATTGGCAAAATTGACTCAGTTGGTCTAAAGAGATCTTCCAATTTATCATTATATAATATCTCCTCAGGTGTATCTCCCATAATTTCAACACCAAATTTAGGTGCTTCTTGAGATGCATTATCATCAAGATTTATTAACCATGCAGAAAATACATAATCAGTATTAGTATCAACATCAATTCTTGTATGAAAAAAACTAGCTCCTTCATATGCTCCATTTACAATTTCCATTCTACCAGTTTCTATACTAGTTGTATGGTCTGATAATCTCCACCAAAAAAAATGTGGATATGGGTCTATTGTATTACCTATACTATAATATCCATCATGAATAACTTCTCTTTGAGGAACAAAAGTAAAACTATATGCTATTCCTGGATAGGGATTTATAAGTGGACCTCCATTTGGATGTGTTCCAGCTTCTACATCTCCAAATGTTCCATAATCTACAGCATCTAATAAATTCACTTCTGATATTGTTGCAGAGCTATCTAATAATAAATTAATTGATTCATATCTTGCTGGTCCAATAAAAATAGTTTCTGCCTCTATATTTTTATCATCAGAAACTGTTACAAATATAGTTGTAGGTGTTACAGCATTTAATGTATTTGTTTGTTTAGGGTAACTTCCAGTTAAAACTGTATATGGAGGAAGTTTTGCAGTTGGTATTTCTCCTACCTCCGTATTTGTATTTATGAATTCTGCCGGTGTACTAAGTATTTTGCCACTATAGCCATATACCAAAACTATACGATAATTTCCATTTTGTACATTTGTAAAAGTATAGTTTCCTTCTTTATCTGTATATACTCCCAATTTTTCATTTGTTGATATGTTTTGCAATACTATAGGTATGTCTATAATTCCATAATCTTGTACATCAATTTTGGCATTTCTATTTATATCAAATATTAATCGCCCCGATATATTTGCCATTTTGCACCCCCTATGCTTATTATCACTTAATATATTATTCTCACTTATATATAAAAGTTACGTTATATAAGCATTAAATGTTTTTTATAATTTGCACAAATCAAGCTCTAGTGCTATCATATAAAACAAAACTATATTAATGGAGAAAAATATGATAAATATAATAAAATATACACTAATAACAACAATCTCATTAATAGGTATTTTTATGGTATTTGCCCTATTAATAACATTGATAAATAAAAAACTAAATAAATATCTTTATTGGATATTTGATAGCAATTCTCTTACAATAACAGGTATAATCGGTGTGCCAGTACATGAAGTAAGTCACTATATAATAGCAAAGCTATTTAATCATAAAGTAAGTGATATTAAGCTATATAGACCTATTGAAAGTAAAAATGATGGGGTTTTAGGGTATGTAAGTCATTCATATAGTAGAAGTAGCTTGTATCAAAAGATTGGAAACTTTTTTATAGGTATTGGCCCTATAATTATGGGACCACTTGTTATAGCCTTTAGTTTTAGAATTCTAATACCTCATTTATGTGGTAATATTATAAGTTCTATTAATATAAATTCTTATAATACTTTAATTGAAAGTTTCAATATTATAAGCTTAATTAACCTTTATATTTCTGATTTTTATAACATAGTTATGATTATTTTATTAAGTAATCCTTTTTTTACTATATGATTTTGGATTTTTGTATTTATAACTTTTTCTATTTCTATAAATATGAATTTAAGTAGCAATGACTTAAAAGGAAGTTATTCAGGATTAATCACTTTATTTTTAGGAATGTTTATTTTAAATACAATATTTACTGTATTTGGATTTGATTATAATATCCTTAAAATTTTTATCATTAAATGGAATATTATTATTGGATTTTTCTTATCTTTTATAATTTTATTTTCATTATCTAGCTTAGTTATTTTATCTATTTTATATAATCTAAAAAACATTAAACTATAAAAAGTCTAATTGGACATAATGTCCAATTAGACTTTTTGATTACTAAAACTTATTTAGTAATAAATCTCTTATACCATCAAAATTAGATATTTCATAAGTAGGACTTAAATCTGTTTTATTTTCTACATTATTTGGATTAAACCAGCAAGTATCTATATTATAGTTAATGCCACCCCTTATATCAGATCTTAAACTATCTCCAATCATAAGGACTTCATCCTTACTAAAACCACCTAAATTACTTATAGCATGTTCAAAAATTTCTGGATTTGGTTTTGATACGCCTAATTCCTCTGAAATAACTATATCTTTAAAATACTTTGCTATAACAGATTTTTTAATTCTATTCTCTTGCACTGAAGTAAGTCCATTAGTAACAATAGAAAGTGTATATTTATTACTTAAATCTTCTATAAGCTCCACTGCTCCATCAAATAAAAATGACCCATTCCCTAAGTGCTTCATATAAGAAGCTGCAAATTTATTTTCATCAAATTTAACTTCTAATTTATCACTAAATCTTTTAAATCTTTCTATTTTTAATTTTGATTGAGTTATAAGTCCTTCTTCAAGTTCCTTCCATATAGCATCATTTATTTCTTTGTATATACTAAAATGATAATTTTCATCATAATCGAATCCAAATTCTATCATAGTATTTTTAAAGGCTTCTCTTTCAGCTTTCTTAAAATCAAATAAAGTTTCATCTGCGTCAAATAATATAGCTTTGTATTTCATAATTGATTATCCCTCCAATGTCTCTTATAAGTTTTTTAAATAATCAAATTATATCACAAAACAAGAATTTTTTACTTTTTATTTTAAAAATTATTCATATTTTATAACCTATATATTACTTAATATATTACCTCTTACATAACACCTCTTAACCCAATTATTATTACCAGAGTAAATAAATCTTTCAAGTCTTTCTTCTAACTTAAGACTTCTATTATCTAAATTATCATCAACTATAAGAGCATCAAATTCATAATCAACTTCAAAACTACCAACTTTGCCAAAGAAACTTCCTCCACCTTTTGTTGCTAAATAGTATGCTTCATTAATGCTTATAGGTATAAAGTTAGGATTGCTTAACCAATAGATTTTGGATGCCATAATACTAGATATAATATGCTTTCTCATATCCAAAGTATGACCTGCGCCTACATCTGAACCTAGCCCTACTGATATACCTTTATTTAAATATTTTCTAAGAGGCATAATACCACTGGATAAATTAAAATTAGATTGAGGACAATGTGCTACCATTATATTATATTTTTTTTAAATCTCAATTTCATCTTCTTCATTATAAATACAATGAGCCATTATTGTTTTATTTTTTCTAAGAAGTCCATAATATTCGTAAACCTCACAAAAACTATTGCATTCTGGATGAAGTTCTTTAACCCATCTAATTTCATCATTATTTTCATCTAAATGAGATTGAATTGGTATCTCATGGTCCTTCGATATTTTTCCTAATCCTTTCATAAGCTCTGGTGTAGTGCTTGGTACAAATCTAGGGGAAATTATATAATTAACTAATGGTTTAAAATTATCATCAGTTCTATTTCTTGATTTTAGTTCTAGAATAAGTTCTTTTGTATTTCGTATAGATTCTTTTGTATTTTCTATTAAATAACTTGGTGAATTTCTATCCATATTTACTTTACCAATATATGAACCTAAACCTGATTTTTCAAAAAGTTCTATTAAAATCTTTGTTGCATCTTTATGAAGTGTTGCCATAACACAAGACCTAGTTGTTCCTACTTTGCATAACTCTTTTACAAATTTTTCATATGCCTTATATGCAAATTCTATATCTTTAAACTTGCTTTCTAGTGGAAATGTATATTCATTAAGCCATGGAATAAGCTGCTTACTATATCCAATCCCTACATTATATAGTTGCGGTGCATGTACATGTATATCTACAAAGCCTGGAATAATAAGTGAATTTCCTAAGTCTTCTACATCTTCTTTTGTATACCCCTTAGGAATTTCTTTTGTAATACTTTTTACTTTACCATCTATAACTAATATATAGCTATTAGGATAGGTTTCAAATTTATCTGGCCTTGATGTAAATATTATATTTCCTTTTAATATCACTAAATCGCCCCCTTAATAAATTTATATTAAAAATAATATCTATAGTTTAAATTTACTTTAATATTTATTTATCCTCTAATTGTTATATGTCAAAATATATATTTTAATGTAATTTTTTATTGACACATACTTTTCTATACTGTATATTAAAAAACAGGATACCTTTAAGATAGTCCTGTGAGACTAATAAGGAAATGTACGTAACGTAGTATTTTTGCCTTAATATCTTTTGGTATTAAGGCTTTTTTGGTATCCTAAAAAAAATTTTAGGAGGATACTATATGAGTAAAATTCAAACTTCAATAAATCACGCCAACAAATTGGCTATCAAAATGGCAACTGCCTTAATAATAGGATTAATAGCTGGAACATCATTTATTTTCTTAAGAGAAAACTTAATCTCAAATGGAAATGGTGACACTTGGACAATAATAAATAATTTATTATTCCAAGATATAACTAAACCAGATGCAAATAAGGCAATTGGAATCTTTTATATAGTTGGTCAACTATTTATAAATTCACTACAATTAGTAATAGTACCTATGGTATTTACATCAATAACTCTTGCTATGTGTAATATAAGTGATACAAAAAAATTAGGTCGTATATCTTATAAAACAATATTAGGATTTTTAGGTACATCTATCTTTGCATTAATATTAGCTGGTTTATTCGGAATGACTGCTAATAAACTCGGATTATTTAATGTAAGTATAAACAATATATCTTCAAGTGAAGGAGCTGTTTCTAGCAATCCACTTTTAGTATTTGTACAAGCTATACCAAACAATATAACTTCAGTATTTGGTGAAAATGGACGTGTTTTATCTATAGTTTTCTTAGCTAGTGTTACTGGAATTTGCATTAACTCATTAGGTGATGAAATTTTAGTATTAAAAAAGTTATTACAAGATATAAATAAAATAATCACTACTTTCTTAACATTTATAATAACTAAGTTTGGACCAATAGCTATCTTTGTTTTAATAACAAGAACTTTTGCAATTTATGGTATTGATCATTTAAAACCAGCCCTTGCATATGTTGGTACTACTACTATAGCCTTACTGTTATTTTTAACTGTTGGATATGCTTTATTTATTTACTTTACTACTGGGTTAAATCCAATAATATTTGTAAAGAAAATTTCAAAAGTAGCTTTATTTGGTTTCTCTACTTCTTCATCTGCTGCAACACTTCCTTTAAATACGAAGACTATTGTTGAAGATTTAGGTGTAAGTGAAGAAATAGCTTCTTTTACATTACCACTTGGTATGACTATTAATATGAACGGAACTGCTATAATGCAAGTTATTGCAGCTATATTTATAGCATCTAGTGCTGGATATGATGTTACTGTAGGAAATATATTGATAATATCATTATTAGCTTTAATAGCATCAATTGGTACACCTGCTGCACCTGGTGCTGGAGCTATAATATTATTTACAGTTTTAACAGGTATGGGATATCAAAATGATGCAGCAGTACTTGCTTATTCATTAATACTAGCAATAAACAGACCAATAGAAATGCTTGTTACTTCACTAAATGTAGTTGGAGATGCTGCAACTGCTGTTTATGTATCTAAATCAGAAAATAACTTAAATGAAGAAATTTATAATGGATAATAAATAATAAATTAATGAACTGTAGGTAAGGTTTGTATAAAATCAAATTTATCTACAGTTCTTTTTGTATATTAACTCTTTATAATAAATCATTTTATAATATTTATTAATTAAGACTATATTTATCCTTCATAAATTAAATATAACTTAGCTTTGTATTTTCCTATTTCAAGTTTTGGTGCATATTTTTCTACTATCTTGCTTTCAATATTACTATCTACATCATAAAAGAAAATATTATAATCGCTAAAATTATCTGGCATATATTTTATAATTGCTTTTATAATTTCTTCAAAATTGCCTTGTCTATTATAATTAATATCAAAATTGTCATACCATAATGAAATAAATACACTTTTCTTTTCTATATCTACAAATGTTGCATAATAGTCATTCGGTGATATATTGAAATCTCTATATTTTTCTCCATATATAATTTTAAAATTACACTCTATACCTTTAGGTAACCCTTCTATATGATAGTATTCATAAAACTGATTATCTAAATATTTTTCTGTTTTATCTTTTTTTATCTCCAATTCCATATAAAATCCCCTCTATTACTTTAGTATATTTTTATTTATAGCTATTAATAAAATTCCTTATTTATTCTCAAATTTTTAAGCATAAAAAATAGAGCGTAAGTAATTACACTCTATTTTTATAAAACATATTAATTTTAAATTTTCTATTTAGTTATATAAAGCTAATACCCCATTAAGGTCAGCTATTTTCCCTTCTCCAAGAGCTTTAAATTGCCATTCTCCCATATCTCTATAAAGCTCTGCAAATATAACTGATGTAGCAGTTGATCCATCTGATTTTAAGTTAAATCTACAAAGTTCTCTATCATTATTTACAGTATCTAATAGTCTTACATAAGAATTATTTACCATCCCGAATGTTTGTCTTCTAGATTGAGCTTCATGTATTGTAACTACGAAAACTATTTTTTGTATACTTGGATTTATACTATCTAAGTCTATTGAAATAGTTTCATCATCACCATCTCCAGCACCAGTTCTATTATCTCCTGATAAAGCTATTCCTTGCCCTTGTTTATTATTGAAAAATATTACATTTGATACAGTATTAAATTTATTATTTGCATCTAATAAAAATGCTGCTATATCTATATCAAAATCAACTCCACCATTTGATATATCCCATCCAGCTCCTAGAGTAACTTTTTTAAGTCCTGGATTTCTCTTTGTTAAATCTAATATTTCATTTTTTTGTAAGTTTAATATTTGTGGTGTTCCACCTAAATTTATTCCCATATTATTCACCTCTTATTGATATTTTTGTATTAATGTAGTTAAGTTACCCTCTAATAATTGTCCAACTGCTTTAAAATTCCAGTCAGAACCTATTTTTTCTAATTCTGCAAATATAAGTGATGTGGCTTTTCCACCATCTTCACTTAAGTTATATCTACATATCTCACTATCACCTTTATCGCTATTAAGAACTCTAACATAGGCGTTTCTTACCTTTGAAAAATCTTGTCTTCTTTCTTTTCCTTGATATATATTTACTGAGAAAATAACCTTTTTACAGTTAGAAGGTAAACTATTTAATGTTATAGATATTTTTTCATCATCACCATGTCCTTCTCCTGTTCTATTGTCATTATGTAAAAATATACCTGGGCCTCTTTGATTTCTAAAGTATATTATGCCTTCTTCGCCTATTATTCTTCCATCTTCACCTAATAATATTGCTGATAAATCTAGGTCCATATCTGCTGCACCAAAATTAAAGAATCCTCTTTTAACTACATCCCATCCTGCTGCTAATACTATATTGTTTAATGAAGGATCTTTTTTAGTTAAATCTAATATATCATTTTTTTGTAAGTTTAATAAATTCATAAGATTTCCCCTTAGTTGTATTTTTTTATTACATATATAAACCTAGCATACCATTTAAGTCTGCTATTTTACCATCACCTAAAGCTTTGAAATACCATTCATAACCATCTTTGTATAACTCTGCGAATATAACTGAAGTAACAGTTGATCCATTTTCTTTTAAGTTAAATCTACAGATTTCTTTTTCATTATTTTTAGCATCTAATAATCTTACATAAGAATTATTTACCATACCGAAAGTTTGTCTTTTTTCTTGTGCATTGTGTATAGTAACTATGAATACTATTTTTTGAATATCACTTCTTATTTTACTTAAATCAATTTGTATTCTTTCATCATCACCATCACCTGTACCAGTTCTATTATCTCCTTCTAGATAAATTCCATCTCCAAACTTATTATTGAAAAATATTACATCTTGTGGAACTTGAGTAACTTTATTACTTGCATCTAATAAAAATGCTGCTATATCTATATCAAAATCTTGACCTATACTTGCTACATCCCATCCAGCTCCTAGAATTACATTTTCAAGACCTGGATTCTTTTTAGTTAAATCTAATATATCATTTTTTTGTAAGTTTAATGCATTTACAGTGTTCTTATTTATTCCTAAATTTATAGCCATTTATTTACCCCCTTTATATTATGCGCTTGGTATATTTCTTTTCATACTAGCCTTCATTTGCTCTAATTTTATAGTATTTTCATTTCTTCTTGCTTTATTTTCATTTTGTATTGCTTTAGTATCTTCTATACCTTTTATTATTGTTTGGTAGGATTTTTCTAATGTTTCAATTGCTACAACACTTCCTGAACTCATTCTAGCTATATCTACAGATTGTCTAGCAGTAGATTGTGCATTTCTCATTATAAGCTCATTAGTTTTATCATCTAATTGTTTTAAAGATTTTGCTTGTATTTCTTGTCTTTTTAAAATTATAGCTTGTGCTAAACATTGCTTAAATATTGGCAATGTTATTATAAAAGATGTATTTATCTTTCTTAATAAATTAAAGTTTGACATTTGCATTGTCTGAATCATCGGCGCTGCTTGTATAGCTATATTTTCAGCTACTTTTAAATCATATAAACGTTGTTGTAGCATTTCCTTACAAACTTCAAGTTTTTGAATCATCATATATCTTTCTTCAGGATTCATAGTGTTGTCATTTGTAAATTGATTTATATACATATCAACTTCTTCAGCTGCTAATTCACCAGCAACAATGTATTTCTCTAACTGCTTATAATGTTCTAAGTTTCCATCATATAGCTTTTTAAGCTTTGCATTTGATTCTTTTATTTCATTTTCATACCTTTTAAGAAGTACATAAACTTTTTCTATTTCATATCCCATAGTATCATATTTTTGGAATAACTTAGCTATAGTATCGCCTGCCTTTTTAAACAATTTTGTCATTAAACTTGATTGCTTTTGATTTTCAAGTTCTTTTATATCAAACTTGTCCATAATTTTAGTAAGACTTACAAGCATTTCTCCTGCTTCCTCAGCTTTTACTTCTTTCATAGATGATAATAATTCATCAGATATTTTTGATATATTTTCACTTGCTTTTTGTCCAAATTGAATTATAGAATTTAAATTTTGTACTTCTATTTCATTAGTTAAATTTTGAACTTCTGGTAACTGTCTTAAATTTTGTTTATAAATATCACTTTGTTCTATTATATCTACTTCACTGTTAAATTCATTCATGATATATCTCCTATATTGTTACTTTTATTTAAATAGCTTTGTAAATACACTTGGTTTTATTAAACTAAAGACTAACTTATTGTATGTTGTGTCATAGCTTATTTTATCTAATCTTACTTGGTTAAATTTATCACTTCTTATTACATTACTTAAATTACACATTCCAGAAGGATTGAATATTATAATATCAATTCCTATATTATGAAGATATCCAAGTAACATAATCATATTTTCACTTATAGTATCTTCTTTATTTAAAAATATAACTATTTTAGGAATATCTCCAACAAAATCAAAATTATCTATTATTCTTATAATATCATGGTTCAAATTAAGAACTAATACAAGTAGTTTTAAGCAACTATCTTTATCTAATTTATTTACAAATAAATCATTCCTTTTTATTACTTCATTAAATTTATTAAGTAAAAAGTTTTGTACTACTTCATTGTATTTTTGAAATTTATAGATATTTAATTTTTTAATTTCCTCTATATCAAAAGTACCATCACTTAGTTGACAAAACATAAGTTGAAACATCTCATCACTTATGCCTTCATCATATGATATTTTTCCATTCTCAAAGAATAATTTATTTGAAGATGAAATAGGATATGGTTCTAAGCATTTAGATACTAATTTAACATATTTACTTCTATCAGCATACGCACCATCTATTTTATAAAAGAAAGTTGGAACTTTAACTATATTTCCATCAACATCAAATCCATCTCTTAACTTAGCTGGCTCATTAAAGTAAATCTCTATATCTTCTACTATAGTGTCTAAAAGTACACTTTTAGTAAATCCATTTCTAAACTGCCATGGTTTAAACATTCCTGTATTTACAAAAAGCTCTTCATGTATTTCTTTTTGAATTTGTTTTGTGATAGTCTCTATATTCTCTATTATTTTTCCCTTTTTACATCTTTCATTAAAAGATTCTATTGAGTCTATTTTCATACTTTTTTTACATATACTCAATTTATCTTTATCTATTTCTTCGAAATATTCTTCTTTTAAAGGGTTTATATATAAAATATCAAAATTCATCTTATAAAGTAACATTAAAAAGTAGATTTCATGTCTTTCTATTTTTCCGTAATAAATACATAGAGGATTATAGCCCTTATTAAAATCAATATTTTTAACGTACATATATGTCCAAACTATAAGTTTTGTTATAAAGTTATTTCTTATATTATCATTAAAAAAATTTTCATTTTTCATGCCTAAATTAACTGCATATTGTAATGCTTCTAAAAACTTATTGTTAATTTGAAAATCATCAAATATAGTTATATCTTGATTAATCAAATCATTTATATTCATAGTTTGTAATTCATTATATATATATTGTATAAGTTCCATTTCTCCACTTAATACAATTTCATTATCAAATATTAAACATGCATTTTCTAGTTCACTACATTTTGATTGAAGTGTTTTTAATTCATCATTATACTTAAAAAAATCTTCAATTCCTATAAATCTATAAAAATAATTTTTATCATTATTTTTCAATTTAATTTGCAACAATAATCCCCCTTTCTAAGTGTCTAATATAGTTACTATTTCCCGTATTCTTATATTTTATATTATAACATAAAGTATAAAATTAATATATTTCTTAAATATATGTAAAAAAATTTTATTATCTATTCTAAAAATACTTTTATTGAAATAAAAAAGATATTAACATAGTTTCATGTTAATATCTTTTTATTTAATATTTATTTTGTATAAATTCCTAATAGTAATAATATACAAGTCCAAATTATAGCAAGTAAAGAATATATAATATATTCTTTAAAAATATTAAATAAAATACTAGCTATAAATATAATACTTATAAGTCCAACTATTTTCATAACAACTCTTTTATACTTTTCTTTTTCTTCCTTGCTAAGTGGTTTATTTCTATGCTCTTGAGGAGCAATCTTATAAATTATATACATACTAAAAATCATAAATAATATTAATAAATACTTATATTTATTAATATTTATGTTATTAGCCATAAAAATAGTTATGGTATAAATAACAACAAATGTCAACGTACACTCTGTATAATTTCTAGCATGATACCCACCAGTAAATTGTCTTATACTGCAATAACAAGTTAAAAAGATAATTGTATGTATAAATCTATCAAAAATAGCACCTATAAATAATGCTACTGATATATTTACTATAAAATAAATCAATGTTTCAAAACCATACCTATATATTTCAAAATCTTCGTCCTCTATTATATCATTTTTACTAAGCATATCAGCAAACTTATATGATAAACTTTTAAACATATTTCCTCCTCATTCATAAAGCCTCTCCTTATAATTAAGGAGAGGCTTATCTCTTATATTATTTCTTTAGTTTATTTAAAGCTTGAGGTTCTTTTGCTTGATGCGCTATCCATGAACTTGCACTATTTGCTGATAATACAGCTATCCCTAAACTTAATGCTGACATATTTTTTAATAACTTTAATGCTATTTTTTTCATTAGTCTACTCTCCTATCCACCTATTGGTATCATTATTTTTAATATAAATTCATTATCTGAGTAATTAACAACTACTTCACCATCATATTTATCAACTATATATTCAATACTAGCAAGACCTATCCCATGTATCTTTTCATCATCTTTACTAGTTTTTATACGTTCATCAATAATTCTAATATCATTCACTTTAGAATTTATAAATTTTATTATTGAAAAACCATTAATATATGTGGCTTTTACCTCTATCCTTTTTTCTATTTCATTATCTATATTAACACATGCTTCTATTGCATTATCTATTGCATTTGCAAATATAGCACATATATCAATATCTTTAATAAAACCTAACTTAGATATATTTATATTATCTTCAAACTTAATATTATGTTTTTTACAAAGATGTATTTTTTCGCCTAAAATTATATCTAATGTTTTATTTCCTGTATTTTTAACTTTCTCAAAATCACCTATTTGATTTTCTAAATTATTTATGTAAGATATTATTTCTTCTTTTGTGTCATACCCCTTCATACAGATCATATGATTTTTTAAATCATGATAAACAAATTTTAATCTATCATATATATCATATATATTTTCATAGTTTTTGTGATTTGTTTTTATTCTTTCATTTATAAGCTCATACTCTAATTTAACTTTATCATCTTCTATAATTTTTCTTATTACTATTAAAAGTACTATACTTGATAATACTATAAGTGCTGTTGTAAATACTAACACAATAATATGTTCCGTACTAATTCCATCACTTTTTAAGTTATACCCAAAAATTAACAATAAGCTAACTATATTTGATAATAATGGCAAGCTTATTAGTATCATATCTTTTGGTTTAAAGTCTAATGATAATTTAAAATACTTAAAGATTATAAGAGTTATAGATAAAAATATTTTTGATACTATAATAGCTTCTATCCTAAATAAATTACCATTTAAAATTATGTTAATATTATTTAGTTCATTCATCATTACTACTATACTTACAGCTAACCCTTCAGCAAGAATTAACCCTAACCAAAATAATAGTGTAACTAATACACATTTATATATTTTATCTTTATAAAATAAAGAATAGAATATACCTCCTACTATCATACATATGATAATCTTTGTATTTGGATTAATACCAGATACATTGATAGATCCCATAAGTATAAATATGAACATAATTCCAAGTATATATTTTATATTAGATAATTTTCTCTTTCCAAATGAGTCAATTGATAAAAAGAAAATAATCCAGTCTACAGTCCCTGTGGCTATATTAATAATATCCCATAATTCTATATTTAATTTTTCTAACATACTATATCTCCTAATATATTAATTAGCACTAATTCTAATATTTAATTAGATGCTAATTATTATTATATATTCTACCATTTTTAGACTATTTTGTAAACTTTCAGACATTAATCGTCATTTTAATAAGTTTTACTGTCACGCAAATATATTAAGTTTAATTTTTTCAAAATAAAAAGTACTCATAGATAATATATGAGTACTTTTTATTTAAATAAATTTTATTTTATCTTTATTTTCATTGTAACTAATTATATTACCATCATAAATTTTATTACATATTATAACATTAGATATTTTGTTAATATTAATAACAATATATTCTTTGCTATAACAATATAAACATAATCCATCCTTCCTTAATATATAAGAAATTGGATATACTTCAAATTTTTCATCATTTATTTCTAATTCTATAAAAGATTTATTATCTAGTGCTATATCTATATCTTTACATATTTCAGTTTTAGTATCAAACTTATCTTCAAATAAATCTATTATAAATCTATCTTTAATATTATCTAAAATTTTAGTACACTTACTTTTATCTACAGACTTAAACTTATCTATTAAAAAAGATTCGCTTATGTTTTTGCTGATACTTTCACCTATATAAAGTGCAAATATTAAAGATTCATAATCACTATATTTTAATACATGCTTTGCTATTATATAGTTTTTATCAATCTCTACACCTCCATTTACACCTCTATATGTTATTATAGGTATTCCTATTATAGATAATTTGTCTAAATCTCTTCTTATAGTTTTTGTAGATACATTAAAAACCTTAGATAGTTCCTTAATTGTAACTTTAGAACTACTTCTTAATAAATAAAATACAATGTCTAGTAGTCTCATTAATATTACCTTCGAAGTTATTATTTATAGTATAATTATTTATGATTTTTTAACCACATTATTGCACTGTATGCATGTATAGCAGCACCTGTTGGTAAAACATCTTCATTAAACACTACTTTAGTATTATGCATTGGTTTACCGAACTCTGGATTCTCATTAGCAGCTCCAGCTCCTAATATTATATATAAACTTGGAACTTCATATGAGTAAGAAGCGAAGTCTTCAGAACCCATTCCTCCACCTTCAAACATGTAGATCCCTCTTTCACCTACGATGTCTTTTAAGTATCCAGTAACTTCATTTGCTAAATCATTATCATTAGCTAATGGTGGAACAGAAGATAATTCTATTAATTCAGCTTCTCCTCTGAACATTTTAGCAGTTGTAGTAACTATTTCATTCATTCTGTTAAATATGAATTCTCCTACTTCTTTATCTAAAGTTCTTATTGTTCCCTCCATAACAACTTCACCAGGTATTATATTTGGTGCATCTCCACCTGCAAATTTACCTATTGTTACAACTACTGGTTGAGTAGCAACTATTTCTCTACTTGTTATTCCTTGTATAGCTAAGTATATATGAGCTGCTATGTTTATTGGATCTACTCCAGTTTCTGGCATAGCCCCATGACATCCAGTTCCTTTTACAACTATTCTAAATCTGTTACATCCACCTATACTTGTTCCTAGTCCACATACTACTAAGTTTGATGGTGTTCCAGAGTTAACATGCATCGCCATTGCAGCATCTACTTTAGGATTTGAAAGTACTCCAGCTTCTATCATTTTTTTAGCTCCAGTGAACCCTTCTTCATCAGGTTGGAATACTAACTTAACTGTTCCTTCTATTTCATCTTGGTTTTGCTTAAGTAATTTAGCAGCTCCAAGTAACATTGCAGTATGCATATCATGTCCACAAGAGTGCATGCATCCATTTGTAGCAGCAAAATCACATGATGTAGATTCTTCCATTGGAAGAGCATCCATATCGGCTCTTAATAAGAAAGTCTTTCCTGGCTTAGGACCTTCAATAGTAGCTACTATACCACTTTCACATATTTCTTTAGGTTCATATCCAAATTCTCTTAACTTATCCATTACATAAGCTTTTGTTTTAGGTAATACTGCTCCTACTTCAGGATTACTATGAATTGTTCTTCTATAATCTATTAAATCGTCTTTTATTTCTTTAGCTTGTTCTATGAATTTATTCATAATTTCACCTCATATGTTTTTGATTTAGTTTATTTTTAGCATATCTAAATATATTAATTCAGTTAAGTATGTAATTAAATTAATATACTATATAATTTTACACTTCATAAATTTATACGTATAAATTATATATTAGATAATAATAAAAAAAGTGGACATATACAGTCCACTTTTTTTATTTTTTTCATTTTATTTAGTTTTTTAACTATTTTTATCTAAATCAATATTATTAGTTAATACATCATATCCTGTATAGGCAAGAGCTAATGCTCCAATTAATAATCTTTCATGAGCTAGTTTGGTTGTTGTTGCATCTGCCATTTCTACACTGTGGCTTGTTATGCAACAGTCAGTTATTCCAATATATGGATGTATAGTAGGAGTCTTATGACTTACATTTCCAATATCACTTGATCCACTTTGTCTTGACTCATAAATATCCGTAATTCCTAAGTTTTTTAAATTTTCAGTAAAGGCTTCTGATAAATTTTCATTTGTAACTAAGTTATCATTAGGTAATTCATATCTACTCATTTCAAGAGTTGCACCTGTCATAAGAGCAGCTCCTTTTGCAATTTTTTTAACTTTTTCTAATAATTCATCTAAAGTTTCTTTCTTATCTGCTCTAAAATAAAACTGCGCTGTTGCTTCATCTGGAACTATATTTGCAGCTACTCCACCATTAGTTATTATTCCGTGCATTCTAACATCTGGAGTAACATGTTGACGTAGGGCATCTATACCATTAAATAATTGTATTACACTATTTAATGCATTTATTCCATCTTGTGGACATGATGCTGCATGAGCTGTTTTTCCTTTATAAGTAAACTGTAGTGGGTAAAGTGCCATAGATGTCCCACTTTTAGCAGTTATATCTGCTGGATGAACCATCATAGCTACATCTAATTCATCAAATACGCCTTCCTCTGCAAGTATAACTTTTGCTCCATTAGTTTCTTCTGCTGGAGTTCCATATACTATAATACGTCCTCCTACTTCATCTATTACTTTGCTTAAAATTACTCCTGCTCCTGTTGACATAGTTCCTATCATATTATGACCACATCCATGACCTATTAAAGGAAGAGCATCATATTCACATAAATACCCTATAGTTGGACCTTCTTTTTTACTATCATAAATTGCTCTAAAAGCAGTCTCTATACCCAGTAACTCTTTTTCTATTTCAAAATTATGTTCTTTTAAAAAGTTAGTTAATACTTCAACAGCTTTATATTCCTTATTCCCAAGCTCTGGATTTTCGTAAATATAATCACTTATTTCACATAACTTTTCATGTACTTCTTGTCCTTTTTCTAATAATATATTCTTCATTTTATATCCCTCCAAAATATTTTTAAGCCCATCCTATTAATGATGCTATTGTTATAAACCCTATTGAACATATAAATAATATAATTTGTAATGGTATTATCCATTTTAACCATTTACCATAAGGAACCCCTGCTATACCTAAGCATGCTATTAGTACTCCTGATGTAGGAAACATTGCATTAGAGAATCCATCCCCTAATTGATATATTAAAACTGTTAATTGACGAGATATTCCTACTAAATCTCCTAATGGTGCAAGTATTGGCATTGTTAAAGCTGCTTGCCCCGAACCAGAGTTTATAAAGAAGTTTATAAACATTTGTATAGGATACATTACATATGCAGCAAGTAAAGATGGTAAGTTTCCTATTATATTAGATAAATTGTATAAAATAGTATCTATTATATTTGCATTTTCTGCTATTATCATTATTCCTCTAGCAAATCCTATCATAATTGCTGGGCCTATCATTCCCTTTGCACCTTCAATAAATGCATTTGCCATTTGATCTAGAGATAATTTTCCAAGAACTCCACTTATAAATCCTACAGCTAAAAATACTGCTCCTATTTCTGATATCCAAAAACCTTTATCTAATACTCCCCATACTATTACTCCTATAGCTATTGCAAAAGTTAATAATATAAATTTATGAGATAATGTAAAATCATCTTTTCTCTCTTCAAAACTTTGTAGGCTTTTACGCTTTACTTGATCACTTTCATAAACTGTACTTATTTCTGGATTTTTCTTAACTTTCACTGCATAAGCCATTATAAATGCAGTTCCTACAGCAGTTGTCATAAACCATATAATAGTACGAAATTCTATACCTGAATATAATTGAATACCTGCTATAGACTGTGCAATACCTACTGTAAATGGATTAAGCATTGCTGATGAAAATCCAAGTGTACAAGCTAAACTAGTTATTGCAACTGCAACTATACTATCATATCCTAATGCTAATGTTAGAGGTGCTAAAATTGATATAAATGCAACTGACTCTTCACTCATTCCAAATGTAGCTCCTCCTAATGAAAATGAAAATATGATAATTGGTAATAATAAAATCTCTTTACCCTTAAATAAATTAACTATTCTGACTATTCCAAAGTCAATAGCTCTAGTTTCAGCTATTAAATTAAATGCGCCTCCTATAATAAATAAAAATGCTATAATTTCTGCTCCATCTATAATCCCTTGTATAGGTGCTTGTAAAATTTTAAATAAATTTTGTGGCTGACTTTCAATATATTTAAATGATCCGTCTACTACTATATATTTTCCAGCTTCATTTATTACTGTTTCATATTTTCCACCTGGTATAAAATAAGTTGCTATAGATACGATCATAATAATTGATGCAATAATTACTAATGTATGTGGTACTTTTATACCTTTTTTATCTATTTTGCTATTCTTTTGTTGTTTTATTTTTGATAGTTCCATACTCTTTCTCCATTTCAGTTATAATTTCATATGATAGTTGGCCAAACTTATCATAAAAAAAGCCTCTTAGCAATTATGCTAAGAGGCGAGTTTCCGCGGTACCACTCTTATTGGTAAGTTTATATAAATATCAATATAAGAATAATAACATAGAAATATTTTAATAAAAAAAGCCCCTTGGAATAAAATCCAAGAGGCGAACTATCTCCGCGTTACCACTCTTATTGGTAAAAAACTTACCCACTCAATCTCTTAAGGCGAGAACACCTACTGCCATACTCAATTTTCCTGCAGTCTTCTCCAAAGCTCTTTTCACATAACCCTCAATGCATAGCTTCCACCATCCTATGCTCTCTATAAAATTAAATTATGCTACTCTCTTTTTCATAGAATTTTGTTATCGTTTTTTTCAATTATACTATTATATTTATTTTTATGTCAATATTTTTTATTTAATTAATTTTAAATATTTTCTAAATATTATAATTAAGCATAATGTTATTCTTGATACTATAATAATTTCTATAGTAATTTTTATTTATATTTTTCTAAGCATTTTTCTTAGTTCTAAAACATATAGAGTATATTAATACTACTGCAAAACATACTACTGGAATTAAAAATGATGAACGAACTGCTGCTTGAGCTCCTGAGTATGCTGGTACTATTGATGATAACATTCCTGTATCTATCATTTTTCCCATTATAGGAGTTATAACTGCACCTCCTAATATTGCCATTATAAGACCTGCTGCTCCAACCTTAACTTCTTCTCCTAAGTCCTTAAGTGCTATACCATAAATTGTTGGGAACATTAATGACATACAAGCTGAAATTGCTACTAAACACCATACAGATTGATTTATTGGTAAGTATATAGTTCCTAAGCTACATAATATACCTCCGACTGCAAATACTGCCATCATTATCGCTGGATCTATATATTTCATTAAAGCTGTACATATCCAACGACAAACTATGAATGATATTATAGCTATTAAGTAATATCCTGATGCTGTAGCTTCATCTAATCCAAGATTAGTCATTACATATCCTATAGTCCAAGTCCATACAGCTATTTGAACTCCAACATAGAAAAATTGTGCTATTACTCCAAATATATATCTAGGTATTTTTACTAATTTACCAATTGAACTTACTATATTAAGATCCCCTGATGTATCCTTTTCTGAATCTTTATGCTTTTTGAAAAATGCCCATATTATTATTGCTATTGCAACTAATCCTACATATGGTACACATACCCATAGTAATTCATTAGCTCTAATAGAGCTTAATGCTTCTGGACTCATAGCTATACGTTCTTCATAAGTTGCAGGATTTAAATTACTTAAAATAAAATATTTAGCCATTATAATACCTGTTAATGATCCTAATGGGTTAAATGCTTGAGCTAGATTAAGACGACGTACACTAGTTTCTTCTGGTCCTAGAGATATTACATAAGGATTGCAAGTTGTTTCTAATATAGATAACCCTCCTGCTAAAACAAATACTGAACCTAAAAATAAATTAAAGTTTTGAGATATTGCTGCTGGTATATATCCCATAGCCCCTACTATATATAAGCCTAATCCTACTAATACTCCAGTTCTATATGAATATTTTTTTATAAGTATTGCTGCTGGAAGTGCTAATACTGCATACGAACCATAAAATGCAACTTGAGTTAATGATGCATCTGCAGCCTCTAGCATAAATATTCTACCAAATGCAGGTACCAAGTTATCTGTCATATTATTTAATAATCCCCATAGTATAAAACATGATACAAGCATTATAAAATGTACTGTATATTTTTTTGGAACAATTGGTGTTGAATCTTGTTTATTTCCTACAGAACTTTTTAACTTACCTTCCATTTTAGTTCCCCCCTAATATATTCTCTTTGCATACTTAACCTTAATTATTTTCTATTTCTATAACGCTTAAATCCTGGATGTCTTCCTGTTACTCCGTATCCTTTTCTCATTCCAATTAATCTATTTATGTTCTTTTCTGATATTTCTTTTTCTCCTCCTAATAAATGTGCTGTTAAGCTTATTTTTGCATATAATTCTAATGTTTCCATTCTATAATATGCTGTTATTAAATCAGAACCTACTGTAAGTGCTCCATGATTTTCAAGTAATAATACATCATGTTCTTGTAAATATGGCGCTATTGCATCTGGAACTTCATAAGTAGATGGTGTTCCATATGGAGTTACTGGTATTGATCCTATTGCTATTACTGTCTCTATCATAGTATATCTATCCATATCTAAGTGAGCTACTGCATATCCTGTTGCTGTTGGTGGATGTGCATGAACTACTGCCCCTACATCTTCTCTTTCTTTATAACATCTTAAATGCATCTTTATTTCTGATGATGGTTTTGCACCTTCTGGCCCATCTAGTATTTCACCATTTTCATCTATATGAACTAATTTTTCTGGAGTTATAAAACTTTTACTTATTCCTGTTGGAGTTGCTAAAAAAGTTCCATCTTCTAGTTTTACACTTACATTACCATCATTAGCTGCAACCCATCCTAATTGCCACATTTTATGGCATACATCGCATATTTGTTCTCTTATTTCCATATATGATAAAGTTTTTACACATTCCATTTAATTTGCCCCCTTAAATTTTAGTCTACTACTACACCTTTTTGTAATATTATATTTGCATATAAAGCTTTTTCACCTGTTGCAATTATTGCATACGCTTTTTTAGCTTCATCATAAAATTTAAATCTTTCTATAGTTCCTACTGTATCTTCTCCACGACTATCATGTTTTTTAATTATATCTTTATATTCATTCCATATAGGAGTTTCTACATTATCACCTTTCATAACTTCCATTAAATTAACTGGCTTTTCTACATAAGTATCTAGTGGAAAAACTGTTAATATTGCATCTAGCAACTCTGGTACTCCATGACCATCACATCGAATTACTATACAGTCCTTTCCCATGCTTTCAGCTGGAAAATTCCCATCAGATATTACTATTTGATCACTATGTCCCATTTCACATAAAACCTTTAGTAGTTCTGGGGATAAAATTTGAGGTATATTTTTTAACATTTTACTGCCTCCTTAGTTTCAATTATTTCTTTAAAAGTATCATACTTTTCATTCCATACTTTTGTATTAGTAGGATAATAGTTGATTATATCTTGTGAATTTTTAATTATTTGGCGTGCTTCTTTTAAGTCTTTAATTTCATTTCTTGCCATCAATTGAATTGCTATATTTCCAAGTACTGTAGCTTCTATAGGACCTGCTGATACATTAATATCACAAGCATTTGCAGTCATTTGACATAAAAGTTTACTTTGTATACCTCCACCAAGCATATAAAGAGTTTTATAATTTTTATTTGTACAGTCTTTGATTTCTTCTAGTGCATAACGATACTTAAGTGCCAGACTTTCATTAATACATCTAACTATCTCACCTTCATTTTGTGGTACTTCTTGATTTGTTTTCATACAATATTCTTTGATTCTATTTGGAATATTTCCAGCTGGAACAAATACTGGATCATCTGGATCTATAAAACATTTAAATGGTTTTGTTTTTTTCGCTAACTCTTCTAACTCACTAAAGCTATATTCTTTTCCTTCTCTTTCCCATTGTCTTTTACTTTCTTGAATTAACCAAAGACCTATAATATTTTTTAAAAATGATGCTTTATTTTCATATCCGCCTTCATTAGTTATATTATAATGTTCTGATTTTTCATTTATTATAGGTTCATCAATCTCCGTTCCTAAAAGAGACCATGTTCCACAACTTAAAAATACAAAATCATCTTCCATTGCTGGCGCTGATACTAATGCACTTTGAGTATCATGTCCTGCTACAGCAACAACATCACACATATCTATACCTAATTCTTCACTTATATCCTCAGATATTTTTCCTATTATAGTTCCACTTGGTACTATTTCTGTAAATATTTTTTTAGGTAGTTCCAATGAATCAATTACTTTATTAGACCAATTTCTATTTTTAGCATCAAATAATTGAGTTGTAGATGCTATAGAGTTTTCAGTAACCTTCTTACCTGTTAATAAATAATTAAATAAGTCAGGCATTAGGAGCATCACATCTGCTCTTTCTAGCAGATGTGATCTTTTTTCTTTTAATGATAGTAATTGAAATGCCGTATTTATCTCCATAAATTGATTACCGGTTATATCATAAAACTCTTCTTTTGATATTTTTTTAAAACTTTCCTCAACCATTCCTGCTGTTCTACCATCTCTATAGTGAACAGGATTTTCAAGTATATTTCCATATTCATCAAGTAGTGCGAAATCAACACCCCATGTATCAATTCCTATACTTTGAATTTTTCCAAATGACTTTGCTTTTATTAGGCTTTGCTTAATTTCAAAGAACAATCTAAGTACATCCCAATACATAGTTCCATTAACAATAACTGGATCATTAGAAAATCTATGTATTTCTTTAATACTTATTTTTGTTCCATCATATACACCAAGCATACATCTTCCACTAGATGCTCCAAAGTCAAATGCTAAGACTTGAGTTTTTAAATTTTCAGTTTTCATGATATCACCTTCTACACATATTACTTATACATTGGTCCATAAGTACTACAAGCTCTGTAGTCTTGACCTTCTTTATCCATACCAAATGCATTCCATGCAGCTGGTCTAAATATTTTTTCTTCATCTACGTTCTGCATACTTACAGGTATTCTTAATATAGAGCATAAAGTTATTATATCCGCTCCTATATGTCCATAACTTATTGCTCCATGGTTAGCTCCCCAGTTGTTCATTACATCATAAGCTGATTTAAATGCACCTTTTCCAGTAAGTCTTGGAGCAAACCAAGTACAAGGCCAAGTATAATCAGTTCTCTTCCATAATTTATCAGATACATCATCTGGAAGTTTTACAGTATATCCTTCTACTAATTGAACAACAGGTCCAAGTCCTTTAACTAAGTTTAAACGCATCATTGTTACTGGCATTTCAGCTTCTGTTAAAAATCTTGAAGAATATCCACCACCTCTAAAGTATCCATTATCTGCTGCATTCCATGTAGTTGACTTTAATATAGCTTCTTGATCTTCTTCTGTTATATCGTACCAAGCTTTCATTACACCATTTCCATTTTCATCTTTTGCTTGGCCACAAGCATCTAAGCAAGATGCTCCTGAATTTATTAAATGTATAAACCCATCAGCTTCCTTAGCTACACCTTCTAGTTCATATCCTGTTGCTTTTTTAACTGCTTCTGGACTCCAATAAGTACGAACATCTGAGAATATTTGTGGAGTATTAGTAAGTAGTTTTCCAAATAGCATACTTATTCCGTTTAATACATCATTTTCAGTTGCTAATATATATGGTTCCCTTTTTCCATTCCAGTCAAATGAAGTATTAAGAAGTGCTTCTGGGAAGTCACAGTTTGGATAGAAATCAGTCCATTGTCTTTGACCTTGGAATCCTGCAGCTATTGCATTGTGACCTAATTTTTCTTCTTCACACCCCTCTGGTAAGTTTTCATTTCCATTCATTAAGTCTTTTATTATGCACATCATTTTAACAACAAATTCCCAATCTGCATCTTTTTGTTCACGAGTTTTTTGAACATGCTCTGGATTTTTATCAAATCCTTCTATACACTTCTCTTTAGTCCATTTTAATGCTCTTTCATATTCATCCTTATCATATATTTCTTCAGTCATTCTTCTTATTACTTCAGTTTCATCAACTGATTCAACTCTCATTCCTAAGTATTCTTCTATAAAAGCAGAATCTATTATAGATCCACCTATTCCCATACATATAGAACCTATTTGTAAATAAGATTTTCCTCTCATAGAAGCTGCTGCTACTGATGCTCTACCAAATCTTAATAATTTTTCTTTAACATCTTCTGGAATTTCTGTTGCATCTGCATCTTGAACATCATGACCATATATACCGAATGCTGGAAGACCTTTTTGTGCATGAGTTGCTAAAACTGATGCTAAATAAACAGCTCCTGGTCTTTCAGTTCCATTGAATCCCCATACTCCCTTTATAGTTGTAGGATCCATATCCATTGTTTCTGATCCATAGCACCAACATGGTGTTACTGTAAGAGTTATATCTACGCCTTCTTTTCTAAATTTTTCTTGGCATGCTGCTGATTCTGGAACTCTACCTATTGTAGTGTCTGCTATAACAACTTTAACTGGTTCACCATTAGAGTATTTTAAGTTTTCTTCAAATAATTTAGCAGCTGATTTAGCCATATTCATTGTTTGTTCTTCAAGAGAACCTCTTACATCTAAAACTCCTTTTCTTGCATCAATTGTTGGTCTTATCCCTATTACTGGGTATCCTCCTACTAATCTACTTTTTGCCATTTTTTTATCCCCCTTATATTTTTATAATATATTTTATAATTTTCTTTTTTTAGTTTAAAAAGTAAGACTTTTTCTTTTTTTCTTACCTTTTATACTTTAATTATACGCATCCCAAGAAACGTTTTCTTGTGATATAATGGTTTAAAAATATAATAATATTCACTTTTTATATTAGGGGGATAGTCTTATGAAATACTTTGATTATAAAGAAAAAAAGCAACACGGTACTTTTGATTTTCCAATTGAATTTTATCATGTTACCCCATCTCATCCTAGGTATAATATGCCTTATCATTGGCATACGGAGTGTGAAATAATAAGAATCTTAAAAGGCGAATTTTCATTAATAATTAATGATGAAAATATACTAGCAAAAAAAGATGATATAATTTTTATTCACGAAGGCATGTTTCATGGTGGAACTCCAAATAACTGTATTTATGAATGCATTGTATTTGATATGAAGGTTTTATTAAAAGAAAATCATACTTGTACAAAACAAATCCAAGATATAATAAATCAAAAAAAAATCATCGGACCTATATTAAAAAGCAATTGTGATGAATTAAGGTCTTGTTGTGATGGATTATTTAAATCAATGAAAGATGAAAATGTAGGATATGAATTTATTACACAAGGCTCTTTATATTATTTAATAGGTATAATATTAAAATATAAATTATATAAAAATAAAAATAAAAGTAATAAGAGAACTGAAGAAAGAATACTTCATTTTAAAAATGTATTATCATTAATAGAAAGTGAATATAGCAGTCCTCTTACTCTTGATGATTTATCAAGAGCTGCAGGTATGACTCCTAAATATTTTTGTAAATTCTTTCATGAGATGACTAATAAAACACCTATTGAATATTTAAATTATTATAGAATAGAAAGTGCTTGCGAACAACTTCTTACAACTGATTACTCTATAACTGAAATTGCTTTAAATTGTGGATTTAATGATAGTAGTTATTTTATAAAAACTTTTAAAAAGCACCGAGGTGTAACACCAAAACAGTACATAAAACAAAATCATTATTTAGAAAAATAAAAAATAGCTCCAGTCATTAGTTAATGACTGGAGCTATTTTTTATTTTTATGCTAAAGTTTCAACTGAAACTAAAGATTTATATAAATTAACAATATCTTCTTTACTAGCTTCTTTTGGGTTTCCTGGTTTACAAGCATCATTATATGCTGATTCTGCTAAGAAATCTATATCTTCAACCTTAACTATATCATTTAAGTTAGATGGTATTCCTATATCACTAGAAAGTTTCTTAACTGCATCTATTGCAGCTTTTCTATATTCTTCTACACTCATAGTCTCAACATTTTCAACACCCATAGCTTTTGCTATATACTTATACTTATCTCCTGTTACATCTGCATTATATTCCATAACTGTTGGTAATATTATTGCATTAGCTATACCATGAGGAGTATCATATAATGCACCTAGAGGGTGTGCCATTGAGTGAACTATTCCAAGTCCTACATTAGAGAATCCCATTCCTGCTATATATTGTCCAAGTGCCATACCTTCTCTACCTTCTGTAGTATTCTTAACTGCACCTCTTAAATTTTGTGATATTAATTCTATAGCTTTTATATGGAACATATCGCTCATAGCCCAAGCAGCCTTTGTTGTAAACCCTTCTATTGCATGAGTTAATGCATCCATTCCAGTAGCAGCAGTTAAACCTTTTGGCATGCTTGACATCATATCTGGATCTACTATTGCTACAACAGGTATATCATTAGTATCTACGCATACAAACTTTCTATTTTTTTCAACATCTGTAATTACATAGTTTATAGTAACTTCTGCAGCAGTTCCTGCTGTTGTTGGTACAGCTATTATAGGTACAGATTTATTTTTAGTTTGTGATAAACCTTCTAAACTTCTAACATCTTCAAATTCTGGATTATTTATTATTATACCAATAGCCTTTGCTGTATCTATAGATGAACCTCCACCTATAGCTATTATGTAATCTGCATTAGAATCTTTAAATGCCTTTACACCACTTTGAACATTTTCTATTGTTGGATTTGGCTTTATATTAGAATATAATTCATATTCAAGATTTTCTTCATCTAATAAATTAGTTACCTTTGTAGTTACCTCAAATTTTATTAAATCTGGGTCTGAGCATACAAATGCTTTTTTAAAATTTCTTCTTTTTACTTCTGTTACTATTTCTTTTATTGCCCCTGATCCATGATATGATGTTTCATTTAGTACTATTCTATTCACCATAATAATATCTCCCCTTAAGTTATTGTTAAATTTTTGTTTTAGTTCTTATAATTATTGTAGTATGTTTATTTTTAGTTTTGTATAACTTTTATAGAATATAAATATAATAATTTTCACTTTGTATACTTTATATAAGTATACAACATATATTAATTGTACTTAAAACCAACTAAGTTGCTGTTTTTCATACTTTCTTTTATAATCATTTATAATATCTTTCATATCATATAATAGATTATACTTTTCACACTCTCTCTTAAATACATTGAATAAATATTCATAGTTCCTTGCAGGATTCTCATAAGACTTACCATAAGAATCTGTATACCTTTTATCTAATTCTTGATTCGGAAATATTTTTCTTAATTGTTCAAAATAATACTCCCTTTGGTTATCTCTTAATGTAACTCCTAATCCATAAGAAAATATAAATTTTGCTCCGCATTTATATGCTGATTTTATAATATTTTTTATATTTTCTTCATTATCATTAATAAAAGGCATAATTGGCATTAATAATACACCAACATATATTCCATTATCAGATAGCTCTTTTATAGCTTTAAATCTATCAGAAGTTGGACATACATTTCTCTCTATCTTTTTGCATAGCTCATCATCATATGTTGTTATTGTTATTTTTACAATAGTAGGTGAATGACTTTGTATCTTTTTTAATATATCTATATCTCTAGTAACTAAGTTACTTTTTGTTGCAATAGCTATTCCAAATCGATTTTCATCAATTAATTTCAAAGCTTCTCTTGTTAACATATATTTTTTTTCAAATGGATTATACGGATCACTCATAGCCCCTGTACCTACAACACCTTTTGTTTTTTTTGATTTAAGATTTTTCTTTATTATTTCTATTGAATTTTCTTTTATTCTAACTCTATCAAATTCAATAATTTGATAGCAACTACTTCTAGAATCACAGTATATACAACCATGACAACAACCTTTGTATATATTCATATTATAGTTTATACCAAACCAATGTGGATTTTCTTTATACGTAGACGATACTATTGATTTACTTTGTATTAATTCCATAAAATTTTATTCCTTTCTGTTTTATTTATTATACTATTTTACAAATAAAAAGGAGTGTAGAAAATATTTATCTACACTCCTTTTTTATAAATTTTATCTTTATATTTTACTATTCAAAAGTTACAGAGTCACTCTCTATATTAATAACATATTCATCAGATTTTTCTAAAAGAGATTCATTCATGACACCAATAAATTCTCGTTTTGTAGTATCTTCATTATCTTCATTAAAATACTTTTCTAAAGGAGTCCCTACATACTTATCATAATCTGAATTCTCATATGATATACCACTTAAAGTATTTATATTAAAATTAAACTTATACTTTAATATAGGTAAATCTAGACGCACATTAGAGTTTGAGTTTATTGTAAGGTTTTTAGCTATTGGTAAATTTGTATCAATACTTATATTATTATAATAATCACTATTTAGTGTATATATTTCTACTTTATTAGGTATTATAGAATCCTCATAAACAGTGCTTCCATCATGTATATTTACACTATATGATTCTACTTTGATATTTTCTATACCGTACATTTCCGAAGTAGATAAATATACATCAAGGTTAGACTTGATATTTAAATTCTTAAAACTTAAACTTGGATCTAATGATATATTACCATTATTAGTTTCAAAATTTAAAGTATCTGATACTACATCTTTTTCAACATTTAAATATCCATTAATAGTTTTTACATCTATATCAGTTTCTTTAGGTAAATAAATTACTATAGTAGACATATCATACGTATATATCTCATCTATTATTTGCTGAACAATATCATCTACATTTTTAGCATCTTTCTTGACTCTTTTACTTTCTTCACTTATTATTAATTCATTATTTTCATTATTAATAGTAATATTGCTTATATCTTTATTTCCAGTTCTTTCAACTAAAACATTGTTTTTATTATGATGTCTTATCTCAATATGGCTAACTGGTAATTCTACACTTAACTTAGATATATTTAATTCTCCATCGTATAAAACTTCATTTTCATTAAATTTGCTTTGTACCTCATCGTATTTACTCATAAGTGATGGCATAGCATTTATTCCTGATATGATTCCACCTATAACACCCGTTGTAAGAAATACTACTCCAATAGTTGTAGCTATATGTTTTTTATTCATCTAGATCACCTCCATATTGATCATTTTCTTCTTTCTGTATACTTGCATTTATATATCTTTGATTTGTATTAATCCATCTTATATATCTTTTTGTATATTTTTTTTCTAATTTTATAAGTTCAATAAATAATTGCCATATTAATATTTCAAAACCTATATAAGCAATTACTCCAAATATAACTACTAACTTAACTTCAGGCATTACAGACATTAAACTTACTGCAAAAGGAGCTCCTACTGCCGCTAAAACTACTGAGCTTACAAGCCCTAATGCAAAGCTAGCTGTTCCTAAGAAAATACTTATTACAATTGGTATTAATATTATAGTAATTAGTACTTGTAAAAGTCTTGTTTTCTTTCTTGATTTAGCATGATCTTTATCATTTAGATTTATTTTAAATTTATTTGAATATCTTTTCAATTTACCTTTTACTTCTATTAATATGCCTTCAGCTTTACTCTTTATTTTACTTGTATTTTTAGAATTACTTTCAGATAATAATTCATTAGCTATTTCTTTTGGGGATCCTAAACCTGATATTATCTGCATATCACTTTTACCTTCTATAGCTCCATCTATAAAATACTCTTCGTAATCTCTTAATATATCCATTACTTCATCTTCAGAAAAACCCTTCTTAAGATAATCTTTTAATATTTCTAAAAAATCTTCTTTTTTCAACTTTATCCCTCCTTAATCATTTATAAATGAGTTTACAGCCACTACAAACTCATTCCATTCTTCTTTTAACCTATTTAAATTTTCTATACCATCTTTTGTTATTTTATAATACTTTCTTGCTGGCCCTTCACTTGATTCTAATATATAGTTTTCGAAATATCCTTCTTTCGTTAGTCGTCTAAGTATAGGATATATTGTTCCTTCATTTACTTCGATTACTTTTGAGATATTTTGAACTATTTCATATCCATACATATCATTTTTTGATATTAATGTAAGAACACAAATTTCAAGAACACCTTTTCTAAATTGAGTATTCATCAACTACTCCTTTCTTATTCTTTATCTTGTATAAAATGCATAGTACTGTGTAAAACATAATACCTACTTTTAAGATAACACAGTACTGTGTTTTGCACAATACTTTTTATAATATATAATATGCATTATTTTATAAAAAAAGCTTAGAGTGTTTACTCTAAGCTTTTTTAATTTAAATTATACTATACAGTCGCAATATTCTTTTCCTTTTCATTTTCATCTATAATCTTTTTAGTTTTGCTATAATAAGCAAACATTAAAGGAACAGCTGCGGCTATCCAAGCAAGTGGATCTGATAAACATATTCCTGTAAATCCAATAAATTTAGGAAGAGTAAATGCAACTATACTTCTAGCAACTAATTCATAAACTCCTGCCATCATTGGTATAAAAGATTCTCCCATACCTTGTAGTACATTTCTATAGACAAATATAAATCCTAAGAATATCATAAAAATTGCAGAATAATTAAGCACTTCTTGAGTATATCCAACTATCTCCGCACTTGGATTTTCCATAAATAGCATTACGAAATACTTTCCAAAGAAAACTAAAACAGCTCCTGCAATTAAACTTGTTACAATAGAAACTTTATTCATTATACTAACACCATTTCTTATACGATCAAATCTTTTCGCACCTAAATTTTGACCTGCATAAGTAGCCATAGTAACTCCAAATGATACTAATGGTTGCATAACTAATTGAAGTACTTTAGACGATGCTGTATATGCTGCTATTATATTTGAACCAAATACATTTACAGCACTTTGAACTATAATTATACCAACTGCTGTCACTGAAAATTGTAATCCCATTGGTATAGCAATTTTTAAATGTGTACTATAATAGCTTTTTTCTACCTTAAAGTCTTCTTTTTTAAGTCTTAAAACTTTAAACTTTTTATAACTATATACTAAGCATAATATTGCAGATATACCTTGAGCTATATTTGTAGCATAAGCCGCTCCTGCTACACCCATTTTAAAGTTTATAATAAACACTAAATCCAAAACTATATTAAGTATTGAAGATACTATTAAGAAATATAGAGGAGTTTTACTATCCCCTAATGCTCTTAATATTCCTGCTGCCATATTATAAGCCGTTTGAGTAAATATACCAGCAAATATTATAGTTATATATGTGTTTGCATCATTAAAAATATTATCTGGAGTATTCATAAGAGAAAGTAATGGATTTTTTACTATTAAAGAAACTGTAGTCATTATAATTGTTGAGATTATTGTTAACTTTATATTACTTGCTACAGCTTTTTTAAGACCAACCTCATCTTTTGCTCCAAATTTTTGTGATACTAATACCGAAAAACCACTAGTCAGTCCTAGTATCATACCATTTACTAAAAAGAACATAGAACCTGTAGAACCTACTGCCGCAAGTGCATCAACGCCTACAAACCTTCCAACTATTATAGTATCAACCATACTATATAATTGTTGAAATATATTACCTATAAGTAGTGGTATTGAAAATAACATGAAAATCTTTAATGGACTTCCTTTTGTCATATCATTTGTCATAATTCACCTCTAGATTATTATTTATAATTTTTCTCTGATTATAGATTATATCTATCATCATATACTTATGTCAAATAAAACTTTCTTTAAATTTTAAAATCTTATTATTCCTTTAGATCTTCTATATCTACGATTAGGATTTCTTCTATTTGCAATAAATTCTAAATGATTTAAAAAATTATCTGCTTCATTTTTTGTATTATAAAGACCAAGACTCGCTCTTACCATACCATAGTAATAATCCCCTGAAACTATATCTCTATATGCATCACTATCACTAGCTCCTAACAGTCTATATACATATGGGTGTGCACAGAATTTACCTGCTCTTAGTGATATTGCTTTTTCTGTAGCCATTTTTATAGCTAAATCTTCGTAATTTCTTTCATTAACATTAAATGTTATTACACCTAGTCTATCATCAGTATTATTTGTGTCTCCATACATAACTACATTTTTTATACTTTTCATATTATTTATAATATAGTTTTTTAGGTTAGACTCATGTTCTTCTATATTTTCAAATCCAATATTTTTTAAATCATTTAATGCTTGTGCCATTGATATTACACCAAAAAAGTTTTGAGTTCCTGCCTCAAACTTTTCTGGTATTGATGTCCAAATAATACTCTCATCAAATACACCTGCAACACATCCACCTCCAGATAAGAATGGATCTGATTGATTTAGATATTCTTTTCTTCCAACAATAGCTCCACTTCCAAAAGGTGCATAAGCTTTATGTGCTGAAAATGTTAAGAAGTCTATAGATTCTTCTGCACAATTTCCGTTCATATTAATCTCTTTATGTGCTACCAATTGTGCTCCATCAACTATTATAATTGCATTATATTTATGAGCTAATTTTGCAATATCATGTATTGGTGTAACATATCCTGTTACATTTGATGCACCTGTTATAGTTACAATTTTAATTTTTCCATTTGCTTTTATAAGCTCTTTTTCTATATCATCTATATTAATTCTTCCTAAACAGTCTACATCTACATAAACCATTTTTCCTAATTTTCTAAAGGGTAGATCATTAGCATGATGTTCCATTCTAGTTGTAAGAATCATATCTTCTTTATTTTTTATAAGTATATTTGCTAGTATATTTAATGACTCTGTATCAGATTTTGTATATACTACAGTATGAGTATTGCAACTACCTAAGCCAAAGAAGTCTAATATAGTATCTCTAGCCTTATTAAACATGGTAGTGCAATACTCACCTTTAAATCCTACGCCTCTAGCAATAGGTCCATAATATTTTATATTATCTGAAATTAATTTTGTTACACTTCTAAAGGGCGGCGTTGTTGCTCCATTATCAAAGTTAATAGGTGTTATATAAGTTCCATCCCCTAATTCAATAGGTTCATCTATGCCATCGTATAAATCTCTATAATCCATATAAATACCTCCTATTATACATTAGTATAGGTATATTATTTTATATAGAAATTTATGTTGATTTTCTATATTTTATTATATTTAAATTATCTATTTTCCATATACTTCTTTATATATAATATTTTTATATTCTTTAAAGTCTTTTGAATCTATCTTTTTATCATAGCTCATAATTTTTAATTCAAATGGTAAATCTCCTTCATTTAAAGGTTGTTGTAAATAATAAAAATCATTTAAATAAAAATTTAACTTTTCATAAAATTTAATTCTTTTCGTAGATATTTCACATTGTGGGGGTTCTACCTCTAAAAATACTTCTTTGTTGCATTCTTTTAAGTAATTATCAATTAAAGAGGTTCCTACACCTTTTCCTCTTAATTTATTATCAACTGCTAAGTGCTCTATAAATACAAATTTTTCAAACTCCCATGTAGCCATTATTGCTAGTACTTCATCCTTCTCTTTAAAAATAAGGGGTCTATAGTTTTCTTTATCTAAAAGAGATAATTGATCTACATATTTTCTTCTTTCATTATCTGGAAATGATTTTTCTAGTATATTAAAAAATGATTCAAATTCTTCTTTTTTCATATCTATAAATTTTTTCTTCATCATAAATAATTCCTTTCAGCTATATTCTCTTATTTATTATACTAAATTATAATAATAAGAATCAATTTATATATAATTACTTGTATAAATATAAAAGGAGATAATTTCAAAATAAAATTATCTCCTTTTATATTATTTATATAGCTTCTTGTAATTCATCTAATGATTCATCTTCTAAAACACCAAGTTTTTTTGCAACCATCTTTGTAGTACTTGCTTGTACTATAAGAGTAACTAAAATAGTCATAAATACTACTGATGATATAATTTCATATCCTGGAAGTTTCATAGAAACAATTATTCCTGATAATGCAGCAGGTATAACGCCTGTTTCTCTAACCCACATCATAAATAATTTTTCTTTAAAAGTCCATTTTGAATTTTTATCAAATGCTGTACATATTAAAACTGATAATGGTCTTGCTACAAACATTAAAACTAATACTATTACTAATGCTGGAGCCCAATATTTTACAAGTGAGTTTAAGTCTACTTGTGTTCCTAAAACCACGAATATAGACATACGACACATTGTTCCTACACTCTCTGAAAAATGGTGTATAGACTGAAAATCGTATTCTGGTATCCAAAGTCCAAATAGTTTTTTATTTCCTGATATAAGCCCTGCCATAAATACAGCCATATATCCACTACCTCCAAGTGCAATAGCTATTTCATAAGCTAAAGCAACTTTAAGTATTGCCATGATAGGTGCATATGAGTGGAATACTCCTATTTTCTTATCAGAAACGAATACTGTTAATACATATCCAACTAATATACCTACTCCTACTCCTACTCCTGCAGACATTAGTAATTCTTTTACACTATCTAGTGCTGAAAACTCTCCACTAGTTACAACCCCTAGTAATGTAGATACTAGTATTGCTCCTACAGCATCATTAAACGCTGATTCACTTACTACTGTTTGCTTTATTTTATCTTTTATACTAACTTGCTTAAATACTGGTATAAGCGCTGCTGGGTCAGTTGATGCAATTACTGATCCTAAAAGTAGTGCTGTCATTATAGGTAGTCCAAATACCTTACTTGATACACCGCCTACTATAAGTGCTGATATCACAACTCCTACTGTTGCTAACATACCTACACTAAGCTTTACTTTATTTAATATTTTTAAATTTATTTCTTTACCACCTTCAAATAATATAAATGCTGATCCAAATGTAAGTATAAGATTATTTTCTACTGGAAAAGATTGTATACTTATTATATTTAGCATTGATGGCCCGATTATAATTCCTGCGATTAGATATAGTATTACATCTGGAATTTTTAGTATTTCACTAACTCTTCCTAAAACTATACCTGTGACACCTATAATTGCAAATATTAAAATTAAATTATTTGCTGATATTGCTTCTACTGTACTTTCCATACCGATGTCTCCTTTGTGTATATTTTTATTAATTCATAAATTGATAAAAGCAATTATAGACCTTTTAGTTGACATCGTCAATAGAATAATTTAAATTCTAAATATTTATATTTTTAACATATTTCATAATGTTTTTTAATAATATTACTTACTACTTTTATTTTAATGATTAAAGATAAAGCTTAGTTTCTATCCTTCTATCATATGATGACCATGTATTTTCTCTTGTATTTTCCTTTAATTGTTCTATCTTATTCATAGTAGCATCAACAGTATCTGCATAATTTAATATAAATGATTCCTCCATATTACAAGATTTTGGAGAACCATATTCAAGTTTACCATGGTGTTGTACTATACACCCCTTAATTCTTCTAATAAAATCATCACTAAATGGAATATCTAAATCAATAATTGCTCTATCTATCATTTGAATGCCTATAACAATATGACCTTCTAATTCTCCCTCTAAAGTATATTTAAAAGGACCGTTATAATCTAACTCATAAATCTTTCCTATATCATGTAGCTTTGCACTAAGAACTCCTATTTCCTTATGTCTACAATCATATCTATCACAAAGTACACTTGTTAAATACATTACATTAAGAGTATGCTCTGCAAGTCCACCGATATAATTATGATGCATAGATACACCACCTATACCTTTTTTGAACTTGTCTAAGAATTTTTCATCCTTAAAAAAATAATCATTTAACATTTTGCCTTGTGGTGAAGTTATATATATTTTAGTTAATTCTTCTATATCATTCATTATATCTTCTATAGGTCTTTTTACACTTACAAGATAATCCTCTAGTTCATAATTTTCAATTAACTTTAAATTTGTAATATCTATTGTATAGTCTTTATTTCCTTCTATTTCTATAACTTGACCTGGCTCTAATTTGATTTTTTGAGCTACTTTTCCATTTATGTATCCACTTTTATCACTTAATAAATATACAACTTTGTTTCCATCTTTGTATAATTTCTTCATTACCATAAGAGATACTTTTATATTTCCATCTTTTAATTCTGACAAAAAAATCTTTTTATTGCTCATAACCATCCTCCTTATATCAAAATAAACTTATAGACCTCTAAATCTATATACCCCTCACCTCAAACTCATTAATATATTAACCATTAAACAGTTGTTTTATTTTAATTTATATATTTATTTTATCTATAATAAATAATAATTGTTGATATTAAACATAACATATAATATAATTTAATCTATATAATTGAGTTCCTTAAAGGGGAGTAGCTTTCACAAATGTGATAATCAATCGTCATTTCGGATTAAGATCCCGGTTGATTAGCAAGAAATCTTGTTTGCAAGACCTTTAAAGATATTTTCATTCATTAAATGAATTTATCTTTAGAGGTTTTTTATTTTTAATAAGGAAGGTATTAAAATATGAACAAAATAAAAGATGAATTATATAAATCTATAAAATACGTAATTCCAATTGTGCTTATCTTTATAGGAATACTAATTTTAAAACATTTTTCTTCAATATCGAATTTTATAGCAATAAATTTATCTAATATTAGTGATTTACTTGCTCCATTTTTTATAGGTTTTGTAATAGCATATATACTTAATCAACCTTTAAAAATTTTAGAAAATAAATTTAAACTTAAAAGACCAATATCATTAGCTATAGTTTATGGTTTTGTAATAGCAGTAATAATATTTTCTTGGCTATTTATAATTCCAGTTATAAAATCAAATATAAATGATATTTATGCTTATATACCTCAAGGTGTTGATAGTATACAAGAATTTATAAATAATCTATCTACAAATTATAAGTTTAATATAAATAACCAAGAAATAAAGCTTCAAATAAATGACTTTATAACAAATATATTGCTTCCACTATCTACATCAACAGCTAGTATACTTAGCGAAATGATAATAAACACTACTAGTACCATAGTCTCTTATGTATTTAATGTATTTTTAGGAATAGTTATATCTGTTTATTTACTATTATCTAAAGAAAAATGTATAAATGTAATAAATATTTTATCTAAAAAATTATTGAAAAAGTATTACTTAGTCGTAAAAGAATTTGTTAATGTTTTAGATAAAAATATAGGAGTGTATATAGTTGCAAAAGCCACTGATTCAGCCATTTATTCAGTTATATGTATAATCATTCTTTCTATTGTAGGATCTAAATATGCTTTATTCTTAGGTATAATTGCTGGTATTACTAATATGATACCATTCTTTGGACCTATAATCGGTACAGTGATAGCTGTAGTTGTTAACTTATTCTTCTCTCTTGATAAAGCTATAGTTGTGTTAATAGTAATGATAATAGTTCAACAATTAGAAAGTGCTGTACTTGAGCCTTTCTTTGTAGGAAAACAAGTTGGTGTTCCTCCTATATTTACAATATTAGCTGTTACATTTGCTAGTAAATATACAGGATTTATTGGTATATTATTATCAGTGCCTATTACTGGTGTACTTTTAATGTATGCTAATAGATTTATAAAAAAAGAAACTGATTTGACATCTTAATATTAAAATAATAAAAATAAACCATATTGCTTATTTGCAATATGGTTTATTTAACTCTAAATAACATTTTCTACATAATGATTTTAAATTTCTATAACTATTATTATATCTATTTCCATTAATATGATGAACATGTAAATAGTACTTAGTAAGTGAACAATCAAGTCCACACTCTTCACAAGCCCAACCTTTTGATATCATATAACTTTGAGCAACATTTGCCCAATCTCTTGTGTAACTTTTATCATTAAATTGAATACTTTTATATTCAACATTAAAATTACAATCAACATACTCATCTTTTTTAATTTTCATATTGTCTATTATGTTTGTAAAAACTCTATTTTCATTAAAATCAGGTAATCTCATAATATACCTCTACTCATTATAATTATCTAAAATATCATTAATAGTTTCTTCTGAATTAGTAATAATTTTAAACTCAACTCTTCTAGATGCACTTTCATCTTCAGTATTATCTTCTTTTAATATACGCTTACTATAAGACATTCCATTTGCAGTTATATTATCAATAAGCCAATCTTCATATACTTGTAATTCATCCATATTCATAACATAATTAAGTACATTTCTAGTTCTATCTTGAGATAATTCCATATTTCCAAAATATGACTCTTTCTTAGTTGAATTTTCTTCCCATTCACTAGACGTATGCCCTTCTATTCTTATTTCATTTACATTATCTTTGTAATTATCATATACTAACTTTATATATCTAGGAAAAAATGAATTTAATATTTCTTTAAATTCATCTTTAAGTTCTGATTTACCTTTTTCAAAATAAACATCTGGTTCTTTAAACCTTATAGTACCATCCTTATCTATTTCCATATCCCAACCATTCATATCACTTTTAAACTCATTATATAAATCATAATATAAGTTTACTTTATTTTCTTCATAAGTTTCTACTATATTTTCAACTGTTTCTTGCTGTTTTTTTATTTTTATATTTTCATCTACAACCCTACTCATAAAAGCTACTGATATAAATAAAAATATTATCATTAGACCTGACATGAGATCTGATATTGAAGAAAATCCATTTTCTTCCGTTTTTTTCTTTCTTTTAAATTTATCAAGTTTGCTCATATATTATCTAACTCCTTCTGCTATTTTAACTACATCCTTTAACTTATCAGCAAGAGGTATATAATCTTTAGCAAATCTATTAGATATAGTAGCTAATTGTTTACCTAATGAATTTAAAGACTTTTCAAGTTCTATTTCAAGAGTGTTATCTAAATGCTCAATTTTTCTTGTAAATATATCTTCCATATCTTCTACCATAATTTTTATTTGATTTTGTGTTGCTATATTCATATTTTCTAATCTTTTAGTTGATTGTGAAATTGTATTATCTAAATTATTATTTATACTAATTGTAGATTTTTTTAAATTATTAACTTGATGATTTATGCAGTTATAATTTTCTTGTAGTGCATTTTGAATTTCTCTTGTAAATGAACTTAACTCATTATTAAATTTATCACTACTTCTTTGTAGACTGTTGCTTATTTCTGGTATGCATAAATTTATATCGTATACCATTTTCTTAAATTCACTTATATAATTTTTAACTTCTTCATTAAATATATTTTTATTTTCTTCAACTTTTGATATAACCTCAGATACTATATTTTCTAAATGCGCTTCTACATTATGTATATTTTCATAAAGTGAACCTTGTAGGTTGTTTACAGCTTCATTTGTATTAGTGTCTATATTTTCAAAATATGAATTTATTAGAGGTATTGACTGCTCGGCTTTTTGAGATATGCTAATTATTGATTTTGTTCCATCTACAATTATACTTTGAGCACATTTTATATCTCTTAAAATATCACTTAGGTTTTCATTGTTTTCTTTTATTAATAGTGAATTTTGTGATATATCTTTTATAGAATCATCTATATAAGTTATTGATTTTACCACTGTATTTAATTCTTTTGTTGTCATTTCTATTGTATTCTTATAATTTTCTTGCCAAGATAATAAATTCTCTACTCCGTTATTTAAAATTTTGAAAGTTTCACCTAATTTTTTAAATTCGTCTATAAGCTCATTTTGTTTAGATATTGTATTATTATTTAATTTCAAAATTTCATTGCTTATATCACTAGTAAATTTACTTTGATTACTTATCCAAACTTCACTTATTTTATTAAATACAAGTTCCGTATTTTTTTGATTTTCTATAAGTGTATTATTTACTGCTCTACTTTCATTTATCATGGTATTAAATAGCTCCATAATATCATCTATATTTTCATCGTCTTCATGCTTTAATGCAGTATACTTCATAAATATCGCCGCACTCATACCAACTATAGATGTTGCAAATGCTATCTTCATACCAGTAAGTAACATGGGTACACTCTCACTTATATTACTAGGGTCAAATTTCCAAAGTCCTATTGATATACCAACAAAGGTACCTAATACTCCTATAGTTGATGCAATATTTCCTAGTGATGACTCATTAGAATATTGTTTATCTTTTAAAAACTTATAAACTATCCATACAACTAATAATGCAAAGACTATTGTTACTATTTGTTCCAAACTTACCCTCTCCCTTACTTATATACTTTTTTATTATTACTTGGTATTAATATATAAAAAGACTAGCATTATATAATACTAGTCCTTATTTGTTGTTATTAAATCATATTTTTTATTTATTGAAATTATACTAATTATTACTAACCTTTTACTAATTCTAACTCAGTATCTTTTTTCTTTGACTTACTTGCCCAGTATTTAGAAAGTATTACTGCAAATATTGTTTGCCATGTTCCTGCAATAGCTGCTGGTAAAGCTACAATTAATGAAAAATGATTTACTGCTAGTGTAGTAGCTAGACCTGTATTTTGCATACCAACTTCTAGTGAAACAACTCTTCTTTTTTCTTCGCCCATACCAAATTTTGCGGCTAAAAGATATCCTAAAAAATGACCAAATACATTATGCACTATTACGGCTGTAAATAGTAATATTCCTGTACTTTTTAAATTATCAATACTGTTGCCAGTTACTCCACCTACCAAGCACATTAATGCCACACTTGATAGCATAGGTATACATTGCATAGGTATACATTTTTCAACTTCATTACTAACTCTAGGTAAGTATTTATTACATATACCTCCTGCTATTATGGGAACTAAAACTACCTTTACTATTGATAAAAACATTGATAATACAGATACATCTATATAACTTCCAGCTAAAGCTAATGTTATAATTGGTGTAGCTATTAGTGCTATAAGTGTAGATACCGTTGTTAAACTAACAGAAAGTGCCACATCCCCTTTTTCAATAAAACTCATCATATTTGATGAAATCCCACCTGCACAACTTCCTACTAATATAAGACCTATGCATATATCTTGTGGTAAATTTAAAAGTTTACATATAAGATATTCTACAAATGGCATTATAGTAAACTAACCTAAAGCTCCTATAAGTACATCTTTTGGTCTTTCTAATACAGTTTTAAATTGGTCTAAACTTATTGTAACTCCAACACTAAACATCATAACTTGTAATATTGTATTCATATTAGGCACAACCCACAATAATGTTTTAGGTTTAATAAATGAATATATACAAGCACCTATTATTAAAAAAGTCATATACTTTGACATTATCTTCCCTATCTTTTCAATATTGTTTAGTAATTTCATTATAAAATCCCCCTTAAATTAATATTTATTTTTTCAATAAAAAAAGAGCCTTCTAATGAGCTCTTTTTCATACTATAGTAAAATTGTAAAGTTATAATATTGTATTTAGTTAGTATAATACAAGGTATAACTATACTTCATATAGACATTATTCTCATTAGGAAAATAGCTTCTCTTAAATTTGCATAAAAATTTTCTAGCGCTAAAATAATAATAGCCCCAGCTAAAAAAGCTAAAAAATCGTCTTGCTAAATTTCCTAATTTCATAATAATATACTCCTTTTGTTTAATAATTTTATTTATGATAAGTATAGTACTAGTATAAACTTTTTACAAATTTTATTTTCTCAATTTTCAGAAATTTATCCATATATAAAATGATTATATATTTTTAATCTCCAATTCATGTTTTATATAGTTATATATATAACTTAAATATTCACATTTATTTATAGTTTTTTTACTAATCCAATCACTTTCCTTTATATGAAAACTATTACCCACACCTGGATGTAATACGCTTCCTAAGCATGATATTTTTGCTTTATCAGACTTAGAATTTTTAATCGACCATTTTTCTTTATACTTATAAGGAACATTATTTAAAAATATCTCTACTGATTTTAAAAGCTCATTATCCACTACATCTATGCTTTCTAATAATACATTTTCTAATCTACCTAAATCTTTATTATTTGGAAATACAAAAACTTCAAATGGTATAATAAAATCATCTATATCAGTTATTTTTAATCCACCATGCTTAATATAAGATACATCAAACATTTTTATATTTTTTATATTCTTAAACTTTTTATCAGTTATTTTGTTTATTTTTTCTTCTCTATTATCAAGGTCTCCATCACAAAACACTATTATTTTAGTTAGTTTTTGCATTTCTTTAAACTTTAATTTCTTTAAATTTAAATCTAATTCCCTTAATAAGTTTTGTTCTCCATTAGCATTTATTATTGCTATATAATCATTTTCTTTTTTAAAAAAATATGGTATTTCATTATAACAATCTATTCTATCTTCAGTATTTGGAATACTTCTTAACATTAATTTATTAATTGGACTTACTAATTCTTTTGTTTTTTTAAGTTCTGCATAATCCAAGATAATAAGTAGTTTTGAAATTAATGCTAAATCATGAACACCTTCTACTATGAAAATATATTGATTTATCATCTTAAATCACCACCACCTTGGATTACTATTTCATAAGCATCTTTCCCTGAAAATTGTCTTACATAATGTTTATTTCTAAATTCTTCTAATCTATATAAAGCTATATCATCCAAGTTTTCATCTAAATTTTCAAGTAGTATCTCTAAAATTTCTATACTATGAGTTGTTGCAATAATTTGAATGTTATATTTTTTTATATTTTTAATAATACTTTTAAATACTTTTCCCAATAAATCTTTATGTATCCCTGTTTCTAGCTCATCTATAAGTAATATTCCATTTTGAGCCTCTATTAATTTTGATATAAGAGCAATAGATTTTTTTAGACCATCACCAAAGCTTGACATGTTCATTATTTCTTTATTTTTCTTAGTAATATATATTTCTTTATCTGATGTAAAATTTATATCTACTATATTTTCATCAAATAATTTTAGTAAATCAATTAATACTTCTTTTTGACCCTTTTTTATAACTGAATCTAGAGATTTGAATAAATTTCCTAATACATAAGTATCAATAGGAACTAAATATGATATATTTAAAAACTCGCGTTTATCTCTAATCAAATTTAAATTATTACTTTTATAACTTTCAACAGAATATTTTTTCATCTTATCATTAAATTTATATTTTAAATTAAATTTGTACAAAGGTCCTTGTTCTATACTAATATAATCTCCTTCTTCTATAGAAGTAAGTTCTTCTTCTTCACCTTTTATATTTAGCTTACAAGAACCATTATTAGTATCAGCTATTATATCTATTTCTTTTTCTAAATCACAATCATTAAATATACCTTGAATTTCATTATATCTAATTCCTCTTTGTATATATTTTCTTCCTGCTATTTTTAAATGCATAGAAAAATCAAAAGGCCTTTCTAAAAAACTAATTGCTTCTAAAACTGATGTTTTTCCAGAGTTGTTATCTCCTATTAATATATTTATACTTTTCATATCGCTTAATATTAAATCTTCAATACCTTTGAAGTTATGTATCTCTATACTATCTATATAATTAGCCATTAATCACTCCCCCTAGTAACGTAAAATCAATAAGTATTATTAATTTTATAAATGAATACCCATACTAGCTTTTTATTGATTATTAATATATATGACTATTATTAATAGAATATATATTTAATTTATTGACTTGATATATAGGTATATACTTTTTTGCATATGATAATAAAAGTAGAAGGTATTATTATTTTATTATAGAAAATATACTATAAAGGAGGTTTAGGCTATGGATAATAATAATATTTATCAACTTAACTGCCCTCATTGTGGCGAATTTATAACACTAAGTGTTCCACCTCATAATAACTTAAAAAATGAAGATTCAATAGTGTGGTCTGATAAAAACCTTGGAAATATAACTATATCAAACTCTTATAAGAATTCTGGTTCATTTGGTACTTATGAAGCTATGGATGTAGAAATGATTTGCCCCCACTGTTCTTATAACTTCAAGTCCACTGTGCATGCTAACTATACACTTTAATATTCTAAACAAAAAGGATGTTGCATTTAATTTACAACATCCTTTTCTGTATTATATTTAATCCAATCAGATTTTAAAATTGCGTAATGGTCTATATCATGATAAATTCCTTTTACTTTAACCTCTTGAATCCCTCTACCTTCAAATTTCATATTACATTTTTGCATTACTCTTCCAGAGCCTGGATTTTCAGTATAATGCTCAGCTTCTACTCTATTTAACTTTAATACGTCAAAACAAAGCTTCAACATTAAATCTAAAACTTCTGTCATATATCCTTTATTCCAATATTGCCTATTTAATATATATCCAAATGATGCCTTATCATTTTCAGAATCTATTCTTATATCAAAGCATCCTATACACTTTTTATTTTCTTTTAGCTCTATAGCATATACTCCGCCTCTACTGTAATAATTTAAAATTGAATTTGCAGATTGATCTATACTTTTATGAGCTTCCCAAGTTACGAATTTAGTAGCTTCTTCATCTCCAGCAAACTCAAATACATCTTTTCTATCTTCCATACTAAATGGTCTAAGTTTCATCCTACTTGTATATAAGTTTTTATATTGGGATAAAATTAAACTATATTTCCTCCCCATTAAAATCCTCCTCTGTATATTAACTTTTAAAATAATTATAACATAACATTTATTATATTATAGATTACTTAATTTTCGTTAAATTATTTTTGTCTATAGAAAAATACGTGTAATCTATATCATCTATTTCATTATTATCTATATACTTTATTATTTCCTCCAATTTATTACAATTTAGTATTTCTTTTTTTATTATACATTTATCTAAATCTAAATTATCTACATATCTAAAATCCATATTTTCATTTACTAGATTTAAACTTCCACTTTTATTAATTTCGTAAAATGAACACTTTCCTATGATTTCAGCATTGCTATACAATCGTCCAATCATTAAGTCTTCAAAATAAAAATCCCCATATATATTTTTTGTATTTATAAATCCAATATAATCAGTATCTAATAAGCTTTTTATATCTTTTTTCATATTATTTTTGTCACAATATATAACTACTATTTCATTCATTTTTAGTAAAAAATCATATAGTAATTTATTTTGTGTAAGTATATATAACTTTTTATATTTATAAGTTTGCTTTAAATATATATCTTTCAATGTTTTATATTCTTCTAAAGTATCTATCCTTGATAGTATACCTAAACTTATATTTTTTCTAATAATATTTATTCCTATTTTATCTAATATAAAAGATAATCTTTTTTGGTATGTATGATTTTTTAATACCTCCCTAATTCCTCTTACTACTTTATCATAGTAATAATTATCATCTTTTAGCCTTATAAATTCTTCTCTAAGCTCATCTTCCTTATCGCTAGCAACTACTAATCCACTAAATAAATTATTAATTCCTAATGAGTAAGAACTTATAATTGGAGTTCCACAGCAGTAAATACTGATAATCTTAATTTTTATAAAGCTGTAGAAAATTATACACTTCCAGAACCTGTAACTATACCTAATCCTTGTGATCCAACAGATCCTACTAAAGCAATAATTGTTAATGATGTTGATTTAAATATTGTAAGGTTAGATGGGCATATTGGATATTATGTTGGAGCAGAGATTTTAACTCAAAGTGAAAATGTTGAAATAGATAATAATGAACCATATAATCAACTTAACAAAATGAATTTCGCAACTGTCGGAGGAATTGTTTACGTATACGATGAGGATGTTTTAATTCAAGATAATCCAAGTGACCCTATTCCAGACTTTAAAGTTAAAGTTATGAATACTGAATTATCTTCTGTTGGCTCTAATGATGCAGGTGAACATGTTTACCTTATAGAAGGAATTTTTAGAATAGATTTAAATCAATTATAAGGAGATGTATAATATGAGTGAAAATTCATTCTTTAAACCATTAGCTAACGGTCTATCTTGTGCTACTTATGAAATGCAACCTCCTATATATATAGAGGTTAGAAGAGAGGTTTTACTTCATAATGGTATAGGCAACCCTGATAATCCTAATGATTTTTCTAGCATTATTGACAATGTATTAGTATATGCAAATGATATAAACCCACCTTTTATTAGAGTTTTATCAGAAGAAGTATATGGTGGTGATATTTCAGCTAGTGTATGCCCTAATTCACCAAGTATAAGTATTCCGATTATGCTACAAGGTTGCAGAGTTATAGCATCTGGAAACTATACTGCTTTACTTTCAAGCTTAAGTAAAAATGTAGCATTTAATTATTATAACCAATTCGTTGGACTAGATCAAATAGTAGATTACCTTGCACCTAATAAAACTTTGCCAAGCCCTAGTATTTTCGATATAGATATTGAATTCGAAAATGGAATAATTGATGATAAAGAAACTACAGGATTTACTAATCTAATATATGTTTATGATATACCAGAAGGTCAACTGGGCTTTAATCCTAACGGTAATGGATACTATTTCTTTACTGTTATCCCAAAAGTAAAAATAAAACTTAAAGATATTCATAACTAAGCTAAAAAAGAGGCTGTCTAAAGCAACCTCTTTTTAACTATATATATTTAGTTTCTAATTCTTTTACAGATAATGGTTTACTATATAAATAACCTTGAATTACACAACTTCCTATATTCATAAGTTTTTCTTTTTGTTCATTATTTTCTACACCTTCTGCAACAACATTTAAATCTAAAGATTCTGCTAATGTAAATATCATTTTTATAATTTTATCATTTTCACAAATATAGTCCATAAACTGTTTATCTATCTTTACTCCACTTATTGGAAGTTTCTCTAAATATCCTAATGCACTATATCCTTTACCAAAATCATCTAAATATATATCTATACCTGATTTGTATATTGCGTTTAAATTGTCTACTATTTGCTTTTGATTTTCTATAGCAAAATTTTCTGTAATTTCAAATACAATCTTATCAGTTGATACCTTATACTTTTCTAACATTTCATTTACATTACTATAGAAATTTTTATTCATTAATTGTATTGGAGATATATTTATACTTACTTTCGGAATATTAAATTCCATCTCTTCCCAAATATTAATTTGCTTAAATACCTCTTCTATAATAAAGTTACCAAGTTCATGTATAGTTCCAGTTTCTTCAGCTATATTTATAAACTCATTTGGTGCTACAAATCCAAGTGTATTACTATTCCATCTAACAAGAGACTCTACACCTTCTATATTACCTGTCTTAGGATTTATTTGTGGCTGATAAACCATATATAATTCTTTATACTTAATACCTTCAGATATTGATATTCCAGTTACTAATTTTTTCATATATGAATTATATTCAACATAATTATTTCTTCCATTTTTCTTTACATTATACATAGCTAAATCACCTTGAACCATAAGATCATTTATATTATTGCTATCATCTGGATAAAATGTAATTCCTATTGATACGGTAGCTTTTATACTATATCTACCTATTTTAAATGGTTTATTCATATATTTAACTAAATTATTTGCAAATTCTTTAATATGATCTTTATCTTCATAGTCTTTTACAAAAATAACAAATTCATCTCCAGATGTTCTTGCTACTATACTATTTGCTATCAAAGTTTTAGATATTCGATTAGCTAATTCTATTAATATTGAATCTCCAATTTTATGACCATATATATCATTAATATTTTTAAATTTATCTATATCTAAAAATAATAATGCTGCCTTATTATTTTCTTTATTAAAGTTATCTTTATATATTTCAAATTCTTTATTAAATCCAACTCTATTGTAAAGACCAGTTAGTTCATCTGTATTTGATTTAATTACAATTTCTTTATAGTGATTATTTAACTCTTTTACTAGTGTATCAATTTGATTTTCTACAATGACAAGTTCATCATGTGTGTCTAAATCTTTATACTGCTTTTCTAAACTAAATTTCTTCAATTTTGATATTGATTTTACAATATTATTTATTTTAGACATAAAGCTATTATTTAAAAATGTCCATGTTGAAACTATTATAATTACATATAATACTAAAATTCCTAAAAATAATATCCTTGTCATGTTTATAGTATTAATTAAAGTTTCACTAGTACTTAATTTAAAATTTATATAACTATTATTCTCAAAATCTTTTATATATATATCCCCTTCTATATTAGGAATATAGTCTTCCATAATACTTATACTTTTTTGAGAAATTTCTAAGTTCTTTGTATCAGAATGTAAAGATATATATGTTTTTATATTCTCTTTCGATGTTATACTATTAGATTCTGTTATTATAAATTTTGGTATAATCTTTTCTAGCTTTTCCTTAGTTATTTCTCGTCCCATTAATAAAAATCCAACATTTTGTCCGCTTCCATTATCTTCAAGAATGGGATTCATAGAAATAAAATACAATTTATTTTCATACGGTATAATACCAGCTCTGTACCTTTCTTCACTTATACTTTTAAAAATTTCTTTATTTAAAATTTTATATTTAATATGTTTTATATTCTCATAGCTATTTGAATCATCTTTCTTACCTAAAGATTCATATATTAAATTCCCATCTTTATCTAAAACTATTATCGAATTTAATTTTAAGTAAGACATATTAACTTCTGCAAAATATTCTTCTTCAAACTTCTTGGCATATTCATTTTTAATATCATCAGTTTTTAATATAATATACTCATGCATCTTATTCCAATTAGAATAATCATTACATATACTTTGAACAGTACTTAGCTCATTATCTAAAAAGTTCACTATATTATCAATTCTTTGGTTTATTCTAACTTCTTCTAAATCAATAATAGTATTTATTATTACTTTCTGACAAAAAACGTTTACAACCATTACAACCCCTATAATTTGGAATATAAAATAAAAGATTATCTTTTGGTTTAAACTCATTTTATTCAAAAATATTTCTTTATTTTCTCTCTTTTTTTTTTGTTTTAAAAATATTTTAAAGTCCACTTTAATCACCATTATATTTTTTTAATACTTTAATATATTACCATATTATTACATAATATTCACTCTTTTATTTTTACCTAGACTTTCAAATATTTTTATACAAATAAAAAAATAGAGAAATCAGGTTCAAAGTAACACTAATTTCTCTATTCAACTAATTATTTATCTCTCAAAAAGATTACCAAATGGACCTAATACACTACCTTCATCACTCTGTTTTCCATATGACTGAGGTGCTGATGCAAATACCTTAGATGCTAAACGACTAAATGGTAAACTTTGTATCCATACATCACCAGGTCCTGTAAGTGTTGCAAAAAATATACCCTCTCCACCAAATAAAGTATTTTTTACTCCTCCTACAAATTCTATATTATAATTAACATCTCTTGTCATTGCTACTAAACATCCAGTATCAACTTTTAGCTTTTCTCCTGGTACTAGTGTTTTTCTTATTATAGTTCCTCCAGCATGTATAAAGCAAAGACCATCACCTTCTAGTTTTTGAAGTATAAATCCTTCTCCTCCAAAGAATCCTACACTCATTTTCTTTCTAAAATCAATTCCAATGCTTACTCCTTTAGCTGCACATAAAAACGCATCCTTTTGGCAAATTAACTTTCCTCCAACAGTAGATAAATCAACGGGAATTATTTTTCCTGGATATGGTGATGCAAAAGCTACTTTTTGCTTTTTGTGACCTTCATTAGTGAAAACTGTCATAAAAAGGCTCTCTCCTGTTATAACTCTCTTAGCTACACCTCCTAAAGCGCCCCATAAACCACCAGAACTACTCTTATGGCTACCATCTCCAAATATAGTATCCATTGCTATATCATTGTCCATCATCATCATTGCTCCAGCTTCAGCAACTACAGTTTCTCTAGGGTCTAACTCAATCTCAACAAACTGCATATCATCACCATAAAGTACATAATCTACATCATGTGAATTCATATGTAATCCCTCCTAAAAATATAATTGAATACTTATTTTACATAACTTATATAAAAAAGACATATTTAGGTTTTTGTGTTTATATATAAAGGTCTAGGTGTTAAAAATAAAATTTTCACACCTAACCTCTACTATATAATTACTAAAACTTTAAATATGTCTTTATTCTGCATCAAAATCAATATGGAATTTACCTTGTGGTGAATTTATATCTATATAAGATAAGTTAAACTCATCATCCATTACATCTATTTTATACTCAAAGAATATGTCATCTTCTTTCTTAGACATAAATATATAACTTCCATTTTCTTTATCTTCTATCTCATCACATATTTCATCGTAAATTTCTTGACCATCTACAACTCCTGTATATCCTGATTGTGCTATTTTCTCTTCTATTATTCTATATATTGCTTCCATCTTAGTCCTTCTTTCCAAAGTGTTTATTAATATATAATTAGTTTAAACATTAAAAATTCATTAGTCAAGGTTATAATTTAATATAAATTTGTTTACTATCATACCCCATTTTTTTTAAATCAGAATTTATATATTCATATTTATTTGGTTTCACCTTAAATATATTCATTGATATATTTAAATTTTTTAAGCTACCTATATTTATATTATTCAATCTAAGAACTTCTTTATATTCATCACTAAAATAATCTAAAATTTTAACTTCGCCACTAACTTGCAGACCCTTTAAATTACTCATTGATGTATAATTTTCATATATACTCATTGAAATATTTTTATTATTTAATATTCCTACAAACTTTAGTCCACCTTCACTTATAAAATAAAAATTATCTTTAAAATATTTATATTCTATAGGTGTTGACCTAATAAAATTATCATATCCAGTACATAGAGTACATGTGTTATTACTATTAATAAAGTTATCTATTTCTTTTTTTATAATTTCCCTGGGAGCCTCCTTTATTGGCTTATCAAAGTATTCTTTTATTTTTATACCACAAGTTATTGATTTTTTATCTTCAAATTCATAAACATCGTGCTCTCCATGTATAAAATAATAGTAAATATCATTTTTATTAATTATATCCTTAAGTTTCAAAACAGCTTTTATGCACTCTTCTTTAGATGATCCAACTATAACTATACTTACCCTTTTTTGAGAAAGATCAAATTTATACTTATCAAAATATGTAATTATATTTTCTGCAAAATTATTCTCATATAAAGGAAATGTTATGACTAAATTTTCAAACTCATTTATATCATTAAATTCTTTTTTTACATTACATAATCTAGCTGGACCTAAAATAAAAGATAAAATTCTTGCTAATTTTTCAGTTTTTCCATACTTACTTTCATATAAAATAAGAGTTTTTTTCATAATTTCACCTCTTTTAATATTGTGAGTTTTATTGTTCTCTTATTTTATATACATATATTAGGTTACTTATTCTATAAAAGTTTCATATCTTTTAAAATTTTGACTTTATTTAAATTTGTCATCTCTATATTTACAGGTGTTATAGAAATATAACCTTCTTTTACAGCTACAATGTCACTACTTTCATCTTGATGTAATTCCTTTACTTTTCCACCTATCCAAAAATACTTATTTCCATAAGGGCTCATTCTCTCCTCTAGAACATTTTCATATTTTCTTTCACCTAAAGTAGTAATTCTTATACCCTTTATATCAGTACTTGGTATATTTACATTCAGTATACAATCATTAAATATATTCATATTTTCTTTTAACTTATTAACTATATCAACTACATATTTCGTAGCTTCTTTATAAGTTTCTTTATTAATATTAAATTTATCATAAGATATAGCTATAGATGGCTTATTTTGTACAAGCCCTTCAATAGCAGCAGATACTGTTCCAGAGTATATAACATCAGTACCTAAATTAGGACCATTGTTTATACCACTTAAAACTAAGTCAAAATTTACCTCCGAAAATAATGCTTCTATTCCTATTTTTACACAGTCTGCTGGAGTTCCAGAAATAGCATATGCTTTTATTTCATCATCTACAAAAACCTCCTTTACCATTATAGGATTATGAACTGTTATTGCATGACCAGTTGCACTTCTTTGAGAATCTGGTGCCACAATATATACATTAGCTATGCTTTTCATAGATTTAGCTAATTCTAATATTCCATCTGCATTTATTCCATCATCGTTTGTTATAAGTATATTCATTATTTACACCCTTTCTATAATTTTATTTTAATCTTATATTATCTATTATATATATTACTCATATAAAGATTAAATTAATTATAACAAATTATAAATTTAAATATATGGTATATAAATACTGTAAGTTACATAAAAAAATATTAAATCTAATTAGTCTAGTCCTAGTTTTATAATAAGGAGGTATAGTATGGCTTGTAGATTTATGGATATTCTTATAAAGTGTTGTTTTGAATGTAAAGTTCGTGATATTTGTCCTAAGGTTTGTAGTGGTTTTGGTTCGAAAGGTAAAGATTGTACTTTTTATGATAATACTATTGATGCGTTATGTGTTTTTGAAAGTAGTGTAAAAAAAGGAGAACCGCTAGATTAAATAGCGGTTCTTTTATATAATATTTAGCTTTTTAGCACCTAGTTCAATATATCTTATTAATAATTCTCCTTTTTTAGAAAACAAATCTTCTATAATTTCTTCTCTACTTTCATAATAATCATCTTCATCTTCATAAAGATTACTTAAATATTCATTTTGAATAATTATTACTTTCTCTTTTTCAGATTTTCCTTTTATTAAATCTTTACCTAAACTTATAATTTTGCTAATTATTATAAGATTTTCTGTTTCTATTTCATTTAATTTTTCTGAGAAGATTTCCATTTCATCTAGCCATGTATCTTCTATTTTACTTTCTTTATGATCACTGTATTCATTATCAAATTCTACTTCATATTCTATGGAATTTAAATCTGCATAATCAGTAAATTTATATTCATTTTTAAAGTCTTTTACTATGTTTATAAAATTAATTAAATCTTCTCTAATGTCATATATATTAATCATATTATTTAGCATATAAGACACCTCTTTTTTATAATTATATATTTATAATTTATTTTTATGTAATTATATATATAATCATTTAAAAGGATTTATTACATATTTTTGAATATATTTATATTATCTTATAAATTAGCTTTATTCCAATAAGTTTCTATTAATGCAAGTTCTTCATATTGATCATTAACTAACTTATGAATGGTACTAATTTCATTACTTTCTTCATTTATACAATTTATCTGAGTTTGTATACTTACATTAGTACCATATACAACCTCTTTTTTATACTTTATTTTTATTTGATGAGTTCTGTAATTTTTAATTATATATAATGGTATAGTTTCTAATACCCATTCAATATATTTTACATTTCCTACATGCCAATTCATGTCTATATCTGTATAACGTACCTCTACCTTTTTTTCATAATCTAACCTTTGAATATTCTTAACTTCTAAATCTCTTTTTCCTTGTCCACAATTTTCTTTTTCTACACCATATGCTTTATAATACTCATTAGGAATTCTACATGGCCTTTTTTTTATAGTATCAATTAAAAGAGCTAATGTACTTCCCTCACTTATAAGTTCATTATCTTCGTTATACATTTCAAATACTCTTAGTGCGTAAAATTTATTTAAACTTTTAGCATATGTTATAACTCTTACCTTCTCTTTATATTTAACATATTTATATACTATTACATCATAGTCATAAAGCATCCATGTATGATTATTTTTTACCATTTCCGGCAATGAAAATCCTAACTTCTCTTCTTGACTAAGTCCACAATCAGCCATAAAATTCATATAAGAAGTAAAAAAACATTCTCCTCTTGCATCAGTGTCTCTATATGTTACTTCATAGTTTTTTTCAAATTTATTAAGCATAATTTATATCTCCTATTCCCAAATAATTATAAGCAATGCATATGATTTTCTACTTCATCAGAATCTACTCTGTAGGCTTGACCCTTTGAACAAAATATAGAACTTGATGTATAATCTATGTCTGCATCTTTGTTATAATTTCTTTTTTCTAAAACTTCTTCACTATTATGACAAACATCATATCCATCTTGTATATATTGTATACTTCCCGTACCTTTGCTAAAAGATAGTAATTCCATACTGTAATCCATAAATGTACTAACCGGCCCTCTTCCTTTAATTATGGATCTATCATTTATAATTTGTGGTTCTTCAAATTCTCCACTCATTTTTTGTATATCTGATAATACACGTCCTATATAATCTAAGCTAATTTCAATCCTAAATTTATAGTATGGCTCAAGAAGTATATTTTCTACTTTTTCTATACCTTGTCTTAATGCTCTAAAAGTTGCTTCTCTAAAATCTCCTCCACTTGTATGCTTATTGTGAGCTCTTCCATTTATTAGAGTTATCTTAATATCAGTTAAAGGATATCCACCTAAAATACCTCTATGTTCTCTTTCAAATATATGAGTTTTTACTAAGTTTTGATGACCTATTTGTAGATTATCTACTAATGCCTTGCTTTCAAAACTTATTCCAGAATTTCTATTAGATGGTTCTATTATTATGTGAACTTCTGCATAATGACCTAACGGTTCAAAGTGCCCATATCCATTTGTTTCCTTATTTATTGTTTCTTTATATAATATCTCACATTGTCCAAATTCTATATCTAAATTAAATCTTTCTTTTACAATATCTTTTAATATTTCTAGTTGAATTTTTCCCATTATATGTACACTTATTTCTTTTAACTTATCATCATAAAATACATTTAGTGATGGCTCTTCACTATTTAAAATCTTAAAGTAACTGTAAACTTCATTTATATTAAAAGATTTATCAAATATGACCTTAACTTTTAAATTTGGTTGAATTTGTGTACTTGTATTATAAAATTTAATTTTACTTTCTTCGAAATCATTACTAAATATATAGTCTCCAATATTTGCATTATTAAGTCCAGTTACTGCAAATAATTGTCCTCCTTTAGCAGTATTCTCAGTTATAAACTTTTCACCATTGTAAATTCTTATTTGATTTATTTTTTCATTAATATTATTATACTTTATCTCATCTTTAACTTTTAAACTGCCTTTTAAACCTTTTATAAAAGTAATTCTATTCTTATTTTCATCATGAATTACTTTATACACTATCCCAACAAATTCACCTTCATCACAGTAATTCGTAGTAGTTAAAAAATCTAACTTATCTAAGAAAGAATCTATACCAATATTATTTAGTGCCGATCCAAAACAACACGGATATACTTCACAATTTTTAATTTCTTCTTTTAATTTATTAATCCACATGTCTTTATCATAGTATTCGTCTAAATATTTTTCAAATAAGATATCATCTCTTTCAGCTATAAATTCTATTAAATTCTCATCTAAATCATAATTATTTTTTATATCTAATGAATTACTAATATCTACAATATCACAACTTAAATTAAGTTTAATATCATTTAGAACACTATCTATATTTGCTCCTGTTCTATCCATCTTATTTACAAATATAAATACAGGAACATTATATTCTTTCAATAGTCTAAAAACTGTTTTTGTATGTGATTGAACTTTCTCAACTCCACTTATTATTAAAACTGCATAATCTATAATGTTTATGGATCTTTCCATTTCTGGAGAGAAATCTATATGACCAGGAGTATCAATTAAATTATATTCACAACCTTTATATTTAAAATTACCTTGAGAAGAAAATATAGTTATACCTCTAGATTTTTCTATATTATGATTATCTAAAAATGTATCTTTATGATCTACTCTCCCTAATTTTCTAATTGAATTTGTATGATAAAGTACTTGCTCACAAAAAGTTGTTTTCCCTGCATCTACATGAGCTAAAATACCTATTGTTTTATTCATCTTTCACCTCTTATACAATTGTTATATACTGATTATATCATATAATTATAAATTAAGACGTGCCTTAAGTTTACATAGCACGCCTTAAAATTTCCTATTTTATTCGTATAAAAGTGGCTTTAGTTGATTTTCATAAACCCACTTAGGACTATATCTATTTCTTGCCATAGTTTTTGCTCTTATTACGCAATTGCTTTCCATTTGCTCTATAATATTTTTAGCATGATATTTATAATACTCTAACTCCGTTGGATAATATTTTTCTTGTGTCATACCATAAAAATTCCTTGCGTCCCATCTCATAAAATATCCGTCAATCATATTTCCAATTTCTTTTAACGCTGGTACAGCTTCATTTAGCACTATATAATTCCCTCTACTTGCAGCTTCTAAAACTGTCAAACCAAAAGACTCAGCAAGTGATGGACATATATATAAATTAGATAAAGTAAATAATTCTAAAACACATTCTCTCTTAAATCCACTGACATGACCATAGTCACTTGTAAATACTATATCATCTTCATTTAAACCATAACTAACTCCTTGACTAATTATAGTTTTTTTATACATTTTGGGATCAATGTCCATAGATGGGAATTCACAGAATATAACTTTTACACTTTTATTTGTTTCTTTTTTTATAACTCCAGCTAAACTTGAAACCTTCTCAAATCTCTTTCCTGTAGTAAGTCTAGCTGGATATACTATTAATATATCACTTGAAAGTAAATCTACTTTTTCATGTAGTTCTTGAACTTCTTTACTCATATCTTGAATTATATCTAGTGTATTATTTATTACCCTACATTTACTTATATCTACATTGTATTGTTTAGATAAAGATTCTAATCCACATTCAGTTGGATATGCGTATATCGTGTTTGGCATAGGTGAATATCTTGCAGAATCTGGCCATTCTACATTTCTACCAACTTGGCTAGTATCTGGCATGGAGTGAGTCATGGCTATAAATTTCACATTAGGTAGTTTTTTCTGAGCATATCTGACTGCTAAATTATGAACCATATGCCATCCTTGATAGTGAATATCGTGCATCATGCACACATCAACATCTTTTAATTTATCGATTAAATCTTCTCCAATAGCTTCTGATTCAGGTATTAATGTGCCATGCATTTTTATCCCTGGGTAATTATAATCTCTCCAGTGTATTTGCTTTCCATTATACCTATTACAAACTTTAACCCATTCTATTCTTTCATCTAAGAAAATACCATACCTTTCACTATCATTACAATCTTGGCAAACTAATAACGTTACCTTTTGCCCTCCATCTAATAACATCCTTATATGCTCAGCAACTACATTCACCAAAGAATAAGTACTTGTTAATCCATTAAACATTGTTAATATTGCTACTCTCATTGAATTTCTCCCCTCAAATAGTAAATATTATTAAATAATTAATATTTAATTTATATAAAATTTCTAGATTTTAATGCAATATACATACAGTAATCAGCAACTTCATTTATATTTAATAAATCAATTCTTTCATTATTATATTTTCCATTTTCAAACATGAACTTTGAGAACTTATCATTAGTATGCCAACAATGAATATGTGGATGGTCATATATACTTTCTCTACTAGCACTACCAAAATCTAATTTATTACCATCTAATATTACACTATCAACCAAATGATTAACAGCTATCTCATTAGCATAAAGTAGTGATACCCCCTTATACCAACTAGGCCAATTTCCTTCATTTTCTATAAACTCATTTTGTAGTATATACTTACATACTTCTGTAGTTAATTTACAAACTTCTCGTACTAAAGCTGCATTACCATAGTTTGTAGAACCTACATTAAATATATTTTTATGCTTTAATCCTAGTTTATTAGATATATTTAATATTTTTTCTTTTGTATATTCATCATTTACATATCCTCCTCTTCCTGCGGTATATAATATTGGAATATAATTATTCCAAGCTGGAGTTAGGAATGTATCTAAATCACTTCTAAGTATTAAGTCATAATCATTTAAAAATTCAGAGTTTTCATGTGTCATGCACTCTACAGAGTTTATATATCCATAATTTTGCCACAAAGTCTTTCTACTAGCTGCTTCACATTCTATTTTTATACAATCATTTGGTATACTATCTACTATATCTTTAGTACAAAATACTACTAAATCCGTATCATTACTTTGTATATATTTAAGTGATGTATACAAACATTTAAATTGAATCCATAAATGTCTTTTATTTTCTATAAATACAGAGACTGCTCTCTTCATAAAATTATCTCCCCCTAATCTAGGAATACTATCTATCATTTTATAATATGCAACTTACTATTCTTTGATATAAATAAAAAGCTCAAATGACAAAATCTTTTCTTTTATCATTTGAGCTTTTTATTTATTCTACATATCCAGTACTAAAGTCCACTATATTACATAATTTTTTACCATTTATAAAACGTTCTAAGTTATTTATACTTATTTCAAAAATATTTTCATATGTTTCATCTAAATTATATCCACCTGCAACATGTGGAGTTATGACTATATTTTCTAAGTCCCATATCCTATGTTCACTAGGCAGTGGTTCAGGGTCTATAACATCTAAGCCCGCACCACCTAAGTGGTTATTTTCTAATGCATCGCATAAAGATTCCGTATCAACTGTATTTCCTCTTCCAACATTTAATAAAATGCTTCCCTTTTTCATTTTTTCTATTTTACTCTTTGAAAATAAATCTTGTGTATCTTTCGTTGAAGGTAAACAAATGGCTACAATATCTGCACTTGGTAATAATTCATCTAAATTATCAATTAAATGTAATTCGTCTATAAATTCAGGCTTTAAAGTATTTCTACGTTTTACACCTATTGTATAAGCCCCTAAAGATTTAACCATTTTACCAAAACTACATCCAATATCACCAAGGCCAACGATTAATATCCTTGATTTATTTATTGATTTTACCTTACCTTCACTTTTCCATATTTTTTTATTTTGATTATCTCTATAAAGATGTAATTTCTTTAATAATTCTAAAAGCATAGCTAACATATGCTCTGATACTGCTAATCCATAAGCTCCTGTAGCATTAGTTAAAATTACATCTTTATTAAGTACACCTTCTTTTATATATTTATCTGCTCCTGCTGAGTTTAGCTGAATCCATTTTAAATTATTTGAATATCTAATTATATCCACATCAGGATTTCCTATTATTATGTTTGCATCTTCTAATTCTTTTTTAGTTACTTTCTCTTGACTTGAATAAACAATTTTACAATCAGCTGCTATTGAATTTAACTTTAACTTTTTTTCATCATCTAATGGTAATAATACTAAAATATTAAACATAGCCCCTCCCCCTAAATTAATATATCTTTCTATTTAACATAATATCATATTGATTTATCCTTAACTATTTATTTTGCATTAGATTTAATCATCTTTATGATATATATCTGAAAGCTCAATTTTACTACTGTAAGCTAAAGGAACATTCATAAGATTATGACTTGAGTTTTCTTTATCTACAAATACTTGAGGTATTGTTATAGTAAATTTTGTACCTTCGTTTAATTTACTTTCTACTTTAATCGTACCTTTATGAATTTTTACCAATCCTTGTACTATAAATAAGCCAAGTCCGCTACCTTCATTTGCCCTTTCTAAAGAAGGGTATAACATTGCTTTTCTAAATTTTTCAAATAAATGTGTTTGTAATTCTTCTGACATACCAATTCCATCATCTTTTACTTCTATAAATATATTTTTATTAAGCTTACTTATATTTACATATATATGTCCACCACTATCAGTAAATTTAATAGAGTTAGAAAGTAAATTTAGCATTATTCTTTCTATTTTACTTCTATCTACTGCTGTTATTATTTCCTCTTCTTGTGTATCAAAAATTATTTCTATATCATAAGATTTTGCTAAATCTACCACTGACATAGTTGCATCTTCAATAATATCCACTATATTTTCATTTTTAAAAGTTGCATCTACATATCCACTTTCTATTTTACTTACATCTATTAAATTATTTATTAACCTTAAAAGTCTATTTGAATTTTTATTTATTAAACTTATCTGTTTACTAAAAAATTCAGAATCATAATTATTACTATAAACCTTTAATCTAAGTAGTTTATTTGCATTTATTATTATATTTAAAGGCGTTCTTAACTCATGAGACATTGTAATTATAAAATCAGTTTTTATCTCATCTCTTTCTATTGACTCTCTAAGTAATTCTTTTTCTTTTAATCTTTTCTTTTTATTTAAGAAATGAATATATATAAGTATTGATATAAATAGTATTATTACAAATATTCCTCCCAAAATTAATATTTCTATATATCTTGGCACTAATAAATCAAATTTACCTTTATTTATAATTACACTATTTTGAGGAAGTAATAGTGGGTTTATTTTATAATATCTTAAAGCTTTATAGTTAAACATAGGTACATTAAATGCATTATAAGATGGCATTGTAATATTTTGTCCTTCTCCATTTAACTTTTTTTTAAGAAATATTGCACTAATTTCTCCTAATTTTTCTCCATCATTTATGATTCCACCTAGCGCACCTGCTCTTACGTATTTTTCTAATTTCGTATATATAGGAGCATTAGTTACTTGTTTTATATTTTTAATGATTTCTTCTTCTTTCATAAAATCACCATTGTCAGTGTCTTTATAAACTCCACATAAAATAATGGCAGATGAATCTCCTATGTTACTTATTTTATCTTTTATACCTTCATATGAGTAATCAGATAAAACATTTATATTAAACTCTCTTGATGTAAAATGAGTTAAATCTTTTACATTTTCTTTTACAGTTTCACAATATATACTTTTATCTAAGAGTAAATATATATCTTTTACATCTTTATTTAAATTAAGTATTGTATCTATAAAAAATAAATTATCTTGATACTCTAATAGTCCTTTAATATATTTAGCTTCTTCTTTATTTAATGAAACATAACTATTTGCGCCTACAAAAACTATTTGTTTTTTATACATAAATGATTCTTCATTAAATAGATTTTGTTTAGCAAAGTTTAAAGCTTCATCATCAATAGTTAATATACAATCTATATCTTCATTTTCATATTTAATATTTAATACTTTCATAAAACTCTCATTGTATATATCTGAATTAGCAGACGTAGAATCTAAAAACTCAACTTTTATTAATACATCATTTAGATTATTTTTTACACCTGTTATTACAGAATCTTCCCACTCATTTTCTGCATTGTACGATGCTAAAATTAAAACTTTCTTCTTATTTCCTTCACTATATGAGTTTGTATTAAATGAAGTAATTATAATAAATAACACTAATAATAAAATACTAAATCCTTTTTTATAAGTCATCTTCTTAGCTCCTAACTTTAATTTAGTATAAAATTATTTTATGTTCTCTAATATTATTAATACAGTTAAATTTTTCCTAAATGATTATAATAAAATGAGTATAAACCAAATTTTAGTATTTGATTTATACTCATTAATTACTTTATTTATAACAAGTTTTACACGGTGAATATCCTGCTTGTTTTGCTTGTGATTCAGTCATTTTTGTGGAACTTTTCATAGCATGAGCATCAGATGTTGAATGATACTTTTTAGAAGATATATTTGCATATACAACTTCTGAGTTAGTATTACTTTGAGATGTATTACTTTCATTACTTGTGTTATTTGATACTGGTGCTAAACTTTGATCAAATCCTTTATCTGTTGCATATCCATCTATAGACCATATATATTTTTTACCTTGTTTAGCTTCATTTTCTGCTAATTTCATTTTATCTAAATGTCTAACTGCATCATAGATATATCCAACTCTAGCAAGTCCTGCTCTTACAACTTCTTCATTGTACATCTTATAGTCTTTATTACCACTTGCATCATACCATAAGTATCCTAAGTAACGCCCATATTTATCTGTTTTAGCTCCATCAGTTTCTACATAAACAGTATCACCAGACTTAATATTTTCTTTTGCAAAACTAGTAGCTACATCTCCTAAATATTGCTTTTCCTTAGTGTCTTCAGGTGTATCTATCAAAAGTATTCTTAAACTTTCACTACTTCCATCTTCAAGTTTGACTTTAACAGTATCTCCATCTACGACTCTTTCTACTGTAGCTTTTAAAACATAATTTGGTATATTACCATTTTTTAAAGATTTCACAAGTTCATCATAAGAAAGTACTTCATCTGATGAATTTTCATTATTTGAAGTATCCTGTAAGTTTGATATTTGAGTAGATACTTGTTCTAGATTATCTACAATATTTGAATTACTATTGCATCCACCAATAAAAAGTGATGTTGATAATAATCCTGATAAAATTAAATTTCTAATACCCTTAGTTGTTAATAATCTCATAATTTGTCTCCTTAGTAAATTTATTCTTATATAATTATATCATAAATTATGTATATTTATATTTTTACTAAATCAACAATTGCTCCTCTAAGTATGCCCTTTTCTAAATCAACTTTTTTGATTTTGCATACAACTTTGCTACCTTCATATTCTCTAGATTCAACATATTTTGCATTACAAAGCATATCTATGTCTTTAATAATTCCAACAAAACATCTTCCATTTACAATTTCTTTAACTATTCCTAATACTAAATTTCCCTTTTTTAAATCACTGTAACTTAATGGATTATTACTTTCAAATTTATTTTTTATCTTTACACAAATATGTCCATTTTTACTTATTTTTCTAAATTCAATACCTTCAATTGTATCTCCCTCTTTATAAAAATCTTCAATACAGCTATTATCATAGGAAAAATCGCAATTTCTAATTAATCCACTTATTCCATTTATTGAGATATATGCTCCTCTATCTGTTAATTTTATTATTTTAGCATTATTTATTTCATTGCTTTTTAATTTTTCTACAACTATATCTCTGTCTATTTCATTTAACATATGTTCCCACCCTATTTTCTCTAAATTGCTACTCCATTTATAGATTTGCTATTATCTATCATAAATTTCATATTAGTTAAAACTATATCAGCTAAATTTATCCCCCTATACCTTAATCCAGCTTCAACAATTCTCATATATTCATCATTTGTAAACACTAAATTTAGCTTAACTGATTTTACATCTAGTGAGCAATATTTGTCTATATAGCATCTATTCACTTTAAACATATTAAACTTGTCTATATCTAAACATATTTTTTCTATTTCATCATCTATTATCACTTTTATAAAATATGCAGTTTCTATTGTTTGATCTATATTTAACATTAAGTCTATTTTTAAATTTAAAAATGGTGACTTACCACATTCTTTTTCACTATCTGTTAATATCATGTATTCCCTTATTCTAAATCTATTCTCCATATTAACTATATTAGATTCATTTAATTTATTTAGATATACTTCTGTACAAACTAAAGATTTGATTACACTATAAGGATGTATTTGAAATATACTGTCAAACGTTTTTCTTTGACTTGTCAAATCATCAACTCTTGGATTTATATCTTCATTAGAATAATTATTTAGTAAGTACATACCTCCAATATCTAGTGTATAACATATTATATCTTCATTTTTCTCATTATGTAATTTTATTTCATTTATTAGATTATAAGATTTATTTAGTTTATCAAGTCTATACGACCAATTTTTATTACATCCAATAACTTCAAAATATCTGTTTATTTGATCTAATGTTGCCATTTTGAATTTATGTAAAAACTCACATAATTTAATATCCATTATAGATATTTTTAGACGTCCATTTATTTTATCACTAAATCCATTTATTACACACTTTCCTATCTCATTATAACTTGTAGAAATATGTCCACAGGAGATACTTATTTTATAATTATTATGCATTTAACTCACCTAAACTTTCATGTTTGATATCTTCCATAATTCCTGTACTATATAATTCTTCACTATTATAACCATTTCTCTTAAATGCATTTTTACTACTTAAAAACTGTAAATTTAAAATTTCATCATATGTATATAATACTGTTGTATTCATATGCAATGAAGATACCCTTAATCTCTTTGAAACTATATTTAACATTTCTTTATCTTCACATATAAATATTATCTTTGGCTTTTTATCTATACCATGAGTACTTCTTTTACAAGCATCATTTGATAAATATCTTTCAAATTTCAATATCTTTTTTAAAAAACTAGCTTTTAAATCACTCTTTCTAACTATATCTACTATAAAGCATTCTTCTTTTTCATTATTTGTTAACGTGAATTCTAACTCTATATTTACACTTTCTAATACCATATATCTTTGAGATGGATTTAAAACTATATTAGTTATATTTTCAATTCCATAAGATTGTACTAAGTTTATATAAAAATCTAAAGCCATTACATTTTTTAAAATTCGCTCTGCACTTTTAGATATATCTCTTATCATCCATTTTCTACTATCTATAGCCGAGAAATTTCTAAGTATTTCTACTAAATTTTTTCCTGAACAGTATAATATATTTTCTTCTTTTATTTCATCATTCCCAATACAATTCATATTTTTAAGAACGCATCTTTTCAGAACATTTTTTTCTATTAAAAAATGTATATTATCTTGATCAAAATCAACTTCAGCTAAATCCATATATTGCTTTATTTGATTTAATGTTGCAAATTTAAATCCATATATAAACTTACATAACTCTATAATCCATTTGCAATCTTTATTTATTAAGTGTTCTTTTAATAACTCATTATAATCATAGTTTATATCTATATCTAATATTTCTTGATAATAATCTACAGGTATTATATATTTTTCATCACTTTCTAAATTGAAGTATCTCATTTATTCTCCCTCTACTCTGTAATAATTTTTACTATTTTCCCTCTTAATTTATCATTTTCAGATTTTAATGAAGAAACAGTTGTAAGCTTGACTATAACTTTGCTACCTCTGTCTATATCTTCTTCTAGTTGATCTGGAATAGAACAAATAACATCTCTTTCATTTAAAATATATACAAAACATGCGGTTGGCATTATAGTCCTTACAGTTCCTTCATATTCCTTACCCTTTTTTAACTCTTCTTTAGTTATTCCTACTTTAGGACCAACTAATTTAAATTCTAACTCAACTTCTAAAACAGATTTTTCTTTTGACTTAAACTTTAAATTTTCTATTATATCTCCCTTTTTAAATACTTCAAATATTCTTGTATTATCAATAAATATATCTTTATTTAAAGCTTTTACTTGAGTTCCATTAATGTTTATATAAGCTCCCCAATCTAAAATTTTTTGTATTTTACCCGGACCATTGCAATATAAATCTTTTTTTATTGCCTTAATAGTATTTTCTGAGTACTCAATCTTTCCTAATATAAAATTATTTTTATCATCAATTTTTTCTATAGTATAATTCACAGTCTTCCCTATATACTTTTTTTTATCGATATCATATTTTGAATCATCTTTTAAGATTACTCTTTTGTTTGATTTTACTATAAACACATTTTCATCAACTTCATCACAATGCCCATACATTATAATTGTTCCCTGAAAAATCTCCCTACTCAATAAAAACACAACCTCTCTAACTCCACTATTTATATTTACAATATTTTACATATACTAATTAAAATAATAAGTTAGTTTATCTACATATGTCAATATTTCAAAAGAATTTTAAAATAAAAGGATTGATTATGTAATTTATTGTAAATAGCTTTATCACATAAACAATCCTTTTATTTAAATTATCAATAATATTGTACTATTCGAAATTTAAATCCTGTTTTTTCGCTCATATTATATTCATCTGCTACTAACCTATTATCTTCGTCTCTAAGCTTTAGGTATTTACCATTTGGTGCTAATATTGAATATACTTGATCTTCTATTCTATCTAATCTAAATACGTCTGGATATTCATTGCTAAAATCCACAATTAGATGACCATTTTCATTAACGGTTAAAAACCTTGAACCATGTAACCTAATCAATATTTCATTATTAGGTAATAATATAAAACTAAATATTTTTCCTGTAGTAGGATTTTCTTCACTAGCATAAAAATATTCATCAAATCCTATTCCTACATATTTATTATTATATTGAGATTTTATTTGAACTATCAATGATTCATTACCTTCTTCAATATTCTTAGGTAATTCTATAAAATATGTTGGTGGAAGGTTTGATAAATCTTGTGTACCTATATCTCTTCTATTTCTATACATTATAATCCCCCTAATAGTTTAGACTTTCAGTATACTCTATTTTATGAGACTTAAAATTCAAGGTTACATATTATTACTTATTTTAATCTTTAAAGATATTTAAATACTCCTCATATCCAAGTTCTTTCATTTTTTCTTTTGGTATAAATCTTAATGATGCAGAATTTATACAAAATCTTATTCCACCAAGTTCTTTTGGTCCATCATCAAAAACATGACCTAAATGTGAGTCTGAATTTTTACTTCTTACTTCTATTCTATCCATTCCATGAGAGTAATCTCTTACTCCAATTAATGATTCTTTATTTATTCCTTTTGAAAAACTTGGCCAACCACAACCTGACTCAAATTTATCTGTAGAGGAAAATAAAGGTTCGCCACTAACAATATCAACATATATCCCTTCATCAAAGTTATCATTATATTCATTATTAAAAGGTGGTTCTGTTTTATTATTTTGTGTTACTTCATATTGAATTGGAGTTAAATTTTTTCTTGCCCAATTTCTTTTTACAAAATCAAATCTACCCGAACCTTTATAGTATCTATTATAATGTTCTGGATTTTTTTTATAATAATCTTGATGGTAATCTTCAGCTTCATAAAAGTTCTTGACTTTTATTATTTTAGTAGCAATAGGTTTATTATAAAATTTACTCTCTTCCAATTTCTTTTTTGATTCTTCAGCTTCTTGTTTTTGATTTTCATCAAAATAATATATAGCAGTCTTATAATGATCTCCTCTGTCATTAAATTGTCCACCATCATCAGTTGGATCTATTGCACCCCAAAATATATCTAATAATTCTTTATAGCTTATTATTTCATCATCATATGTAATACAAACAGCTTCTTTGTGACCTGTATTACCTAAGCAAACCTCTTCATAAGTTGGATTTTCTATATATCCTCCACTATATCCTGATACTACACTTATAACTCCTTTATATTTATCAAAAGGTTTTATCATACACCAAAAACAACCACCTGCAAATACTGCCTTTTTTAACATTATAAACTTCTCCTTTTTTATTAACTTTTATTTTAATATTCATATATATATTTTTATTAAAGATTATCTTTTTATTCTAAATTATAATTTATTAGTTTTTACCCCCATATTTCTACACTAAAACTTTTATTTAGTATGCTACTATATTATTAAATTTCTTTAATAATATGGAGGTTTCTATGAATAAAATAAAAATAGCAACTATTCAAATGTTAGTTGAAAAGGATAAAGTAAAAAATCTAGAAAAAGCTGATAAATTTATAAGAAAATCTGCTAAAGACTATGCTGATATAGTAGTTCTTCCAGAAATGTTTTCATGTCCTTACGATAAATCTAATTTTTCCTTATATGCAGAAAAAGAAGGTGATATGTCTTATTCATTATTGTCTAAAATAGCAAAAAAAAATAATATATATTTAGTTGCTGGATCAATTCCTGAAAAAGATGATAATGGTAATATCTTTAATACCTCTTATGTTTTTGATCATTTAGGAAATAAAATAGCTAAACATAGGAAGGCACACCTTTTTGATATCGACATGGAAAATGGACAATCTTTTAAAGAATCTGATACTCTTGATGCTGGAGATAAAGCTACAGTTTTTGATACTAAATTTGGTAAAATAGGACTTTGCATTTGCTATGATTTTAGATTTCCTGAACTTTCTAGATTAATGGTAGATAATGGAGCTAAAGCAATAATAGTTCCTGCAGCTTTTAATATGAGTACAGGGCCTGCTCACTGGGAACTTCTATTTAGATCTAGAGCTGTTGATAATCAAGTTTACACTATAGGATGTGCTCCTGCTAGAGATTATAATGCTTCTTATATTTCTTATGCAAACTCCATTGTTGTATCTCCATTTGGAGAAGTTATTTCACATATGAATGAAGAAGAAGGATATAGTATTTGCTCTATAGATTTTGATTATGTAAATAAAATTAGAAATGAGTTACCTTTATTAGCACAAAGAAGACTTGATATATATTAATATAAAGATAGTTGTTATAAATATATATCATATTTATGACAACTATTTTTACATTATTACTTTATATCTACTTTATTATCATCATAACTGATCCAATCACTAAAACTTCCTGTATATACCTTATGATTAATTCCAATTTCACTAAGAGCCAAGCTATTTGGACAAGCTGTTATTCCAGAACCACAATAAACGATTACCTCTTTATATCCTTTTAATTCTTCAAATAATTTATTAAGCTCTTCTTTACTTTTCAAATTGAATTTTCCACTTTTTTCATTTAGTATGTTCATCCAAAAGTAACTTTTTGCATTTGGTATATGACCGCACTTTTTATCAACTGGTTCAAATTCACCTATATATCTTTTATATTCTCTAGAATCAACAATAGCAACATTCTTATTATCTATTCTATTCCTTACATATATCATATCTACTCTCATATTTTCTTGAATATTAATATCTATATTTCCCTTATTAACATCTCCTACTTCCCTTGTAATTTCTCCCCCAATTTCCTCAAATTCTTTTATACCTCCATCTAACACATATACATTTTTATGTCCTAAGTACTTTAATATCCACCATAATCTTGCCGGTCCTGATAAATCTCCTTCATCATAACAAACAACTATTGAATCATTTCTTATTCCTACATTCTCAAAAGTATTTTTAAGTTTATCTATTGATGGTAATGGATGTCTTCCTCCATGAACCTTTACCTCACTAGAAAGCTCAGTTTCTATATCAATTCTTCTAGCACCTTTAATATGACCTTTCTCATATGACCTTTTACCATATTCTTTATCCATAAGATTAAATCTACAATCAACAATTACAATATTCTTATCATTTAAGTGTTCTTTTAACCATGATGCATTAACTAAATTACTCATATTAATATACTCCTAATAACTAAAATTTAATTTTACCATATTCTACAATAAAAATAATCTTATAACAAGTAAGCTATTTGAAATAATTTACCAATAAATATATAATTATATATATCAATGTGTATTGGAGGAATATTAGATGTATAAATGTTGTATTTTCGATTTAGATGGGACACTAGTAGATTCTATTAAAGCTATAAATTATACAATTAACTTAACTTTAAAAAAGTATAATTTAGGCCCTATTAGTGAAGATGAGTGTAAAATATTTGTAGGGGATGGTTATAAAAAATTAGTAGAAAGAGCTTTAATTCATTGTGGTGATAAAGATTTAGTCCATTATGAAGACGGTATCCTAACTTATACGGAATATTTTAAAGTACACTGCCTATATAAAGTTAAAGCTTATGATGGAATTAATGATTTACTTAGTTACTTAAAAAATAATAATATAAAAGTTGCAGTTTTATCAAATAAGCCACATGATAGGGTTATTGAAAATATTGAAAGTATGTTTGAAAATAAATACTTTGATTATCTAGCTGGTGAAAAAGCTAACATAAAAAGAAAGCCAGATCCTGCAGGTGCTATTATAATTTCTAATGAACTAAACATATCTTTAGAAAATTGTTTATACATTGGGGATACTGACACTGATATGAAAACTGGTATTAATGCTAATATAGATACAGTTGGAGTTACTTGGGGATTTAGAGCTAAAGAAGAATTAGAGCTTTATAATCCTAAGTATTTAGTTAATCATCCAGTGGATATTATTAATATTATAGAAAACTCTAAAAAACTTAAACTTTCAAATTCTAATTAGAAATTTATTTAATAAAAAATATAGCTATTATAATAGCTATATTTTTTTATCTATCTATCTTCATCTCTTATATAATCATGTCCTTTTTTAGGTCTAGCAAAATATCTAGTATGAAGTAGCTCGTGAGCTTTATGACTTAATGGGTAGTCTAAATACTTTTCATAAATAGCTTGTACTGCTGGATTTTCCTTAGATACCCTAAGTTCTTTGCTTCTATCTATTGCATTTAAACCTTCTCCTCTTTTTCTAAGAACTTCATCTTTATTTTTTCTTACCTTAGGTTGGCCACCACCACCTACACATCCACCTACACAAGCCATTATTTCTATAGCATGGAAAAATTCTTCTTTAGCCCTTATCTTATCAAGCATCTTACCTGCTTCTTGCAATCCATGAGCTACACCTATTCTAAGCTTAATATCACCAACTTCAACTTCACAAGCTCTAAATCCATCCCATCCTCTTAGTGAATGAAATTCTATATTTTTAATTCTTTCACCTGTCATATTTTCAAGAGCAGTTCTAAGTGCAGCTTCAATAACCCCTCCTGTTCTACCAAATATAATACCTGCACCTGTATATTCTCCCATAATTTTATCTATCTCCTCTGGTTCAATTTCTTTTAAATCTATTCCAGAGTCTCTAAATATTTTTATAAGTTCTCTTGTTGTTATTACATAATCCACATCATAGTTTAATCCTCTTGAAAACTCAGGTCTTGATGCTTCATATTTTTTTGCAACACACGGCATAATTGCAACTGATGTAACATCATCTCTAGTCATGCCATTTTCTTTTGCCCATATATCTTTTGCAACAGTTGCAAACATCTGCATTGGTGATTTTGCTGATGATGGAACATCTAACATATCTCCGTAATTTTTTTCAATAAAATTTACCCATGCTGGGCAGCATGAAGTAAGTATTGGAAGCTTAACACTTTTATCTCCTGCAAAGTATTTTTCAAGTCTATCTTGAAGCTCTGCTGCTTCTTCCATAATTGTTAAGTCTGCAGCCCATGTTGTATCAAAAACATAATCAACACCTAAAGCTCTAAGACCTGCAGCAATTCTACTTTCTACATTATCTCCTGGTTCAAATCCAAATGCTTCCCCTATAGTTACTCTTACAGCAGGTGCCATTTGAGTAATAACAACTTTATTAGGAGTAGATAAATCTCTTATAAATTTAAAAGTGTTATCTCCTGCTGTTATTGCATCTACTGGACAAACTGATATACATTTACCACAATGAGTACATCTATTATAATCTATATAGTGTTGTTGTCTTGGTTCTCCAATTATGCAATCTACTGGACATGCTCTTTTACATGCTCCACATCCTATACATCTATGTGTAATGGTAAGCTTTATAAGATGATTACATTGAGATGTGTAACATTTATTTTCTTCTATATGTTCTTCTATTTCATGATAAAACTTATCTATTATTTCTTCCATTATATTATATCTTTGTTTTAATGTATCCTTAACAGAAGATGCTAACGTTCTTAAAAGATATATATCTCTCATATTAGAACGTCCTTTACTAATTCTATCTAATATTCTCCACATTCTTTTTATTTCATTTTCTACTACACCATACTGCTCATAGCTACCTTCTTGCATTTTCCCTAATAAGTAATCTATGTAATATCTTGCATACTGAATAATGCAGTCTTCTTCTGATAAAATTATAATTGTTCTATTAGTATTTTCATCAAATAACTTAAAATCTAATTCTTTGTCAAAGCTTTCTTTTGTCAAAAAACCACCAAAAGGAATTCCAAGTTGAGCTGCTTTAAAATTACTATTATTTAATATACCTCCACATAACTCTATTATGTCTTTTAGTGATGCTCCATTAGGTACATCTATAATTCCAGGATTATTTATTTTACCAGAAACTGCTACCTTTCTATTACTATCTGAAGTTATCTCTTTTATTTCATCTTCACTAAAAACAGAAAATACAGATCCTCTTCCACTTTGTATCATTGTCGGATTTTTATCTGTCATATGGCACACTCCTTAAATTTTAATTTAGTTATATTTTTAAAATATCCCATTCATTTAAAGAGTATACTTAAGATTCCATTAGTTAATTAGAGTTATTGTTCATTTTCGTATTTATTTAGTTACATTATATAAAATATAAAAATAATAAAGGTGCCTAGCAACTTTTCATTTTTTGGCACCTTCGATTATTAAAATTTATTTTTTATTATTTTCATCATATTTTCTTTATTTTCACTAAGTTGAATTAATCTATGACCATTAGCTCCTGATGGATGTGGAAATCCTCTTAATATCTGATCTTCATTTATAATTTTATTATAAGCTAACATTTCTAATACTTCCTCAACAGCTTTTCCTAAAGGTATTATAAGTACATCACCTAGTTTTTTAATGTTTTCATTAAAATTTTCATACACATAGTCCATTAAAAATTCACTTTTTATAAGTTTTGGACTATGACCTGTATAATTATTGCCTTTTGAAAAAACAGAGTATGGAACTAAAGATGTTGTATGTAGTAAATAATCTTTATCTTTAAATAATTCTTCACAACTATCTATATTTAAAGCTTTATTGAGGTGTATTTCATCTAGCATACTAATTATATTTTTTCTTAAACTTCCACTAAATCTACCTGATACCTTACACTCGTATTGAATTTCCTTTATATTTTTATTTTCCTCAATTCCGACTCTAGCACTTGCTAAAGCTGTACTCATTTGCTGAAATCCTGGTGTTATTCCAACTATAAACACTTTTGCATTAGGATTTATATATTCATTATGAGGGGCATAATATATTTCTAAGTTCCCATTTTTATCTATAAGAAAATCATTAGTTAGTATTTCTTCTTTTGTATATTTACTTTTTAGTGGTAATAATTTTATTTTACTTATATATTCATCTAATGTATGTCTCATATCTTACCTTTCTTAATTGTCTAATTTATATATATTTCCTTTAATAAAATCTCTAGTTATGCTAATATACTCACTTATCATATAATTAACTCTCATTTTTATAGGTGTATAACAAGCTAATCCTTCACTTTTCAAGCCTAACAAATTAGATATCATAAGTGATCTAAAAATATGAAATTCACTAGTTATAATTAGAACATGTTTATCTAAATCATTTCTACTTTTTAGTATTTCTTTTGTATATTTTATATTTTCAAATGTATTTAAGGCTTTATCTTCTTTAATTATTTTATTTTTACTAATTCCCATACTAATAAGATAATTATACATTGCATCAGCTTCAGATATGGTGTTATTAGGTTTAAGCCCTCCTGAAAGTATTATATTAACATCATTATTTAATTTATAGTATTCTATCGCCTTATCTAATCTATTTTTTAATAACTTTCCAACCTTATTATCATTAAGACCAGCTCCTAAAACAATAATATAATTTATATCATTTATATCATCCATATCTTTATGGTTACATATAGAAAGTATAATCATTCCTTCTACTATTAAAAATGAGCTTATAAATATAATAACTACAAATTTATATATATTATACAACTTTTTTAACCATTTTTTATTAATTGAAGTTATAACTCTTTTTAAAATAACCAATGAGTATATTATTAATATACAACTTATTATAAATAAAGCTGATATATTTAATCCATTCATGCTAAGCAAAAATAGACTTAGTGCTAATATTACAAGTATCTCAAAAAATATTTTCATAAACTTAAATTTACCTTCTTTTATTATTTTTACTTTTTATATATTATATAATTATTATGTATATTAAATTATGCCCTTATCTATAAAATTAACAATTAATAATATAAATAAAAGTAATGAGCTATATTATATAGCTCATTACTTTTATTTTCTTTTTTTATTTTTAAAGTCTACAACTTTAACGTTGTTATTTTTATTTTCTTTACTTTTATTAATTTTAACACCTAAAGTTCCTTCTTTTAATCCTATTAATAACTCTATATCTTCTGGATACATATTTATACCGAAATTACATAAATTATCTATTAATGTATTCTTACTCATTATATTATTTTCAAATAGTAATTCAACTGCAGTTTTTAGTGTCTGTGGTGCAATCCCTTTTATATTATCATCTAAAGGCTCTTTTTTAAGCCATCCTTTTTTATTCATCTCATTCATTAAGAAATTATATTTCTTATAATTTATAGCACCTAATGTATATGCCCTAAATATCATCGTCGAAATTGGAACTAACCATTTAGCCTTCATTTCTACATAAAATTCTAATTCATTAGGGTTAGTTAAATCTTCTAAGAATGTGTCTTTTGGTAATAAAAATGCACAAGCAAATTCATCCGCATTAAATTTCTTAGATGGTATATTTAATTCATTTGATATTATATATGCTAGCTCATATGCTAGATCATAATTTCTAGTTGTAGCAGATTTTTTATCATTACCTAGAGCAACCACATATTGACTTACTTTATTTAAAGTTTGCTTTTGAGTATATGGTGATGCACCTTTTCTATCTATATTTATACCCGATAAAAGTACACCATTGCTTTCTAACAAGCTTACCATATTCCCTATTGCTCCATCACCTAATCCCCAATATCGTCTAGTTTTGTTAGCCATCTCTTCTACATCGTCATTTCTACTTAAGTTATTTGGTAAATTAAGTTCTGGGAACTTTATATAACCTTGCATAAATGTGTATATTTTATGTGTCATTATTAACTTTTCTCTATATGATATTTCTTCATTTCTAGGTATAGTTGATTGAGGATTAAAGTGGCTACTATCTACTGTAACTTTCATATTCTCATTTTTAAAAAAGTACTCTCTTGGAAACTGTAAATTTATTGATAACTTCATTGTGTTTTCATGAGTTGGCTTATACTTATTTTCTTCAAATGCAATTATATCTTTTTTATTTATATTAACTTCTTTTGCAAGTTGATCTACGGTTTTACCCCTGTATATTCTTGCAATTTTTAACTTAGCTCCATTGAATATTTCTTTTTTCATATTAGATTCACCTTCCATATAATCTATATTACGTCCTATTTAACAATAAAAATGCTCTGTTTATCAATGATATACAGAGCATTTTGTTTATAATAACATATTTATTGTATATAGTCAATTTTAATCATATTACATAAAAAATACAGTTATTGTTGAACAAATTAGCGAAAAACCTAACAACAATCTACTTAAGTAAAAATTATTTTTCTTTAATATTAAACTACCTATAAAGCATACTACATAAAATAAGCTTAGTACCTTTGTTAATATATCATTACTTGGACCTGATGTATATTGAATATAAGCTAATATTAATCCATATACACTTATTATATACATTAAAATACTGTCCTTAACAAACTTTCCCTTTTTAGAAAATAACATTATAACTGAAATTATATCTAATATAATAACTGCTAAAAATATAATAAATAATTCTCCCATATTAAACTCCTCGTATTAATTTTTTATAATCTTAATTGCTAATTTTATTGCTTCATCAAGATTTTCATTATTACTTCCTGCTCCTTGGGCTAAGTTAGAACTACCTCCACCTTTACCATTTACTACAGGTAATACTTTTTTTATTAAACTATTCATATTTAAGTCTTTTAAATCTTTAGAACTAGCAAAAACTAAATTTACTTTTTCCTTACTATCATTACCAATTAATAAAGCAATATTTTTATGTTCTTCTGTAATTTTATTAACAAGCTTACTTATATATCTAATATCTTCATTTTCATATATTTTACTTATAACTATTATATCATTTATTAATTTACCACTTTCTATAAGTTCTTTTTCTTCATATTTTGATACTATATTCTCTAATTTTTTTCTATCTTTTATAACTTTATCTATTTTTTCTTCTAAGTTATTTATTGCCTTTAATAAATCTTCTTCCTTAGATTTTAAATATTTACAAGCTTTGGTTAAGTATATATCTCTTCTTAATACATCATCTATTGCTCTTTTTCCTGATAAGAACTCTATTCTTGTAGATTGTCTATTTTTTTCCCATCTTTTAATTTTTATTAATCTAAGCTCTCCTGTAGATTTTGGATGTACACCACAACAAGCATTAATATCAAGATCTCCAATTTTAACAATTCTTATTTCTTCATCAGTATTAGGTAAATCTCTTCTTAAATATATATTATCTAATTCTTCTTTACTTGGTGTTAATATAGTTAATGGTATATTTTGTCTTATGACTTCATTTGCATATATTTCTATATTTCTAATCTGATCTTCCTCTAAATATCCTTTTATATCAACAGTACTAAAATCCTTTCCTATATGAATTCCTGTTGTATTAGCTTTATATTTAGTATAAAAACATCCTGACAATACATGTTGAGCAAAGTGTTGATGCATACCATCTTCTCTTCTATCCCAGTCTATACTACATTTTACTAAACTATCTTTTGGTTTTATATCTAAAACATGATATATTTTTCCATCTTCTTCATATACATTAAACACTTTATTTCCATCTATCTCACCTAAATCACAAAACTGTCCTCCTCCACCAGGGAAAAATGCAGTTTTATCTAAATATATATGAAATTTTTTATCTATTTCTTTTATTTCTAATATATTAGCTGTAAAATTTTTTATATACTGATCTTTATAAAATAATTTTTCCATCTTTCAATATTTCCTCTCTTAATTTCCTATGTAAATTTTATGAATAATATAATACTATATATTATCTGTAAAAACTATGTTATTTTCAAAATAGCTTTAAAAATACTTATATAGTAAATTAATATACAAAAAAAGCAGATATTAGAATATACCTCTAATACACTGCTCTTTAATATATTATATATAATTTAATTCAATACTTCTTCACTCATTACATCTTTTACTTCTTTATTTTTAACATTAAAATCATACCATCCTATTGTTGCTGTATGACTTTCATCTTCATTTTTTACAACTTCATATATATGTATTGTATATATATCACCTTCTACAGTAACGTCAACATTAGGTATATTTGAACCTATTTTTTTTTTAATTATATCAAGTGCATAGTTTATATTTTCATTATAATCAGAGTATCTTATTAATCTTTTGGAATTATCTCTAAATTCTATATAAACAACCTTACTTTCTTTATCTACACAATACCTTGCATACCAAATATCTTGATTTTCAACATTATAGTAACTAGTATTTACTCTATAGCAATTTTTTTCTCCAACTGAAAATATATTACTATAGCTTTCATTATCCTTTATATTAGCATGAACTGTATAATAAGTATTATCGCCTACCACATAATTGTCACTAGTTACTATTATATCGTATCCTTTATCAATTTTACTTATTATATCTTTTGCTTCACTTTCAGATGCATTTCCTTCAGAAAAGAATATAAAATATACACATGTAATCATAATTACAATCAAAATTCCAACTATGTACTTGTATCTTTTATTTAATCTTTCATTATATAAATTACTCATATAGCATCCTTCCCATAATTTAAATAAATTTTATTTTAATCTTTATATTAAAATAATTATAATAATATTCCATAAAGTATAATTTATTATAAATTATAGTAAGAACTTTTTAATTTTATACTACTAATTTTATATAATCATTTATATTATGTTATATTCTTTAATATCAAAATATTTTTCTTCTAGCCTGCTTTCTTCTATTGATACAACTTTTGAGGCTACTTTATTAGCAAAATAGCAACAGTCACCTAGATTATAACCCATAGAATATCCAGCTATAATAGCCCCCATATGACTATCTCCTGCACCTATTGTATTTTTAATTTCACTATCAAAACTATCAACAAATCTATACTCACAATTGTTAGCACACATAACTCCATCTTTTCCTAGAGTTATAAAAACTGTATTTTTTGTAATTTTATTTATAGCTCTAGCTGCTTCAACAATACTTTTTTTATTAGTAAATGATAACGCTTCCTCTTCATTTATATGTATTATAGGTCTAAGTTTTAGTATCTTATCTAAGGTTTCTTTTTCTATTTCTCCCATTCTATGACCAGGAGCAAAGAATATATTTTTGTCTTCTAATTTACTTATCCAGTTAGATATTATTTGTCCACTTTCGCCTTCCATTTCATAACCTGATATATATATATTTTTATAGTCATCTGGGTTTATACCTTCAAACCAAGACTCACTATAATTAGTTTCAATCCCTTTAACAGTTATAAAACTTCTTTCTCCACTTTCTTCAACTAAGCACATACAGTACCCATTATCTCCGCTATCTACTTTAATATTAGGTTTATAACCACTCTTTATAACTTCATTTTCTATTATACTTCCATATATTCCATTTCCTACAGGAAATACTAATGTATGGTCTATGTTAAAGTTTTTTAATATTGTTGCTACATTATAAGCACATCCACCAACAGTAACAATATGTTTTTTACACACAATATCATCACCAGTCTTAGGCAGATGATCTACATTGATTATTATATCAACATAAACATTACCTATAATTAAAGTTTTCATACATTGCCCCCTATTTTCTTTTTAATATAATTTTATATATTGTCTATGACTTAATCAATAAAAATAAATCATTATTGAAATTTATTATTTCGTTATTAATTTGATAATATCCTTTTTAAATTTAAATAATTTATTAACTTTTATACTACTATTTAATAATTCATATATAATTATAATATCATAAATATATGCACTAAATAAAACTCTTATATTATAATTATAAGTAGAGGTGATTTTATGAGTAGCAAGATAATTGGAATCATTATTCAAAATCAAGATGGAAATATACTCTTTCATGATAATAGCTATTATTATGAAGCTACAGTTAATGAAAATGAAGATATAAATAGGGTTATTGCTAAAACACTAAGAGATGCAATTGATAAAAGCATTCATAGAATTATAAAAGTATATAAATATCCTCTACACTCAAATAATAAAGAAATAACTATGTATCTAGTTGAAGTTGGTGTCTACAATAATAATTTTGTTTTTATTAGTCCAGAAAAAATATTAGATTACTTATCTTATTCTCCAGATAAAGTTTTTTTTGAAAAATATATTGTAAGATATGAAGAAAATAAAAGTTTAATTTATTCATCTATTGCAATATCATTATTAATCTTATTTTTAATAGATATTCCATTTAAATTAAATCTTAATCTGCCAGAAAATTTTCTTTGGATTGAAATATCTCTAATTATTATATCATTTTGCATTTTAGTAAAATATATAATCCCTAGAATCGCTAAGTATTTACTAAAATTTAACTTTAATACCAGAAAAATTTTGCAAATTTTAGATATTTTACTATTTATACTAGCATCTATTAATATAATAAAAATTATAATAAATTAAAATGGAATATCTCATTCTTTCTATAAGATATTCCATTTTTATTATTCATTTTTATTATTAAAATGATTTTTTAATATTTTTTCAATCATTAGTTCATCTAATTCTTCTGCAATTCCAATACTTCCATCTAACATATCCCAAACATAGTTATGTAAATCTACTCCATTTGAAAAATTACCTTCAGACCACTTATTTAATGCATTTCTTAAGTAGATTCTGTCATGATCATCATCTATAAGTTCAACACTTTTTAATGCTATTTCTATAGTTTTTGGTGTAACTTCTGTGCTACCCCATTTATGTTGGGCTTCAACAAGAGTATTCGCCATAGAATGTATTAAGTTTAAAGCTTCTTTTGAACTTGTTGGAGCTTTAACTTCATCTTCTTTTATAAGATTTGGATCTTCAATTATTTGTAACTTCCCAGATTCATCTAAATCAACCTTTGGTATAATATTGTCAAATCCTAATAAGTCAACTATAAAATCTATATTAAGTGACTCATTTATATTTTTAAAAAACTTATACACTGGTGGTATTTTATAAGTTAATATAGGATTGTATAAAGATACCATGCTGAATATTAACATAGAAAAAATAAGAATATTACCAATTATAACTTTATCAAATTCATATCTTTCTTTTACTGCTTTTTTTATACATTTTTTTGTTGTAGAGTTTAGGTTTGGAATTTCAATACTATCTACAATATCTAAATTTATATTAAAAGATTTTATATCTTCTTTTATTTCAAATTTTGTTCTTTTATCTATATCAATACTGTCAAAGTCAATTCTTTCTAACATATACAATCCTCCTTTAAAAGATTTTTAATTTCTTTAAAGGCCCTTCTTGTAAACGTCTCTACTGTACTTGGGTTTAATTCTAAAATTTCAGCTATTTCGTTAACACTAAACTTACAATAATACCTTAATATAATTACACTTTTAACTTTAGATTCTAATATATCTATAGATTTAAATAAATCAATATTATCTTCTTCTAGTTCAAATTCTAATTCAACCATCCCTACAGATTCTAAAAAATAATCTATTTCATTTATAAGAATTCTTGTTAACCAGATTTTAAATTTATACGGTGATTTCAATTTATGTATATTTTTAAATCCATTATACACAGTTTCTTCAAAGATACTTTTTGCATCATCTTCAAGTTTAGTATGAAGATACGCTATTTTATATAAATAAGCAGTATACTCTTTTATTAAATAATAAAAAGCTCTTTTATTACCTTTCATAGCTTTTTTTATAATCTCTATATTATCTTCCATAAATGTCCTTTCAAATTAAAACATAATTAATTAAAAATAATGGGTATATTGGCTTAATTAATTCCAATATACCCATTATTTTACTCTTTTTTCAATATTTCATCAATATCTTGTATTAAACTTTCTTTTTCTACATCTGATATGTCTATATTATCTAATATCTTTTCCTTTAAGTTATTAATTTTTTTATCTTTTTCTCTTAATTTATCCTCAAATTCTATTTCAACTTGTTTAAAGCTTTTACTCATCATATTTATCAAAGACGCCATTTCATCTGAGCTTCCAGCAATCCTATTTAATAACATTAAATTTTGTCCTAAAATTTCAGGTATATCATTATGTGAATATCTAAGTTGGTGGTCAATTTCTCCATATCCTTCTTCAAAGATAGTTCTAACTTGAACTTCTGCTATAAGTTTTTTGTTTGTAGGGTAAGACTCAATTAAATAATGTACTGATCTATAGCCTGACAATCTAGAACATACCTCTATATTTTTTGCTTCAAATTCTTTAGTATTATCACCTTCTCTAATATTAGCAACAATTTCCATAACATCCCACATACTAGTTATAAACTCATGTATTTCTTCCCAGTCCTCTTTGAAAATATGAATAACTCTTATACCCAATAAATCGGTAATTTCATTTTTATAATTTTCAACAGTAAATTTAAAATCCTTACCATACTTAGACCTTCTTTCAGGTGTTTTTCTGATAACTTTTTCAATTAAGTGTTTTGCATCTTTTACTCTTGTTTTTACTGAGTGAACTTTAGGCTGAGCTCTTAATATATTTGCAATTAGCTCTGCTTGTGTTTCATAACTTTGTCTATATTTTATAAAATCTTCATATATTGCTTCTAAATCCTGCCAATCTATATTTAAGTCTGCTAATTCTTTTTCATCTATTTTATACATGGCAAGAAATTGTTCTTTGTTAAGCATCAAGGTCCTCCTATAATTTAATTTTTATTGTCTTTTCTAACTTTTACAAGTTTCTTCTTTATACTTATCTCTTTATATTTCTTTAAAAATTTACTTCCTTTATTATTTAATAAGTCCACATAAGAACACAAATCTTTAACTTCTACAACTCCAATGTCTTCATTATTTATTCCTTCAATATTGCTAAGTGTTCCAACAATATCTATAACTCTTATTTTCTTTTTCTTTCCTGCATTTAAATAAATTCTAGTTACTTCTGAATTTGTATCTTTTTCATACTTCTTATCATTTCTCAATTTTATAAGTTTACTTTCAATTTCTTTAAATCTGACTCTTCCCATATTAACTTCTTCTTCATTAATTTCAACTATTTCATGTAATTTTCTATTCGTATAATTTTCTATTTCTTCTAAGTACTTTTCCTCATTTTGAGATACTAGTGTTATTGCTTTTCCAAACTTATTTTGCCTTCCAGTTCTTCCTATTCTATGTACATAATTTTCTTTATCCTTTGGAATATCATAATTTATTACTAAGGATATATCATCTATATGTATACCTCTTGAAGCTACATCTGTACATATCATTATATTAAATTTATGTTCTTTAAAATCTTTTATTGTATATAATCTCTTTTCTTGCGACATATCACCATGAAGTTGCCTTACTAAAAATTTATCTTTTTTCATTTTATTATATAAATCAATTACACTATCTTTTTTATTAGCAAATATTATTAATGAGTCAGGAGATTCACTGTAAATTAACTTTTTTAAAGTTTCATATCTATTTTCTTTAGTTACATTTATACACTTTTCAATTATTTGTTTTTGTGATACCTCTTTTTCATTAATCTTTATATCTATATAAATTGGGTTTACCATATATTTATTACATATCAAACTTATATTCTCATCTATAGTCGCAGAAAATAACCCACTTGTGCATTTATGTGGTAGTTTTACAAATATACTTTCCATATCATCTACAAATCCTTTATTAAGCATTTTATCTGCTTCATCTATTATAAAATATTTTAAATTATCTAATGATATGGTTTTTCTACCTATATGATCAATTATTCTACCTGGTGTTGCTACTACTATATGTACTCTTTGCTTTAGTTCTAAAATTTGATCTTTTATTGGTTGTTTTCCAAAAATTGCACTACACCTAATTTTTTTTAATCTTCCTATTGAAGATATCTCTTCTTTTATTTGAAGTGCTAATTCTCTTGTAGGAGCAACTATTAAAGCTTGCACGCTATTATTATTGATATCAATGCTTTCGCATATTGGAATTGCAAAACTAGCAGTTTTTCCACTCCCAGTTTTTGATTTTACTATTACATCTTTATTATCTAAAAGTTCAGGTATTGTTTTACTTTGAACTTCTGAGGGAACCTTATAATTTAAATTATTTAAAGATTTTATAATTTCTTTATTTAAATTGAATTTTTCAAAATTATTATTCATTTTATACCACCTTACATTTATATACGTAATTATTAATTATATCATATTTTGACACTTATATTTTTATCTATAACTATAAAAATTTCTTTCATTTATTTAAATAAAAAATGCTTTAAAAATTATTGATAATATTTTTAAAGCATTTTTTAGTATATTAATCATTCTTTTTGATTTTTGACTCCCCTAACAGAAATCCTATAGACATACACATTAAATCTCTAAATTGAGATAATATAGCTACATCCTGAGTTATTTCAAATACATATATAATTATCATTACAATCGCTGAAATTACAGTAACTAAGAATGCTATTACAATTTGTACTGAATTTCCTTCATTTCGATACCTTTTTTCTATTACCTCTTTACAATCTTCTTTTATATCTTCTTCTTTTATATCTTCTTCTTTTATACTATATTTTTCAACATAAGGTATATTTTGTGGTTTGACATTCTTTATATTTGAACTTAATATAAATCCAAATACAGATGCTAGTGATGATCTAAATATAACTTCAATAGTTTTATATATCTCACTACAATATACTTTATATAATGCGACAAATATTATTGTAGAAAATAAAAATCCACCTATAAAAACTAATGCCTTTGCAGCTAAATTTAACTTATCCCAATCAGTTTTTAATTCTGTTAAAAATACTATTCTTCGATTGCACTTCATAATATACTCACCTTTTGAATTTTATGATTATATTATAAGTTACTAATCTATACTATATAATGTGCATAAAAAAAGGTAATTTCTAAAAATAGAAATTACCTTTTTTTAAATTTATTTACTGTTTAACTTATTTAATACATCTTCTAATTTTAAGTCATGTATAAAGCAAGCTTGCTCTAAAGTTTCCATAGTTGCAGATGGGCAACCTAAGCATCCCATTCCAAAATCCATTAATATATCTGCTGCCTTTGGATTTATTTCTAATATTTCGCCTATTGTATTATCTTTTGTTATCATTATAATATCTCCTTTATCTATATTTATTTCTTTTTAAATAGATATACTCAATCTTATATACGTATTATTATCATAATAAACATATTATATATCTATAGTATTTAAAATTTCAATCTTAAACTCTTTTCTATACATAGTATTATAAATGTTATTATAAATAAAATCGGTAACAAAAGTTACCGATTTTATTTATTTTAAGGATTATACTCTTAAAATTTCTCCTACATAAATTAAGTTTGGATTTTGTATATTATTTAATTCAACTAAATTTGATACTGTTGTATTAAATTTCTCTGCAATACTAGTTAAAGTGTCTCCATATTTAACTATATAACTTCCTGTAAAGCTTTTTTCATCATTTGAAGATGCAGATGTTTCTATTTTTAAAACTTGACCTACATAAATTAAATTTGGATTTTGTATATTATTTATGCGTACTAATTCAGCTACTGTTGTATTAAACCTTCTTGCTATTCCACTTAATGTATCTCCTTCTTCTACTACATATGTCAGTGTATGCATATGTTCTGATACTGATGCTGTTCTTTTTATATTTTTAGTTGTTGGTATCTTTAAAATTTCACCTATATAGATTAAGTTTGGATTTGATATATCATTTAATTTTACTAATTCATCTACTGTTGTATCAAATCTTTGAGCTATACCACTTAATGTATCTCCACGTTGTACTACATAAGTTCTATAGAAATTTTTTTTTCTTGATATTATATTCCTTGATGATGTGTATATCTTTAAAACTTGACCTACATAAATTAAGTTTGGATTTTGTATGTTATTAATTGATGCTAATTGTGCTACTGTTGTACCAAATCTTTGAGCTATTCCACTTAATGTATCTCCTTTTTGCACTGTATAATAAATAACTGAACTTTGATTTGATTCAGGTTTTCTTTCTCCTTCTATTTTAGATGAATCATCTAATAATATTCCATCATAAAATATATCTAAATCAATATTTGCTTCTACTCCATCTATATATCCAGTATCAGAGTATTGCCAACCTAAATATTCATTTCCCCATATAGGATTATATTCAGGCGAACTCTCAGAGTATTGAGCTATCCATACTGGATAATTTCCTATACCTGTACTTGAAACAAGTTCTGTCTGTGCAAAATTTGTATAAGTATATACCACAACTTTTTTGCCACTATACTCTTCTACAGCTTTTAAAAAATCAACAGCTTGGTTCGAAATCTCTTCTGGTCCTAAACCTCCTGTTTGTTCTAAATCTATTGCTAATCTACATTCAACCTCCATACCACTAATAGCATCTACAAAGTATCTAGCTTGTTCTCTAGGTGTTGGAGAGCTTCCAGGGTTAAAAAAATGATAAAAACCAACTTTTAACCCATTATTTTTTGCTCCATTATAAAATTCCTGAAGATATGGATCAGTATAAAAAGTTCCTTCAGTTGCTTGTATATATACAATTTCTACTCCAGATTCATTCACAGCTGCAAAATCTATACTACCACTCCAGTTACTTATATCTATTCCTTTTATTTGTCTCATTATTATACCTCTTTTCAAATATAATAAACTAAATAGTCTTGTCATTTTATTATATTTGTATAAATTTAAAACGTGACTTTTATTATAAATTTTCATTATCATTCTATTAATTTATATATGTAAATTATTATAAGTATTTATATTTGATGCTTTCACCTATTAACTATAAAAATATTTTTGCATAATATATAACTATCATATATATTAGGAGGAGCTTCTTATGAAATGCTGTGCTTTTAGAATGGGAACTGTAACTGAAATAAGGTATGATATGCAACATCGACTTACCTTTATAACATTTGCTACAGATGTGTCTAATATTTATACATCTTTTATACTAATAGTAAGCGATACAACTTTAGTTATGGACGAATTTTACAACGAAATATCTATAGATGATTTACAAGTTGGTGACTTAATTGGTTCATATCACTCACCTATAATGACTATGAGTATCCCACCACAATCTCAAGCATTTATTATCGAGTTAAAGTAAAAATCTAAAATAAGAAATCCTATGTATATAAGTTTATTCATACATAGGATTTCTCTTCTTTTAATAAAACTAACTTATCTACATAAATAAGTATTAACATCAACTGATTGAATATCCGATAAATCAGGATATTCTCCTACTATATACAAAGTGTAAATTCTATTTGGCTTTAATACTGCTCCAAAAGATAAAACTGATACATTATTCTCAGTTAAGTATAAATCAATAGTATACTGATTAGGTCTTGCATCTACATAACTTATATTTTGCTTATATTCTAATCCTTCGACTAAATCTTTATTATTAACTAATACATTTACTGAAGGTAGGTTAGGTGATAGTTGCACTATTCTAAATGCACTTTTATCATGTATTACTTCTTTATCCACGTGATCACTAATAACTAATAATCCTAAATCACCTATATTACCTATAGATGCTATAGTTAATATCTGACCATCTTCTAAATCTAGACTACCACTTATTATTGGTTGATCAGTTGATTGACTTACAAATACATCTATTCTATAATCACCTTCTGGCAATGTTATATAATTAGAAAATTGTTTATATTGTAAATTACTAATTGCTAGTCTTTTATTAATATATACATCTATAGCATTAACTTGTGGTAATGAATTAAGAACTCTAATTAAGGAAGTTCCCTCTTTTATTTTTATACAGTCCATTAGTGTTTCCCCCTTGACGCTATTATTTTAATATATATTATGTTACGTATAAATTTTTAGTGATAGCTAATAATCTTATTTATATACCTATACTTTACATAACAAAAATGGCTACATCAGATAAAACTCTGACATAGCCAACCTACTTACATATTTTAAACTTAACTATATATTCTAAATTTTTGCGTGAATTTTAATATTTATATTTAAGCCATTGTAATTTCTAATGCTTGCTGTTTTAATATTTCAGCTTTATCAGTTCTTTCCCATGGTAAATCTAAGTCTGTTCTACCAAAGTGTCCATAAGCTGCAACATTTCTATACATTGGTTTTCTAAGATCTAAATCTCTTATTATTGCACCTGGTCTTAAATCAAAGTTACTGTTAACTAATTCAACTAATTTTTCTTCGCTAACTTTGCCAGTTCCAAAAGTATCTATAAATATAGATAAAGGTTTTGCTACACCAATTGCATAAGCAAGCTCTATCTCACATTTGTTTGCAAGACCTGCTGCAACTATATTTTTAGCAACATATCTAGCAGCGTAAGCTGCTGATCTATCAACCTTTGTAGGATCTTTTCCAGAGAATGCCCCACCACCATGTCTTGAGTATCCTCCATAAGTATCTATTATTATTTTTCTACCTGTAAGACCTGTATCTCCTTGTGGTCCACCTATAACGAATCTGCCAGTTGGATTTATGTATATCATAGTTTCTTCATCTAATAATTCATTTGGTATAACAGCTTTTATTACATGATTGATTAAATCTTCTCTTATAGTTTCGTTACTTACTTCTTCTCCGTGTTGTGTAGAAATTAAAACGGTATGCACTCTCACAGGTGTATTTCCTTCATATTCTACTGTTACTTGAGTCTTTCCATCAGGTCTTAAATAACTTAGTAACCCTGATTTTCTAACTTCAGTTAACTTTCTTGCTAATTTATGAGCTAAAGATATTGGTAGAGGCATTAATTCTTCAGTTTCATCACATGCAAAACCAAACATTATACCTTGGTCTCCCGCTCCAACCTTTTCTATTTCATCTTCTACACTTTCCCCTGATTTGTTTTCTAAAGCTTCATCAACACCCATAGCTATATCCCCTGATTGCTCATCTATAGAAGTTATTACCGCACAAGTGTCACAATCAAATCCATATTTCGCTCTATCATAACCTATTTCTTTAACTGTTTTTCTTACTAACTTAGGTATATCTACATATGCATTAGTACTTATTTCCCCTGCAACAAGCACTAATCCTGTAGTTACTGTAGTTTCACATGCTACTCTTGATGCACTATCTTTTTCTAATAATGCATCTAATATAGCGTCTGATATTTGGTCACATATTTTATCTGGATGACCTTCTGTTACTGATTCTGAAGTGAATAAATGTCTTGCCATTTTTCAATTCCTCCTTGATTTTGTTTATTATGCTTATCTAGAGCTACTAAAGCTAATTCTCTTAATATTTTACATGCCGTCACTGTTGATACATTTGTGTCATCGTAGTCAGGACTTAACTCTACTATATCGCATCCTACTAAATTTATATTTGAATCTTTTAAGATTTTAAATATATTTTCAAACTCTCTATATGTTATACCTCCAGGTTCTGGAGTTCCTGTTCCTGGAAATATAGATGGATCTAGTACGTCCAAATCTATTGTTAAATATATATTCTTTTTATCTAAACTTTTTACAACTTTTTCAAATGTATCGATTGACGATACTTCCATATATGTATGTTTTTCTTTTAATGCAAAATCAAACTCTTCCTTAGTACCCGATCTTATACCGAATTGATATATTCTATTATCTCCAGTAATATCCCAAATTCTTTTTATTACTGTTGCATGAGAATGCTTATTATTATTATATTCATCTCTAAGATCTGTATGAGCATCAAAGTGAAGTACATATATATCTCTATATTTTTCATAAACTGCTTTAAATGCTGGTAATGTAACTAAATGTTCTCCACCAATCATAAAAGGTATTTTATTATCCTGTACTATTTTTTTACATCCTTCGTATATTTCTTCTAATACTAAGTCTGTATTTCCTATACTTAACTCTAAGTCACCTATATCGCAAATATTAAAGTCATCTAAATCAAGATCTAACATTGGACTGTATGTTTCTAATCCGTAAAATTCAGGTCTCATCGCACTACTTGCAAATCTAGTACCTGGTCTATTTGAAGTAGTTCCATCAAATCCTACTCCAAAAACTATTAAATCTGAATCTTCATAAGAGTCATCCATGCTCATAAATGTGCTTACATGAGAAAATTTATTTTTCATCTAACATATCCTTTACATACTGAGGTAACATAAATGCACCTACATGCACTTCGCTATTATAGTACTTAGTTTTTAGATTTAAACTTTCCCAACCTTTTACATTTTGGTCTTTTATTGGATCTAACTTTTTCGATGCAAATCCAAATAACCAGTGCCCTGATGGATATGTTGGTATATGAGCCTGATAAACCTTAGCTATTTCAAATATCTCTGATATCTTAGCATTTGCTCTTTTCATTTCTCTAGCATTAAAATCAAAGTAAGGGCTTTCATTTTGATTTACAAGTATACCTTCATCTGTTAATATTCTATAACAATCATTATAAAAATCTACTGAGAATAATCCTTCTCCTGGTCCTATAGGGTCAGTTGAATCAACTATTATTAAATCGTAAAATTTATCTTTTGACTTTTTAACAAAAGCCACACCATCTTCATAGTATAAACTTACTCTTTTATCATCTAATTTACACGCACATATATCTATAAATTCTCTAGATACATCTACAACCATTTTATCAATTTCAACCATGTCTATTTTTTCTATTTGAGGATATCTAGTAAGTTCTCTAACTGTACCTCCATCTCCGCCACCTATAACTAAGATATTTTTTATATTCATATTAGTAGCCATTGGCACATGAACTATCATATCATGGTATATGAATTCATCTTTATAATTTACCATCATAAGTCCATCTAAGGTTAAAAACTTTCCAAATTCCTTACTCTCAAATACATCTACTCTTTGAAACTCTGACTGTTTACTGAATAAATGCTTATCTGTCTTTATTGAAAAACGAACATTGTCAGTCCATTCTTCTGTATACCAAAGCTCCATACTATTCCTCCAAATTTATTTTATTTATTTTTATTTATATAATTAACATTATTTAATTTATCATCAATTTGAAAATTTCTCTTTTTTATGTTATAATGTTAGTCCAAATTTATTTTTATTTATTTTATTTTTTATTTATTTTTAATTTAGGTATTTATTATTTATACAGCTTCTGGCTTATGAGTAATATTGCCTAAATCTTTTTTTGCAAACTTTTTTATTTTTGATGTTAATCCCCTTGGAATTTCAGTAGATTCACTTCTTTCTGCTTTTAAAAGTTCTTCTAATAACTCAAAACTTTTCCATGGATCTATATCTCCACATGTAAAGAAATCTGCAGCTGCATATCCATATTCTGGCCAAGTATGTATAGTTAAATGAGATTCTGCTATTATAACTGCACCTGATACTCCCCAAGGATTAAAATGGTGAAATACTGAATCAACAATAGTTGCTTTAGCATTTAGAGCTGAATCATTCATAAACTTTTCTATAAGCTTAGGATCTCTAAGTACTTCCTCATCACAGTTGTAATATTCTACTAAGATGTGTCTACCTAATGTTTCAAACTTCATACTAGTTTACCTACTTTCTATTTAATTTTAAATTGCTATTTTACTACTAATATATTTTTTAATTCTTTATCTTTCATATCAGTTAAGTACGCATTGTTATCTTTTAATAATTTTATATACTCTATAATTTCACTTGTTATTATCTCTCCTGGAGATATTATTGGTATCCCGGGAGGATACGCCATAATTGACTCTGCACAAATTTTATTTATACTTTTATCTAAAGATATACTTTCTTTGATAGAGTAAAAAGCTTCCCTTGGACTAATTTCCACCCTTGGAATTATTTGTCTTATATTTATTTCACTACTTGAACTTTGTTTCTTATGTATCCTAGAAATAATTGAAATAGATTTTATAAGTTTGTCTATATCTTGCTTAGTTGTTCCAATAGATATAAGCGCTAATATATTGTACATATCTCCTAGTTCAACTTGTACTCCAAAATCTTTATATAGTAACTCATAAACTTCAAATCCACTCAAATTTAACCCTGCTACATTTATACATAGCTTAGTTTCATCTATAAAACTTACTCCATCTTTTTTTAAGAATTCATGAGAAATTACTCTTATTCCTTTAATTTTACTTAATTTACTTTTTGCATATCTTGCTAAATTAAGTGCCTTTGATAATTGAGATCCTCCATTTTGGGTTAAATTTGCTCTTGCTCCATCTATGCTTGCCATAAGTAAATATGACGCTGATGTTGACTGTAATAGGTTTATATTTTGTTTTACCTTTTTTTCATCTATATTTTTACTTTTAACTAAAATTGCTGATGCTTGAGTTAATGCTCCTCCAGTTTTATGAATACTTATAGCTGACATATCTGCACCACATTGCATTGCTGATGGTGGTAAGTCATCATAAAAAGGAAAGTGTGCCCCATGAGCTTCATCAACAAGTACCAAAATATTTTTATCATGGCAAATATCAACAACTTCTTTCAATGAGGTACATGCACCATAGTATGTTGGATTTAATAAAAATAAGACCTTTATGTCTTTATTTTCATCTAACGCTTTTTTTATATTATTTATACTTACATTTAGGCTAATTCCAATCTCATTATCATACTCAGGCTGTATATAAACTGGAATTCCACCAGAAAGAATAAGTGCATTTATAACAGATTTATGTACATTTCTAGGAAGTAAAATCTTATCTCCTGGATTTATACAACTCAAAATCATAGCATGTATACCTTGTGTAGTACCATTAGTTATAAAAAAAGCGTAGTCTGCATCATATGCTTTTGCCAATAAATCCTCTGCTTCTTTTATAATTCCCCTTGGATTTGAAACATTATCCATTAATGGTGATGAATTTATGTCCATTTTCATAATATTTCTTCCAAAATATTTATTCAGAATTTCTACACCATTATCTCTTACATGTCCCGGTACATCAAAGCAAGCTATATCCATATTAGAATATTCTTCTAAACCTTTCAGTAAAGGTACTTTTTCATATTCTAAATCAAATAAGGAATCCATATTTTTATTTGTATCTTGCAATATTTCACCTCCTATTTTATTAAGTTTTGAATAAGTTATAAATTATACTTACTATTTCTATTCTCATAATTCAGTATTGTTAAACTTACTTTTACATTATATTTATTTTTTATACATTTTTCAAGTATATTTTAAAACATTTTTCTTTTTATTTTATTTAAAAGTAACAAATGTGTATTTTTCAACATCTTAACTTATATTTTTTTCAAAATGTTTATATTAATTTTATTTTTGTTTAGTATTCCTAATCATATGTTTATATTAATTTTGCACCAGTTTACTTATACTAAACTTTTTACGCTTTTTAGTTAGTTTTTTACAAAATTAAAAAGATGCTCATTTATTAAAACTAGCTAAATGAACATCTTTAAAATTCCATTCTATAATTCAATAGTTGAATCATCTATAAATTTTATTTTAAATTTACATTGTTTTAAATCATCTATTAATTTAAATAATGCCTGATCTTTTTTCTTTGCTTCTATCATAACATCAAAGTCTTTATTAACTCTATCTTTAGCCATAGATAAAAATTTTATAAAGTCATCAACTTTTATATAATCTGCATGCTTTCTATCATTCTCAAAGTCTCTAGGTGTTGAAAAATGCATTTTAGGAGGCAACGATTCATTTTTCCATGTATCAAATATATTACTTAATAAGTCTTCTATTTTTTCATTGTCATTTTTGCAATTGTGATGATGTATATCTAAAACCATAGGTACTTTAATTTTTTCACATATCTTCAGTGCATCATTTGCAGTAAATACTTTGTCGTCATTTTCTAAAATTAATCTTTCTTGTATCCTTTTAGGAAATTCATTAAAGTTTGATATAAATCTATTTATACTTTCTTCCTTTCCACCTTGAGAACTTCCAATATGTATAACAAGTTTTCCTTCTTTATAATTTAATAGCTCTAATATATCTACTGCTGTATTTAAGTTAATTAAGGTACTTTCAACAACATTTTTTTAGTACTGTTTATAACATTGAACTGATCAGGATGAAAATCAACTCTCATATTACTTTTTTTTATTATATTTCCAATATGTTCAAAATCTTTTTTAAAATATATTTTATAATCCCACATTACCTGAGGATGAGTGGCTAATGGAATTAAATTTGACGTTAATCTATAAAAATGAATATTATTATTAATATTATATTTTAAAATCTCTTCTAATGCTTTTATATTTGAGTATGTTACAGATTTTAATTTATTAATTCTTTCATCCTCATTCAACTTATTATATCTAGCATACGTTAGTGTACTAGATGATGTTGTTTTTTCTAAATTAAGCGCTATAGCTACATAGCCTAATCTAACTATCATATTTTTACTCCTTATATTATGTCTTTTTTATATTTTTTAAAATTTTGTATACTTTTATTCTGAAATCTACTACTATATAAATAAACTTATTTACCAAAATCATATTTTATATTTTCTAAATATCTATAAAAGGGGGAAATAATAATGGGGACATATAATAAAATTGTTAGAAATAATATTCCTGATATGCTAAAAGAATTAGGTAAAAGATTTGATTACGAAATACTAGAAGAAGAAAAGGCTTTAGAAGCTTTATACTTAAATTTAATAGCTACAATCTATGATGGTTTAGATAGTAAATCATTAAGTGATATAGTAGAATCTATAGATTTATTAACTGAAATAGGAAAAGAATATGGATATTCAGAAGAAGAGATTAATAATTTTAGAAACACAACAAAAAAAGAAAAAGGTGATTTTTCAAAAAAAATATTTCTTAAAAAGACATACTAACATTTAATAGTATATAAAAAATGGATGAAGTTTTATTTCATCCATTTTTTATATACTATTTTTATAATATTTTGGACTTACATTAGCATATAAATATATATATCATTCCATTTAATCAATGTATTTTATAATTTTATAGGAGATATTTACTTATGAGAAAAAAAAGAAAAAAATTAATTTTAAACGCTTTGCTACTTACAATTAGTACAATGACATTTGGATTAGTTAATATGATTTTTAGAGTATATCTTTCGAATAAAATAGGTGCAGAAGGTATGGGTATTTTCCAGCTAATTATGAGTATAAATGTAGTTGCTAGCACATTAGCTATCTCAGGAATAAGGGTTACTATCACTCGTTTAGTCGCTGAAGAACTTGGTAAAGGTAATTATGGAAAGATAAAAAATATAGTAAGTAAAGGATTTATTTACACCTTATTCTTTGGAACTCTTACTGCTGTATTTCTGTATAATAGCTCTGAATTTATAAGCAATGTATGGATAAAAGATTCTAGAGCAATAATGTCCCTTAAAATTTTAGCATTTAGCATGCCTTTTGTTGGTATATGTTGCTGCTTTGCAGGTTACTTTTATGGTGTTCGAAAAGTCATGAAGAGTGTTACATCCGATATTGTAGAAGTTTTTACTATGATGTTAATTATATGTTTGTTTGTAGGTAAATTCATACCTCTAGGATTAGACTATACATGTGCTTTAGTATCAATTGGTATGACTTCAGGTTCTATACTTTCTGCTATATATTCTTATTTATTATATTTATTTGAAAAAAAGAAAAAATCAACCAGCGTATTATCTTTAAATAATAAATGTTCTTTATTAGATATAAGTTCAATTTCTTTACCCATAGCATTTAGCGCATATGTTCAAACTTCTTTAAGAACAGTCGAAGATATACTTATTCCAAATGCACTTAGGTCATATGGATCATCTAATGAGTCTTCCATAGCTATATTTGGTATGATAAAAGGTATGGTTATGCCAATACTTAATTTTCCATCTATATTTTTAGCTTCTTTTTCAACACTTATCATACCTGAAATAGCTGAATCAAATGCTTTACATAAAAATAAAAGAGTTAATTACATAATTTCAAAAGTTTTTAAGTTTACGCTTTTAATAGCATTATTTGCAACAGGTCTATTTATGATATTTTCAAAAGAACTAGGATTAGCTATTTATAATAACACTGAAAGTGGATTTATGATGAGAATATTAGCTCCTCTTATACCTTTAATGTATCTTGATAGAATTGTTGACGGTAGTTTGAATGCTTTAAACCAACAAATGTATACCTTAAAATATAATCTCATGGACATGGTTCTTCGAATTATTATTATTTTGGGATTTATCCCCAAAAGTGGAATTGAAGGTTTTATACTAGTACTTTTTGCTAGTACCATATTTAATGCTTCCTTAAGTATAAACAGACTTTTAAAAGTTACTAATTTAGAGTTTGATTTAATAGATTGGGTTATTAAGCCAATTATATGCATCATTATTTCTAGTTATACAATTAAGTTCACTTTTTCACTGTTAAATTTAGAATCTCTTCTTATATTACAAGTCCTAGCTGATCTGATTTTATACTTAGCTCTTTTATTTATTATTAGATGTATTAGGTTTAAAGATATAAAATGGTTCACTGATGCATTTAAGAATGACATAAAAAAAGTCGATTGGAACAGTGTTAATCTATACAAAAAACTTTAAAATAAAAAATGCTTGGTTTTAGCCCAAGCATTTTTTATTTATAATTTAATTTATCTTATTCATAAATCTTATAATATTTTTTGATGCTACATCTATTTGCTCTTCCCTACTTATTATCGATGTTTGATCTCCTTTTTGTTCACCATAATCACCGAATTGAGCATGATTAGCTCCTTCAATTTCCACATAAGTAGTATCTGTAGGTAATTTTTCTTTTGAGTTTATTAGATTTTCAAAATTAACTACACCATCTTTACTTCCCCAAATAGAAATTACTTCTTTGCCCATATCTTTAAGTTCTGTTCCCATTGGATAAGATGCCAACAATACAACACCATCTATCATATTATTTTCACTTGCTAGTTTAGCTGCCATAGTTCCACCTAGTGAATGTCCACCTATAACCCATGTTTTTATATTACTATATTCATCTATTACAGATTCACCTTTTTTATAAGACAATATAGCTAAATTAAGAGGCATTTTTACTATAACTACTTCATATCCCTCACTTGCAATTTCCTTACATAATGGAGCATAAGCTTCGGGTTCAACCTTAGCTCCTGGATAGAATATAAATCCTTTTGTCGGGTTTATATTTTTAGGTGTGAATGTTATATATTTTCCTACATTTACTTCTACTGAACTATCGCTTACAAGTGAATTTTCTGCTAAGGATTGTGGCTTATAGCTGTCACTAGCCCATATAAAAAAACCAACTATACTAATAATTAAAACCCCTAAAATTAACTTTAATATATTATTTTTTATTCTTCTTGACTTTTCATTTTGTTCTTGAATATATACTTCATTTCTTAATTCATCGTAAAGCAAAGGCCTTTCTAATTCCATAGTTATGCTAAAAGTATCGTCTAAATTATGTCCTTTGGACTTTACATCTTTTTTCATACACTACCTCCCACCAATCTAAATACATCTTATAGTTTATCATATCTACTATGTTTTTTCATCTCATAAAATATTTCAAATTAATTACAAATCTTAATAAAAAAGACTAACACACATATTTATATATACGGTATTAGTCTTTTATTTGTTAAAAATCAAATATTATTTTAATAATTTAATTCTACTTTTTTACCACAACATACACAATAATTAGAGTCTGCATCAATTTCAGTCTCACATAAGTCACATATTATAGTCTCTTCTTCATATATGTCTTCTACATTTTTTCCACATACAGAACAAAACTTATCTTGATCTTTTATTGTGTTTCCACATTCACATTTATTAATACGATTCAAACTTTCTAATTTTTCTAATTCTAAATTAGACTTATATATAAATTTATCTAGTTCTATAATCTCATTAGAGATTTCATTAAAGTCATCATCTCTTAAATATCCGTCTCTTATCTTCTGATATGATAAAGTCCCCATTTCTATTAATAATAAAGTTTTTTTGTCTTCAGCTTCATTTATTAAATTATTTATTCTAACTTTCTCTCTATAATTTTCTCTTCCACTTTTATCTTTTAATATTTTTTCTTTCATATTTGAAAATCTATCACTTTCTATATTTTTCATTTTTATCCTCCGTTACTAATTAAATATATTTAACTTATATCCCATTAAAGATATTACAAAACTATATATAAATGTAATTATCATCGATTCTATTAATCCAAATCCCATTACTGATGCTGTCGCAAAATTACTAAAACTTAATCCATCAGTACCTACGTTTAACATTAATTTTGTTGTTATAGATAATGTTCCAATTAATATAGCATAAAAAGAGCTCATTAATATAATAGGTTTTATACCTTTTTCTTTTCCATACTTACTTTCTAATTTGCAAGCTGATACTATTATTACTAATGTTGATAAGAAAAACATAGCTATTAGCATTAAATTTATAGTTGAATATAAATCTGAACTTATTAAATTTCCAAATGATAATACTTTATTTCCAATACTTACAGGAACAAAATTTCCAAATGACCATATATAAACTGATAATTGAGCTATTATTACCAATTTACTAAATATATCAGTATAGCTAGACATTCCTAAACTATACAGATAACTTTTATCAACAATAGTCAATATAAATATTATTATAAATGTACATATATAACCTACTAACAACATGTTTATAGCTCTTTTAAATATTTCTAGGTACATATTATCATCTTCATATTCTCTTCTATAAAGAACTACATATGTAGGTAAAAAACCTAATATAAATCCTTTTATTGCCATTTCTAGTGCTCCAAAACTAAATTGATTAGCATATCCATACTGCATCATGTTATACGAATAGTTAATCTTTATTCTACTGATTAAAGCTAAAATAAATAATATAATCCCATAAGAAATACCAACACCTAAAGAATTCCTAAATACATCTTTAATGTTCTTAATATTTTTTTTATTAAAAATCAAATTAGATATAGCTATTGATATTATAGGTAATATAGCAAAAACAACTAGACCAAGTTTTAGTTCATTTCCACTCCACCCCATCATAGTTGATTTATAATAAGTTAAAGAACCTAAGTTTAAACCTAATAATATATGTATTGGGTTTACTAAATCGTCTATATTAGAAATATAATCACTAATTATATTTTTTCCTAATATTGATATTATAAATAATATAAATGTTGCAAATGTAGCTGTAATTAAGGTTTTAGGCATATTAAAATAGTTAATAATGTCTTTATAATTCCAACTTACAGTAACATCTTTAGTATAAATTGATGTTTCTTCTAAATTAAACCCACAATATTTACAATAAATGTCAATATCATAAATATGCCTGTCACATTTAGGACAATTTTCTATCTTTAATTTTCTCCTTTTAATATCATTATTTTTTGTTTTTCTAGTCATAACACCGTTAATCTTAGAATAGTTATTATACATACCGATCCTCCAACTGCTAAAATTATTAAATTTATTATACAAAAAAATACTTAACTATAGCTTAACTGAAAGCTTTAATTAAGTATTTATATATATTTTTCTATATCACATAGTCTATTATTCCCATTTCTAAATTATATAGATCATCATAACCTTCCATTGAAAGCAAATTACATGCTGTAATACTTCTATGACCACTTCTACAATACACTATTATCTTTTTATCTCTATATTTTTCAATATCATCCATATTAAAAAATAACTCTTGTAATGGTATGTTTACTGCTCCCTCTATTTTATACTCACTAAATTCTTCTTTAGTTCTAACATCTAAAAGTAAACATTCTTTCTCACTTTCTAATAGATTCTTCAATTCATATTTATTTATATTAGTGTAATTCATAATTCACCTCATTCATTCAAAATTTATATCTATTATATACCCAATTTTAATCTATTAAATCTAACCTTCTCTTATCGTAAAATATAAATCGTTATATTCAATTAAATAATAAAAATCACTGAAATATAAATTAAGTCAAACTTACATTTCAGTGATTTTTTAATTTAAAATAATTTTTAATAAATTTTTATATAAATTTAGAACTCAGCATTTCTTGGAGTACGTGGGAATGGTATTACATCTCTTATATTTGACATACCAGTTAAGTACATTATCATTCTCTCAAATCCTAAACCAAATCCAGAATGAGTAGCTGTTCCATACTTTCTAAGCTCTAAGTACCACCAATAATCTTCCTCTTTTAATCCTAGTTCTTTAATTCTTTCTAATAATACGTCTTCTCTTTCTTCTCTTTGAGAACCACCAACTATTTCTCCAACACCTGGAACTAATAAGTCCATCGCTCTAACAGTTTTTCCATCTTCATTCATTCTCATATAGAATGCTTTTATATCTTTTGGATAATCAGTTACAAATACAGGTGCATTAAATACTTGCTCTGTTATATATCTTTCATGTTCAGTTTGTAAGTCATCTCCCCAAGTAACTGGATATTCAAATTCTACTCCTGATTTAGTTAATATTTCTACAGCTTCAGTATATGTAATTCTCTTGAATGGAGAGTTAAGTACATTATTTAATCTTTCAAATAAGCCTTTATCTATAAAGCTATTGAAGAATTCCATTTCTTCTGGAGCATTCTCCATAACATAGCTTATTATGTATTTTATCATATCTTCAGCAAGTTCCATATCATCTTCTAAATCACCAAATGCTATTTCTGGTTCTATCATCCAGAATTCAGATGCATGTCTTGCAGTAAATGAGTTTTCCGCTCTAAATGTTGGTCCAAATGTGTAAACATTTCTAAATGCAAGAGCCATTATTTCGGCATTTAATTGACCACTAACTGTTAAGTTAGCTTCTTTTCCAAAGAAGTCTTTAGAGTAATCCACATTTCCATCTTCTGTTTTAGGAACATTGTTTAAATCCATAGTTGTTAATCTAAACATTTCCCCTGCACCCTCACAGTCACTTCCTGTTATTATTGGAGAGTGAGAGTATACAAAGTTTCTTTCTTGGAAGAATTTGTGTATAGCATATGCTGTTAAACTTCTTACTCTAAATACAGCAGAGAATGTGTTACTTCTTGGTCTTAAGTGCGCTATTGTTCTTAAGTACTCAAGCGTATGTCTCTTCTTTTGTAATGGATATGAGCTGTCTGATTCACCTTCTACTATAACATTTGCTGCATGTATTTCTATTGGTTGCTTAGCTCCTTCAGTTGACACAACTTCTCCTTCAACTATTATTGATGAGCTTATTGGTAACTTAGTTATTTCTTTAAAGTTTTCTAATTTATCATCAGATAAAATTATTTGCATGTTCTTAAAGAAACTTCCGTCATTTAATTCTATAAATCCAAAGTTTTTTGATCCTCTAGATGTTCTTATCCAACCTGCTACCTTTACAGTTTTACCAATATACTCATTTTGGTTTCTGTATAGTTCTTTTACAGTCACAAATTGTTTTTGCATTTTGTATTTCCTCCCTATTTTAGTTATTATTAAAAATAAAAAAAGCCTTTCATCCCATATAAAGGGACGAAAGACTATACTCTCGCGGTACCACCCTAATTGTCAAAATATGACCTCTTAGTTAAGCTATGCTTATGATCGTAACGGGATCATCCGTCTAGGCCTACTTGCTATCGCTTTCGGGTAGAGACTCCGAGATGTTCTTCAATATAAATTTCGTATTGGGCTCACACCTTATCCCAACTCTCTGAAAACTAAATTTTATATCTACTCTTCTCATCATAGTCTTTAGTTCTAGTATTACTATATTGTAAGAAGATTATACCAACTTCTAAAATTTTAGTCAATATCTTTATTTTTTTATGTTTTTTACATTTTATTACTCAATTATAATTTATTAATTTCCTATTTTTTGATATAGTCTAATTATAGATTACATAATAAGCTCTCGAGGTGAATAATGACAAAGAACATAAAAAGTTTTATAGATAAATTTTTATTAGCTTTATTTATTATTATTTTAAGTCCAGTTTTATCTTATGCTAATACTCCTGATAACATAAATTTCAGAAGTATTACAATTGAAGATGGGTTATCCCAATCTACAGTAGAAACTATTTTTCAAGATAGCAATGGCTATATTTGGATAGGAACTAATGATGGTTTAAATAAATACAATGGATATAACTTTGAAAAATATACTCACGATATTTATAATAAAAATACCATTAGCAGCAATTATATTGTAGATATAATTGAAGATAATGAAGGATATGTATGGGTATCTACTATAAATGGTTTAAATAAAATAAATACTAAAAATGATAATATTACTAGATATTTTTCAGAGTCTAATAATGGAACACTGTCAAATGACCGCATATGCGAAATTTTAGTTACTAAAGCTGGTGATATATTAGTTACTACCTCAAATGGGTTAAACTTATATAATAAAAATACAGATTCATTTGAAAGGATTTTAAATAATAATAATGATTTACCTACACAGTATATACACTCAATAGAAGAGGATTCTAATGGTGATATCTGGCTTGGTACTCAAAGTGGTTTAGTTAAACTAGACAAAAACCTAAAGAAAATTAAAGAATTTACTAATAATAATATAAATACTATCTCAGACTATCCTATATATAGACTCTATAATGACAATAAATATATATGGATTGCTACCTTAGGATCTGGCTTATTTAAAATAGATATTGATACTTATGAGTTTAAAGTTTATACAAATACAAATTCAAATAATTCTATTCCTAGTAATTTTATAAGAGATATACTAAGAGATTCTAATGGCAACTTATGGATAAATACACAGGGAGGATTATCTAAATATAATACAGAAAACGATAACTTTATAAATTATAAAAATAAAATTTATGACCAAAATAGCCTTATAGATGATAAAACCTACTGTTTAATAGAAGATAAAAGTGGATTAATTTGGGTTGGAACATATAAAGGGATTTCTATTTTCGACCCTAATAATAACTTTCAACATTATAAGTATGATCCCTTTGATAAAAATTCTTTAAGCAGTAATATGATACATGGAATTTATGAAGATGATGATGAGTATATTTGGGTTGGTACTAGTTTAACAGGTGTAAACATAATAAATAAAAAAAATGATGATCGTTACTTTTTAACTAGTGAAAATAGTAGTTTATGCGATAATACTATACAAGATATAACAGGCCTAAACAATGAAATTTATATAGGTACTTCAAATGGGCTTACTATTGTTAATAAAAATTCTAAAACGATCCAAAACTTTTCAGTTGAAGATGGATTACCTGTTAATATGATAAAATCATTATTTGTTGATAGCAAAAACTACCTTTGGATTGGAACAAATGTAGGTTTAGCTGTTATGAATATTGAAACTAAAGAAATAACTAATATAACAAATTATCTTATAAAAAATTCTATAAGTGATTTATTTATAAGAGATATTTATGAAAGTAAAAACGGAAAATATTATATAGGTTGTTTTCTAGATGGAGGGTTAGTAGAACTAAATCCCAAAGATAATTCTATTAAAGTATATAAGAATATAGAAGATGATAATACTAGTATAACTAACAATTCAATTAGAAGTATAACTGAAGATATGTTTGGTAATATAGTTATAGGAACTAGTCATGGTCTAAATATTTTTGATACTAGTACAGAAAAGTTTACTCACTATACAACTAACGATGGATTACCTAATAATAATATTTATGGTATTTTAATCGACTCTAACAATAATTTTTGGATGAGTACTAATAGCGGGATCTCTAAATTCAATACAAAAACTAAAGTGTTTGAAAATTATACAGTTATAGATGGACTTCAAAGTAATGAGTTTAATGGAAAGTCATACTTTAAAAATAAAAATGGAGATTTTTATTTTGGTGGTATAAATGGATTTAATATATTCAAACCTAAAGATATTAATACTTCTAAATATAAACCTAATGTAATATTCAATAAGTTTGAAGTTAAAGGTTTAAATTATAAAGATATCTCTAATCGTAAATTTGAATCTACTGAGAATAATATTACTTTAAGTTTTTTTGTTGATGATTATAAAAATTTAGACGGTGTGCAATATTATTATATGCTTGAGGGTTCTGATAACGATTGGGTATTATCTCATACTAACAAAATAGTTTATGCTAATTTATCACCTGGAAAATATACTTTTAAAGTTAAGGCTTTAAGTTACAATGGCATAATGAGTGACGAAAATAAAGTTTCATTTATTATAAAGCCCCCTTTTTGGAAAAGTAAGTTAGCAATCTTAGGATACATTATATTTACACTAATTATTATTAAATTTAATATGACAAAAGTTAAAAGGCTAGATAACTTAGTTGAAAATAGAACTAAAGAACTAAAATCTGAAATGAAAAAAAATAAAAAGTTATTTAATAAATTAATTACATTAGAAAAGAATAAAAATAACTACTTTGTTAATTTATCTCACGAACTTAGAACTCCACTAAATGTAATTAACGGTACTGGTCAATTAATAAGAGACTTTAACAGAAAAAATGAGCTAACACCTGATAAACTTGATTACTATATGGATATAATGGGAAGAAACTGTACACGTCTGTTAAATATAATTAATAATATAATAGATACTAGCAAACTTCAAAGTAACAGCTATATTATCAATAAAAAAGAAGAAGATATTGTATTTATAGTCGAAGAAACTATATTAGGATTAAAAGATTATATAGAAAGTAAAGGTATAGAATTTACTATAGATACTATGATAGAAGAAAAAATTATTGAGTGTGACAGATATGAAATAGAAAGATGTATTGTAAATTTAATTGGTAATGCAGTGAAGTTTACGCCACCTGGAGGAAAAATTGATGTATTTATAAATGATTTAGATGACTATATTCAAATCAGCGTAAAAGATACTGGTATAGGCATAAGTCAAAGAAATATTGATAAAATTTTTGATAAGTTTAATCAAGTTATAGATTCTACATCTGAAGTAAAAGGTGGTAGTGGTCTAGGACTTACTATAACTAAACATCTAATAGAACTTCATAATGGAAAAATATCTGTTGAAAGTGAAATCGGTAAAGGTAGTACATTTATAATAACTTTACCCAGTTAAATAAAAATATATAATTATAGGGTTTATATTTCATTTGATATAAACCCTATATTTTTGTCAATAATACTAATTAAGAGGTGATATATTTGAAGTATTGTTTACTCTTTTTATTAGTATTATTTTTTATTGCTCCTAATGTAGACAATAATAAATCTATATCTCAAGTTTTCAGAGATGGATTTTATGATTATATAACTTGTTTAGATGAAGTTTCTAGTTATGCATATAAAAATATACCTTTAGTATCAAAACTTTATGAAATTCCTTATAAAAATGCTTATAATAAAATAATGTCAGATAGAACATTTACTAAGCATCTCGTTGTTTCCGGAGAAACAATAGATGATATTATAAAAAAATATAATTATGATATTAGTAATGAAGACTTAAAATATTTTAGAAAAATTGTATATAAAGAAAATATAAATATTATATCAGATGACTACAATATAGAAGCAGGGCAATATATAGTTGTTCCTTCTCAATAAAAGGGTTATCTAATTAGATAGCCCTTTTATTTTAATTATATTAAGTTCTACTTCCATTATCTACCCAATCTTTAGCTTGTAATGTATTTTCTTCAGATGGTATATTAACATTAGTTTCTGAATATACATCATGGGCATCTGCAAATGGTGCATTTATAGCTCTATCAAGAGCTTGTTTTAAATCTAATCTACGATTATTTTCACCATTTAATGCTTTAGCTTTATCCTGCATCAAAGTCACCACCTCTTGTTGCCTTTTTAATTATTATTAACTTTTTTTTGTGATAAATTCACATTATTACAAATTACATATATTTTAATATATAGTAAAATATATTATCTTTTTTAAATTCATAGATTATTTGCTATAGCTTCTATTGTTGATCTTAAATTTAAAATTCCATATCCTTGAGAATCATTTGGATATGTGTATATAGGACTTTTAGTTGCTCCAAGCATTAAGTATGTTTTTAAAACTTGAGTAAATAAAGAGTTTCTTTGATATCCTCCTTCTAGTGATATATATTCCATAATTAATGCTAAAACTCCACATGTTAATGAACTACTTACACCAGTTCCTGTAGATTTTATATATTCTTGATTTATAAACGTAGATATAATATCTACTCCAGGAGCAACTATATCAGGTTTTATTGTAGTTCTAGCTCTTATAGGACCTTTTGATGATCCAATCCACATACTATTAGTTTTGTCATTAAATGCTCCTACTGTTATTACACTATCAGTTGCTCCATATAAAGTTATAGTTGTAAATGAATTTGGGTCCAAAAACTTAGTATTGCTAGAAATTAAGTTACCATTTGGTAAATACAAATCAAATTCACCAGTTGTCACAAATTCTGGAAATGTTCTTATTGTCCAAATACCTGGCTTTATATTATTTATTTTTATATACACTTCTCCATTACCAGATAAAAGCCATGGATATATTGCTTGTATTTCATAAGTTGTATTTTCTAAATTAAATTTTCCTCTATATACCTCATTATCAGGAGAATAATCTACTCTATAACTTAATTCTCCTGATGGAGATATTAATTGAACTCCACTTCTTCCTGGTCCATTCGGACACATTGTTATGTCTAATGCTTTTTGATTTCCTACTTCTAAAATAACATCCGTAGAAGATAAGTTTTTTAATATCCCTTCATAGTGTATATTTGTATTACCTTCATTTCCAGCTCCACTAACTACAACAATACCTGTTCTGGTTAAAAACTCAAATGTATCTAGTAAGTTAGTTAAAATTACAGATCTTGATCTTTCTCCTACAGTTAAATTTATTATAGTCAGTTTATTTTCTTTTTCCGCTACATCTATTATATATTTAATAGCCGCTAAGAAATCATTATTTATATAGTTGATTCTACCCTCTAAAAATGTTCCTTCATATTCTCTTAATTTAACTACAACCAACTCACTTTTTGGAGCTACACCCTTGTATAAAGGATTTTTTCTTCCAGATCCAGAAGCTATTCCTGCTGCAATTGTTCCCGTTCCAATATTATCTACAGTTAGACTAGGATCATTTTCTAGTATTGCCCTATTTAAATCTTCTCTTGTAAATTCACTTCCAAAAATCATGCCTTGAGGAGGACTTTTTTCATCTTCATTTCCATTTTGGTCCCATATAGAAATAATCTTACTAGTGTTATCATCATTTATAAAATCCGGATGTAAATAATCAATTCCTGAATCTATTATAGCAATCATAACACCTTCACCTTTTACAGTTATATATGGATTATTTTCTATATATTCAACTTGAGATGCACTAGATACTGTTTCTCCATCAGAGATACCTTCCCCAATTTGTATCAAACTACTAATAGGCCTTCCCTCTTGCCACCATGCAATTTCTTCTATTCTATTCAGCCTTAATGAATTAAAATCATCATCTGTATATAAAACTGTAAGTTGATTATTTAAAACCATAAAATCATTTAAGCCATTTCTACTTAAAGCATTAGATATATCCCCTACATATACTATTGAGTATGATTTTCCCATAATCTCCCCCACTATCTAAGTATTTCAAAAACACCTCTTATATTTAAAATACCATATCCATAATTATTATTTGGATATATATTATCATTATTTCTAGTGGCACCTGCTCTAAATAAAGTCCTTATTTTTTGAACAAAGGCTTTATCAGGATAATTACCTTCTACTAATAAATATTGTAAAAGCATTGCTACACATCCTGAAGTATAACTTGCAGATGCTGCAGTTCCTGTTATGGTTGCATATCTACTTCCAGGATATGGTCCTATAATATTTACACCTGGAGCTATAATATCCGGTTTAAGCAAACCACTTATCGTAGGCCCTCTCGATGATTCTTGCCATAAACCACGATTTATACTATCATACGCACCCACTGCTATGACATCACTATATGTAGCTGGGTAATTTATAGTTTTTTCTGGACTAGGGTTTCTAAATTTAGTTCCTGGATTTAATAATACCCTATTGGGTAAGTAAGCATTATACACTCCATTAGTTATATAATCACCGGTTAGGCGAATTTTCCAAATCCCTGTTTTTACATTTAATAGGTTTATAATTATTTGTTGTTGACCTGAATAAGTTGTTGGATATATATATGTTATTCCATAAATAGTACCCTCTAAATCAAATTTTCCTACAGATGTGTAAAAGTCGCTTACTTGTGGTTGTTTGCTTGGTTCTCCTGTAGGACTAATAGCAGATGCTTCTGCAGTATCTGGTTTATTTAACCATATTTCTATTGTCAAACTAGCTTCTTCACTTTCTATCTCAAGTTCTATATCTTGATTATCACCTGTAAATAATATCCTTCCACTTGTATGCGTTTCTGCATTTCCCTCATTTCCCACTGCGCTAACTACACAAGTGCCTCTATTAAAAAATATCTTATCACTTAAAGTTCTACTGCTTATTCCTGCTAATGAGTTTGTTCCATATATATTATTAATAACTATTGGCATATTTAATTGGTCTGCTTTTTCATAAGCATATTGAGTTGCTACCAAAGCCATTGCATTACTATAAATATCATCAAATTTTGCTAACTTTACTATTATTAATTCTGCATCTTCTGCAACTCCTGCATAATCACTATTTAAATTTCCAAGTCCAGCACAAATTCCAGATAATATAGTTCCATATCCTTCCTCATCTGTTGATAATGATGAATCTTGTTGTGCTATAGCTTCATTTATCTGTTCTCTAGTGTACTCAGTTCCTATAGTATATCCATCTGGAGGATTTCCTTCTTTTGTTTGATCCCATAAATATAATATTTTAGATGTTCCATCTGGATATATAAAATCTGGATGCAAATAGTCAATTCCACTTCCAAATACCCCTATTAAAACACCTCTTCCAGTTAAGTTTATATCTGGATTATTTTTAAAAAAATTAACTCCAATTTCTTCATTCGCATTAACTCCATTTTCAGTTCCCATATTAATTCTTCCTAATATAGAAAGTTTAGTAAGTGGTAGTAATCTTGTTATAGAAGGAACAGATATTGATGATGCTATTGCATTTAAGTTACTTTCATTAAAAAAAACAATTGCAAATTTATCACTTAACTTAAAAAAATCGGCTTCTGGAGCAACTCTCCTTAATTCTTCTTCAAACCCTGGTTCATATAAGACAATTATTCCATTAAAAAGATTACTTTGCCTAAAGTAATAGTTTTTTATTTTTTTCTTTTTCTTTATTTTTCTTCTACTTGTTTTTTTTCTATAAAAATAATCTAAATCTTCATTAAGATCTGCTAATTGATCTAATTCTAGTGTTGCTAAATTTAATAACCCATACCCTCTTAGACTATTTGGATAAGATATATATTCAACTCTTCTTGCTGATTTTAATAATAGTGCCTTAAGCTTTGCTGAATATAAAAATGGATCATTATTATTTACAACTCCCCATTGTAAAAGTAAAGAACATACTCCTGTAACATGTGGAGTAGCCATACTAGTTCCACTTAAAGCGCCTTGATTACCTCCAGGTAAGTAGGATAATATTTCTTCTCCTGGAGCCAATATATCTGGCTTAAATGCACATCTTTCGAAATCACCTTCACCAGAAAATATAGAAACAACATCTGTTTTAGAATTATAACTTCCTACAGTTATAACTCTACTTGCTGTTCCCGGAACAGTTACTGTAAGTTCAGTTGTTGGAGTCAGAAATCTAGTATCTTTACTTAACCCTTCTGATGTTGGAAGATATATATCTATATTCCCTTCTACTATCTTTACTGGTTCGAACACTATTTTCCATATTCCAGGTGTTATTTGACTACTTGTTGTTAGTTGAAATGTTACTCTTCTTTGTAATGAATATGGAGCAATAGGATAAAAATACCCTTTTATTCTTGTTGTTCCTATTGAATTTCTTACTTCACCTGATGTTAAAGAAATTGACTGAGTTTTTTGATTTGAAGGATTTACTAAGTACACATTAAAATCATCTGCAAAATTAGGCCATATATTTATATTTATGACTCTTTCATTTTCACCTATAGTAAATTCAACTTCCTCAATTTCATTTTCTAATTTTATATTTTTATGTCCACCTTTATTCCTATTATTTCCCGCTGCAACAACAATATTATTTTTCCAAAATAAGCACATATCATCTATATATTGATCAAATAATGATAATCCCCTATGAGATCCTTCATTACTTCCGTAGCTCATATTTATTGCCACTGGCATTTGTAATTCTAAAGCCCTATCTAATATAAACTTTATGGCTCTCATAAATTCCGTGCTTCTTGAATAATTATCTACAGTCCTACTTCCTACCTTAACTACTATTAAATTCGCTTCACTTGCAATTTGAGATGCTATACTTGCGACATGAGTTCCATGAAAGTTTGATAATGATATTGGTATGCTTTGACTTTCTATTGCATTGTTTATATCTTCATTTGTATATAATGTACCTTCCTTAAATCCATCTGGTGGATTTCCTGGGGTTTCTTGATCCCAATAATATAATATTCTTGATTTACCTTCACTATCTTTAAATACTGGCAATGTATAATCAATTCCAGAATCAATTATCCCTAGTAAAGTTCCTTTTCCAGTTAATCCACTTCTATTTTTAAAATTACTTATACCTGTACTTGAGAAACTCTGGGTATCTTGACTTTGAAGTATGAATGGTTTTTCTATATATTCTATCTGAGGATATGAAAGTAAATCCCTAATTTGATCTTCTGTTTCGGCCGTTATTATAGCATATATAGGTGTTAGTATTTCAACAGAAACGCCTAATTTACTTTCAAGAAATAATATATCTCCACTGTATTTAACTATTACTTCATAATCCATAACATTCACCTCCTAGAAAATAATTTTTATACCTATATATTTTCTTAAATATTTATTAAGTTTCATAAAATCTATAGGTATTGCTAATATTTTTATTGTATAATACTACTATTAATTATATTGAAGTTAATTTAATTTATATGACTAAAAGGATGTGTTGTTTTGAAAGAAAAAAAGATTTACTTAAATATTGTGCTTACTGTAGTTGTCTCATATATATTAATTAAATTTATAGATAACTATGATTATTTTTTTAGTATAGTAAGCTTATTATTATCATTACTTACTCCATTTGTAATAGCATTTATATTAGCTTACATACTTAATCCAGTTGTAAATTTTATTGAAAAAAAACTTAAGTTAAAGAGGATATTTTCGTTATTTATAACCTATGGATTTTTTCTTATTTTACTTGGCGGATTTATAATTTTTACAGTTCCATCTTTAATTGAAAGTATTTCTGATATAGTAAATCAATTACCAACTTATGCTAAGCAAACTCAAGATTTTTTATTTAAGTTTGGTGAAAGCTTAAAAACTATTGACCCTAATACCTTAAAAGATGTTATGAATAAAATTATGTCTGCTATGCCTCAATTTAGCAACTTATTTATAGGTTATATTGGTAATATATTCAATACTACATTTTCTATAGGTAAATTTATAATACAATTTTGTTTAGCATTTATTATATGTTTTTATATTCTTTTAGAAAAAGAAAGTTTCTTATCTTTTTCTAAAAAATCGGTGTACATAGTTTTTGGCAGAAAGTTTGGAAATTTAATATTAGATATTTGTAGTAATTTAAACTCTAATATCGGTAAATATTTCTCGGGAAAAATTTTAGATTCAGCTATAGTTGGGTTATTATCAGCAATAGGTCTTTATTTTATAGGATCTAAGTATTCCATTCTATTTGGTACTTTAGTAGGTTTCATGAACTTAATCCCGTACTTTGGTCCTGTTATAGGAATGACGCCAGTTGTAATAATCAACTTATTTTATGATCCTAAAATAGCCATGTTCTCTTTAATATATTTGATTTTAGTTCAGCAAATAGAAGTTGCTGTAATTGAACCTAAAATAGTTGGAGGTCAACTTGGACTTAGTCCATTTTTAACAATACTTGCAGTTACAGTAGGTGGAGGATTCTTTGGAATACCTGGAATGATTTTATCAGTTCCTATAATGGGTGTCTTAAAAATATATATTGTCAAGTTTGTTGAATCAAAAAATATTGATCTAAGTAATTAAATAAAAAATAAAAGTCTATTTCATATTGAATGAAATAGACTTTTATTTTTGACAATTTTATACTCAATTTATTACTTGATAGCATTATTATAGTTTATTTTTTAAAAATTGTATTTCCTTCTTTTATAGTTTCTAAAACTTGTACAGTTTCTAATTCTTCAACTGGTATGCTTAATAAATCTTTATCAACTATAACTATATCAGCTACTTTACCTGGTTCTAATGACCCTTTAGTGTCTTCTTCGAAATACTGATATGCTCCATTTATAGTAACAGCTTTTATAGCTTCCATTACTGATATTCTTTGATGCTCACCTAAAACTCTACCAGATTCAGTCTTTCTGTTTACAGCATTGTGTATACCTAATATCTGGTTAGGCATTTTTACTGGTGGATCTTGATGTATAGTAAACTTAATTCCTTTTTCTAATGCCCATCCCATTGGAGATATGTTTTGAGCTCTTTCTGGACCAAAAACTTCATCATGGTGTAAATCTCCCCAGAATCTTACATGGTCATTAAAGAATGTAGGTACAGCACCTAAAGCTTTTACTCTATCTAACTGATCATATCTTAAAGCTTGACAGTGAACCATAACCGGTCTTAATTCTGTTCCATGTCCTGTTATTTCAACAGCTCTTTCATAACATCTTAAGAATTGTTCACAAGCCTCATCACCATTTACATGAGTATGAACTTGAATGTTCATGTTTATACAATCAACAAAGTATTGAGTTACTACATCATCATTTTGAGTTCCATATCCACAGTAATCTGCTGGTTGTCCTTCTGGTACAACATGATATGGCTTACTTAACCAAGCTGTAAATCCTTGAGGTGAACCATCTAACCAAGTTTTAGCACCTGCTAATTTATAATGATTGAAGTATTCTCTTTTTGGAGTACCTTCATCCTTCATTAAGTTTTTAGTTGATGGTTGAGTAGCAAGACCTACAACATCTATTATTAACATATTATTTTGAGCACATGCTCCTAATATATGGTTGTATCCGTTAGCTTCTTCAACAGATGCATCTTGAGTTGTTGTTACTCCTAATGATGCATATAATTTTTGAGCTTTAACCATAGCTTTTAATATTTCTTCAAATCCTGGTGCTTTTACAATTTTTTTCTTTTCACTATCTAATATAGCATTTTCTTCAAGTACTCCATTTGGCTCTTTAGAATCAGGAGATACAGTTCTTACAACTCCACCTTCTGGAACTTCATAATCTTCACCTACATAACCATATAATTCTAGTGCCTTAGAGTTTACAGCAGCTAAGTGTCCTGACGCATGAGAAACTGATATTGGAATTTCTGTGCTTATTTTATCTAAATCAAACTTAGTTGGATGTTCTCCACCTTCAAATTTAGTATTATCATATCCAAATCCTATTAACCAATTATCTCCAGCAGGAGGATCATTCTTTAATGACTCTTCTAATCTAGCTAATAATTCTTCTTTAGATGTAACATCTCCTAAAGTAACTATCATTAATGTTTGTGCAACAGGAACTATATGACCATGTGGATCTATAAATCCTGGAAGCATAGTCTTACCACAAAGATCCACTTTTTCAATTGATTCATCATATTTATAAAGTATCTCTTCATTAGTTCCTAACTCTTTAATTAATCCGTCTTCAATTACTATTGCTTCTTTTACAGATTCATTCTTATCTACAGTTATTATATTTCCATTAAAATAAATTTTTCTAGTCATTACTTTATCTCCCTTACGATCGCATTTATGTTTCAAACATGTTTAAAACATGATTTAAGATTAATTCCTTTTAAAAAATAAGTCAACTGTATAAAAATCTTTTTAATATGCTCTTTTTCAATTAATTCAATATTACCTTGAATAATTCAAGTTAATTCTAGAGTATTTAATTTTTATAATTTTTATTAACAATTTTAGCATAGGCTATTGCTTTATTTATACGTTCTAGTATTTCTTCTTTATCACTAATTATTGAAGATTCATCACTATTCCAAATAGTATCAAAGAATTTATCACATATACCCTTAAACTCAGTATCGTTTATTATTTCATAATCACCTACTCCATTATCTATATCTTTAGGTAATATATTTATACTTCTTGATAGATATATAGTTGGGTTTTTATTTTCCTTAAATGTATCTATTAAACTACTCTCTATAAGCTTAACTTCAACTTTTGATGATTCTAATATTATTTTTTCAATATATTTTAAATGTTTTTCTCTTTGCTCAAATGTTAATTTCACTCTATTATTAAAGAAATTTAACTCTCCAGAAGATATATATCTTTTTAGCTCAGATTCACAAATTAAAACTTTTAGCTTTGATTGGTAAGTTACATTTTGTAAAAATATATTTATATTGTTTACTTCCTCTAAAACAGATTTATCATTCTTAAATGTAGAACTACATACTTCTTCAAATATATCTAGTGGCATGAATATTTCATTCATAGATCCTATTAATAATCTTAAATCTTGCCCCATAATATATTGAGTATATACTTTCTCTTTTATTAAATTTGTTGAAGATATACTATTTACCAATGGTTTACCTTTATTTTTTAATATCTCCTCTAAATTATAGTACATATCATCTACAATTCTTTTTTCTCTTGACATAGTTGTAAATAAACACTGATCTCCTCCAGAGTAAACCGCACTATGGAATATTCTATTTTTTATAACTGAAATTATAGAATCAGAGTTAATATTACAATTATATATTTCAAACTTCATTTTAGGATAAAGTGTAATAAGATTTATCAATAATATGGTATTAAATATTATATCTTTGTCATCACCACTAAAACCTGTTAAAAATCTAATCTTTAACGTACTATGATCTTCCGTTTTAGATAAATCATATTTCATACGTGCAATTGACATCTTATCACTAATATTTAACTTATATAGATTAGCATAGATTATTAAATCTAGTTTATTAACTTTAGTAATATATGCTTCTAAATCTTTAGATAGATATTTTTTTCTCAATCTAGGATTAATATGAATCATTCCATTGTAATGATCTTCACAATGTGTATTTTTATATACATTTGGCAAACTCTTTTGAGACGTTTGCATATACGCTTCTTTTAAATATTCTTCAATATATTGTTTTAATATGTTTGTATTGTCTATATCAGCACCCATTTCAAAGTAATCAAGAATATCTTGCATTGAAGTAGCTGTAAGGGAATTAACTATGAATTCTGATGTTGACTTACATATACTTGATATACCTTTTTGAGTTGGTAAATTCTTACCATTAATCCATTTACTTATATATGAGTCATCATATCCTAATGCATTTGCTAACGCGCTTTTCTTTTGATTTGATAAATACAGTAATTTTTCCAGTAATTCTCCAAATGTAATACTTCTCACTTACTTTCCTCCGCTTATTTTAAATTTGTTAGTACTACTTATTATTCAATTAACTTTGTTCCATTATTCTAAGTATAAATTATTTTATACATTTTTTTATTGAATTTTTTTGTATTTTTATTCAACTTGATTCAAGTTTACTCTCTGTTGTAATGTTCTTTTCAAGTTTTTCTATGATAGTATTTTATTGTTCGGTAAACAAATTCTGACTGATTGTGACATTTATCGAGACTAAAATTAAATAAAAAAAGGAGAAAAAGCAAAATGACTACTTTAAGTAACAATAAAAAGTCTAAGTTTGCTACAGGCTGGCTTATAGTTGTAGCTTGCATGCTTATACAAGCTATACCTTTTGGAGTTGCATCTAATATACAACCTCAATTCGTAAGTTATGTCGTAGAAGAAAATGGTTTTACACTTGCTGGTTTTTCACTAATATTTACATTAGGTACAATTGTATCAGCAATAGCATCTCCATTCATAGGAGCTATGTATAACAAAATAAACCTTAAAACTATGTACTTATTAGGAACAATTCTTTCTGGTGGAGGTTTCTTAGCCTTTTCTATGTGTAAAGAATTATGGCAATTCTACATAGTTGCAGGTATTGTTCAAGTTGGTACTGCTGCAATATCTTCAATAGGAGTTCCACTTTTAATAAATGGTTGGTTTGATGAATTATCTAAAGGAAAAGCTCTAGGACTTGCTTTTGCTGGAGGATCTATAGGTAATATATTCTTACAACAAATAACAGCTTTCTCATTAGCTAATAATGGTGCATCTAAATCTTACTTACTTTTCGGTTTACTTTCATTAGCTGTAGGTATACCAATAACGCTATTATTCTTAAGAATGCCTAAAGATAGCTCTGAGATTGTTAAAGGTAAATCGAACAGTAATGTTGAAGATAAATCTTCTGATAGCGAAGAAATCGATTGGGGATATTCTTTAAATGAAGTTAAAAATATAAAATTCTTCTGGATATTTGCATTAGGATTATTCTTCTTAGGAATGTATGTTTCTGCTTTAGCAGTTCAATATCCAGCTTACTTAAAACTTCACTTAAAAATAGACCCTATGATAGTTGGTATGGTTGGTTCTATATTCGCTTTATGTTCTTTAGGTGGAAACCTATTTGGTGGAATAATATTTGATAAGTTAGGTGTAACTAAAGGTCTAATAGTTGCTGCTATATTAGCTGCTACTTCTTGTTTAGCATTAATGTTCGCTGGACAAATGCCAATACTTGCTCAAGTATTCGCTGCGTTAAAAGGTCTTTCTGTATTCGCTTATATGATGGGACCATCTTTACTTGCAGGTTCATTCTTTGGTAAAAAAGAATTCGGTGCAATATTAGGAGTAGTTCAAATATTCTTTGCTGTTGGATTTGCTGCTGGTTCATCTGTATTCGCATTATTAGTTGATAAAGCAGGATACAGCGTTGCATGGACAACTATATTAGTGTTTATAGGAGTATGTTATACATCTCTTGTAACTGCATCTATAGGTATGAATAAATTAAATAAGCAAAGAATAGAAAAATTCAAAAATAATAGTATAAAAGAAGCTATATAGTAATAATTAATATTAATTATTTAGCACGGTTATATTATTTTAGCTGATAAATAACTTAAATGTTATTTATAATAAATTTTACTAATTAAAACTAATAAAAAAAAAGGCTTAAAATTGTTAAAATTTTAAGCCTTTTTTCTATAATTTTATTTAAGCTAAAGTATTTTTTATTAAAGATTTTATATCCTTCGCTGGAGTATCTTCAACTTTTATAACTTCGCCTTCCCAAGTTCTTATCTTAATATAATCTGTTCCTTTTGATATTAAATATTGAGGAAGTAAAGGAGTTTTACCTTTACCCTTTGGAGCATTTATTATGTATGTTGGTATAGCCATACCAGACGTATATCCTCTTAAATACTCCATTATTTCCATTCCATCATCCACTGATGTATTAAAGTGTCTAGTTCCTTTTACATGCTTACTATGGAATATATAATATGGTCTTACCCTTATTTTTAATAATTCATGATTTAAATATCTCATTATAAATTTATCATTATTTACACCATTTAATAAAACAGCTTGATTTCCTAATGGAACACCGATATTAGCTAATTTTTCACACGCTTTTTTAGTTTCTTTTGTAATTTCCATAGGATGATTAAAATGTGTATTTATATATATTGGATGATATTTTTTTATCATATCACAAAATTCGTCAGTAATTCTTTGAGGCATAGTAACTAGTGTTCTTGTTCCTAACCTTATATAGTCAACATGTTTTATTTTTCTTAGTTCACTTATTATCCATTCTAACATACTATCATTTAATGTTAATGGATCACCTCCTGTGATAAGTACATCTCTTATCTCAGTATTTTCTCTTACATAATCTATAGATTGTTGTAAAACTTCTTTTGATTGTTGACAATCTTTTTGTCCTATATTACGTCTTCTTTGACAATGTCTACAGTACATAGCACATTCATTTGTAACATTTATTATTAATCTATCTGGATATCTTCTAGTTATGCTTCCTGCAGGATTTGTAAATTCTTCTCCCATTGGATCTAAATCACTTTGTTCATCTTCTAATTCTATAAACGATGGTATAGACATTAATTTTATTGGATCAACAATATCCTCAGGATTAATTAAACTTAAATAATATGGAGATATTGCCCATCTAAATTGACCTTCAACTTCTTTGATTTGATTTATTTCTTTTTGTGTTAATTTTAATATTTTAGACAATGTATCTACATCTGTTATTCTATTTGATAACTGCCATTTGTAATCATTCCAATTTTCTTCTGTTCCGCCTAGAACACTTAATATATGTTTTTTTCTTTTATCTATTTCTTCTTCTAATTCCAATCCATTTGGAATTTGTTTTCTTATTTGAATATAATCTTCTATTCTTGATTTTAATTCTGAAGCTCTTTCTAGAGAAATTCTTGTACTTTCGTTCATAAAATGTTCATCAAGGATCTATAGTTTCCTTGACTTCCCCCCTTCTTTTGTTGTTTTTATATTTATCCCTAATTTAATTCTATCATAAAGAAAACATTTTTCCAACAAATCTAAACATTTTAGATTTTAATATGCTACTCTTTATGTATTTTCATCAATTTTTTTACTTAATCTTCCCATCATATTTTTTGCAAAATTTGAAATATCATCTGGTACACATTTTGATTCAGCTAATAAAAGATATATTTCTATAGCTCTTTTGTAATCTTTTTTTCCAGCATAAGCTTTATATGCTTCCTTTGACAAATCTTTTGATGCTATACTAATTCTTTCATATCTTCTTTTCACTGTTCATCTCTCCAATACAAGTATTATATTTACTTATAAATTCTATTTTTATTTACACCAATTTATTACATAAATTAGTGTAAATATGCATAATAAAAAGGATAAACTTCAAGCTTATCCTTTTTATTATTTTAAAATTATTTAAAAACTTTTATATCACTTCTAGCTATTTCATTTCCATTGCTTATTGCACATACATATATTTCTATATCTATATTCTCACTTATATTAACTGTGTAGTTAGTATCAATTAAATTAGATGCTAATAGTTTAAATTCATCATTTCCCTCAGCCATGTCTTTTATATAAATATTATATTCACAGTTATCTATTGAGTTCCATTCTAAATTTATTATATTATCATCTTTATCTATATTTGCGATTAAGTTAATAACATCTTCCTCAATTTCTTCAATAGAGTGTTTTATATTAGTTATATTACTTATATTTGTATTTCCTTTATCAGTAACACCTACAACATAAATATCTAAATCGATATCTTTTAAGTCACTTATATCTACTTCTATAGTAGTTTTTATTTTACTTTCATTATCTAGGTCAATCTTATCCATTATTATAGATTTAACTAAGCTATACTCTTCACCTAATGAGTTGTTTTTTAAGTATATATCATAATTAAATATTTCAGATATACTACTCCATGTCAATGTAATTATCATCTTATTATCTTCTATATCATATGATGATATTAGATCTTGTATAGATTGATTAATTAATGGTTCTTTTACAACTTTTACAGTTATTATTTTACTTTTTTTATTCCATCCAACACCACATGATACCAATACTTTTTCTTCGCCTTCTCTAAGTCCTACAATAGTTCCATTTGGATCCAATCTTATTGACCTTTCTATTGGAAGTTTAGATTCTAATAATTGATACTCTATATCAGGATTTTTTAATCCTCTTGGATTAGTAATTATTTTAGGTTGTATTTTTTTTATAGATCCAACACCTAATTCTATAGAATCATCAATTTCCATTTTTTCTACTTTTGCATTTATTTTATATCTAATTGAATCTACCTTATCCCCTGATTTAGCATAAATAGTAGCACTACCTACGCCTACAGCCTTCACTTCATTATCTTCAATTTTTAATATATCTTCATTTGAGCTTTCATAAGTAACTTCATATGAATCTTTAAATCTTTTATAATCTACTTCCACACTGCTATTTATTTTTGCACTATCTCCTACAAAAACCAAGCTTCCATCTACCTGTAGATTTAAATTTTCAACCTGAGGATCTACTACTAACACAGTAGCTTTTTTTAATACTCGTGAATCCTTAACAATAGCAATTGATGAATAGCCTTTTTTTATCCCTATTAATGTAGCAGTATTCTCTTCTTTATCACTATTTTCAATAATTTTAAGTGATTTATTATTATCCAATATTTTAAAACTTATATCTGGGTCTTTTGCGTAATTAGGTATTTTTATATAGTCTCCACTAGATAAGGTTACTTCCTCTCCTAATCTTATAACATATTTATCTATATCTTGAATATAATCTCCATTAATTATTTTTATTTCAACGCCCTTTATCATAGGTTTTAAAATTCCAAATTTAAAAAGATAATATTGAGCTATAAGTAATACAGGAATCATAATTATAATAGCTAATTTTCTATGTTTGTCATCTTTAATAATCCTCATACACTCACATCCTTCAGATTATTCCTATATTTATAATTTTCTTGTCTTAATTATAAACCATAAAGTAAAAACTTAAAACAAAATACTACTAGTTTATTTCTTTTATTTAATTATATCACGTCTTTTATATATAATATATTTTTAACTTTAAAATAAGTATATATAATATTTATACCTTTTAACGTAAATAATATATTTTGAAAACAAATATATAGTTGAGGTGTAAAAATGGATAATTTAAAAGAAAAATTATTAAAAGAAATTCCTAATTTTAAAGAATTTTCTTTAAAGTTTTTTAATGGTGAAATACCTAAAATGGAATATAAAAGATTTTCAGGCGGATATGGAGTTTATGCACAAAGAGATCAAAAGTCTTTCATGATTAGACTTAGAGTTTCTTCTGGTGTGTTATCTCGTTCTCAACTACATACTATCTACCAAATGGCAAATAAGCATAACTTAAGCCATATACATTTGACAACTAGACAAGCTATACAATTACACGGATTAGATATTGATGCTATTTGCAACATTATGGAAGAAGGAATAAATAATAATATATTTACTAGAGGTGGTGGAGGTAATTTCCCTAGAAATGTTGGTTTATCTCCTTTGTCTGGAGTTGATAAGAATGAAGCTTTTGATGTAGCGCCTTACTCTATAGCTACAGATAATCATTTTATAAATAAAATTACAACTTATCATTTACCTAGAAAATTAAAAGTTTCATACTCTAATTGCGAAAGTGATACTGCTCACTGTACAGTACAAGACTTAGGATTTATAGCTACAATAAAAGATAATCAACCATATTTTAAAGTATTTGTTGGTGGTGGGTTAGGACAAAATCCATCGGTTTCTCTACAATTAGATGAATTAATTAAACCATCAGATGCACTTTATTATGTTGAAGGTCTTACTAAAATGTTTATGGATCATGGAGACTATAAAAATCATAGTAGAGCAAGAGTAAGATATATGGTTAGCAATCTAGGAGAAGATGAATTTTTAAAAATTTTCAAAGAATATGTTGCTAAAGAAAAAGAAAAAGGTGGCCTCGATCTTAATCCTGAACCAATAAAATATGATGAAGGTGGCACTGAATTAGATATTTTCAACACTAGATTAATAAAACAAAAACAACAAGGAAGATATGCTGTTTATATCCACCCTATTGGAGGTCTTTTATCTCTTAGAGATTTGAAATCTTTGTTATATGAATTGGATAAATGTAAAAACCCTATGATTAGATTAGCAATGACAGAAGGCTTATATATTATAAATCTTGATGGAAATGAAGCAAAAAAAATCCTTGAGATAACTACTAATATAAGTGGGAATACTAGCATAGAAAAAAGTGTAGCTTGTATAGGCGTTCCAATTTGTCAAATTGGAATTCAAAATAGCCAACAAATGTTACAAGATATAATATCATTTTTTAAAGATAATGGAAATGACGATATACTAAATGCTATTCCTAGAATATATATATCAGGTTGTATGAATTCATGCGGTGTGCACCAAATAGGAGCCATTGGATTAACTGGTAAAAAGAAAAAATCCGATGGACAATTAGTAGATGCTTTTGGAGTGTTTGTTGATGGCGATTTCAAATTAGGTAAAACTAGACTGGGTAGATTTATAGGTGATTTCAAAGCTACAGATTTGCCAAAATTATTATTTGAAATAGGAACCGCTGTTAATAACAAGAAAAAAGATTTTTATACTTGGATAGATGAGGATAATGATGAACTAGAATCTATAATAACTAAATTTAAAATATAATAAATAAAGTAGATTTTGGTTAAAATAATATTACTAGAATTGCCTAAGGTTATAAGCAGTACTATATTTTTACTATATCATGATAACCATATAAATATGACATCACCCACCATAGTTTTTTTATATTATATAAATTTATCATTGTTTATATTGATATAAATATAATAAGTGTTCTAGCCTCTATCTAACTAATTAGTCTTAACTTCCCTTAGGCAAATCTATTTAAATAATGCTCTGGAATACCAGAGCATTTATTTATTCATATAAAACTAATGCTATTAACTCTAAATCCTCGTTTCCTATGTTTTCTATATAATGTTCATTTCCATCTGCAGTATATATTACATCACCTTCATTAACTTGAATAAGATCACCATTATCTAAGACTTGCCCTGTTGCTCTTAAAATATAATATACTTCAAAATCTTCAGTATGATCATGCATCCCTATAGAATTACCTTTTGGTATTGTAATTTTAGCAAAAAGTTTTCCTTTTCCCTTAAATTCATCTCCCTTAATTATATGCTCCCTTTTTACATTACCTTTTCCATTTCTTAAGTTTCCATCCTCAATGAATAAATCGCTCTTTTTTTTAATCACAATCTCATCTCCCTTTATACATTTTATAATATCATAAACTTATACATTTTTTATAATCGTATAATAAAAATAAGGTAACTAATATATTAAGTCACCTTATTTTTTTAAAATTATTCTTTTATTTCTACCTCATATTTTTCTAGTACATCGTCTATTAATGTATTTTGTTTATTATAAGATAATTCACTTATTAAAGACTCTTTTTCATCATCAAATGAAGAATATTGTTCATCAGTCTTTATAATTATATGATATCCATAATCAGTTTCTACAACCTCATCATAAATTTGACCATTTCCTAAAGAAAATGCTGCTTTTTCAAACTCTTCTACCATATCACCAGATTTAAAAAATCCTAAGTCTCCACCATCTGTTGCACTACTGTCTTCTGAGTATTCCTTAGCTAAAGAAGCAAAATCTTCTCCATCTTTTGCCTTTTTTAATATTTCTTCAGCTTTTAATTTGGCCTTTTCTTTTTCTTCATCACTTAATTCATTTCCATCATCATCAGTTGTTTTTATTAATATATGTGATGCTTTAACCTTTAAAAATTCATCTTTATTTTTATCATAATAATTTTGAGCTTCTTCTTCAGTTACCTCTGTTGATTCTTCTAAGTATTTTATAGCAATTAATTCTTTTTTTAATTCTTCTTTAAGAGACTTCTCAGTCATATTAAATTCTTTTAAATACTCATCTTCTGTCATTCCAAACTGATACTCTATTGAACTCATTGTACTTTCATATTCAGAATCTACCTCATCATCTGTAATACTAACATCATTTGCTATTGCCTCTTTATACATAGCTTCTACAGTAGTCATATAATCTAACATACTATATTCATATGATTCTATCTCTTCATCACTTAACTTGGTATTTCCTTGTAAATAGAAGTATGGATCCATCATTGATTGTAGCTGTTTACCTGTAATAGAGGTATCTCCAACTGTAGCATATACCTTACCTTTACTGTACGTCTTTGAAGTGGCTGGTAAACCTCTACCTACACTTTTACCATATGTAAATCCTATTACTAAGCAAATAACACCTACTAGAGTAAATGATATTACTTTTTTAACTATATCTTTTTTTATATTTACTTTTTTTAATCTTTTCTTTTTCTTATTAGTTTTGTCTATATAATTTATAGAGTCAGTAGATTCAACTACTAAATCTTCTTTATTTTCTCTTACACCCTTATCTTCTGACATAAGTTCCTCCTAAAAATTTATTCTATATTTATATTACATTATTTATTATCAGAAAGTGTGAATACTAAATGAAAGTAAGATGAATTTATTATGAATTTATATATTCCTTAAACTATATCTTATTTCATATCTACCAACTTTGTTATATCCATGTTTTAATTTATAAGTAATTTCATTTTTATCTTTATTTAAGTAATCACAACAACTTACTAAAGACTTAAATACTTCAATTACTTCTCCTTTTTGATTCACTAACTCAATTTTTTTATTTCCACCTCTTTTAATTATAGTCCCATACTTTGTAAAGTAATCATCGTATTCTTTATCTATACACTCAAATTTATAATGCATCTTCAACGGTTCAATTTTATCACTTGATAGAATTTCTTCTCTTTTTTCTTCAGAAATTTTATTTGAAAATATTTTATCATTTAAATAATTAAATAATTCAATTGGAGTTTTATTGCTATTTAAATACTCGCTTTCATCTTCCATTGATTCTCCAAGAGATTCTTTTAGATAATTAATTGCAATTCCCATATAATCTGTATGTCCATATTTTAAATTTTCCTTTATGTATGACAGTGGTACTTTTAATTTTCTGCTACACTCCTTGTATGTATTAAACTCTAATACTTCTTCGCTATATAAATCTATAGCCCTTATTCCTCGACCTCTATTTATTTTAATATTTTTTATATATTCCTCATTTTCTTGTAAGAATTTCTTTACATTATCCATTTCTTCTTTCGATATAATTTCTTCTGCGTCTTTTTTACTATCTTCATTAATTTTTACTTTAAGTAATTTGTCTGTTTCTAATTTTTCTTCATTAATTTCAGCTATAGAAACTTCATTTTCTGCATTAACAACTTCTATATTATTGCTAACCTCTTTTAAATTTTCTGTTTGTTTTTTCTTATTAATTAAACTAAAAAGCTTTTTAAACAATTATGATTCCTCCTAAGCAGTACTATTTATCTTTTTTTACAATATCATATATAATATTACTAAAATATACATATTTAGTAAACTATAGTAGTTAAAAAACAAAATATACATTTATCTTTTATCTTTGTTAAAATATAAATTAAATTTCACTTTACTTTTTTGATATAATATAATCTAAATAATAAAATTAATACTACAAGGGGGATATTATGAATAATCTTTTAAATGAAGCAAATAATTGTCTTTTATGTAAAAACGCTAGATGTCAAAAAAATTGTCCAATTAATACTCCAATTCCAGAAATAATAAAACTTTTTAAAGAAAATAATTTCGAAGAAGCGGGTAAAATACTTTTTGAAAATAATCCCTTATCTTCTATATGTGCAATTGTATGCCCACACGAGAATCAATGTAGTGGTAACTGCATAAGAGGTATAAAAGGTGAACCTGTGCATTTTTATGATATAGAAAAAGAAATTTCATTTGAATATTTAAAAAATATGAAAATTACAAAACCCGAGTCTAATAATTTAAAAGTAGCTATAGTTGGTTCTGGTCCAGCTGGAATAACAGTTGCTTTTGATTTAGCTAAAAAGGGATATGATGTTACTATTTTTGAGAAAAATGAAAAAATAGGCGGAGTATTAACTTATGGTATACCAAGTTTTAGACTGCCTGAAAATATAATTAATTTACTTGGTACAAGATTAAAAGAATATGGTATAAAGATAAAAATAAATTCTTTAGTTGGACCTGTTGTAACTTTAGATAAGCTTTTTGAAGATGGATATAAAGCTATATTTATAGGTACAGGTGTTTGGAATCCAAAAAGATTGAATATTAAGGGTGAAACTTTTGGTCATTGTCATTATGCCATAAACTATTTAAAGAGTCCTCACCTTTATGACTTAGGTGAAAAAGTTGTAATAATAGGTGCTGGTAATGTTGCTATGGATGCAGCTAGAAGTGCAAAGCACTATGGAGCTAAAGAAGTATATATAACATATAGACGTGATTTTGAAGATATGACTGCTACTAAGCATGAAATTAATGATGCTAAAAATGAAGGTGTTTTATTTGATACTTTTAAATCACCTGTTGAAATAGTAGATGAAGGTATAATACTTGCTGATACAAAAAAAGTAACTAATGAGGATGGTTCTACTTCACTTATTACTATCGAAAATAGTGAAAAATTAGTTGAGTGTGATTCTATTTTAATTGCAGTTAGTCAAGAAGCTAAAAATAATATAGTAGTTAATAATAAAGGATTAGATGTAAAAAGAGGAGGTCTTTTACATACTAATGAATTTGGACAAACAACAAGAGAAGGTGTATTTGCATGTGGAGATGTTGCCCATGGTGCAAGTACAGTTATAGAAGCTGTCGTTGCCGCTAAGAGAATTTCTCAATCTATAGATGCATATATACAAGGAACTTTAAATGATGAAATTGAGTTTACATCATAATATTTATAAATAAAAATAAGAATATCTCAAATTAATTTGAGATATTCTTATTTTTTAATTTTAAGGTGAAATATGGTATAGATATTATAGAACCTATAAGTGCATCAATCATATCAATCATAGTATCTTTTAATCCACCAATTTGTGTATGCATTCCGAATAAACTATCTATAGTAAATTCTAATATTTCCCACATACTTGCAATTCCCATTACAAACATAAATAAAAAAGTAATTATAAAAATTATATTCATATTATTTATATTTTCACTATTATTAAAATACTTAATAATTAAATATGCTATATTACATGTAATTATTCCTGAATATAAGTGTAAAAAATCATCATAATGATTTATATTGTAGAATTTAAAACAAGTTCCAAGTAATACAGATATAAAAATAAAAAACGTTAAATTCACAAATATACCATTATCTAAAAGCTTATTATATTTTATATTTATTATACTTAATGCTATGGTACCTATTATACAAAGCCCTATTGTGATTATTTTTTGCATTTCATTCTCTTTAAAAAAGTAAACCGAAGAAGCTAAATATATACTATAAATAACAATTAAAAAACACTTTATGATTTTTTTATTTTTCATTACAATACCTCTTTAACATAATTTAGTAAAGGATTTGATGAGCATGCTTAAATCATCTTTAATTACTTCATCTTCTAAAGTATTATACGTAATAATTTGAGTTTTCATATCGTTTAATATCCCCATAAATTTATTATATATAAGTACCTCCTTACTTATAATTCCTATAAAAAGTATAGCATAATTACGCATAAAAAATATGGTATATAGAAATTGATGCTTTAATTTCCATATACCATATTTTATATTATTTTTTTAATTTTAAAAGAGCTTCTGCAAATGGGTTATTAAAAGCTTCATCATTTTTATTTTGATTTTTTAAATACTTTTTTATATCTTTTTTAGATGCTTTGTTTTTTTCTTCTTTTTTACGCTTATTAAATGCTGATAACTTTTCTCTATATCCACATTTACAAACAAAAATTCTTCCGTCACCTTCACCTTTTAATTCTAACTTTTTATGGCAATTTGGGCATCTAGAATTAGTAACTTGTGAAATAGTCTTTCTAGTATTACATTCTCTATCTTCACAAACTAGCATTTTCCCTTTCTTTCCATTTACCTCAAGCATATATTTACCACATTCTGGACACTTATTTCTCGTTAAATTATCATGCTTAAATTTATTATCACTATTTTTTATTTCTTTAACAATATCTTTAGAATAATTATTTATTTCCTTTAAAAATACATCTTTACTTAGTTTTCCTTTCGAAATGTGATTTAGCTTACATTCCCATTTTGCTGTAAGTTCTGGTGTTTTTAAATCACTTGGGACTAAGTCTAACAATTGTCTTCCTTTAGATGTTATGTGTATCTCTTTTCCTTTTTTCTCTACTAAAAATGAATTAAATAATTTTTCTATTATATCTGCTCTAGTTGCCACTGTACCTAAGTTATTCTTTTCCATAGATGTAAGAATTGTACCTTCATTTAGATATGATGGAGGATTAGTTTTTCCACTAGTTTTATTGATCCTACTTATATCTAATATATCGCCTTTCTTTAAATCAGGTATACTATCATAATCCTCTTCATCATCTATATCTTTATAGTTTTCTTTCCACCCTAAGTTAATTATTTTATTTCCTTTTAACGAAAACTGTTCACCTTCTATTTCACCTATAGCTATCGTTTGAACATATTCATATGGAGGACATAATACACTTAAAAATCTCTTTACTACTAAATCATAAATCTTTCTTTCCTTATCACTTAAATCGCCTAAAAATACTCTTTCTTCTGTTGGTATTATTGCGTGGTGATCACTTACCTTAGAATCATCTACAAATGATTTATTTCCTATTAATTTAGATTTTAATAATTTTGTACAAATTCTAGTATAGTCACTTACATTTACCGCTTTTATTCTATCTTTTAAGGTATCTACTATATCTTCAGTTAAATACCTAGAATCTGTTCTTGGATAAGTAAGTATTTTATGGTGTTCATATAGCTTTTGCATTATAGATAATGTTTCTTTAGCTGAATAACCAAATATTCTATTTGCATCTCTTTGTAATTCAGTTAAATCGTATAGCTGAGGAGAATATTTCTTCTTCGTGCTTTCACTTACTTCAATTATTTTTAATTTATTGTCATTTATCTTTTCAATAATAGAGTTTATTTTATTTTCACTAAATGTTGATTCACTTTTATTTTTATTATCTTGCCATATAAATTTTAATTTACTATTCCCTTTAATAGTATTAACTTCTATACCATAATAATCTTTAGGTTTAAATTTTCTTATTTCGTCTTCTCTTTTTAATATCATACCTAATGTTGGAGTTTGTACTCTACCACAAGAAAGTTGAGCATTGTACTTAGTTGTTAAAGCTCTAGTTGCATTTATACCAACTACCCAGTCAGCCTCTGACCTTGCTATTGCTGAATAATATAAATTATCATATTCTTTTCCATCTTTTAACTTGTTGAAACCATCTTTAATAGCCTTGTCAGTATTAGATGATATCCAAAGTCTTTTTAATGGCTTACTTGTTTTAACTTTATCTATTATCCATCTTGCAACAAGCTCTCCTTCCCTTCCTGCATCAGTTGCAATTACAATTTCATTTACATCATCTCTATTAATTTGTGATTTTACTACATTAAATTGTTTACTAGTTTTTTTTATTACAACAGTTTTTAAATAATTTGGAAGTATCGGTAGATCCTCTATATTCCAATTTCTATATTTTTCATCATAACTCTCTGGGTCTGCTAAGGTTACTAGATGTCCTAAAGCCCATGTAACTATATATTTAGGACCTTCTATATATCCATTCTTGTCATTTTTACAACCTAATACTCTAGCTATATCTCTACCTACTGAAGGTTTTTCTGCTAAAACTAATATTTTTCTCATAAGGTATTCCTTTCTATTTTCATCGCTAAAATCTATCAAAACTTAAATCTAATATACATTTTTGACTTTCTTTATTATTCTACCATTACTATGTTCATATGTTTAGTATAAATAAGTCATCTAGTAAAAAAATATATAAATTAATATCTGTTATATTTCTACATATTCTTACTTTTAATTCCAAATATATATATATATTTATCCTTAAAATAACTATCCATAATAAATACTGATGGTTATATATCTTAGTATAAAAAATTGCAATTTCAGTTATTATTCTCTTTAATCTACACTTTATCCTAAAGGGGTGGTTATATGAAAAATAAGTCTATTACATTTGTATTTTGTATTTTTATTAATATTATCTTAGGATTATTTGTACAAGTTTTAAATATTCCGTTATTATTTTTAGATACTGTAGGCACAATATTCGGTGCAGTAACATTAGGTCCAATTTTAGGTGCTCTTATTGGTGGATTATCAAATATTATATTAGGTTTTGTCTCAAATCCTCTTACATACTCATATATTCTTGCTAACATTGCCTTAGGCTTAATAGTTGGATTTATTTCTAATAAGAGAGGCTTTTCTTATAAAGAAGCTTCTATTGTTGGGGTTATACTTTCTATAATATGTCCTTTAATTAGTACTCCAATTTCTTTATATCTATTTGGAGAACTTAATAGTAATGGATCTAGTCTATTATTAGCTATATTATCTAGATCAAACGAAATAATTTTTAGTGGCGTTTTTATACCTAGATTAGTAAGTAACATGGTTGATAAAATTATTTCATGTTTATTTGTAGCATTTATATTAACTAAAATATCTCAAAAGTATATAAGTAAAATTGATGAAGCAAAAAAAGAAAGTCAATTAACAGTTGAATTAGTTGAAAATAATTAAAAAATAGGCTTACTCAAAATTTATTTGAGCAAGCCTATTTTTTATCTAACTTGACCATTACCATAAATAATGTATTTTATAGTAGTTAATTCTTTTAATCCCATTGGTCCTCTAGCATGTAATTTCTGTGTGCTTATTCCTATCTCTGCTCCAAATCCAAACTCTGATCCATCTGTAAATCTAGTTGATGCATTTACATAAACTGCTGCTGCATCTACTCTTTGTAAGAATTTTTGAGAGTTTTTGTAGCTTTCTGTAACTATACATTCTGAATGTCCTGTTCCATATTTATTTATATGAGATATTGCTTCATCTAGATTTTTTACAACCTTTATAGCTATTATATAGTCTAAATATTCTATATTCCACTCATCATTGACAAAATCTATATCGTTAACTATAGATTTTGATATTTCATCACCTTTTACTAATACATTTTTTTCTCTAAGCTCTTTTACTATCATTGGCAAAAACTCTTTTGCTATCTTTTCATTTACTAATAATTTTTCTGCTGCATTACATACGCCTGGTCTAGATGTTTTAGCATTTATTATAATATTTTTAGCCATATCAAAATCTGCTGTTTCATCTACATATATATGACAATTACCTGTTCCAGTTTCTATTACCGGTACTGTAGCATTCTTTACTACAGATTGTATAAGTCCTGCTCCGCCTCTAGGTATTAATACATCTATAAATTCATTTAGCCTCATCATCTCTGTTGCAACACTTCTAGATGTATCTTCTATAAGTTGTATTGAGTTTGTTGGAAGCCCTGCTCTTTCTATTCCCTTTTTTAAAGCTTTTACTATCGCTTTATTAGAATTTATAGCATCACTTCCTCCTCTTAATATAGATGCATTTCCTGTCTTTAAACAAAGACCTGCTGCATCACACGTTACATTCGGTCTAGATTCATAAATTATACCTATAACTCCTATTGGAACTCTTTTTTGACCAATTTGAATACCATTAGGTCTTTGCCACATAGATGCAACTTCCCCAACTGGATCTTGTAAATTTACTATCTCCTTAAGACCTTTTGCCATTTCATTTATTCTTTCATCACTTAAAACTAACCTGTCTAGTAGTGATTCTGATATTCCTTTGTTTTTCGCATTTTCTATATCTTTACGATTAGCATCTAATATTTCTGATTTACTATTTATAAGCTCTTCTGACATTAAAGTAAGAGCATTATCTTTTTCTTTTGTTGATAAAACTCCTAATTCATAAGATGCATCTTTTGCACTTTTACCTATGACTAATAAATTACTCATATTTTTCCCCCTAAATTTATTTTCTTTTTCCCACAAATAAAGTTCCTATCTCTTTTCCATTTAAGATATCTAAAATTATTTCTGGATCTTTACCATTGGCTAGAATCATATCTATACCTTGTTCCGTGGATTTTTTAGCAGCTATCAATTTAGTAGCCATTCCGCCAGTTCCTAAATCACTTCCAGCTCCACCTGCACATGCCTCTAGCTCCTCTGTTATTTCTTCTATTTCGCTAATTAATTTTGCATTATTATTGTGTCTTGGATCACTATCATAAAATCCATCTATGTCTGATAATATTATCAATAAATCTGCATTTATTAATAAAGATACTATAGCTGATAGGTTATCGTTATCTCCAAAATTAACTATATTTTCTATTTCATCTATAGATATAGTATCATTTTCATTAACTATAGGTATTATTTTTTTTTCTAAAAGTATATCGAAAGTATTGCAAACATTATTTTTAATTCGATCATCTTCTATAACATCTCTTGTTAACAATACTTGACCTACTGTGTGGCTATATCCTCCAAAAAATTTACTATATATATGCATTAATTCACATTGTCCAACTGCAGATAATGCTTGCTTTTCTCTTATATCTTTGGGCTTTTCTTTTAAATTTAGTTTACTTACTCCAACACCTATAGCACCAGAACTTACAAGAGTCACTTCTTTCCCTGAATTAACTATATCTGATAATACTCTTGTTAATTTCTCAATTCTATTTAAATTAATATTTCCATTATCGTATGTAAGAGTCGATGTCCCAACCTTTACTACAATTCGTTTTGCCTCTTTTATTTTGCTACGAAAGCCCATTTTTTCTCTCTCCTTAGATTATTATTTTTTATATTCTATCTATGAAAATATGTTACTATACCTGTTTTACCTTATCAAGAAAAAATGTTTTATATTTAAAATTTTTGATCTTTCATACCTTGTTTCACTTTCCCTATATTTAATTTTTATTAATCTTATTGACATATTTCTAAATATTGTATACGATTACTAATAAATAAGTGCTATAACAAATCAATATCCGTTGAAGCTTTATAGAAGAGTTATCGTTTAGATACGCCGAAGGAGTAACACTCTCAGGAACTTTTATAAGTAGGACTGTAAAGCTTAGGAAACTCTGGAGAGACCCATTAAAGGGCGCCGAAGGGGCAAGGCTTATGCTCAATCTCTCAGGCAAAAGGACAGGGATTATACTATTATTTATGTTAGTATCTATAAATTATTATAATTACTTTAGTTTAACTAAGTATTATTTATAATTTTAATTTATATATAATAACTAAAATTATAGTTTCCATGCATATCCAGAGCTAAGTCATATAGATTTAGCTTTTTTTATTGCATTAAAATTATTAATATTTTATATTAAATTCCTGTCAATTAGTTCATTTAAAACCTCATTGATTTTGTAAAGCATAAAATAATATTATGGAGGAATGTTTTTATGAATTTAATTGATCTATTAAACAATATTGACTCATTTATATGGGGGCCACCTTTACTTATTCTTTTAGTAGGTACTGGTATATTTTTTACTTTTAAATTAAATTTTTTACAAATTACCAAATTACCTAAAGCTTTAAAACTAATCTTTTTTGCTGAAAATGATGGTAGTGGCGATATTTCAAGTTTCGGTGCACTATGCACTGCACTTGCAGCTACTGTTGGTACAGGTAATATTGTTGGTGTTGCTACAGCAGTAAAGGCTGGTGGACCTGGTGCACTATTTTGGATGTGGGTTGCTGCATTCTTCGGTATGGCTACTAAGTATGCTGAAGGTGTTCTAGCAATAAAATATAGAACTAAAGATAAAAACGGTCAAATTTCTGGAGGACCTATGTACTATATCTTAAATGGTATGGGTAAAAAATATAAACCTCTAGCTATGTTTTTCGCTTTTAGTGGTATATTAGTAGCTTTACTTGGTATAGGTACATTCACACAAGTTAATGCTATTACAGATGCTATAAAAGGAAGTTTGGGTATTAACCCTAAAGTAACAGGCATAGTGCTTGCTGTTTTAGTTGCATTGGTAGTATTTGGAGGACTTCAAAGTATTTCTAAAGTTGCTACTAAAGTAGTTCCTTTTATGTCTATAGCTTATATAGTGCTATGCTTATTGATATTAGGAACTTATATTAAAGAAATACCAATAGCATTTTCTTTAATAATAAAAGGTGCATTTAATACCACAGCTGCATTTTGTGGTTTTTTAGGTGCAACTGTATCTATGGCAATTAGAAATGGTATTGCTAGAGGTGTATTTTCTAATGAATCAGGTCTTGGTAGTGCTCCAATATCTGCAGCTGCTGCTAAAACAGAATGGCCTGCTGAACAAGGACTTATCTCCATGACGGGTACTTTTATAGATAGCTTAATCATTTGTACACTTACAGGTTTAGCCCTCATATTATCAGGTGTTTGGAAATCTGATTTTAACGGTGCATTAATGACTCAAGCTGCCTTTAAAAGTATTTTACCTACAATTGGCCCTTTATTCTTAACTCTTAGTTTAAGTTTATTTGCCTTTACTACAATACTTGGTTGGAGCTATTATGGTGAAAGGTGTTTCGAATTTTTATTTGGTGTAAAAGGAATAAATGGATATAGAACTTTATTTGTTTTAATGGTTTTACTTGGAGCATTTTTAAGATTAGAAGTAGTTTGGATTATAGCTGATATTGCTAATGGATTAATGGCTTTGCCAAACTTGATTGCACTACTTTTCTTGTCTCCAGTGGTTGTGTCTGAAACTAAATTATATATGACTCATTTAGATAAAAAATCAAGTATTAAAGAAAGTAAGACTATGGAAATGTAATTATATAAAATAAAAGGTAATTGATTTTATAATAATTTATTATATAAAATCAATTACCTTTTTGTAGTATTTAATTATTAAGCAAAGAACTTAAGTAATATACCAGCTGCTACCGCAGAGCCTATAACACCTGCTACATTTGGACTCATAGCATGCATTAATAAGAAGTTTGAAGGATTTTCTTCTTGCCCAACCTT